>NZ_JAPDPI010000005.1 GCF_026013615.1 Plebeiibacterium marinum
TTTTTGGGGCAATGCCAAAAAGGGAGTTGGGTTTGGGACAACGTCCCAATATCAAGAAATTCACGAAGTGAATTTCTTAATTTAATGACATTGACCGCAAGTGTCTCATACGCTACCGCGCGTGTCCCCACGCGTGGTTCATTAAAAAATAAAGAACAGCACGATGAAATCGTGCAGCAGCAACATGAGTTTTCTTGCAGAGACTAATTAAGGCAATAAGGTTAAAGGAAAAATAATTAATTATGATAAAAGTTAGAATAAATAACATACTAGATAGTGACCAGTCTTTATCTTTATGCTTTTAACTTAAAACGAATTTTTATGAAACGAAGATTTAAATTTTTACCTCTGATTGTTTTGATAGCTGTGGCGTGTGGAGCACCACAAAAGAAAGCAAAATCCAATGAGGAAAAATTAATTACTAACCCAATTGTGGATGGTTATTTTGCCGATCCATCTATTGTAAAAGAAGGTGATACTTTTTATATCTATGCCACCATTGATCCATGGGGAGGAGAGGAATTAGCTGTTTTTTCAACCAAAGACTTTACTGATTTTACCCGCCACCATATTAACTGGCCAACCAAAGAGGCTTGTACCAGTGAAACATCAAATAATTCTATGGTTTGGGCTCCGGCTGTACGTAAAGCTCTTGACGGAAAGTACTATATGTATGTTTCTGTAGGTAGCGAAGTTTGGGCAGGAGTGGCAAATAGTCCTTTAGGATCTTGGAAAAATGCCAAGAATGACAATACTCCATTAGTAGCTAAAGAAGATTTTCCGGAAGTGCATAATATCGACGCCGATTGCTTTATTGATGATGATGGTCAGGCTTATCTTTATTGGGGCTCCGGTTTTAACTGGGTAAATGGAATCTGTATGGCTGTTAAGTTAAAGTCGGATATGGTTACTTTCGATGGCGAACCTATCGATGTAACACCTCCTCATTATTTTGAAGCACCGCATATGATTAAGCGTTTTGGTAAATACTATTTGATGTTCTCTGATGGTAAAGCGATAGACCATACCTATAAAATTGGTTATGCGGTAGCTGATTCTCCAATGGGGCCATTTACCGAAGGGGTGAATAGTCCAATTTTAACCACCACTGCCGATAGTACCACTTATGGTCCGGGGCATCATAGCGTGTTTAATGAGAATGGTCAGGATTACTTGTTATACCATCGTATTTTCCCGCAAGGAGAAGAATATGTACTGCGTCAGCTTTGTATCGATAGTTTAAAATTTGATGCAAATCAAAATATTGAAAAGGTTATACCCAAAGGGGTGAGAAGCCCCCTCTAACTCCCCCAAAGGGGGAGAACTGATTTGCAGCTTGGTGATTCTTTTTGTCTTAGAGGCTCAGACAAATTGTTTTTATTGTAATTAAACAGGCTTTGCAAGCTGTAAATTAGCTCTCCTCCTTGCTAAGGAGGAGTACGTCGCCAAAGGCGAGGGGAGGTGGTTTGTTTTTTAATTATTATATCAATACCCCCCCCTTTACTGCCGTGCGTGTCCTCACGCATGGTGTAATATAATTGATTCGCAGGGTGGCTAGTAATTACCACAGAGGCTCAAAGACACAAAGTTTAATTTATGTTTTTTGAAGATTCTTTGTGACTTTGGGTCTTTATGGTGAATAAATTGATTTGGTTTTAGAAGGATGAAAAAATAACAATATGACAAACAGGATTTTACATATAGGTATTTTATGGTCGGTTTTACTAACCTTGCCAATATCTCTGTATTCTCAAAATCATAAATATGTTGATCCTTTAATTGGATCTGAAGGATTGGGTAATGTTTTTATTGGGCCTTCTGCTCCATATGGAATGGTAAAACCCGGGCCGGATAATGATGTGGCTTCCAATAGTGGGTACTCAGCCAATGCAGATAAGGAGATTTATGGTTTTAGTCAGGTTCATGTAAGTGGAACAGGAGGAGGACCAAAATACGGGAATATCTCCGTGATGCCTTTCTCTTCGGAGAGCGATACTCCTTCAAAAGATCAGACATCATTGCGTAGCGATGAGCAGGTTCGCTTGGCTTATTACAATGTAATGCTCAATAAATGGAATATCCAAACTCAAATCACTACGTCAGACCGTGCTGCATTCTATCATTTTTCATATCCGCAAGGGGCAAAACGTTTTGTAAAGATTGATTTGGGTAAGTTCCTGGGTGAAGCTGCTATTCCAAATCCTGATGCCCGCGAAGCACAACAATTTGTAGGTTCAGAAATTGAAATTGTATCTGATACCGAAGTTCGAGGGTATAGCCGAATACGCGGTGGCTGGAATAATGGTAGTGCCTATACAGTTTATTTTTCTGCAGTTTTTGACCAACCTATTTCAACCTATTCAACATGGAAAAAAGATAAAATATTTAGCAATCAAAAGATTCAAATTGATACAGGTGATAAAACCGGAGCTATCTTGTCTTTTGATGGGGCGAATGATGATATACAAATGAAAATAGGTATTTCATTTTTAAGTCCGTTGAAAGCCCGGGCTAATATCAATAATGAAATACCCCATTGGGATTTTAACCAAACCCTAAGTCAAACTCAAAATAAATGGGAGGCTGTTTTTAAACGCCTAGAAGTAAATGAAGATGCAAGTACTGAGTTGAAAACAATGCTTTATACCGGATTGTATCATACCATGCTTATGCCGGTTGACAGAACAGGAGAAAATCCTTTGTGGGAAAACAACGGTCCCTATTATGATGATTTCTACGCCATCTGGGATACTTACCGTTCTTCCAGTCCATTAATAACTTTACTAAATCCATCACGCCAGGTGGATATTATAAATGCCATGCTTCAAATTTATAAGCGAGATGGTTATATGCCGGATGCCCGTAGTGGTAATTCCAATGGTAGAACCCAGGGCGGATCAAATGGAGAAGTAGTGATTGCAGATGCTTTTGTTAAAGGACTGCAAGGAATAAAATATAAAGTGGCGCTGGAGGCTATGCTGAAAGACGCTACTGTGCCTCCGGGAGGTAATGAAGAGAAAGAAGGCCGCGGGGGATTGACTGATTATAATCGCTTGGGTTACGTTTCAACTGATTTTGTCAGAGCCGGAAACCGGACGCTGGAATATGCTTATAACGATTATTGTTTGGCCATAGTTGCCAAAGCTATTAAGCGTAGAGGAGAGTATTGGCGCTTTATTAAACAGGCCGATAACTGGCAAAATCTATGGCGCGATATTGAAGATCATGGATCCCGCGGTTTTATCATGCCTAAAGATGCCCATGGAAACTGGGTAGATAGTATTCAGTGCAATGCAAAATATGGCAGGATAAGTTATGTGCCTTATACCCCTGTAATGCAGGATTGGCCTATTTGCGTGTGTTGGTGGTGTGGTTTCTTTTATGAAGCAAGTTCGTGGGAATATTCATTATCTGTACCTCATGATGTTGCCAAACTAGTGGAATTGTCAGGGGGTAAAGAGGCCTTTCAAAAACGGTTAAATACCTTGTTTGATAAAGGATTGTACAATGTTGCCAATGAACCTTCTTTTCTTAGTCCGAATTTGTATCACTGGATCGGTCGGCCGGATTTAAGTAACGATAGGATTCATCAAATCATTGACAATAATTATAACATCAGCGCAAGCGGAATCCCCGGTAATGATGATTCAGGAGCGATGTCTTCATGGCTGGCTTTTCATATGATTGGTCTTTATCCAAATGCTGGTCAGTCGTACTATTTAATTAATGCCCCGTACTTTAAGAAAACAACAATCCATCAGGAGAATGGAAATGATTTTATCATAGAAGCAAAGAATCTTTCAGAACAAAATAAATATATCCAATCTGTACAATTAAATGGTGTTGATTACACAAAGGCATTTATAGAGCATAGTGATATTGTTAAAGGAGGATCGCTGACAATAATAATGGGATCAAAACCTTCTGATAAATGGGGAACGGAATTGTTGCCTCCTTCATTGTCGGATAAAGAGATATAGGGAAGTTAAAAGTTGAAAGTTAAAAGTTGAAAGTGCAAAGCCTTTTGTCTTTCATCTAAATTTTATAGAAAATGAAGATATTACAAACAATAGTATTGGTTTTGAGCTTAATCTTTGCTCAAACGGTTTATGGAAAATCATATAACATTCAGGATTTTGGGGCTGTTGCTGATGGAGTTACATTAAATACAAAAGCTATTCAACAGGCAATCGACAAAGCAAATAAAAAAGGGGGAGGCAAAGTTATTATTCCTTCAGGTAAATTTTTAACCGGAAGCATACAGTTAAAAAGCAATGTGGAATTGTATCTTGAAGAAGGTGCTTTTTTACTCGGTAGTACCAGTCCGTATGATTACTTTAAAGTTAAAGGAGAAGGAACTCCCGAAAGCCCTAAAACAGATGATAACTCGGAGTTGGGACTCATTTTAGCTATTGATGCTTCAAACATAAAAATTACAGGACAAGGAACAATTGACGGACAGGGGTTAGCGCTGGCTTTAAATGGAGATAGCTTGCATCATGCCGGAGTGTTGGTTGATAAAAACTACAATTACAGGAGGATGCGTCCCAGCGAATTGGTTCGTCCTAAATTATTCCGGTTTCTGCAATCCAATAATATTGAAATCAAAGATGTAACCTTAACCAACAGTGCCAACTGGGGTTTGTCGTTCGATTTATGTAAAAACATGATTTTGGATCATCTTACTATTATTAATCGTGCTTATTGGAATAATGATGGAATGGACATTACGGATTGCAAAAACGTAAAAATAACAAACTGTAATATCGATGCAGCCGATGATGGTATCTGTTTGAAATCATATCATCCCGAATCATGTAACGATAGTATTTATATTGCCAATTGTACCGTAAGGAGCAGTGCCAGTGCAGTAAAGTTTGGAACAGGTTCGTTTGGGGGATTTAAAAATGTAACCATCGAAAATATTAAGGTGTTCGATACTTTCAGGTCTGCAATAGCCATTGAATCGGTGGATGGTGCAGTAATCGAAAATATTAAAGTGAAGAATATTGTAGCTAAAAACACCGGCAACGCCATATTTATCAGGTTAGGACATCGTGGAGGAGAGAAACCGGGGATTGTCAGAAATATCCATATTTCAGATATGCAGGTTGAGGTTCCTTTTGGTCGTCCTGACATAGATTATGATTTACGTGGACCGGAAGTAGATTTCTTTCACAATCCATTTCCATCATCTATTGCAGGAATCCCTGGCCATGAAATCGAAAATGTAACAATCGAAAATGTAACGATAACCTTTCCGGGAAGAGCGACTAAAGGAATGGCTTATGTTCCTTTAAGTGATTTGGATCGCGTTCCGGAACAGATAAAAAAATATCCTGAGTTTTCAATGTTTGGAGAGCTTCCTGCTTGGGGTTTTTATGTTCGACACGTTAAGGGGCTTGAATTTAAAAATATCATTTTAAAGCTTGAGGATAAGGATTTTCGTCCGGCGTTTGTGTTTGATGATGTAGAAAAATTAGATGTACAAAATACTAAGCTTGAGAATTGTGGTTCACAAGCTCAGTTCGCCTTGAAAAATGTTTTGGATTACAATATTGATTATCCGGTTGAGAAAATAACAATAGTAAAATAAAAATGATGAACATGAGGAGTATTTTATATCAAATATCGATATTGATTTTTTGTAGTGTAGTTGTGGGGTGTACTACTAAATCGGGTGTGGGTAAAGCAAAGTCTCCGGCTGATCGTTTGATTCAGCGGATTATCCCAAATCATGCACATCACTTTGTTACAGAAATAGGTGTAAAGGATAGTGTGGATTGGTTTGAGATAGAATCTGTAGATAATAAAATTGTACTGAGGGGAACTAATGGGGTTTCGGTGGCTTCTGCTCTGTACTACTATTTAAAAGAATATGGTCATTGTCAGATTACCTGGAATGGTACAAATTTAAATTTACCAGATTTACTTCCGGTTGTTAAAGAAAAGATTCATAAAAAAACACCTTATGAATACCGCTATTATTTAAACTATTGTACGTTTAACTACAGTATGAGCTGGTGGGACTGGGAACGCTGGGAGAAAGAAATTGACTGGATGGCTTTGCATGGCATCAATATGCCGTTGGCCATTACCGGCGAAGAATACATCTGGGATCAGGTATATCGTTCGTATGGATTTACAGATGAGGACCTGGATCCTTTCTTCAGTGGTCCTGCGTATTTTTCATGGTTCTGGATGGGAAATCTGGATGGTTGGGGAGGCCCGCTTCCCAAAAGCTGGAAAGAAAGTCACAAGGAATTACAAATTAAGATAGTACAACGTCAACGCGAATTAGGTATGAAACCTGTTTTGCCTGCGTTTACAGGTCATGTACCTGCTTCATTTAAAAAGTATTTCCCTGATGCAAAACTAAAGCAAACCAATTGGGGCAACGATTTTGAGGATACTTATATCCTTGATGCAGATGATCCTTTGTTTGCCGAATTAGGTAAGAAGTTCCTTGAAGTTCAGTCGGAAGTTTACGGAACAGATCATTTATATTCTGCCGATACTTTTAATGAAAATGAACCGCCAACTGATGATCCAGAATATTTGTCAGAGCTCAGTAAAAAAGTATTTGAAGGAATGAAGTCTGCCGATCCGGAAGCTATTTGGGTGATGCAAGGATGGTTATTTTATAGTCATCGTGATTTCTGGAAAGCACCACAAATCAAAGGTTTGCTGGATGCAGTTCCTAACGACAGGATGATTATTCTTGATTTGGCAACAGAAATTGAACCCGTATGGAAACGCACTGAGGCTTTTTACGGGAAGCAATGGATATGGAACATGCTTCACAACTTTGGTGGAAATATCAGTATGTTTGGCCGTATTGAAAATGTTGCCAATAATCCTGCAGAAGATTTAAATGATCCTAAATCAGGACAGCTTAAAGGAATTGGGTTAACCATGGAAGCCATTGAGCAAAACCCGGTTTTATATGAGTTGATGACTGATAACACCTGGAGAGATACACCCATTGATCTTGATGCCTGGTTGAAGGACTACATTAGAAACAGGTATGGAAAAACTACTCAAGATTTGGAGGATGCATGGAATATCCTGGTTCAAACTGTATACAATGGTAAAGTAATCAGGGATGGTGCAGAATCAATTATAGTGTCCCGTCCTACTTTTGAAGGCTATCGCAGATGGGCTCGTACCAAGATGAATTACAAACCTGAAGATTTACTTCCAGCATGGGACTTATTCATTAAATCGATAGATGGTAGCGACCAATACGATGGTTTTCTTTACGATTTAGTAGATGTTTCGCGACAAGTGTTAGCAAATTATGCACTGCCTCTGCAACAACAAATTACTGTGGCTTATAATAACAACGATAAACAAAAATTTGAGCAGTATAGTAAGGAGTTTATCGAATTAATTGAGGATATGGATGGATTGTTGGCTACCCAAAAAGATTTTATGTTGGGGCCTTGGTTAGCCGATGCCCGAGAATGTGGATTTACAACTGAAGAAAAGGATTTATATGAGCAAAATGCCCGTGATTTAATTACCCTTTGGGGTGATGCCAATAACAGGCTGCACGAATATAGTTGTCGTCAGTGGAGTGGCTTGTTTAATGATTTTTATAAACCACGATGGGAACAGTTCTTCGATCAGATTCGTCAAGACTGGCAGAAATTCGATCAGAAAGCTTTTGATGAAGAGATTAAACAATGGGAATGGCAATGGGTAATTTCCAACAATGAATTCCCTGTTGAACCAAGTGGAGATCCTGCAGAAATAGCTGTGGAATTGTATGAAAAATACAGAGATAAGATAATACCATTGACTAATATTCAACCTCAGATAGATTACAATTATTGAAATAAGGGTGAGAGGGTGAAATGGTGTAAAGGATACTAAATATTTACTATGGCAGAAATTGTGAAAAAGAGAGCAGAACGTTTTTTATCGTTGGATGTGTTTAGGGGGCTAACCATAGCCTTAATGATTGTAGTAAACACGCCTGGAACAGGTGCTCAAATATATGGGTATTTTATACATGCTCAATGGTTCGGTTTTACATTGGCCGATCTGGTGTTTCCATCGTTTCTTTTTGCAGTAGGGAATTCAATGAGTTTTTCTATGCTAAAAATGAAACAAGCTCCGGTAGCTTATTTTTGGACAAAAGTGATTAAAAGAACCATCATTATATTTTTGTTGGGCTATTTAATGTACTGGTTCCCGTTTTTTAAACTTGGTGAAAGTGGTGGATTGATGCTTAAACCAATATCGGAAACACGTATAATGGGAGTTTTACAGAGAATTGCACTTTGTTATTTCTTTGCGTCAGTTATTTTTTATTACCTGTCAGAAAAAGCCGCTTTAATCATTTCAGCAATTATTTTATTAGGCTATTGGGCCATATTGTATTTGTTTGGAGAGCCTGGGGCACAACTGGAAATGGCCACCAATGCTGCTTCAAAGTTCGATTTGTCAATTTTAGGTTTTGGTCATATCTATAAAAGGGATAGTATTCCTTTTGATCCTGAAGGTATATTGAGTACCCTGCCTGCAATTGTTAATGTTGTTTTGGGATATATTGCAGGTGTATTTATCCAGAAAAAAGGAAAGTCTTTTGAAGGAATTTCCAAACTGTTAATGATAGGGTTTGCGATGACTTCGCTGGCATTATGGTGGGATTTGATTTTTCCGATGAGTAAAAAGTTATGGACAAGTCCTTTTGTACTTTACACCGTGGGGCTTGACTTGTCAATCATGGCTGTACTTATCTTTTTTATAGAATTTAAGAAAGTAAAATCAGGGATTGCATTTTTTGATGTTTTTGGAAAGAATCCTTTGTTTATTTACTTGTTTTCAGAACTCTTTTACGTGACCGTGAGGTTGATTCCTGTTGGGAATGGCCTGGATGCCTTTGAGTGGGTGAGTGAAAAAATATTTCAGAATATTTTTCCGGGAGCTTTTGGGTGTTTAGTTACAGCAATTGTTTTTATGTTAATATGTTGGTCGTTAGGTTATGCCTTACATAAAAAACGGATTTACATTAAAATTTAGATGCAAATAATCAAATTCATAGAAAAAAGTTAAAGCCTTTGCGGGGTTGAGCACATGGCAGTCGTTTTGATACAAGTTTTCATTTAAAATCGGTTGCCCTGCAGGTAAAGTTATTATGCTATCAACTATAATTATTAATTTATAATATGCTGACTTTATTTTATATTCAATACATTTAAGGTTGAATTAAAAATAAAATATGTGCACATGAAGATGATTCATCGTTTTATTATACCATTTAGTGTTTGCAAGATAAGTCCTGAGATATTAAAAACACCAAATGCTCACCCCAGGCCCCTAATGGGGAAATCTTTCGTACAGTGTGGGTTAGAGGGGCTCCCAGTAGGGAATCAAAGGGTGTGTGGATGGGAAAATAGACTTTTCTTGCTGGGACTGGTTATATTATTTATTTCAACTAATGTTTGGGCTGAAGATATTAAGCTTGAACATTATAGTCGCGAAAATGGTCTGTCCCATAATTCTGTCAGGCACATAGTTCAGGATAAAACCGGTTTACTTTGGTTGGGTACCTTTAAAGGTTTAAATAGTTTCGATGGTCAAAAGTTTACTCCTTATGTAAGTAATATAAAGTCAGCAAACAGAATTAAGGATGATGATATAACAGCCTTGCTTATTGATGACAATGATATTATGTGGATTGGGACAAGGGGGGGATTGACCCGCTTTGATCTTAAAACACGCCAGTTTAAAACCTTTCTTCCCGATAAAAACAATCCACAGTCAATCCCTGATTCAGAGATAAGGTCAATATATATAGATCAATTTAAAAGGCTTTGGATCGGAACCAAAGATTCAGGATTATGTATATTCAATCAGGAAACAGAATCCTTTTCCCGGGTAGAAATTGAAGGATTTACTTATATAAAAACAATATTCGAAGATATTAACGGACATATTTGGGTAGGAAGTTTCGACACAGGAGGGATTTCAAAAATCACGTTAAATGATAAGGGCGATATTCAGCATATAAATAATTATACCTTAAAAGTACCGGGAACCAATATTGTTAACCCCTATACCTATTTTATATATCAGGATGATAAATCTGATATTTTTATTGGCACCCGCGAAGGCCTGTATAAATGGGATAAGCAGGATAATGTATTTGAATTGCAGCCTATTCATGATCTAACTTTTAAAGAAACCATAGGACCGTATTTTATTTCAATAACAAGGGCTCCCGATGGAAAATATTGGCTTGGAACAATTGGAGGAATCATTGTATGCAATCGTTTAGAAGATATATCAAAAGGAAATTTCCAGTGGTACTATTCAAAACGATCTGAAAAAACCTCTTTGGTCGATAACGCTGTTTCAGCTCTATATTTTGATAACTCAGGGTTGCTTTGGATTGGAACAGATAATGGATTGGATAAATACGATCCCTTTAAAAATCAATTTAAGAGTATAAACTCCTTTGCTTTAGTAGTTAACGGACGAATTCCGCGTATTTCAGATTACGGACAAACATATGATAACAAACTGTTGGTGGCTACGCATAATAGTGGTTTATTTTTAAAGGATAGAAACCGGTTTAAACCTATTGAAAAAAAGTATAAAGACATTTCAGGTGTTTTTTCACCTGATGGAAAGATATTTTACTGTGGATTATGGTCTGGAAAGATTTTAATTTATAACTATGTTTTAAATACTTCAAGAGTAATTGATGTAGGTTTTAGCTCAGTTCCTGTTTTTGCTTTTAATAAGTTAACCGGAGGAAACATAGTAATTGGTTCACATGGAAGCGGTGCTGTGATTATCGATCCTATTACCCTGAGGGTTGATTCTACGCTTAGAAAACTGTTCCCAAATATTGAAATTAACCAGGTAGCATCAACAAAAGAAGGAGTTATTTGGTTGGCTACAGAAAATGGTGTGATATCATATAACCAGCAAAATCAAGAGGCAAAATTATATACTTCTAAGGATGGCGAAATAGAAGGGTTAACAAATAACAGCACAAAAGTTGTTTGTATCGATAACACCGGAAAAATATGGGTATCTACCAGAATGGGTTTAAATTATTATTCGCCTGAAATTGATGATTTTAAACAGGTTATAAATCCACAGGAGTTACGTAAAAACTGGATTACAGATATTTTAAAAGATAATAAAGGTAATTTGTGGTTCAACTTTAATAATGGACAGGTGGGGCTGTTTAATCCAGTCGACAATAAATTAAATACCTATGATGTAGGTAGTGGTAACCGATTAGATATATTCAGTAATAAGGGATTTATGCTCTTTAGTGATTCTCTTGTTTATATTACCGGGAAAGATGAAATCATACATTTTACCATTGATGAGCTGAAAGACAATCTGAAATCAGATCCTCCTTTTATCAGTGAAGTAAAAGTTCAAAACAAAACAGTTTCTCCGGGAGATACAATTAAAGGGCAAGTGGTTTTGCATGAGGATATTAATTACTCCAGAAAACTGGAGCTTGAATATGTAAACCGTAATTTTTACCTGTCATTTTCGTCTCCTTCGTATTCAAACACCAGGTTAAACAAATATGAGTATATGCTCGAGGGTTTTGATGAAGAGTGGATTACAGTTGATAATAACTCTACCAATATTCAATATACAAATCTTTACCCTAAAGAGTATACCTTTAAAATCAGGGCTTCGAATAGTAGTGGATATTGGAGTGACATCTCATCGTATCATATCATAATTAATCCTCCTTTTTGGTTGACCTATAAGGCTATTGTTTTGATGTTAGCCTTTTTAACTCTTACAATATATTTGGTTCATAAACAGTTAAAAAGGAGTTTGATGTTAAAGCATGAGCTGTTGATGGAGAAAGTACAGCGGGAAAGAGAAGATAAGCTCAATCATGAAAAACTTCGGTTTTTTACCAATATATCTCATGAGCTAAGAACACCCATATCATTAATTATCGGGCCTGCCAAACAACTTGCCGAAGAAGGTTTAAATACAGATTATCAAAGAAGCCGTATTGGGTTGATACTACAAAATTCAAACAGGCTCTACAATTTGGTTAACCAGCTTCTTGATTTCAGGAAAGCCCAAAATGGGGAACTCAAATTAAAGGTATCTAAAACAGATATTCTTTTATATTCAAAAAACATATTCCATTCTTTTGAGGGACTGGTAAAAGAAAAAAAATTAAACTATCATTTTATCTGTGAGCAAGAGGAAGTTATAGGATGGATAGATGGAGATAAATATGACAAGATATTGTACAACCTGTTATCCAACGCCATTAAGTTTAGTCATAAATATGGCCGGGTTGATTTATATGTTGGTATAAGTCATGCAGACGATGGATCAAGAAAACTGGATATTGAAGTCAGCGATGATGGTATTGGTATTCCCGAGGAAAGCCAGAGTAAAATTTTTACCCGGTTTTACCAGGTCGAAAATACAAAAGATGAACACACAGGCAGTGGGATCGGATTAGCTCTGGTAAACTCTCTGGTAAAAATTCATAAAGCAAACATTAAATTATATAGTGCTCCTGATAAAGGAAGTGTTTTTACTATTGAAATTCCGATAGATAAGGAATCGTATGAAGAAAATGAAATTTTCGATTATGAATTGAAATCAACCGCGTCTATTCAAACTGTGGTAACCGATGTAAAGAAGAAAACCTATGCAACAGAGTTGAGAGAAAAGATTTTAGTAATAGAAGACAATCAAGAACTAAGGGATTATATTGCGGATTATCTTTCAGATTATTACAAAGTTTATAAAGCTGAAAATGGAGAAGAAGGGCTGCAGATGTGTCGTCAGGTAAACCCTATTATTTGTATCGCTGATGTGATGATGCCTGTAATGGATGGTTTTGAGTTTTGTAAATCACTGAAGAATGATGAAAGGATTAGCCATATCCCGGTTGTGTTATTAACTGCGTTATCCGATAGCGATAACCAGATTAAAGGTTATAAATTGGGTGCCGACGGATACTTGACCAAACCCTTTGATCCATCCTTGTTAAAAACTCGAATCGAAAATATTGTAAAAGCCAGGGTAAACCTGAAAGAAAAATTTTCAGGAGATGTGGAAAGTAGTGTTGATTTGTTGACCCATTCCCCGGTAGACGAGGATTTTATGAATAAAATTACTGCCATTATAGAAGAAAATATAAGCGACACCACTTTGGCAGGGAACCTTATTTGTTCCGAATTGGGCACAAGTTCATCAACCCTTTATCGGAGAGTTAAAGAACTTACCGATCTGTCGCCCAACGAATTTATAAGAACAATCAGGTTGAAAAAGGCTTTTCAGCTATTAAAACAAAAACGGCATAATGTTTCGGAGGTGTCTGATATGGTTGGGTTTAATGATCCGTACTATTTTAGCAGGTGTTTTAAGAAACAGTTTGGCTTTCCGCCAAGTAATTTGTTGGGAAACAAATAAACTATATAGTGAAATACAATAGTTCGTTAATTTTTTATAAGTGTGAGATTATGAGATATTTAATAAAATCAACTTAAGTTGGGTTAAGATTTGATTTTAAGCATCTTGCAAATAAGTCTCTTATCTCTTATCTAAAATCTAACGATCTGTTAGAAATAATGAAATTAAATAAAATATATCGTATGAGGCATTTAAAGAGTATTTCGGTTGCATTAACAATGTTGCTGTTAATGGGTTGTCAGGTTAAAAAAAATACTGATAAAGTATTTAATATAGTTGATTATGGTGCGGTTGCCGACGGTGTAACGGATAATGCATCAGCCATAAAGCAGGCTATAGATGCTTGTGCAAAGGCCGGTGGTGGAAAGGTTGTTGTTCCTTCCCAGGGTGTTTTTTTAACCGGGCCGTTTGATTTAACTTCAAAAATGGAGCTGCATGTTGAAGGCGGAGCTACCTTGTTAGCCAATCCGGATACTGCTGTTTATACACAAAGTGCTTTTAGGGAGAACCCGGGTGAAGGTACTATTTGGATTGGAGGGAAAGACCTTCATGATGTATCTGTTACGGGACTGGGAGTAATTGATGGAAATGGAATTAAATTCATGGGAAAAGAGCTGGAAGATTCGTATGAGCTTTTGCCTTTTAATGTTAAAGACCCCCGTCCGCATGTTTTAACCCTGGTTAATGTGCGTAACCTTCGTATTGAGAATGTTACTTTCAGGCATTCTGCTTACTGGACAGTGCACTTAATAGGTTGTACTGATGGCGTTATTACCGGAATTACCATTGATAACAGCCTGAAAATAAGGAATAGTGATGGCATTGACCTGGATCATAGTAAAAATATCAGAATTAGCGATTGTAATATTAAAAGCGGGGATGACAGCATTTGCTTAAAAAACAGAAGAGAGTTTGAAGAATATGGAAATTGTGAGAATATAGTTGTTACCAACTGTTTGATGTGTTCGCGATCATGTGCTTTTAAAATTGGATCTGAGAATATGGACACCATTCAGAATGTGACCGTAAACAATTGTACCATCCTGGCCAGTAATCGTGGCATTGGTATACAAAACAGAGATGAGGGTGTAGTGCAAAATGTACTGTTTTCGAATATTATTGTGGAAAGTCTATACTTTAGTGATGTATGGTGGGGTAAATCGGAACCTATCTATGTAACAGCTTATCGCAGGGCTAATATCGACCATAAAGATGCCAGCTGGCGATTCCCTGAAGGTGCAACAGAAGGGTTTGTTGGAGAGGTAAACGACATTACTTTCAGAAATATCCAGTGCAGATCTGAAAATGGTATATATGTGAGCGGAGAATCCAAAGACAAAATCAACCATATTCTTTTCGATGGAGTGTCGCTTGTTTTAAACAGGGTTACCGATTATGAAGGAGGTATTTACGACCGTCGCCCTTGCGAAGGTGTAGGACTTGTAAAGGCCAAAACTTCTGCTTTTTATATTGATAACGCTACCGATGTACAGGTAAGAGATTGTGATATTAGGATGGGGGATAATCCTCCTGCAGAAATGGGTAAATTGATTCATAGAACAAACTAGATTGTTATTTAATACCATTTTGACGATGAAATGAGCACTTGGTATAACTCAGAAAACCCGGAATCTAAAATTTGTAGGTTCCGGGTTTTTTTTATGATTTCTCCAACCGTGTGTAAATTTTTCATTTATAATACAATTAGCTGAATACCTGTTGATGTGTGACTATGTTTCTAAAGTTTATTAAAAATGTATATGATTTATGTTTGTTTGGTATTAACTTTCTAAATTTGCAGTCAATTACTACTCTGTTACTTTTATATGATAATGAATCTTGAAATCTTTAGAGATCATATTCATAAGGATAAATTCTATTTTGAATATGTAAAGGAATTGCATGTATCTATCTTAAAGCATAATAAATTGTTATTGCCTTTTATGCTTTTGGTGTTTATTTATTACTTGATAGGAGATTTCTTTATTTGGAAGATTTTTGCATTCTCATTTCTTAGATACCCTGGTATAATAACATGTGTGTTATTATTGATTTTTACCTATTCAGGATTAAGGGAAAAAAGGTATCTGGTTATTGTTGTTAATAATTTTCATTGTCTCTCCTTATTGTTTATGGGGTTTGGATTGGTGTTGATAGGGCCTCAATATAATTTTAAGGGTATTATTTCATGTATATTATTAATTGTTGCCTCTCATTTTTTTATTAGGGGATATTGGTCTACCCTGTTGCTTTATGCTATAGGCTCCGTTATGGGGTTAGTTACCATAGTTTATTCATACATGCATTTTACAACGTACGATCATGCTGAAGTGGTTGGATTAATAACTGTTTTTGTTGGAATAGTAATACTAAGTTTTAATAATGAAAAAATAAGATATAATGAGTTTTATCTTAAAAGAAATTTGATGCAAGAGAAAGATAAAACACAATCTCAAAATATACAGCTACAGAGTATTAATAAAAGATTGGATGTGACTTTAAAACAATTGGAAGAAGTCGATAAATCAAAAAATAAATTCTTTTCTGTAATTGCGCACGATTTAAGAAGCCCTTTTTCTTCAGTGGTGAGTTTGACTGAAGAATTAAATGTTAATTTTAAAGAGTACTCATTACCCGAAATTGAATCAAGAGTCAGGATTATTGAAGAATCTACAAAGTCAACACTGGATTTCTTAAATAATTTATTGTTTTGGGCATCATCACAACTTAATTTAATAACATGCTAATAATAATAACCAGTTGAGCATACTTGGGTTTAAGTTGGTTGCGCAGCTGGGTTTTTGCTTCCCTCAAGTGTTTTTCTACCGCTTTTACTGTAATACCCAATTCTTCAGCCACTTCTTTTTGTTTGCGGCCATTTATCTTGCACTGTATAAAAATGTTCTTTCTTTTTTCTGGCAGGTCGGATATTGCTTTTTTTAAAGACTGGATTAATTCCTCTTCAATGCTGGTGCCTTCTTTGGCTGTAAAATCTAACTGGTAAAGATATTGCAGTTCATTTATAGCAAACTCGTCCGATAAATTTATACTATGATGGGCTTTTTCACTTTTTAAAAAGTTCAGGCATTTATTACGGAGCATTACAAACAATAGGCTCTCAACCGACTTAGATGTATTGATTTTTTTTCGTTGTGTCCATATGTTTTCGTAGCAATCCTGAACGAAATCTTCAATTTGTTTAGAATCCTTGATAAAGAGACTGCAATATCCAATCAACCTGGGATAGGTCTCTAAATAAAAGGAGCTAAACGAATCCGGGTCTCCGTTCTTTAATTTAGTTCTAAATTCAATATTGCTCATATAAACGATAAGGAATCAATCTTTTTAGTTTCTATTTGCAAAGTAATATAAATTTTATTTTATGACAAAAATTAAGAATAATTTACAATTTAAAATATCAGTTTTTGATTCAAAAAGTGCTGTGGGTTAGTGTGGTAGCGGAAGTGGTGGTTTTTGGAAAAAACACTAATTATAAAATAATGTAAAAAAAAGTTACATTTTTGAGGTAGGGTTTTGGAGGGTTGGTTGTACTCATTATAAAAGCAAAATTTTAATGACTGAGTTAATAAGAAAATATCTTGAAAATATAGCTACAGAGGAGGAGCGAAGAGAATTGTTGGAATGGTTGAGGGATGGCAAGCATTATGCAGAGTTCTGTAAGGTTAAAAAATCGTGGAAAAATAATCTGAAAAATGAGAATATAAATCCCGTAACAGAAAAAGGGTTGGTTAACTTTCAATCCTTTATGCTTAATGATACAGTTGCTCAAACAAATAAAATAATAAAACTAAAAAGCTTTTATAAATATGCAGCTGTAGTGTTGTTGTTCATTATTTCGGGAGGAGGGTTTTATTTTAGTAAGTATATTAATAACGAACCTCTATATACAAAAATAGCTGCAGATAGGGGGAGCGTGGCTACTGTAACTTTGCCGGATAGCTCTAAAGTATGGCTCAATTCAGGTTCTACCCTGGAGTATTCAAATGGTTTTGGAAATAGCCAAAGGTTGTTGAAATTAAACGGACAGGCCTATTTTGAGGTGGTAAAAAATAAAAAGGTTCCGTTTATAGTCCGCAGCAGGGATATTAATGTAAAGGTATTGGGAACTCGGTTTACTGTAGATGCCTATGATAATGCAGTTCAGGCTTCGGTTGTACTGGAAGAAGGAAGCGTTGAAATGACGCCATCAAGGCATCCGAAACAAAAAATGTTTTTAAAACCGGGTGAAAAAATTGTGTATGATTCAGAAACAGAAAAAGCCAAAAGAACTAATGTGCGTGCAGAGAGGTATAGCAGTTGGAGAAATGGGATTTTGAATTTTTATAATACCCCAATGAGGGATGTTGTAAGAAAACTGAGCAACAGGTACAATTTTGAATTCGGATTGGATCAGGCACTTGAGGATATGGAAGTAACCTTTACGGTTAACCAGGAGGATCTGCCCAGTGTTTTGGATTTGTTAACCACGATAACACCAGTAAATATTGTATCTAAAGGAGATTCAATTTTAATTAAACCATATACTAAATAACGGTTGTTGTTTAGCTGAATAAAAAAACCGGAAAAATGCGGCAACATTTCCCCGGTAAATTTTAAAGCACCCGGCAAGGTGCTTATGTATAACTTAAAGTCGTTGTAAAATTATGAAAAAAAATGGAAAAGTTAGAGGCGATTGTTCTCTAATAAAAGTGAATCAACTCTTTAGAATCATGAAACTATCATTTATTCTCTTATTTGTTTCGTTCGTCTCGATTTCTGCTAGTGTGTCAGGACAGGATGATATGATTACCTATTCAGGTAGGGCTGTAAAAGTCAGTGAAGTATTAGATTACATTGAACAAAACACTGATTTTACTATTGCCTATAGTTCTGAGTATATCGATTTAAACAGGGAAGTTTCTGTTAATGTAAAAAATGAAAAGGTAGAGAATCTTTTGGATGAAGTTTTTCAGGGAACATCTATCGCAATAAGAGTCACCGAAAACAGGATTTTGTTGTTCAATAAAGAGGTGCAGCAGCAGGAAGGAGTAACAAAATCTATTTCAGGTGTAATTTCGGATGATAAGGGAGAAGTTATCCCCGGAGCATCGGTTTTAATCAAAGGAACAACCATTGGTACCATCACAGATTTGGACGGAAAGTTTGTGCTGTCGGATGTTCCAGAAGATGCTGTTTTAGTAGTTTCATTTATAGGTATGCAAAGCCAGGAAATTGCTGTTGCAGGCAAAACGGTATTTAATATTTCCCTAAAATCAGATGTAATTGGCCTGGATGAAGTTGTTGCAGTGGGGTATGGCTCAAAGAAAAAAGCAAACTTAACAGGAGCAGTCGGAAATGTGCAGATGAACGATATGGAAAGCCGACCATTGACCAATGCCAGTTTAGCATTACAAGGTACAGTAGCTGGTGTATATGCTTTGCAAAGTTCAGGGAAACCTGGTGATGATAATGCTGTGATTGATATTAGGGGAGTTGGTACTTTTGGTGATAATTCGCCTCTTATATTGATTGATGGATTTCCTGGTAGCATGTCTGATGTAAACTCTAATGATATTAAGTCTATTTCTGTATTGAAAGATGCTGCATCTGCTTCTATTTACGGTAACAGGGCTGCAAACGGTGTAATTTTGATTACAACAAAAAAAGGTGCACCTGGTCAAATGAAGGTTTCATATAGTGGATATATAGGCGTTCAGGAGCCAACAACCTTGCCGGATGTGCTGAATTCATCTGAATATGTAACGCTTCACAGGGAAGCTTCTGAAAATTCAGGGCGAGTTCAGACTTATTCACTGGAAGATCTGGCTAAATATGAAGCTGGTGATGATCCTATGTATCCAAACATCGATTACTTTGATGTTTATTATGGTTCTGCTAGTACACAAAACCATAGGTTAACAATGTCTGGAGGTACTGAAAAGTTGCATTATGCTTTTATGGTAGGTAGGTTAGATCAGGATGGAATCATGGTTGCTACTAATTATAAAAAGACAGATTTTCGCTCTAATATAGATGCATATTTTTTAAATGATAACAGGTTAAGATTATCATCTAAGTTATCGGGTAACCTTGGTGTAAAGGGGGAGCCTAGAAGTGTTTGGAATGCTACATGGTATGCTACATTGGCTCCTATTTATCCATTAAAAAATGCGGATGGTCAATATATGACTGTAAATGGGGAGCTAAACCCTTATGCAAGCATAAAGGCAGGAAGTACTTCTGAAACAAAACGTTATAATTTCAATGGACAGGTTGAGGCTGAATATAAAATATTGGATGGATTGAGTGCTCAGCTTACTTATGGATACAATGTTGTTGATGCCAACAGGAATTCATTTAATGCCAATAATGTTTTATACAATAAGGATGGAAGCACTAAAACAGAGTCTTCTGATTTAACTGTTGCTAATGATAATAATATTCAAACATTGTTGACTGCTTTGATCAAGTACAACAAAACCATTGGATTGCATCAAATAAATATGTTAGCAGGGTATTCGGAAGAAGAATTTACCTGGGACTGGCAAAGTGGTTATCGTAAGAATTTTGTTAATAACGATCAACGAGTATTATCTCTTGGGGATGCAGCTACTCAAACAAATGATGCAGGTAGTTACGATTTAGGGTTAAAATCTTATTTTGGTCGTGTAAACTATATATTTAATGATAAATACTTGTTTGAAGCAAATATTCGTAGAGATGCTTCATCCAGGTTTGCAGAAGGAAATCAGTGGGGTACGTTTCCATCATTTTCAGGAGGTTGGATTATTTCTCGAGAAAGTTTCATGAGTAATATTGACTGGTTAAGAGCTCTAAAATTAAGGGGATCATGGGGGCAATTAGGTAGCCAGAATATTGGAAGTTATTATAATGGTAGTGATGTATTAAGTTCAGGACGAAATTATTCGTTAGGAGGAACATTGTATTCTGGTGTAGCTATTACAAGTATGACTAATAAGGAGTTAACCTGGGAAACATCAGAACAATTAAATTTTGGTGTTGATTTAACCTTGGATAATGGAATTGATTTTACATTTGATTTCTTTGATAAAAGAACAAAAGACTTGTTGCTAACACGTCCAATTCCTTTAACAATGGCTGCATCTGCCCCATATGTAAATGCGGGAGAGGTTCAGAACAAAGGTTTTGAGGCATCACTAACTTACCGAAAAACTTTTTCTAATGGATTAAAATTGAGGACTACACTAAATGCATCTCATATTGTAAATAAAATTACAAAGATGAATGCACCGGAACAGTTAAATTCTCCTAAGGCTATTAAGGTAGGTTATGCTATTAACTCATTTTACGGCTATGAAATGGATGGAATTTATCAGGTGTCGGATTTTGATTACGATGGTACGACTTATACTTTAAAACCAGATGTTGTTTCAGTTACAAATTATGTGGCACAACCAGGAGATATTAAGTTTAAAGACCTTAATGGAGACAATGTGGTTGATGCTAATAATGACAGGAAAGTTATTGGTAAACAGTTCCCGGATCTTACTTATTCTATGAATATTAACTTGGAGTGGAAAAACTTTGATTTAGGTATGTTCTTCCAGGGGGTTCAAGGTATTGAAGGGTATCTGTATTACGAAATAGCATCTCCGTTTAGTGGTGTTGCCAATATGGGAACATGGTGGAAAGACAGATGGACTCCAGATCGACCATCTAATACATTGCCTCGTTTAACCCTGGATGAGTACCGTACTAATATTCACTCTTCTTTCTATATGGAAGATGCATCATACCTACGATTGAAAAATTTAGAGTTGGGTTATACTTTAAGTCCTGGCATTATTTCAAAAATAGGTTTGAGTTCTGTTAGAGTTTATGGAAATATTCAGAATGTTTTTACCATTACAGACTTCAAAGGTTTCGATCCTGAGCAAACAGTAGATCAAACCAGGGCAGAGGCGTTCCCTCAGGTTAGAGTAATGACAATGGGTATCAATGTTAACTTTTAAATGAACATGAATATGAAAAATCTAAATAGAATATTTATATTGTTTTTAATATCTTCTGTATTGTTTGGATGTGCAGATGATTTATTGGAGAAAACACCAAAGGATAGCTTGTCTCCAGCTACATTTTTTCAGGATGAAACGCAGTGTATGATGGCTTTGATGGGTGTTTATGCTGCTATTCAGCCCAATGCTACACCAACACACTTTTATCAATTTGAATTTATGTCTGATAATGGTTACTGTCAGGCAGCCTGGCAGGGATCAAATGAAATTGGTTCGTGGAGTACAACCTCAACCAGTTGGGGTCCATATGCAAAATGGACTCAGAATTATACCATTATTGCAAGGGCAAATGAGTTTATACAGGATGTTGCAAACGCAGATGTGGATGAGGATGTGAAAGAACAAATGGTTGCAGAGGTTAAGTTCTTAAGAGGATATGCTTATGCCGATTTGATTACCTATTATGGCAATGTGCCATTGATTACAGAAGTATTGCCTCTGTCAGAAGCCTATGTTAGCAGAGACTCTAAAAGTGATGTCCTTACTCAGGTTCTCAAAGATCTTGACGATGCGGCTGCTGTTTTACCTACTTCGTATGACGGTTCAGAGGTTGGAAGGGCAACAAAAGGTGCAGCATTGTCATATAAAGCAAAAATTCTTCTTTATAATGAAAGATGGAGTGAAGCCGCACAAGCTGCTAAGGAAGTTATTGATCTAGATGAATATGATTTCTTTAATGACTATGAAGCGTTGTTTACAGAATCTAATGAAAATAATATTGAGGTAATCTTTGATATTCAGTATATTCAAACTCAGTCTCAACCTTGGCCTGCAGAGCCCTTTGTTTTAGGTACGTGGCAAACATCAAACATCACTGCTTCAATGATTAATTCATATTATATGACAAATGGATTGCCAATAGATGATCCAAATTCCGGATATGATGATCAGGATCCTTATACAAACAGAGATCCAAGGTTAGATGCTACAGTTGTTTTACCGGGAACCCAATACGGGGAAGCTACTTTTGTTCCAGCTAGTTATGCAGAGTACCCATGCGGTGCGAAACCCAGAAAATACGCAGAATATGGAGTGGCCGATGTTAATGTGAGTTCATTGAATACTATCCTGATGCGTTATGCAGATATTTGTTTAATGCGTGCAGAGGCTTTGATTGAATCAGGTAGTACTGATCAGGAAATATATGACTTAATTAATGCCGTAAGAGCAAGGGTAGGTATGCCTTCAATTGAATCTGTTGAAGGTTCAGGGCTTACACAATCTCAACTTCGTGATATTTTGAGACATGAACGAAGGGTGGAGTTTTGTATGGAAGGAACCCGGTATGCGGATATGTTAAGATGGAAAGATGAGGCTTTGGTACATGATGTTTATGGATATGATAAGTCCTTACTAAGTGATCCTGCAGATCCTGCCAAATGGGTTTTTAAACAGATTAAAATTGCAACAAGAACATTTAATTCTACAAAAGCCTGGTTATGGCCAGTGCCTCAGGCTGACATAGATATTAATGAAAATTTGTTACCGAATAATCCGGGTTATTAATCCAATCTAAACAATACTTGAGGGGCGATCATTGTTCGCCCCTTTTTTTTGTAGGCCGATCATGTTTTAAGTAATACTTTGGTATTTTTGTAAATATTAACCAGAATTCGATATAAAATTATTAATTATTTAAATACTCGATGATGATACCGTTGAATAGAATGAAAAGAAGTTGTAATGTGTTTCTGCTTTTTGTTGCGGCAGGGTTGTTATTGTTAACAAGTTCCTGTACCAAAAGCAATAAGGATGATTATTCTGCCTATTTGTTTGCTTATTTTACCGGAAACGGCCCTGGTGAAGAGGCCATACGATATGCAGTAAGTTTTGATGGTTATCATTACCGGGCTTTGAACCATAATAAGGCCATTCTGGATTCAAAAAAGATAAGTACATCAGGTGGTGTCCGCGATCCTCATATTTTAAGGGGGGCAGATGGTAAGTTTTATATGGTAGCCACCGATTTGTATGTACCAGAACAGGGCTGGAATAACTTTGCCATGGTGTTGATGAAATCAAGCGATCTGATCAACTGGGAAACTTCAGTGGTAAATATCCCTGAAACCTATAAAGATGAGTTTGGCGATGTTGACAGGGTTTGGGCTCCGCAAACCATTTATGATGAGGAGCAGGGTAAGTATATGATTTACTTTTCCATGAAACAGGGCAACGATCCGGATAAAATTTACTATGCCTATGCCAACCCGGATTTCTCAGCTTTAGAAGCAGCGCCAGAACAGTTGTTTTTTAGTCCAACCAACAATGCCTGTATCGATGGCGATATTATTAAGTACCAGGGCAAGTACCATTTCTTTATGAAGTCGGAAGATGGAGAACCGGGTATTAAATTGGCCATGTCGGATAAGTTGACAGAAGGTTATGAACTGGTTAGCAAGGAAAGAGTGGACGAAGAAACAGACCCTGTTGAAGGAAGTGGGATCTTTAAACTAAATAATTCGGATGAATGGATATTGATGTATGACTTGTATACCAAGGGAGGTTACCAGTTTACAAAAAGTACCGATCTAAAACACTTTACCGTGATTGATGAAGAAATTTCAATGAATTTTCATCCAAGACACGGAACCGTAATGCCTATAACAACTGATGAATTAAACAGGTTAATGACCCAATGGGGAAGTTTTGAAGATGTAATGATAGAGTCTCAGGGCGAAGGTATTAAGAAATTAAACGTGGATATCAAAGCAGAAAGCAAAACCATCCATATACCGGTTAAACCGGGAGTTGACTTTACCAATTTCGATCCTCAGTTTAAAGCCTGGCCAGGGTTGTCTATCCAACCTGCAGGGGCTCAGGATTTCTCTAAAGGAGCTGTAGAGTATACTTTTAAATATGAAGGTTTAGGCGAGGTAAAGTATGCCGTTGAACTGGCCGAGGATCATAACCCTGTACTGGAAGGGTATTATGCCGATCCGGATATTCTTTATGCAGAAAAAACAAATAAATTCTATATCTATCCAACCTCAGATGGTTTCGATGGCTGGTCGGGCTATTATTTTAAAACTTTTTCTTCGGATAATTTAGTGGATTGGAAAGATGAAGGAATAATCATTGACTTGCATAAGGATGTAAGCTGGGCAAACAGAAACGCCTGGGCACCTTGTATTATTGAGAAAAAAATTAAAGGGGAATACAAGTATTTCTATTATTTTACGGCAGCTCAAAAAATTGGTGTGGCCGTGGCCGATGATCCAACCGGACCGTTTGTGGATAGCGGTAAGGCTTTGATCGACTTTAAACCTAAAGGGGTTACCAATGGTCAGGAGATTGATCCTGATGTTTTTACTGATCCTAAAACAGGAAAAAGCTACCTGTACTGGGGCAATTGCTATATGGCAGGTGTTGAGTTGAATGAGGATATGGTTTCCATTAAAAAAGAAACCTTAAAGACTTTTAAAATTGGAGATACTTTCCGCGAAGGTACCTATACGATATACAGAAATGGAAAATACTATTTTATGTGGTCGGAAGATGATACCCGAAGTCCAAAATATAAAGTACGCTATGCTACTTCAGATTCTCCATTGGGTAAGCTAACCTTCCCTGAAAATAACATTGTGATTCAGCGCGACGCGGAGAAAAACATTTTTGCCACAGGACATAATTCTGCGGTCCAGGTTCCTGGAAAAGACGAATGGTATTTGGTATATCACCGTTTTACCTATCCAAAGGGTGTTGAAATGGGACCTAAAGGCGGATTTCATCGCGAAGTATGTATCGATAAACTGGAGTTTGATGCCCAGGGAAATATTATTGAAGTAAAACCGACTTTTGAAGGGGTTAAAGCAGTAAAGTTATAAAACATAAATCAAGGGTTGAGGCGTTAACAATTAAGGCTTCAACCCTTTTTTGAATATAAAATTTTATAAGGCATGAAGAATTATATAATACTGTTTATGGCAACCTGGCTTTTTTCTATAGCCGGCATAAACGCAGAAAAAGTAAAAATATCCGGACCCGATGAGCGCCTGGAGCTTACAGTTATTTTGGAATCAGGAAAGCTAAGCTATTCGGTTTTATATGATGGAAAGCAAATGTTGGAGAACTCTCCATTGGGGTTGGTAACTGATTTAGGAGATTTTACCCATGATCTTACCTATACCGGTAAAAAGGAAACTGCCATTGATGAAAAATATAGTCTGGCAACTACAAAAAGGAGCAATATTCATTATGTTGCCAATGAGTTGGTTTGTTCGTATCAAAACAAATCAGGGCAGAAAATGGATGTTACTTTCAGACTAAGCAATAATGATGTAGCTTTTAACTATACCCTATATCCTGAAGGAGATAATATTTGCTGCATTATTGAAAAAGAAATTACCGGATTCGATTTTCCTTCAAAAGCTACCACATTTATAACACCTCAGGCTACACCTGGCATTGGTTGGAAAAAAACAAAGCCAAGTTATGAAGAAGAGTATGTGGCTGACGATAAGTTGGGAGCTCCTTCGCAATATGGTCTGGGTTTTACTTTTCCATCCTTATTTCATATAGGGGATGATGGTTGGGTGTTGGTTTCTGAAACAGGCGTCAATAGCTCCTATTGTGCTTCTCACCTAAGTGAAGGGAATGCCCGGGGATTATATAGTATTGCTTTTCCACATCCTGATGAGAACAATGGCTTTGGTTCAGCCAATGCAGCAATGGCACTGCCGGGAAGTACACCATGGAGAACAATTACGGTAGGGAGCGATTTAAAGCCTGTTGTTGAAACAACCGTGCCTTTTGATGTGGTTAAGCCCCAGTACGAAGCATCACAGAAATATAAATATGGTAGAGCAACATGGAGTTGGATCTTATGGCAGGACAACAGCATGAATTATGACGATCAGGTGGCTTTTATTGATCTGGCAGCTACCATGGGATACGAATACATTCTTATAGATGCGCTTTGGGATACTCAGGTTGGTTATGAAAGAATGCCTGAACTGATTGGTTATTCACAATCAAAAGGGGTGGATGTGTTTTTATGGTATAACTCTAATGGTCATTGGAATAATGCGCCACAAGGGCCTCACCATAAAATGAATAATTCAATTATCCGTAAAAAGGAAATGGCATGGTTAAAGAGTCTTGGAGTAAAAGGTCTAAAAGTGGATTTCTTTGGAGGAGATAAGCAGGAAACTATGAGATTGTATGAGGATATACTCTCAGATGCCAACGACGCAGGTTTAATGATTATTTTTCATGGTTGCACCTTGCCAAGAGGTTGGGAAAGAATGTATCCAAACTTTGTAGGTAGTGAGGCTGTATTGGCTTCCGAAAACCTGGTTTTTCAACAGCATTTTAACGATAAAGAAGCCTATAATGCCTGTCTTCACCCTTTTATAAGGAACACCGTGGGTAGTATGGATTTTGGTCCTGTGTTGCTGAATGAAAACAGAAACCGGAATAACGACGGGGGAAAGAAGCGTATTGTAACAGATATTTTTGAACTGGCTACAGCAGTGTTGTTCCAAACCCCGGTACAAAATTTTGGTATTGCACCCAATAACCTCACGGATAAACCGGCATTTGAGATTGATTTTATGAAAAATATCCCTACTACATGGGACGAAACAGTTTTTATTGATGGTTATCCGGGTAAATACTGTGTGTTAGCCCGTAAAAGTGGAGATACCTGGTATGTAGCAGGAGTAAATGCCACTAATGAGGTATTAAACCTCAAGGTAGAATTGCCAATGTTGGCAGGCAAAAATATTTCGTTTTATTATGACGATAAAAATGAAAAAGCCCGCTTAGTGGAAAAGAAGATAAGTGACAAAGGGCAATTCAAACTCAGTATAATCCCAAATGGGGCAAATATTATTGTAGGTAAGTAGTCGTTAGCCTTATATAGTTCCTGCAAGAAAATTCATGATTCCTACGCTCACCCCTTTGATTCCCCTAAAGGGGAAAACTCCAACGCACTGTGCGGAAGTAACTTCCCCTTTAGAGCCTGTTCCGAACTTGTATTCGGGAGGACTGAGGGGTGTGGGTGGGCTAACAGAAATTTCAGCAGTTTTCTTGCCAACACTAAATACAACGAACTAACCTATGCGGGTAAAAGATCCTGTTTTTACCCGCATAGGTTAATATTTCCGCTTGTTAATTGAAGTTGCCGATCCATTTTACTTCAGTTTCCTTTATCAATACTTCGTTATGCTTTTCTAATAATTTGATTTTAACAAAACACAACCGCCCAAAACCTTCTGCAAGCCCCTAATGATCGGGCATTACCCCTAAATATCGGGGTTATACCTTAAATATCGGCTTCATAAGCTATAAGTTTAGCTTTCTGGCTTAAAATATTGGCAAAAACCTCTACAAGTTTGGCTCTCTGGCTTAAAAATATTGGCCTAAAACCCTATAAAATTAGCTTTCAGTCTTATAATATTGGCAAAAAAATCTATAAGTTTGGCACTCTGGCTTATAATTTTGGCATAAAACTCTATAAGTTTAGCACACTTGCTTAAAAATATTGGCTTTATAAGCTATAAGAATGCCATTTTCACTTAAAATATTGGCATTATATATTATAAGAATAGCATTCTAACCTAAAATATCAGACTTAAAGTTTATAAGATCGGATTGGGGAGGATAAATTATAGACATGATTTAAGTTATTTTATATAAATGTAGAAATACTATATTTGAGCTTCTGTTTTCTTTAGAAAAGAGTTTGTGGAGTAAAATTTTTTCAGAAACTTTGCCCTCCCGGAAATGGGTCGTTAGAGAAATAATTGTGTAAATAGAATGGAACCCTTTGTTTTATAGGGGGTGCTTTAGTTAAAGGTTGATGTGTATGAGTAATGAACTGGATTTGGGAAAAAAAAGTAATTACCATCGGTTATATTCAGAAATGTATACAGGGTTAAAGTATTTTGCAACAAAAATCCTGAATTCAGAAGATGAGGCTGAAGATATTATTCAGGATGTTTGGCTTAAGGTATGGGATAAAAAACCTGTGTTCGAAAATAAGCATAAACTTAAAGCATATCTATACCAATCGGTAAAGAATACAGCACTTAACCAAATCCGTATTTCCAATAAAAGAGATAAACATCATACCCAATTGCTTATTGATCAAATAGAGGATGATATCAGTTCAAAAATTATTGAATCAGAAGTTTATGCATTAATCAACCACACTTTCAGTAAATTATCAGAAGCTACTAAAAGGGTATATGTTGAGAAGTTGAATGGGAAAAAGTACAAAGAAATTGCTGAAGACCTGGATATTTCTGTAAATACGGTAAAAAAGCATATTAATAATGCAAACCATTATATGAAGGATAACCTAAAGCACCTTCTTGAATTTATACTTCTTTTTTGTTGATTGTAGTCTAAAGGGTAGGTGTCGCCCTTGTTTTATTGATATTTTAATCCTTCTCCATAACAAAAATGCGTTTTTTTTGAAAAAAGTTACTTTTTTCATTACCCCTTATTATAAATGTTGTGTCATATAAATAAAATAGTTCATCATATGGATTTTTCAGTATCGGATCATATAAAAGTATTGCTTACAAAATATATATTAAAAGAGCAGCTTAGCGATGATGAAATTGCAGAAGTGGAGGCCTGGATAAATATATCTGAGGAGAATAAGCGTCTTATAAAAAATATAGAGAATAGTCTTTTTGTGGAAAAAGCAATAATGAGTAATCATGAGGAGGAAGCGAGTAAATCATATGAACAATTTAGCAGGCGTGCTAATATGAAGCCACAAAAAATAAAATGGATTTATACAGCAGCCAGTATAGCAGCAATTTTTATAATTGGGTTATTTATTTATCAGATTAACATGACTAGCTATGATATACCTCCAATAAAAACAGGTATGTCAAAAGCGGTTATCGAATCAAAAGGTGGGCAACTTGAAGAAGTACAAAATGTGGCTTATGTTGAAGTGAAAGATTCAACATATACTATTCTGAAAGTTCCACGGGGAGGTGAAATTGAGGTTCGTTTGAGTGAGGGAACGGTTATTCATTTGTATTCAGAATCTTGTTTGGTAATACCCGAAGATTTTAATGCCATTAACCGTCGTGTTGAAATAAATGGGGAAGGTTATTTTAAAGTAGCACATGATAAAAATTCACCATTTGTGGTTAAAACCAGTCAAACACAAGTAAAAGTTTTAGGTACAGAGTTTAAAATTATGGACTATGGGGAAAAAGCTAAAACCATAGTTACATTAGTGAGGGGTAAGGTTGAAGTCAGTAATAAAGACAATACGGTTTTAATGACGCCTAATATGCGAACTGAAGTTGCAGATCAAGGGGAAATTGTCATAAATAATCTTAATAAGTTAACCGTTAGTGCTGTTGAAAATGGGAATCTGATTTATACAGATAAATCCTTGGAGGAGATTATGACAAGTTTATCCAGAATATATGATGTCAATATTAAATTTGATAAACAAGAATTAAAAAACATCAGGTTTACAATTAATGTAAGCAGAAAGAAAAACTTAAAGGAATTACTTTCAATTATTGAAAAAGTAGAGAAGGTAGACTTTAGTTACAAAGAAAATGTTGTGCACATACATTAAATATTAATCAATGGAATGTATTAACAACCGGAAAACATCTGGATTTTATTATTTATAAGCGTTTTAAATCTTAAAATTTTACGTTAAGCTGGTTAAAATTCCTAAACCTTTTTACAAAAACAAAATGACAAAGATTGTACTATTTAAAAGGGCAATATTATTGCTCCTGGTCTCCTACGTCCTTATATTTAGAGTGTCAGCACAGACGCAAGAGCGATTGTCGGTTCATTTAAAGGGGGTTACGCCACTTGAGTTGTTTAATGAATTAAACAAGCAGATCAGTATAAATTTCGTTTATAGCAACGAGGACATTAATCGTATCCCTATAAAGAATTATGATTTTGACAACGTATTGATTGGAGATATAATCGACTTTTGTTTGCAACAAACAAATTTGACTTATGAAATTGAGCAAAATACCTTGATTATCAGGCCGAAGTCAAAATCTTCTGTTATCCGTGGTATCATACTTGATGATGAAGGCATTCCCCTTCCAGGAGCAAGTATTCTTATTAATGCCTCAAATGTGGGTACAATAAGCGGGGCAGATGGAACTTTTTCATTATCTAAAGGATTTGAAAAACATGAAGCAGCCCTTCATATTTCATTTATAGGTATGAAAGATCAGGATATTCAATGGACAGGAAGTGACCTTGAAATTCAAATGAAATCGGATATGCAACTTACCCAGGAAGTTGTTGTTACAGGGTATCAGGTAATAGATAAGAAGCAACTTACTAGTGCTGTGAGTTCGTTAGATATGTCGGAAATAATCCAAACCGAGGCTCTTAGTGTAGACCAGATGTTGTCAGGTAAAGTACCTGGCTTAAGTGTTAGTTTTAATTCGGGAGAAATGGGAGTAACACCTAAGATCAGAGTGCGTGGGGTATCAACATTGGTGGGTAACAGAGAACCTTTGTGGGTTGTTGATGGTGTTGTTTTGTCTGATCCGGTAGATGTGTCGCCGGCAGAATTAAACGACCCTGATTATATAAATCGTATAGGAAATGCAATTTCGGGTATTAACCCGCAGGATGTTGAACGTATTGATGTTCTGAAAGATGCTTCTGCAACAGCTCTTTATGGTTCAAGAGCTGCCAATGGGGTTATTGTTATTACAACAAAAAAGGGTAGAGCCGGAAAAATGGAGGTGAATTATTCAGGTAGCACTTCGGTTCGGGTAAGGCCCAGATATACGGATAAATCAATCAATCTGATGAATTCTAAGGAAAGGGTTCAGTTTTCCAGGGAATTAATGCAGGATAATCATATGTTTACATCTTCGAATAGTTTGTATGGGTACGAAAAACTTGCTTATCAGTTGTATAACAATCAGATTGATTATGATACTTTTGAACAGGAAGTATATAAATTAGAAACTAACAATACTGATTGGTTTGATTTATTGATGCGTGATGCCTGGTCGCAAAACCATTCGTTAAGCTTTTCGGGTGGTGATGAGAATACTATTTATAGAGCTTCTGTTGGGTATTCAGAAAATCAGGGTGTTAATAATTCTGATGATTTATCACGTTATACGGCTTCCCTTAATTTGCGACATAATTTTAATAAATTATCTGTTGGAGTAAACATACTTGCCAATACTGGTAAGCATAAATATTACCAGTCTTCATTGGCTCCAACTGACTATGCATATAATACCAGTCGTGTGATTCCTGCCTATGATGAAAATGGGGAGTACTATTTTTATAATCAAACACTTGGAGCAGGAGGTGGTGAGGGCTACGATTATAATATCCTGAAGGAATTAAAGAATAGTGGCGTTGATCAGAATAATTCATCCATCACTTCCAGGGCAAATTTAAATTATAAAGTGAGTGATTGGTTAAATCTATATACGATAGTATCTATGAGTGTTTCTAACACTGAAATTGAAGGTTGGTGGGGCGAAAATACTTATTATGCTGCTCAGTTAAGAAGGAGTAAAACACTTGAAGATATTCAGCCTGATTTAGCTGAATTAGTGTATGGAGGTGAATTGACAAAAGATTATACCCGCAATAATGCTTACACTGCACGAATTCAGGGGGATATAAATAAATATTTTGGTGTAGAAAATCAGCATAATATTAATGCATCCATTGGATTGGAGGCCAATTCCTCAAAATATGATGGATTTTCATTAACAACTCGTGGTTATATGAAGGAGCGGGGTAAGTCCTACGTGTCGGATATTGATTTGACCACATATACAAAATATGCACAGTGGTTGTCAACCAATATTCCAACCGTAACTGATAATCTTACCAACTTATTGTCCGAATATGCTTCTGCATCTTATAGTTATAAAGATTACTATACAATAAATGCCAATGCAAGGTTAGATAACTCGAATAAATTTGGCGATCAAAGTAACAACAGGGTCTTGCCTATATGGTCTGCCTCGTTTATGTATAATTTTGCGTCATTGTTAAAAAATCAGTCTACTTTTGATTATCTCAGGTTAAAAACCTCTTATGGCTTTCAAGGGAATATGTTAACGGGTTTGTCGCCCAAAACAATTATTAAGGCAGGTGCTTATGATTCTTATTTTAATGAATATACATCCAGTATTTATACCTACCCGGATCCAAATTTAAAATGGGAAAAAACAAGTTCTTTTAACATCAGCCTGAACTCCTCTTTATGGAATAATATATTGCAATTTGAATTGACCTATTTTAACAAGGATACTAAAGATGCTTTTATTGAGCGACCTATATCCGGAATTAATGGATACACTTCGTATATGGTAAATGGGGGAGATATATTAAATGAAGGATATACAATTGATTTTACTCTTACTCCAATTCGTAAAAAAGATTTTTTCTGGACTTTTTCCGGGTCTATGACAAAAATTAATAATAAGATGAAATCAGAAGTTGGAATAGATACCTACGAGTATGGTGACTTTTTAAATGGAACAGCTATCATTGAGGGGGAATCTATAGGTACATTTTATAGTTATAAATTTGCAGGACTGAACCCTGAGGATGGAGGTCCTTTGTTTGATGATGGAGATGTTGCTTCAATTGCCAATCTTAATAAATATGATACTTATACAAAGGTGTTAGTGAAATCTGGACGACGGGATCCAAATGTTACCGGAGGGTTTAATACATCAATGCGTTATAAAAGCTGGAGGTTAAATGCAAATTTTTCTTATAGTCTGGGAGCCAAAACCCGATTGTTGAAATTCTATCCAAACGGGAATGATTATTCTCCTCAATATAATTTGAATAAGGATCTGCTGAACAGATGGAGAAACCCCGGTGATGAATTGAAAACAAATATTCCGGCTGTGCTAAACTACTCAGCTAATAGTCCATATGATGATCACTGGGCAACTGGCGGTTGGTATAGGGGCGAGAATCAAAGAGTAGCTGCAAATAGTTGGGATCAATATAATTACTCTGATATACGGGTTGTGAGTGCAGATTATTTACAATGTACCTATCTGAGTTTATGTTATGGTTTATCGGATAAATTATTACAAAAGTTGAATATTACCAGGGCAGAATTTACGCTTTCAGGAAGCAATTTGTTTACAATTTCAGCAAAGGAATTAAAAGGACAAACTCCTACTCAAAGCGGATTTGATAAGATTCAATTATCTCAACGTCCTACATTTTCATTAGGCGTAAATGTTACTTTATAAAACGGGTATAATTATGAAAAAACATACAATGCGATTTATATCATTAATAATTATAGGAATAGCACTATCGTCATGTAATGACTTTTTAACAGAAAATTCTCAGGATCTGTCATACATTACTGGTTACGATGATTTAGATGAGATATTATTAGGGGATGTTTATCTTTCGCCTGGTACAAGTACAGCCAGCAATGATATATCAGATACATATATGCCATACATTCACTTTATGAGTGATGAAGTGACGCAATTAATTGATGTATCTAAGAATATCAATACTCCTCCAAGGACAACTACGCGGTTGTTTGGTTATTATACCTGGCAAAGAGATGTTACTTTGGGCCTAGATGGAAGCGAAGTATATGATGACGGCCAGGATTGGAAAAATATATACAAGAGTATTGTTTCTGCAAATGTAGTTCTATCCGGTTTGTCAGAACTGTCTCCCAAAGATGACGAAGAATTACTACAAGCCAAAAGAATAAAAGGTGAAGCTCTTTTCTGCAGGGCAGCCGATTTATTTCTGTTAGTTAATCTTTATGCCGACGCTTATGAACCGGTTAATGCAGATCAAAAGCCAGGCGTTCCGGTAAAACTTACAGATTATGCCGAAATAGGTTCATTTACACGGGCATCTGTTAAAGAAGTCTATCAACAGATTGTTTCAGATTTATCAGAAGCAACAGTGGCATTGAAGGATAACGAAGAAAAATCAATATACCGAATAAATTATGCAGGTGCATGTCTTTTCTTTAGTAGAGTATATCTGTATATGCAAGATTATAACAATGCTATTTCATGGGCGCAAAAAGCCATCGCTGAAGCTCCGCAAATGGTGGATCTAAATACATTTTCATCCCCACTTTTTAGCAAAAACAATGAAAGCATAATGTTTACCATGGGTGGCAATATCATTGCTGAAAATATTTATGAATACTTATTGTATGGGGAGCTATATTTACAGGTAGGTCAGTTTGTTGTTGCAAATGATTTATACAATAGTTTTAGCGATAGTGACTTACGCAAGAGTAATTTTTTCCACATCAATGAAGAAGCTCCCAATGTGGTTTTATACGATAAGCAAACATATGAGTTAATTGCGCAAAGCAGTGAAATATCAGATTGTTTTACCCTTAGAACTGCTGAAGCATGGTTAAACCTTGCTGAAGCTTATGCGTGTTCCGGAGACAATTTAAGTGCTCAAAATGCAATGAATACTCTGCTTAAAAACAGAGTTGAAAACAGTGCCTTTCAACCCATATTACTAGATAATGCTGAATTGGTACACTTTATCAGGGAAGAAAGAAAAAAAGAGTTGTGTATGGAAGGGCACCGCTGGTTCGATTTAAGAAGGTATCAAGTGAATGAGGCATATCCTGAAACAAAAACCCTTTATTCGGTTTCATCAGTTATTGCAGATTATGAATTGGTGAGATTTGATTACTACAGACTCGATCCGGGTGATCCTGCATGGACGTTGCCTATACCTAAATATGAAATGGATTATAATGATTCAGAAGGGAATAACAGGGATGACAGGATTCCATACAATACCATAAACTACTAATATGTTAACTATGAAAAAGTATATAAGTATTCTATATTTAATTTTCGTTTTCTTGCTTTGGGGTTGTCAGAAAGAAGAAGAATTGACCCCTTCTTATGCTGAAATGGATTATTTTTTACCTCAAGCGAGTCAAACAGATGAGGTTTCGGAACTAAAAAGGCAGTTTTTTAAAGATACAGGTGTTAAACTATTGTTTTCAGATACACTTTATACATCTGAATCGGATACAATTTTGCTGGACGTTGATTATAACTACGTTGTTGATTATACGGGCTATGATTATTTTATTGATCAATATACATCAGTTTCAGAAATGAAGGATGCTGCTGAATTTGTGCAAAATAATATTCTTAATGAAATAGGGAATATCCTTCCTCCATATTCAGTTATTTTAGCAAATGATTTTGTATCTGTTGATTATTTTGGAACTACAGAAACACTTATCAATTTAATTAGTTTAAAAACTACGGTAATTAACCTGGGGGATATAGAAGCAAAATCTTTAAGTGAGAAAGAAGAATTAAAAAGTGCGGTCTTATCTCAATATTTAAGTTATCAGTTAACTACAAATTACAGTAATGATTTGAAACCATTTTTTGATGTGTCTTCAGATATCTATGATGATTGGATGAAAGTTTGGCCAACATATACGGAAGATGATCAATATAACGGTTTTATAGAAGCCCCAACAGGATACTCTGGTTTTAATCGCCGGCATGATATAAAAACGTTTTTGTATTATATGTACACAGTTTCTGAAGATGATTTCAGGGCTACCTATGGTGATTATACGCGTATCATTAGCAAAATGGAAGTTCTCAACAGCGTATTAAATGAGAAGTTTGATATTGTAATCTACTAAAAAAATATTTTCATGAAAATAAATTATTTATGCCCCTTTTTAGGGGCTTTTATTTGCTTTCTATTGTCGTGTAGTAACGATAATAATGAAACATCATATAAACTCTCTGGTCATTTAACCGGAGTAAAGGGAAAGGGTGTTGCTATTTTACAAGATTATCAAACGTATAAAGAAGATACTGTACCTTTTATCGATGGCAAATTTGAATTTACCGGTGAGCAAGAGATTCCCAAAATATACAGACTGTATTTTATTGGTCCTGCGGATTCTCTGGTAACGCAGTGCAAAAGCGATTTGTTATATATTGAAAATGGCGACATTCATTGTTCGGGCGAGTACCATCAATTAATGAATTACATTGAGAATAACGATCCGTCATTAAAAAGAATGACCATAAAAGGAGGTAATACTAATGCGATATACGAATCCTATTTAAACGACATACGCCCCATAATGCAAGAGGCGATAGTTGTGAGTAATAAGCTTGAATATCCTGGTGTTGCTGTTGAAAATATGACAGAAGAACAATATTCCGAAGCCTTACAAATGCAGGAACAACTGGATTTTTTGTTGAGTAAACGCGATTCTTTTAAGGATAAGTATATTGAGACTTATGCCAACAGTCAGCTTGCATACGATTTTGTTCTTGCATCTATTGCAAAGGACAGGCATTATGAGGAGTGGATTGATGAAAACAGGGCTCATGGCAATGGTTACCCTGAAGATATTGCCATACCTTCAACTGGTAAAGTTGAGAAATGGATTTCTTTACTTAATAAGCAAAATACTTTTAGTCCAAATCAGATGGATACTTTAAGGCAGTTGGCAACCAAATGCAGTCACCTAACTCCGGGAGCTCCATTTATCGATGGATATATAACTACACTTAGTGGAGATTCAGTTTTATTAAGTTCGCAATTAAAGGAAGGGCAATACACGTTAATAGATTGTTGGGCTTCCTGGTGTCATCCATGCAGGGCTTCAATACCACATTTAAAACAGTTATATAAAAAGTATAAAGATAAAGGGTTGAATGTTATTGGTTTATCGCTGGATGGAAATCAAATGAAAGATCAATGGCTAAAAGCTGTCGATGCCGAGCAAATGGACTGGCCCCAGTTTCTGACAGACTTTCATTGTGAAATTATTAAAGATTATAGTGTGGCTGCCATCCCCAATATTTTGTTAATCACTCCTGATAAAAAGATTTTAAAAACCGGAGTGAGGGGATTTGATTTAGATTTAATCCTTAAAAATATTTATGGTAATTAATTCCTGCAAGAAAGCTCGAATTTATTCCAACCCGCACCCTCCAACTCCCTAAAGGGAGGGTGTCAACCCACACGGTGCGAGAGGCTTCCCCTTTAGGGGATGAGGGGTGAGCGGTGGAGGCCACAATAATGCCGCAGTTTTCTTGCAAGCACTAATTAATGATAATATGTTTTAACCCTGTTCAAAATATAATCTGTAATGAATAAAATATTAAAAATAGTAGCCATATTGCTTATTGTGGTATCGATAATTTCGTGTCAGGAAAAGTCATCATATACATTTAAAGGTGAGCTTTCCGGAATTGTAGAAAAAGGTTTGGTTCGTTTGGTTGATCCAATTAGCAATGAGGAAGATACTGCGGAAATGGTAAATGGTAATTTTGTTATTAATGGACAATTAGAGCAACCTAAATTGTATCGTTTATATATTGCTGTTCCCAATGTTCCTCCGTTTTCAACATTAAAATCATCGCTGGTTTACATCGAAAACGGGCAAATTACATGTACGGGTAATTTTAATGAGTTCGAAAATTACTATGATTATTCTGATACAACAAGTATTCGTCCGGTAATAACGGGCTCCGAAGCAAATATTTTATACGAAGAATATTTGAGTAATGTACGTCCATATGTAAATCAGGCAGCAGTAATAAGTATGAATTTTGTGACTGATTCGGTTCTTTCTCACCAAAAAACTGAGGTTGAATTACAAAAAGCACATAAAAATCAGCGCAAATTGTTAGGTCTTCAAAAGCGTAGGGATCAGATTTTAAATGATTTTATACTTAAACATTCAGGCAGCCAGGTGGCATACGATTTGGCCTTTGCTGCCATGAGTATGGACTCGCATTATGAAGAACGTATAGATGAGAGTATTGCTAAAGCAGTCAGTTATTATGAATCCATTTCGATACCGGACTCTAAAAAAACAGCAAACTGGATATCGGCGTTGAAAAAGTCCGGTTCATTCAATCCAAAACAAATTGATACACTTGAAATATTGTCGAAAAGGTGTTTGAACTTTGAAAAAGGGGCTCCATTTATGGATGGTAAAGTATGTTCAATAAATGGAGATACCATTAAATTGAGTTCTCAGTTTACAGAAGGAAATTACACCTTAATCGATTTTTGGGCCTCCTGGTGTGGCTATTGCAGAGACGATATTCCCCATATTAAAAAAATATATCAGCAATATCACTCAAAAGGACTTGATGTTATTAGTGTTTCTGCCGATGAAATAAATAAATCAAAGAAAGCCTGGCTTAAAGCAATGGAGCAGGAAAATATGCCATGGGCTCAATATCAGGCTGACTTTAATAGTGAATTATTTACGAACTATGATATTACTGGAATTCCATATTTAATACTTATTGATCCAAATGGGAACATTGTTAAAGTAGGTATCCGCGGATATAATTTAGATATCGTTTTGGAAGGTATATTTAATCGTGATTAAACAATATTTTTTCTTCGTGATCAAATTTGAAGGATGGAATGGGATTAAAAACAGCAGTTTTGCATAATTTCTTATACTTATTTGACGGATTTGTAAGATAACCTTTGTTTTTGGAGTACTAAATTTGCTGGAGTTATTAGGTTTAATCATATCTGGCTAGTTCGGATGTACGCAAAAAATTATTGTTATGGTTCAAAGGTTGTTTTCCATTTTTGTTTTTATTCTTATTTCTACTTCAAATTTTTATTGTCAGGGCTTTGGTGAAAGGGTGTTGTTAAATGACAGTTGGTTCTTTCATTTGGGTGATATGAAGTATGGCGGCAGAGAATCTATGGATTGCAGTAAATGGGATATTGTGGAACTCCCACATGATTGGAGCGTGAAACAACATGCAAGTCCTGAATTGGCTAGTTGTACAGGATATTTACCCGGAGGTATTGCCTGGTATAGAAAAAACATCACAATACCAGAAGCGAAAAAAGGCGAAAAAGTGTACGTTTACTTTGAAGGCGTATACAATAACAGTGAGGTATTTATCAACGGAAAATGGTTGGGAAAACGGCCCAATGGTTATATTTCCTTTATGTATGAGTTAACTCCATATATTAAATGGGGTGAAGAAAACTCTGTTGCCGTAAGGGTAGATCATAGCCAGGATGCTGATTCGCGTTGGTATACGGGATCAGGTATTTACAGAGATGTTTATCTTGTATATGCAAACCCTGTTCATATCGACCTTTGGGGGGTATATTATCAGACTGAAATGAAAGGCAATCAGGCCATAATTGAAACCAATACCACTATTAATAATGCCAAAAAAACCTCTTCATTAAAAGTAGTGCAGGAGATATTTGATGCAGAGGGGAACAAGGTGGCTTCCGGTTCAAAGAATGCAGTTGCCAAAGCTCATACTACAACTGACATTGCTCAGTATATTCATCTTAAATCACCTAAGCTCTGGAGTGTAAAATCACCTTATTTGTATACCTTAAAAACAAAAGTGATTGAGAACTCGAAAGTCATAGATCAGAACGAAACAAAAGTTGGAATCCGAAGCATAAAATTTGATGCAGACAAAGGTTTTTCTTTAAATGGAGAAAACATGAAACTCAAAGGTGTTTGTTTACATCACGATGCCGGTATTTTAGGGGCTGCAGTTTATAAATCGGTTTGGAGAAAGCGTTTAATGCAATTAAAGAGCCTGGGATGTAATGCCATCAGAACCAGTCATAATCCTCAGGCTTCGCATTTGTATGAATTATGCGATGAGCTTGGTTTTTTAGTGATGGATGAGGCATTTGATGAATGGGAATACCCTAAAAACAAGTGGATTGAAGGTTGGAATAAAGGAACCCCCGGTCACCAGGGAACTTCTCAATATTTTAGGGAGTGGAGCGAACGGGATATAAAAGATCAGGTGATGAGGGACAGGAACCATCCTTCAATTGTTATGTGGAGTATTGGTAATGAGGTGGATTATCCCAACGATCCTTATACGCACCCAATATTGGATGAAGAAGGAATAGGTCAGCATCATAAGCGAGGTTATTTGTCAGATCATCCTAATGCTAAGCGTCTTGGGGAGATTGCAAAGGAGTTGGTTGCTGCTGTTAAAGAAGCAGATACTTCAAGGCCTGTTACAGCTGCACTGGCCGGAGCAGTGATGTCAAATTATACCGAATACCCTTTTGTACTGGATATAGTGGGCTATAACTATACCGAATATAAGTACGATACGGATCATGATAAATATCCTGAGAGGGTTTTGTATGGAAGTGAGAACAGGCATGATTTACCGGCATGGCACGCTGTTAGGGATAAAGACTTTATTTTTGGGCAGTTTTTATGGACCGGGTTTGACTATCTGGGAGAAGCTGGTGCATGGCCTTCTCGTGGTTTTACAACCGGTCTGATTGATCTTGCAGGTAATATAAAACCCAGGGGATATTTTCGTCAGTCGCTATGGCTGGAAAGCCCCATGGTTTATGTTGGAACATATAAACCTCATGGCGATTGGTTATCGATGGATGCCCCTAAAGTATGGAATTATAACGATCAGGATAAGGTGAGGGTTGTATGTTATACCAATTGTGAAGAAGCTGAGCTGTTTTTGAATGGAAAAGTTATTGGTGAACGTAAACCATATAATGATGAAACCGGGATTATATATTGGGATGTTAATTATGAACCGGGTGAATTAAAGGTGGTTGCATATAATGGGGATGAAAAGGTTGTTGATGATTCAGTTGTTACAAATACTCATCCTGTTAAATTAGCAGGAGACGTTCTGAAGTCAGCTGATGATGAGTTGTACCAAATTATAGTAAAGGTTTTGGATAAAAATGGAAATCAGGTGGTATTAGGTGATAATGAGATTACCTGTAATATTAAAGATGGCGTACTTTTGGGCATGGAGAATGCTTCGAATGATGTTTCATTGAATTATCAGGACAATGTTCAGCGTTGTATTCATGGGCAACTTTTGATTTATGTAAAAAAGGTGGATAAAAACAAACCTGTGGAAATAGAAATTTCCAGTCCTATGCTGAAACCGGTGATAATAGTAATTTAGGGGAAGGATGAGGTGTTGTAAGTAGCAGGTATGTAGTATGTTAAATGTGCTTATCTGCTGCTGTTTTTTTACTCAAAGTTTCCATAATAAAGCGATTATGCTTTTTCTGCCATAAAAAAAATAATTAAGCATTTACGAATTTCTTCAGTATCTTAATTGAAAAATTTTCCCTTCTTTTTTTATACAATACATTAATATGTGTTGCTTGCGATTATTAATTTCTTCTTTAAGATGATTCTTGTTCTAAAAAAATAAGATAGTCCATTAAAACCAAAAATACATCCATTTTGAGTGTCCGTGAAAACAAGGATATTTGTAAAAGTTGGAAGAACGAATAATAAGAATATGCTTCATTCTTCCTTCTTCTATCTTCAGGCCTTTTTTTGCCAGACAAAAGTCTTAAGTTAAAGAAAAGTTTTACTGGGTGTTATAGATACAATAGTTCGTTAATTTTTTATAAGTGTTAGAATATGAGATATTTAATAAAATCAACTTAGGTTGGGTAAAGATTTGATTTTAAGCATCTTGCAAATAAGTCTCTAGTCTCTTATCTAAAATCTAACGATCTGTTAAGATAAGGGGGATAACTAAAATATATAAATTAATAATCCATTTTTTTCACATATGCAAAAGGTAAAATTTAAACATTATGAACTATAATTATTTAAGGGTTAAGAACTGTGGGGTATTAGTCTGTTTAATACTTTTGTTAACCAATTGTACTACTACAGAAGATAAGAAATTTATTTCCTTGAAAGGAGAATGGGTGGTTACTTTGGATAAAAACGATAAAGGTAAAAACGAACAATGGTTTAACACAATTCAACCCAATGCGCAGCCTATAACATTACCCTCAACTCTGGATGAAGCTGGTATAGGTGAAAAAGTTATTGTTGAAACTAAATTGGATAAGGACGTTCTGTATCAATTAAGCAGAAAAAACAAATATATAGGAGCTGCCTGGTATCAAAAAGAAATTCAAATTCCGAACAGTATGTCTGACAAAGAAATTGTTCTGGAGATGGAAAGGGTTATCTGGAAATCGGAAGTTTGGATTGATGGAGAGTATAAAGGTACAGATAATAGTTTAGTTAGTGCTCATCAGATATCATTGGGTAAGATTACTCCAGGTAAACACCTTATAACTATTTGCATAGATAATTGTCAGCAGTATGATTTGTTTGATAATAGCCGGGGTAGAACTCTAACGCATTCATATACTGAAACTACCCAGATTATGTGGAATGGTATTTTGGGTAATTTCAATTTAAAAGCATTACCTGCTTATTCAATTGATGATTTACAAGTTTATCCAAATATAGAAAAAGGAAAAGTAGAAATTGTAGCTAAAGCCAAAGGTCAATCAGAAAATGATATAACTATTCATATTATTGATGGGTTAGGTAAAGAAGTATCTTCAGTACAAACAAAAGCTGAAGAAAATATTGAAGTTGAATTGAGTGGGGATTTTGCGGCTTGGGATGAGCATCATCCGGTTATTTATACAGCTCAGGTTAAAAATACTACAGGAGATATATTGGCTCAGACAGATTTTGGATTGCGCAAAATTCAATCTGTTGAAAATAATATGCTTTTAAATGGAAAACGATTGTTTTTAAGAGGAACTCTGGAATGTTGTATTTTCCCATTAACAGGTCATCCCCCGTTAAATAAAGAGGGTTGGTTAAAAGTATTTCAATCGGCAAAATCTTATGGTTTAAATCATATCCGTTTTCATTCATGGTGTCCACCAGAAGATGCATTTCAGGTAGCTGATAGTTTAGGATTTTACCTTCAGGTTGAGATGCCTAACTGGTCACTAAAGTATGGACAGGAGCCGGAAATGGTCAAATGGATGGAAAGTGAGGGAGAACGTATGATTCGCAATTATGGTAATCACCCTTCGTTTTGTATGATGGCTATGGGTAACGAACTGGAAGGGGATTATGAATTATTAACTGGCTTTGTAAAGAGATTACAAAAAGAAGATCCAAGGCATCTTTATACAACTACAGCATTTACATTCCAGAAACCACATTCTGAGGAGCCCGATGAGGTAGATGAATATTGGATTACTCAATGGACTAAAGACGGATGGGTGAGAGGACAGGGTGTATTCGATGATTATGCGCCAAGTTTTGATAAGGATTATCGAGCAAGTATTGAGTTTTTGGATATACCTTTAATTACGCATGAAATAGGCCAGTATTCAGTTTACCCAAACCTAAAAGAAATTGAAAAATATACCGGAGTATTGACTCCCAAGAATTTTGAAGCTATTAAAGCTGACTTAGAAAAGAAAGGCAGATTAGATAAGGCAGATGATTATTTAAAAGCTTCTGGTCAATTGGCTAAAATTCTTTATAAGGAAGAAGTAGAAAGAGCTTTAAAAACACCTGGAATCAGCGGTTTTCAATTGTTAGATTTACATGATTTTCCCGGACAAGGAACAGCTCTTGTGGGTATGCTTGATGCATTTTGGGATTCGAAGGGAATTGTAACCGGAGATGAGTTTAAAACTTTTTGTAATGATCTTGTTCCATTAATTAAGTTTGAAAAGGCAGTTTATACCAACAATGAAGTGTTTAAAGCTAAGGCTGAAGTAGCTAATTATTGGAAAAATTTAGATGCACCTACTTTTAATTGGAGTATAACACAAAAGGGATCAGTTTTAAAATCAGGTAGTCTTAAATCAAAAATTATCAAACAAGGTAGCTATGCAGAAGTTGGTGTTTTTGAATTTGAATTAAAAGATATTCATGAACCTCAAAAGTTAGATATTACCTTAAGTTTACAAGGAACAGATTATAAAAATTCATGGTCTGTATGGGTGTATCCTCAGGTTCAAGAAGTTGACAAAAAAGATGTAGTAGTTACATCAAGATGGAATGTAGCAGAGAGTGCTTTAAATGAAGGAAGAAAAGTATTATTTACTCCTGATTTAAAAGAAATAAATGGAATTGAAGGTAAGTTTGTTCCTGTATTCTGGAGTCCGGTTCATTTTCCAAATCAGCCAGGAAGTATGGGACTTCTTATTAAGGATCAGCATTCATTATTTAATGAATTCCCTACCGAATATCATACAAACTGGCAGTGGTGGGATTTATGTAAACAATCAAAATCGTTAGAAGTAGATAGAATTGTTGTTGATCCTGTTATTACTGTAGTTGATAATTTCTTTAAAAATCGTGATTTGTCAAACTTGTTCGAAGTTAACGTAGGTAAGGGTAAGTTAGTATTTAGCGGGATTGATTTACATTCAAATATGGATAGTCGCATTACAGCAAAAGCTTTGTTAAATAGTATTGTAGATTATATGAATACACCTGAGTTTGCTCCTAAACAAACGGTTACATTTAAGTCATTGAGTGATTTGTTTCAAAGGGATCCGGATGCAAAGGAAGCTGCTAAAATAGGTTTGTATGAATAGTGGAATGGAGTATAGAAAAGGATGAAAGGAGTAAAGAAAAAGCAGGATTGTAATAGTTTTTTGTTATTTCTTGATTTTTGAGTTGAAATACTAAGATAGTCCATTAAAACCAAAAATACATCCATTTTGAGTGTCAGTGAAAACAAGGATATTTGTAAAAGTTGGAAGAACGAATAATAAGAATATGCTTCATTCTTCCTTCTTCTATCTTCAGGCCTTTTTTTTGCCAGACAAAAGTCTTAAGTTAAAGAAAAGTTTTACTGGGTGTTATAGATACAATAGTTCGTTAATTTTTTATAAGTGTAAGAATATGAGATATTTAATAAAATCAACTTAAGTTGGGTAAAGATTTTATTTTAAGCATCTTGCAAATAACTCTCTCGTCTCTTATCTAAAATCTAACGATCTGTTAAGATAAGTGGGATAACTAAAATATATAAATTAATAATCCATTTTTTTACATATGCAAAAGGTAAAATTTAATACACGTTACATTCTGTCAATCTCATTAGTTTCTGCCCTTGGGGGATTGCTGTTTGGTTATGACTGGGTAGTTATTGGAGGAGCAAAACCATTTTATGAGCAATTTTTTCATATTGCAGATCAGCCAGCCATGCAAGGATGGGCCATGAGTAGTGCTTTAATTGGCTGTTTAGTAGGTGCCGCAATATCTGGTATGTTAAGTGATAAGTACGGACGAAAACGTTTGTTGATATTTGCTGCTTTCATGTTTACACTATCTGCCATAGGCACTGGAATAGCTAACGATTTTACTGTGTTTATTATATATAGGTTAATTGGAGGAATTGGTATTGGATTAGCGTCAACTCTATCTCCAATGTATATAGCTGAGATAGCTCCGGCATCCATGCGGGGACAATTTGTTTCGCTTAACCAATTAACAATTGTATTGGGGATTTTAGGTGCGCAGTTGGCAAACTGGCAAATAGCAGAACCTATACCGGATCATTTTACAGAACTGGATATATTAAATTCATGGAATGGGCAGATGGGATGGCGCTATATGTTTTGGGCTGAGATTATTCCTGCAGGAATCTTTTTCTTGTTAATGTTCTTTGTTCCTGAAAGTCCAAGATGGTTGGCAAAATCAGGAAATGAGTCAAAGGTTGAATCTATTCTGATGAAAATTGGCGGTAAAGAATATGCTGTGCAGGAGTATAATAATATCCACGAATCATTAAAAGGCGAAACCAAAAAGGTAGATTATAAAGAATTATTTGAGCCAGGAATAAGAAAGGTCCTTTTAATTGGTATTGTGTTAGCTGCTTTCCAGCAATGGTGTGGGATCAACGTTATATTTAATTATGCCGAGGAGATTTTTAAAGCTGCCGGTTATGGCGTGTCGGATATCTTGTTTAATATTGTGATTACAGGTATTATCAATGTGATATTTACGTTTGTTGCCATATATACCGTTGATAAATTAGGTCGTAGAGCGTTAATGATTATTGGTTCTGCCGGACTGGCACTCATATATATTCTGGTAGGTCTTACTTACTTTTTTCACATTACAGGAGTGGCCTTGTTGGTATTGATATTATTGGCTATTGCTACCTATGCCATGTCATTGGCCCCAATTGTATGGGTGGTTATTTCAGAAATATTCCCGAATAGAATCAGAGGCGCAGCAATGGCTATTTCAACAATTGCTTTGTGGACAGCAAGTTTTCTTTTAACCTATACATTTCCATTATTAAACGAAGCATTGGGTGCAGCCGGAACGTTTTGGTTATATGGAGTAATTTGTTTGGGAGGATTCATATTCATCTATAAAAAACTGCCTGAAACAAAAGGAAAATCATTGGAAGAAATAGAAAAAGAGATTATTAAAGAATAACTATAGGCAAATATCACCATTGCCAAAAGAAATTTTACACTACAGGTATGGACCATGGGTTCATACAATACACATATCAATTATATAAAACAAAACGCTGTCATCTTGTTAGTTGCCAGCGTTTTGTTTTTAATGAGGTATTTATTCCAATTTCATTCTATTTTAACCATAAAAGAACCCAACGAGCACGGACAACATGAGTAAGTTCTTTGGGAAGCTCCCTTTCCTAAATAGTTATGATGTAAAGAGGCATCAAATTTCAATGAACAACAAACAATGATCAAGGAAGGACAAATTGTTCATTGCTCATTGGTCATTGCTAATTGATATTCTGTACTAAAATGATTTTGATATGCGTTTAAAGTATGTGTAAATCGGCTGTAAATTATGGCATGTGGCAATATTGAATACTTTATAGTATAAAGTAAAGTAATTTAAAATCATTTATTACTTTTGTTGGGCCTAAAAACATGTAACGACAATTTTATTATTACAATGTTCTCAATAATACCAAAAATAAAGAGTAACTATGGAGCTGATTGTATTAAAAAACAAGCATGCATTTTTAACCAAAATTTTAATAACCAAATAATACAAAACATATATATATTCGTTAAATCAATTAGTTACAAAGGTAATTGTCCTTGTATATAATGTATATAAAGCTAATGTATTTAGGGAAATGTTACCAGCAAGGCAAAAAGAGCAATCTGCAAAATATTTAGGCAACTTGATTTGATTTTGTATTTTTGAAATATGGATAAGCAAACACAAGGGACTGAAATATATCAAAGACTAGTCGATACAATTGGAGTGACAATTGAGAGTGCTAGACAAAAAGCAATTCAAGCTGTTAATAATGAATTGCTAAGTGCAAATTGGGAGATTGGAAAGTATATCGTAGAATACGAGCAACATGGAAATGAAAAAGCTGAATATGGAAGTGCCTTATTAACTAATTTAGCAAAAGACCTGAAAGCTAGATTTGGAAAGGGATTTAGCAAGAGTAATATTTACTTAATGCGACAGTTTTACCTCAAGTATCAGATTTTCCAGTCAGTGACTGGAAAATTAACATGGACTCATTATGCTGAATTATTGGGAGTTTCCGATGACAATGCAAGAGGATTTTATGAAAAACAAAGCATAAATGAAAACTGGAGTGTACGAGAACTTAAAAGACAGATTAGTTCATCATTATTTGAAAGATTAGCATTAAGTAAAGACAAAAATGGTGTCTTAAAAATAGCAGAACAAGGTCAATTAATTACAGAACCGAAAGACATTGTAAAAGACCCATACGTTTTAGAATTTCTTCAAATTCCGGAAGAACATAGAATGACAGAAAGTAAATTAGAACAAAGGATTATTGATAATCTTCAGACTTTTTTACTTGAATTAGGCAAAGGCTTTTCCTTTGTTGGTAGACAATACCGAATAACTTTGGATAATGACCATTATTACGTAGACTTAGTTTTTTATCATAGAATTTTGAAATGTTTTGTACTTATCGACTTGAAAACAAAACACGTAAAACATCAGGATATTGGTCAGATGAATATGTATCTGAATTATTTCAAAGCGGAGGAAAATACAGAAGGAGATAATCCTCCAATTGGTATTGTTTTAGGAGCTGACAAGAACGATATATTAGTGGAATATGCAATTGGAGGGATTTCAAATAATATATTTGTTTCAAAGTATCAATTGTATCTGCCTGACAGAAAAGTATTAGAACAAAAAGTAAAAGAATTGATAACAGAATAAAGCCCAGCTGGTAATAACTAAGCGTCCTGCCTGTTTGTAAAACAGAGGCTGGATGCGTTGTTGACGAAAACCGGCCCAAGCGATCTGTATTATGGGGATTGATAAATTTTAAGAGAGCATTTTTAAGGAATAAAAGACTGCATATTTAAGGAATAGGTTTGTTTCTTATCATATTTTAAGACATGCCTAAATGTATAGAGTCAATTTTTAGAGACTTCACATTGCTAAATTTTTAAAATAGGATATAGCAAAGCCATTCACCATTAGGTGTTATTTTAATTCTATCATGTAATTTGCTCCAAGTGGGATAACTATTTTAGGAGGGCCTCTGATGTCTAAACGAGCAACAATGACCAGATCGCCAATTTTGCAACATGGACATTTGTTGTGTTTAAGAGGTTTATGTTGAGGTATCACAATTTCGTCCAATTGTTGTTTTGCTAGTTCATGGACCTTAAATTTAATGGCAGAGGACAATATTCCATAATGCCTGATTCGGACAAATCGTTTGGGTAAAATGTGTAATGCAAAACGCCTTATAAACTCAGGGTTGGTTATTATATCGTGTTTTTTGCCACCTTTTCTGTAGTCTTTGGCAGTAAACGTTACTTTTCCGTTTTCAATATTCTGGACACCATGGTTTGATATGGCTATTTTATGGGTATACCTCTACCCAAATATTCGATAACTTTGTCTTTCTCCCTTCTCCGTTTAGTGCTAAAGTACATTGAATAGAAGTACAAAAAAAATAACAGTAATTTTACTGTAACTTTTTTCAACTGTAACGTGTTGGTAATTAGCAGTTAGTGATTTGTGACTGTTTTGCTTTTGATTTTTTTATACCCCCATAATGGCTTAGAATTCCACTTTTTGCCCAAAATGCCTGTTTTCGATTCCACTTTGGGGTAAAAAAGGCTGTTTTCGATTCCGATTTGGGTTTTTTTTGCACTTTTTGCGAATTTTCTTCGCACTTTCTATGCAAATCTTCGCACCGTCTTCGCAAAACCTATGCATATGGTATGCACTTTCAATGCATCAGCTATGGGTTTGTTATGGACCACGTTCGCCCTTTTACACGGGTGTAACACAGACTCATCGCAGGTTCTTTGCCATAAGGGTGCGAAGAACCTGCATTAAACCTGTGATAAAAATGTGTGGAATGGCAGACGTGTATCAGAGTTGAGTAGGAGAAGGGTACTTGAATATGCATTGAAAATACCCCCAATAGTACAGCGTCATATGCTTGTTATGCCATGGGTGGGTAAAATAAACTGAAATAAATACAGGAACGACTCCCATCCCCAAGCTTGTTGCATCGTACTTTACCTCAGGGCAAAGAGGAAGAATGTTTACCGTGAAGAGGGATGGTTTGGGTTGAAATACAGAGCAGATAAGATCAATGCCAGGTAAATTAAAACAGCATCTATGGCTACTTATTTTGGTTATCCGTCTTTATTGTTTATATAAAAATGTATTATTTCAATAAGGTTTTTACTATAATAGCAGTTATTATCCTATATTGAATTGTCCTTTTATAGATAAAACTGCAATGAATGAATTTTTAAGACACGTTAATAATATTTCTACTGTATCAAATGAGGTATCCGAAAATTTACAGAGATGTATTAAAACAAAAACTTATGAAAAGGGAGAACTGATACACACAATTGGACATGTTTGCAGGCATTTGTTTTTTGTAGAATCCGGTTTGGTTAAGCATTTTTACTATCATAAAGGAAGTCAGTTTGTATTCAGGTTTTTTGAAGAGAAACAGTTTTTTATTGCTACCGACAGTTTTTTCAATAATCTACCTGCAGACTATTCCACCGTTGCATTGGAGGATACAATCATTCACTATCTTCAGTACGAAGACTTTGAACGTTTGTGTAATCAACATCATTCTTTTGAGAGCTTTGCCCGTAAGTTTGTTTCGGTTGTAGCGTATACAGCCATTTCTAACCTAAAAGGATTGCTCTATCTGGATGCAACAGCACGATATGAGAAGTTTTTAAAAGAATACGGACATCTTCAGCAACGAATAAGCCTGGGTGATACGGCAGGATTTCTAGGTATTTCGCAAGTATCATTAAGTCGTATCAGATCGAAAAAGTAACTTTTTAACATATGTAAAAGGAATTGTAATCTGCCAACAATATTTTTGTCATACAATCTTCCAACAATTCGATATCGATTAATCATTAGGTGCACTATTATCTGGAGGTAATAAAACTATTATATGTAATGGTTTTAAATGGAGAAGTTATATCCGCATTACGACACAGATAATGATTGGGAAGAGGAGCGTGTTTAGAGTTGATTATTATTTAAACAAAAAGTTTAATTGAAAGAATATGAGCAAATTGTTGTACATAAAGGCCAATGCAAAGGCCGAAGGTGAGTCAAGGACTTTTCAGATTTCAGATAGTTTTATCGAAACATATAAAGCTAATAATCCTGATGATGAAGTGATAGAATTGGATTTATATGATGCCGGATTGCAGTTTTTACCAAAAGGTAAGATGAATGAGTTAAGAGAGGCTGTTATGAAAGAAGACAAACAGCATCCTGTTTTAAAATTTGCATATCAATTTGCAGAGGCTGATAAGTATGTGATTGCAGAACCAATTTGGAACTTAGGACTTCCTGCTATCTTAAAAGCCTATGTGGATTATGTAGCCATTAGCGGAATTACATTTGCCTATACAGAGCACGGTCCTGTTGGTTTATTAAAGAATAAAAAGGCTTTGAATATTATTACCAGAGGTGGAGATTATTCGTCAGAGCCAATGGAATCACTTGAAATGGCAGATAAATACTTACGTAATATTTTTGGCTTCATGGGTATTACTGATTTTACTACTATCGCAACAGACCGTTTGGATATTATTACAGAGGATACCGCTGCTTTGTTAAGTGATGCTAAGGAGAAAGCTAAAGAGGAAGCATTAGCCTTTTAGTTAGAGTCTGTCCATAAAGTCCGATAACTGCGTTACGCTCATTTTGAAAACGGTCATTTACGAAAGTAAACTTCCTTAATATCAAAATTTCGCAAGCCTTGTTCTCGACCTTCCAGAACAAGACTCTTGAAAAACATTGACTTTATGGAAAGACTCTGATTATTTTACAAAATTGACATTACCCCTGTTATAAGAAACTGCATTTTATGCAGATTTATTTCTACTCTACTTATACCACACTACACTTTTTGTAAGTGATGGTATAAGTTTTATCGGGCATGTTATGCCTTTATCCAATCAATATTTATTATTTAATAAGAACAGCTGTTAAAGATGAAAATAGAATTTAATATTAATGCGAATCAAGTTTTGGATTTATTCTATTCAAAAGGCTTTCAGCCATTTAAGAGTATAATATTCAACGTTTGATTGACATTAATTATTAGAATTTAATCAGCATCAGCCAGTGCATAAAAAAAAGGAAGAGTTGGTGAAATTAATAACATGGGGAGAAGAGGTTGAGTGTCTGAAAAGATGTTGATGTCCTCAATAATAGCAATTTGTAAGCTGTAAATCAACTCTCCTCCTTAAATAAGGAGGAGTACCTCGACGCAGGAGAGGGGAGGTGGTTTTATACCCTTAGAGTTGGAATATATATTAATAGGATCTTGATATTAAAAACCACCTCCCGGCTCGTACCTCGCCGTACTCCTTCTTAAATAAGGAGGAGAGTTTATTCTTTTGGTGGACAATTAATTACGCTTGAGAGTTTTTTCCCGAACACAAGATAGCTTAGTACTGGAAATCTAAACGATTATGATTTGTAATAAATAACAATTAAAAAGAAATTAAAATGAGAAAAATATTAACAGTAATACTACTAATAGTAGTAACAACATTCAGTGCAATTAAAGCACAAGCTCCACAAGACGGACCACCTCATGGATCAGCACCAATTCCATTGGAAATATTTTTAGGAAGTGATGGATACACATCTCAATTGGTACTTGACAGAAACTTTAAAGGAAGTAACAAACTAGGGTATTTTGCCTTATCATATCTTAAAGCAAACTATGATAACGATGCTTATTTAAGAGAGTCTATTAACCTGGCTATGTTTAAATACAATTTATATAAGAACTTCAGTATCCTTTCCGGAGCCATAGTTAATTCTCATTGGGGATTCAGACCGTTTGCAGGAGCTCAGTATGGCTATCATACAAAAGAGTTTATGGGAATGGTAAATACAGGATTTCATCTTACTGAAACTAAAAATTTTGAAACCATTGCCATGGCTGAATATCGCCCTGCAATTAAAGGAGCATGGTCATTATACTCTAAAGTTCAGGGAATGTACAGTCAAAATACTTTAATAGGTGAGCACGACCGTAGTCATTTATACAGTCGCCTGGGTGTTAGCTATAAAGCATTTTCGTTTGGATGTGGATTAAACTACGATTGGTATGGATTTGGACCAATGAAAATTGATGATCATCAATGGGGGATTTTTATAAGTACTATTCTATAAGGATTGCACTTTGGTTGGCAGATTTAGATTTTGTATTTATTAAAAGGATGGATAATAACTTATTAGAGAAAGGAATAAGGGTGAAAAATACAAAAATGTTAGAGTTAACATTGTTATTGGCTAGTATGTTAACCATTTTAGCCAATGCTATTATTGCGCCATCTTTACCTTTAATTAGCAATGCATTTAAAGATGTAAAGAATGTTGAAATATTAACTAAGATGATGTTAACCTTACCTGCATTAACAATTGCAATTATAGCTCCATTAGCCGGAAAGTTGCTGGATAAAATAGGTAGACTAAAGGTGCTGAATATTTCACTACTGATATATTTACTGGCCGGAACTTCGGGTTATTGGTTAGGTGGATTGTATGCTATATTAGCCGGTCGTATTGTGTTTGGATTAGGTGTTGCAGGGATAATGACGGTTTCTACTACTTTAATCGGAGACTATTTTACCGGATCAAAACGAGAACATTTTATGGGCTTGCAAGGTGCATTTGTGGCCCTGGGTGGATTAGTCTTTATAACATCTGCAGGTGTATTGACTGATATTAACTGGCGTTTGACATTCTTAGTATATGGCTTTTCTGCCTTGATACTAATATTGTCACCATTTACTTTGCATGAGCCCAATATTAGCAGAGAAAAAAGTGCATCAGCGTCACATGAATCATTAAAAGTTTCACCATATGTTTGGCTTGCATTATTGAGCGCATTTATTACTACCGTTAGTTTTTATCTGATACCAGTGCAATTACCTTTCTTTTTACAAAAGTTAGAAGGAATCAATGGTAATAAAGTAGGATTAGCAGTAGGCTGTTTACCATTTGCTCAGGCTATTGCCTCTTTTTTCTACAAAAGAGTTAAAATGAAACTGAATTACATAGCCATTTATATTTTAGGATTTATTCCTATGGCCATTGGTTTTTCGGTTATTGGTTTTAGCGAAACCTACTGGCAGGTTATTACAGGTGTTTTAATCAGTGGATTAGGATTAGGTTTACTTATTCCAAACGGAAACCTATGGGTAATGAGCTTAGTTCCCGTACATGTAAGGGGAAAATACATTGGTTTATTAACTACAGCCACCTTTTTAGGTATGTTTTTTTCGCCAATTATTATTCAACCGGTGCAACAATGGGTAGGACTTAACTATAGCTTTATTGTGGTTGGTGTTAGTCTGGCTATTGTGTCATTGATATACTTCGTTATTAAAACAAGAGTGCATGCATAGATTAAACAGGGGACATTAATTCCCCTTTACATTAATCAATTAACTGTAAAATAAAACGATAGTTTATGAAGAATTTTCTAAAACAAGGAATTATAGGTGCTTTTATGGGATTTGTGATGAGTTTTATAATGAACTATTTTACAACTCCGGTACCAGATACTTTAATGGATCATGCCATTGGGCATGGAATAACAGGAACTATAAGTGGTTTTATGGGAGGATTTATGGGCATAATGGGGTACTATGCTCAACAGAAAAAGAATAAGAAAATAAAGTGTAAAACCACTAATGATTAGTCAAAAAATATAAATATTCCTGGTTGTGGTATTATATAAATCAATAAATAGGATGCATTGAATTTTCATAAAAAGGGTGTCTCAATTTTATACACCCTTTATATTTCTATAAACTAATTCATATTTCGGTACTCACTGGGCGACATGCCAACACTTTTCTTAAACATACGGGTAAAATGCTGAGGATGTTTAAATCCTAATTCATAGGCTATTTCACTAATTGATTTTTCGGTATCAAAAATCTTTTCTTTAGCAACTTCAATCATTTTTAATTGAATATGTTCTTGTGCAGATTTACCGGTTTCTTTTTTTAAAAGATCGCCCAGATAGTTAGATGAAATAAATAGTTTTTCAGCACAATACTTAACTGATGGTAAACCGGATATAAGAGGCTGCTCTGATGCAAAATAATCTTTAAGTACATTCTCAAAACGAACCAGGATATCTTTATTTAAATGGTTTCGTGTAACAAACTGACGTTCATAATATCGTTTTGAATAATTTAAAAACAATTCAAGGTAGGATACAATTAACGTTTTGCTGTGGGTATCTATTGCGTGTTCCAATTCATATTTGATATTATTAAAACATTCATTTATAACACTTCTTTCCCGGGTTGATAAATGTAGCGCTTCATTAACTTCGTAAGAAAAGAATGTATATTCATCAATATGTTTACCCAGAGATGTACCTCTTATTAAGTCAGGATGAAAGATAATGGCATTACCTGCAGCTTGTCTTTTTTCACCATTACTATCAATTCCATAAACCTGCCCTGGTGAAATAAATATAAGTGTACCTTCTTCGTAATCGTAATTATTAATACCGTATGTAATATTTCCGCATTTAATATCTTTTAGAAATATAGCATATAAGTTAATCTGTGTTTTTTTGAATGCAAAAGGTTTCATTTTTGCGAAATCGATAACGCTAACTAATGGATGGAGTGTTTCCTGTCCAGCCATATTATTATATTCCGTTACACTGTTTATTTTAATAATATCACTCATGACTGATCGTTTAATCTGCAATACAAATTTACGTAACTAATTGCTATGTTTTTACATTCCTAACTCAGATTCCGTAATTAAGGTAAGTAATCAAGTAATATGGGTAACCAAAGCGGTTATACTAGTCAAAATCTATATGGTTTGTCTAATTAATTGTGTAACAATAGTGTATCAAATTTGATATTTGTGTAACAAATGTGATAGTTTTTAGTCCGGTGTATCAAATGTAATAGTTATTGAAACCTGTTTGTTAATGATTCTGTTGATCCTTCCATAAATTTGATAATGTAAATGTTTCGATTGCAATTGAAGCAGAATATAACGTTACAAATTTATCAAAAATGAAACAGTACAATATTTTTAGGTTATCTCTACTTATCGCAATGGGCGGTTTTTTATTTGGGTATGATATTGCGATGATGTCCGGTCCAACAGCTCAGATTCAGGAATTATTTAATCTGTCTGATTCGAGCCTTGGATTTACTGTGGCAATTGCCATTATTGGTACTATAATAGGTACTGTTATAATAGGGAAGCCAGCAGAAAAATATGGCAGAAAGCGTTCTCTTATATTCTTATCAGGTATGTTTGCACTATCTGCAATAGGAAGTGCACTTGCTCAAAGCTGGTATATTCTGATGTTTTTTCGTTTTATAACAGGTATATTTCTTGGTAGTACCACTGTAGTTACTCCTATGTTTATAGCCGAAATTTCACCTGCTAGTAAGCGAGGTAAGTTAGTTCTGCTAAACCAATTTTTAGTGGTATTTTCAATTTTTCTGGCCTACGTAATTAACTATGTAATTTCGCAAGCTTTTGCAGGAGAAACCTGGCGTATTATGATTGGAGTAGAAGCTGTTCCTGCAATTATATTTTTCATATTATTATTTTCAGTTCCTGAAAGTCCTCGTTGGTTAGTTAATAAAAACCGTAAGGCAGAAGCACTTCAGGTATTTGAAAGTATTGGTGCTAAGGATCCACATGGAGAGTTAAACTCAGTAGTTGAGGCTATTGAAGCAGAAATGCATTTGGAACATGGTAAACTTTTCGTAAAAGAAAATCGTTTTCCTATCATACTTACTATTCTTATTGCAGCATTTAATCAGTTAGCAGGTATCAATGCCATAATGATTTATGCACCTCGTGTATTTGAAATGGCTGGATTTGCTACAGACTCTGCTTTGCTTCAATCTATATCTATAGGTTTAACAAATTTGGCCTTTACATTCCTTGCCCTGTTTTTAATTGATCGATATGGCAGAAGAACGTTATTAATGGTCGGCTCTGTTGGAATGGTTTTCTTTTTAAGTATGCTGTCTAAAGCATTTTATACCAACAATTTTACTGAGTTTGGAGGTTATGGAGTTATGGTTTACCTAATGGGATTCATTGCCTTTTTTGCTTTTTCACAAGGTGCTGTTTTATGGGTGTTTATTTCCGAAATATTTCCAAATAAGATACGATCTAAAGGACAGGCTCTTGGAAGTTTTACGCACTGGATTATGGCTGCTGCATTAATATGGGGATTCCCAATTGTAGCTGAAATGCCTGGTATTGGAGGAGGTTTCTCATTTGCATTCTTTGCGGTAATGATGGTATTACACTTCTTTTTTGCTTGGAAGCTTATGCCTGAAACCAAGGGTAAAAGTCTGGAAGAAATACAACGTGAGATACAAAACAGAAATTAAAAATCAGTTGAAACACAAATTATTTAGAAAAAAATCAAATGGTACTAAAAGAGAAAAAAATATTATGCATTGGTGAGGTTCTGTGGGATATGCTTCCTACAGGAGCCAAACCAGGAGGGGCACCTATGAACGTGGCTTTGCATCTGAAGAACATTGGATTAAATGTTCAGATAGCCAGCAGAGTTGGAAATGATGAACAAGGACAAAAGTTGATAGATTTTTTGGAACAATCCGGTTTATCCACTGATTTAATTCAAATAGATGATCATCTACCAACAAGTGAAGTGTTAGTTAACCTGGATAACAAAGACCAGGCAAGTTATACGATATGTGAACCTGTGGCATGGGATGCTATTGAATTTACTCCAGAGTTGGAAAAGGTTGCCAATGAGTCAGATGTATTAATATATGGCTCTTTGGCTTCAAGAAATTCTGTTACGTGCGACGCTATTATGAAATGCATTGACAGGGTAGACTTTAAAATTATTGATGTAAATCTACGTCCTCCTTACGATAGACAAGAGATAGTAGAACCCTTAATTGCCAGGGCTAACTTCATTAAGCTCAATGATGATGAAATGAGAGAAGTTGGAAGGTGGTATAACCTGACAGATAAAAGCGAAGAAAGCTTGATGAGCTGGTTAGGTGAGAAGTCGGGTGTAGATACTATTTGTATGACCAAAGGACCAGAAGGTTCTGTATTATTAGATAAAGGTGAATTTCATAAACATAGTGGATATCAAGTAGAAACAATAGATTCGGTTGGCGCAGGTGATGCTTTTTTGGCCGGTTTTATTTCTTCTTATTTACAAGATAACGACCCAATTGAGGCTTTGTATTTTGCTTCAGCTACAGGTGCTTATGTAGCTTCAAAAGAAGGTGCAACTCCTGCTTATGACTTAGAGCAAATTAAATCAATTTTTACTAATTTATAAACAAATTTATGCTATGAAAAAATCAGACAATTGGAAAATACTAACTGGCATTTTTCTGTCCATGTTTCTATTTATTTGTACAATAGGAGCCAATGCACAGGAAAAAACAGTTAAAGGTAAAGTTACCGGAACAGATGGTTTTGGTATACCTGGAGTAACTATTCTGGAAAAAGGAACCAATAATGGTACTATAACTGATCTGGATGGTGCTTATAGAATTAACGTTCCGGAGAGCGCAACTCTTTCAATATCGTTTATTGGAATGGTAAGTCAGGAAATTCAAGTTCAGGGGAAGAGTATAATAGATGTTATACTTGAGCAGGAAAATATTGGATTAGATGAGGTAGTTGCAGTTGGATATGGTGTATTGAAAAAGGCTGATTTAACAGGTGCTGTTGAGGTTGTTAAGATGGAATCAGTTTCTGATGTTAGTTTGAGTTCTGGAAGTCCAGTTGTTGCTTTACAAGGAAGAGTACCAGGAATGTATATTGAGAAATCAGGATCACCTTCAGGTGCTGATACAAGAGTTCTTATTCGTGGAGAAAATACATTAGGTGATAATAATCCTTTGTTTATAATAGATGGAGTTCCAACAAAAAGACCAGAGGTATTTCAAAATCTGAGTCCGGGTTCAATTTCTTCTGTTCAGGTATTAAAAGATGCTTCAGCTTCTTCTATTTATGGAGCACGAGCTTCAAATGGGGTAGTAATCGTTACTACTAAAAATGGTGCAAAGCAGGATGGAAAAGTAACTGTACAGTTTAATTCTAATGTTTCAATCCAATCAGAAAAACCACAACGTTTTAAAATGGCCAATGCTGTTCAGCGAGGAAGAGCATTGTGGCAGGCTTCAGTGAATGACCGAGTAGATCCGTCTGCGGGTTATGGCGAGATATACAATTTTGACTGGAATAATAATTTTGATAATCCGGTATTAAACAGTGTAACAGTTCAACCTTATGTAGGAGGTGATACTAATGTACCTGCAGGAGATACTGATTGGCAGGATGAAACTTACGAAACAGGTTATGTAATCAATAACGATCTGACAATTTCTGGTGGAAATGAAACATCGTCTGTATTATTGAATCTGGGCTACCTTAAAAATACGGGTATGTTAAAATATACCAATTACGACAGGATTACAGCTCGTTTAAATGCGCAAACAAGCATGTTTAATGAAAAGTTAAAAGTGGGAATTAATACTCAGGTTGTTTCTTCGAATGAAACTCTTGAAACACCAGACTTGGGTAGTGTACCAACTCCTGCGTTAGCTATTTCTTCACCTCCGACTATACCTGTTTATACCTCTACTGGTGAATACGCCGGCCCATTAGGTTCAGGTTATTCAGATAGAAACAATCCCGTATTTATGCAGTATATTAATCGATTTGACAATACTAATCGTTCTTATCTTTTTGGAAATGTTTTTGCTGAATTGGAGCTTATTCCAAATTTAGTTTTGAGAACTAACGTAGGAATTGATTATTCAATGGTAAAAGATAAAGATATAGAACCTGCATTTGAGAATGGATTTATTTCGCGATCAGTTAATAGTTTAACGATGTATAACAGCGACTTTACCAGTGTAACCTGGTCGAATACAGCAAACTATAAGTTAAAGAAAGGGAATAGTGATTTTGGATTTTTACTTGGAGTTGAATCTGTTAGCGACAATTTTAAAGATATGACAGGTTATAAAGAAGGTTTTTCTACTCAAACAGAGGACTTCTTTGTATTAAGTTCCGGAACCAGTAATGGTAATAGTTATGGAACTGCATCAGGGAGCAGACTTTTTTCTCAGTTTGGAAAAATAGATTATGGTTATGCCGGTAGATATCTGGCTTCTTTTACTCTACGACGTGACGGATCATCTCGTTTTGGTAAAGATAATCGCTATGGTTTATTTCCTGCAGCTACTTTAGGATGGCGATTGAGCGAGGAAGCATTCTTTAAATCAATTAAGAAATTAAGCAATCTTAAATTAAGACTTGGAGCTGGACGAGTAGGTAATCAGGATGTAGGAGAGTATGCCAGTCTTGCATTATTCGAACCTCGTTATGGTGCTACTGCTGATCAGATTTCATCTATTGAACACAATTCATTTTTCGACCAATTCTGGAATGTAGGTTCAGCGTATGCACTGGATGGTTCTGATTCTGGTAATCTTACATCAGGTTTTGTTTCGGTACAGGCAGCAAATCCTGCGTTGAAGTGGGAAACTACAGAAGAACTAAATATTGGTATTGATTTTGGATTTTTCAATAACCAGTTAATGGGAGCTTTTGATTATTTCACAAGAACAACATCGGATATTCTTATTCAACCACCAGTTGCATCAGCTTTAGGTGAAGGACAAAAACAATTCCTGAATGGGGCTACTCAAAAGAATAACGGATGGGAGTTTGCATTGAGCTATCGTAAAGATGTTAATGAGGATTTTACTTATGAAGTATCAACCACTTTAAGTCACTTCAGTGATAAGATTACAAAACTACCTGAAGAAGTTAGAACAGCTTATGCCGGAAATGCTGAAAAAACTATTATTGGGCATTCCAGCCGTTCAATATTCGGATATGTAACCGATGGTATTTTTCAGAACGATGCAGAAGTAGAAGATCATGCTACACAAGTAGGAGCAGCACCGGGAAGAATCAGATATAAAGATTTAAACAATGACGGTAAAATCGATGCACTTGACCAGGATTTCCTGGGAACAACCCTTCCCGATCTTGAATATGGTTTGCGAGTTGCTGTCAACTATAAGAACTTTGATTTATCCTTATTTGGTTCTGGTGTTGCCGGGAAAACAGGTTATGATTATTATATAAATGTGAATAATTTTGTAAGAAGTAGGGATAATGTTGGACCAGGCGTATTTAAAGCATGGACACCTCAAAATACAAACACATCTATTCCTGCATTAAGTTTATCAGACAACAATAATGAAGTAAGACCATCAGATTATTATAATGTAAATTCATCTTACTTTAAATTAAGAAACTTACAAATAGGTTATAACCTTACTTCATTAGTATCAGAGAAATTAGGTTTTGAAAATCTTCGTGTATATTTCATGACAGAAAATCTGTTTCTTATTAAGAGTAAAGAATTTCAGGGGCCGGATCCTGAAAGAACTAATATAAATACTATTCCAATTCCAAGATCATTCTCATTTGGAGTAAACATCGTATTATAAAGATTAAAAATGAAAATTATGAAATACATATATAAAAATTGGTTTGCTATCATATTAGTAGTCTTATTATATTCTTGTAAGGACTATCTTGAAGTTGAACCACAGGGTTTTATCGAAGCGGGATCTCCATCTGTAGAAAGTGCTGAAGGTTTGGTAACTGCAGCTTATGCTGCCATTGGTAATAATGATATGATTGGCCCTATTGCCAGCATGTGGGTTTACGGAAGTGTTCGTTCTGATGATGCCTATAAAGGTGGTGGAGGAACAGGTGATGTTGAGCCATTTAACTTTTATGAGCAGTATAATATAACGCAACCTGAACAAAGCTGGTTAGCTGGTCTTCCTTATACTTGGGAAAACTATTATTCTGCTATCTCAAGAGCTAATTCAGCTTTAAGAATGTTGAATCAACTTACAGATGATGAATATGAAGATAGAACAGCCCGTATTGCAGAAGCTCGCTTTTTAAGAGGACATAGTCATTTTATGCTAAAAATTCTGTTTAAATATATCCCTTATATTGATGAGAATCTATCCAACGATGAAATCATACAAACATCAAACAGAGAGTATACCAATGATGAACTTTGGAATGTAATTGCTAAAGATTTTCAATATGGTGTGGATAATCTTCCAGAAGATCAAGCTGAAATAGGTAGAGCAAACAAATTTGCAGCTGCTGCATATCTGGCTAAATTGAGACTATATCAGGCATATGAGCAGGATGATAATAACCAGGTTGTAAATATCAATGCAACTCGTTTACAGGAAGTTGTTGACTTAACACAGATGGTAATTAACTCAGGTAAATATTCTTTACAGCCAGATTTTGCAGAGAACTTTCTTGATGGATATGATAATGGCCCGGAATCTGTTTTTGCCATTCAATTTTCTATAAGTGATGGTACTACTGCCGGACGTTTGAATTTCGAAAATGGATTAAATTATCCTCATGGAGCTCCTCAGTATGGTTGTTGTGGATTTCACCAGGCAAGTCAGAATATGGTAAATGCTTTTGCTACTGATGAAAGTGGATTGCCAAAATTTGACACTTTTAATGATGTGGAATTAAGTGCTGAAGATATTACACCTACAGGAGTAACTGTTGATCCCCGAATTGATCATACAGTAGGTATGAACGGACACCCTTATAAATATAGGAACGAGGAAACTTATATTTTTGATAATAGTTGGATTAGAGAGCCTGGAGTATATGGTTACTTTCAAAGTATGAAAGAACAACAGGCTGCTGATTGTTCTTGCTATAAGAAGCAAGGTCCGTTTATGGGTGTTTCTAAAAATATTGATATTATTCGATATGCTGATGTGCTTTTAATGCAGGCAGAAGCTTATATTGAACTTGGTGAACAAGCCAATGCAATGCAGTTAATCAATCAAATTCGCAAAAGAGCCTCTGAAAGTACAGGACGAACTAAGTTGGCAGATGGCACAAATCCTTCTAATTATCTGATTAGTGAGTATGATGGAGCAAACCTTTCATGGACACAGGAAAATGCAAGAATAGCTTTACAATGGGAAAGAAGATTAGAATTTGCAATGGAAAGTCCTCGTTTCTTTGACCTGGTACGTTGGGGTATTGCAGAACCTACATTGAATGCCTATTTGGAAAAGGAAAAAACCAGGAAAGATTTCTTGAATAAAGCTCAGTTTACAGCAGGAAGAGATGAATATTATCCTATTCCACAACGAGAGATAGATTTTACAAAAAAATTGTATGAACAAAATGTTGGATACTAGATCCTGCTACTATTATTAAGGAATTAATTCCCGGAGTGAACTTTTAAATATTCACTCCGGTTTCAACCTCCTTTTGTCCTAATAGAAATAGAAGTACAACTTAATTTATTTACGATGAAGGCATTTTTTGTTATACCTTTTATATTAATACTGTTATCGTTACATGGTTGCAAGATGGATTCTAAGATTAAATCACATGGAATTCACTTTGTATCACAAGAGATGCAGTTGGGAGCTCCAAAGGAACTATTCTTGCATAATGGAGAATATCACCTATTCTATCAGGCAAAAGAAAATGACCAATTAATTCATTGTAAGCATGCAATTAGTAAGGATTTAGAAAACTGGCATCAAGCAACAAAAACCAATGAACTGGATTCTCTTGGATCAATTGGGGTTTGGAGTGTTGTGGTCGACCAAAATAATCAGAGTGGTCTGGCATCTGATAATCCTACTTTTATTGGATTTTACACTAATACCAGTAGTAAGGCGGAATCAAAAAACCGTAATTTTAAGTCTATCAATTTAGCAATTAGCACTGATGACGGTAATAGTTGGTTAAAGAAACCAGAATACGATATTCAACTTTATAACACCAACTCAGACATTAGAGATGCAAAAGTGATTTGGCATGAAGAAATGCAGAGATGGGTAATGTTGGTATTATCAGGTTATCATGTTCAGTTTTATTTCTCTGACGATCTGTTAAACTGGGAGTACTTTTATGAATTTGGAAATAAAGTTGACGAGAAAAAAGGAGAATGGACAGACCTTGAGTTTTTTCAAATAGGAGTTGATAACTCAAACAATAAATATTGGGTTCTTTTTGTAAGCACAACAGAAGGTGCTCCTAATAATGGAAGTGGAACTCAGTATTTTGTAGGAGAGTTTAATGGTTTTGAATTTAATCCAATCACACATAAGCCTAAATGGGTGGATAATGGAAGTGATAATTTTGCCGGGGTAGGTGTAACAAACTATTATGAACCGGAAGAGCCCGGTTATTACCTTGGATGGATAAACAATAGTAAATATGGAAATTCTATTAATAATAATGGGATGCCTGAATTGTATACTTTACCACGAAAACTGACTTTAATAAACAAATTCAATGATTATTACCTAAAATCTGTGCCAGTAGAGTATAATGAAACACAGAATAATACAAAGTTACCTTTTCAACCACAGAATATTAAAGATCAATTCGCTCTTGGTAAAAATTTGGAGTTACCAATAGCATTAAACCTGACTTTTGATGTAAACAACCGGACTTATTTGGATTTAGCCGAAGTTTTTGGGATTGAAATAATAAATCATCAAAATGAAAAGACCATTATTGGTTATAATAGTGTAAGACGTTATTTCTTTGTTAGAAAAGAAGATAAGAATAAAGTCACAGAAAAATACACCGACATTGATTACGCTTTTTATGCTATTGATAAATCTACACTCGATCTTAAAATAATCATCGATCAAGCATCAGTGGAGATATTTGCCATTGACGGATTTATTTCAATGACTAAAAAATGTGCATTACCAGAAGGAATAAAGCACCTGAATCTTTTTGCAGAAAACGGTCATGTGAAATTATTAAATGGAAATCAGACTGGATTATAAGAGTCTTAAATAAATAGTTATGGAGACAATAAAAAATAAATATATAAAGAGAATATGGATGAGCAATGTGATGTTGGTTTTGCTGATATTTAGCAGTGCTGTATTCAGTCAAAATAAAGCTGTTATTCCCATTCATACAAAAGAAACATCTTTAGTTTATTCGGTTGATAAGAATAATAGATTGGTATTTCAATATTATGGTAAAAGAATTGAAGATGTACAACCTTTTCACCATCAACAATCTTATCGTAAACTTGATACTGACAGAGACTTAAGTTATGAGGCTTATCCTACTATGGGATTAGGAAATATAAATGAACCGGCATTTGCAGCTATCCAATCAGATGGAAGCCTGAATACAGAACTGGCTTATGTGGGACATGATATGGATAAATCTGAAGAAGGTGTTTCTCATTCAATCATCAAATTAAAAGATAAAGTTTACGCCTTAGAGGTAGAGTTGCATACAAAAGCCTATGTTTCAGAAGATGTTATTACTCAATGGGTAAAAATTATTAATCACCAACCCAAAGCAATAACGCTTAAAAGATTTTATTCTTCCTTCTTGAAAGTGAATTCAGAAAGTTATTATCTGACTCATTTTTATGGTCCGTGGGCCGGAGAAATGCAAAAGGTGGAAGAGAAAATAGAAAATGGAATTAAAGTTATTGAATCAAAGAAAGGAGTACGTACAACCCAAGGTGAGAATGCATCGTTTATATTAAGCCTTGATCATCCGGCACTTGAAAATGAAGGTGAATGTTATGGCGGAGCTTTGGCCTGGTCTGGTAATTATCGTCTGTCTTTTCAAATTGATGAGTGGAAAAACCTGAATGTACTTTCTGGCATCAATCCCTTTCTAGCTGAATGGAACCTAAAACCGGAAGAGACTTTTACTACACCTGAAATGATTTATACATTCAGTAATGAAGGTCAGGGGAAAGTATCACGTAACTTACACCGTTGGGGAAGAAAGTATGGTATGACAGGTGGATATGAATCCCACGATATAGTATTGAACAGTTGGGAAGGAGCTTATTTTTCATTTGATGAGAAAACGCTTACTGGTATGATGGATGAGGCTGCGAAAATAGGAGTGGAGATGTTTGTACTTGACGATGGATGGTTTGGTAATAAGTATCCTCGTAATGATGATAATGCAGGATTGGGAGACTGGCAAACTAATACCAAAAAATTACCTCGTGGACTAGACTATTTGATTAAACATGCAAATTCTAAAGGAATAAAATTTGGTTTGTGGATTGAACCGGAAATGGTAAACCCAGCAAGCGAATTAGCAGAAAAGCATCCGGAATGGATAGTTCAAAGTCCGGGAAGGGATAAAATTACATGGAGACATCAACTTTTACTCGATCTATCTAATCCAAAGGTTCAGGATTTTATTTACAATATGGTTGACAGTCTTTTAACTACTCATCCTAAAATAGAATACATTAAATGGGATGCCAACCGCCATGTAGAACAAGTTGGTTCAACCTATTTGCCGGATTCAGAGCAAACTCACTTTTGGGTATCATATACTAAGGGGCTTTATTCTGTTTATGAGCGTATCCGTGCAAAATATCCAAATTTTGTGATTCAGGATTGTGCTTCAGGAGGTGGACGTCTTGATTATGGTGCATTAAAATATCACAATGAATTCTGGGCTTCCGATAATACAGATCCTTTATCAAGAATATTTATTCAGTATGGTACTAACCTGATTTATCCGCCCGTAGCATCAGCTTCTCATGTGTCTACCAGTCCTAATCACCAGACAGGAAGAGTCACTCCTCTTAAATTCAGATTTGATGTAGCCATGACTGGTCGTTTGGGAATGGAACTTCAGCCAAAAGATATAAAGGGAGAAGAGCGGATTTTTGCTATAGATGCAATCAATAATTACAAACAACATATACGTCCACTGGTAACAGAAGGAGATCTTTATCGCTTAATATCACCCTATGATGAAGGAGGTTGGGCATCGCAATTATTTGTTTCAAAGAACAAAAAGACAGCTGCATTATTTGCCTTTAGCATAGAGCCTCATTCAAGAGGATTATTTCCTACTATTAAGTTAAACGGACTTGATCCATTAAAAGATTATACAATTAAAGAGATCAATGAAAATGGTAAAAATCGTTTTTGGGGAAATGGCCTGACTTTTAAAGGCGAGTATTTGATGAATGTTGGTGTTGAGCTACAAATATCCGATCAGTTTGATAGTGGTGTATTTCTTCTAACAGAAGATAAGTAGGGTTTATGGGATAAATAAATTAAAGGTATGAGAGCATTTATTATAATATTTCTGATAATTCTGGCATTTGGATGCCAATCAAAAACTAATAAGCAGGATTCGACAGTGGAAAGAGTAACACGCTATTCTGAAAGGTACAGACCACAAGTTCATTTTACTCCGGATAGTATGTGGATGAATGACCCGAATGGTATGTTTTATTATGAAGGAGAATATCACTTATTTTACCAGTATTACCCGGATAGTAATGTTTGGGGACCCATGCATTGGGGTCATGCAGTTAGTAATGATCTTGTTCACTGGGAGCATTTGCCTATAGCATTATACCCGGATAGTTTGGGATATATTTATTCTGGTAGTGCAGTAGTAGATTGGAATAATACTTCTGGTTTTGGTAAAGATGGAGTTCCCCCATTGATAACTATATATACCTATAACGATAGGGTTAAGGAGATGGAAGGTGCAAATGATTATCAAACTCAGGGTATTGCATATAGCAATGATAAGGGCAGAACCTGGACTAAATATGAAAACAATCCTGTATTAACAAATCCGGGCATTAAAGATTTTCGTGATCCTAAAGTACGTTGGTATCAACCACAGCAAAAGTGGATCATGAGTCTTGCGGTTAAAGACCGTATTAGCTTTTATTCTTCAAAAGATTTAAAAAACTGGGAACACGAAAGTGATTTTCAACCAGAGCTGGGAGCTTATGGAGGAGTGTGGGAATGTCCCGATTTATTTCCAATAATGGATGAAGTTTCAGGAGAGGAAAAATGGGTGCTTTTTGTTAGTATCAATCCGGGAGCTCCTAATGGCGGTTCCGGTACGCAATACTTTGTGGGAAGCTTTGATGGTCATGAATTTATAAATGAAAATAAGAACCTTTATTGGCTGGATTATGGAAAGGATAACTATGCGGGCGTTACCTGGTCAGATATACCGGAGGAAGATGGAAGAACCTTATTTATTGGCTGGATGAGTAACTGGCAGTATGCTACTAAAGTTCCAACCGAAAGATGGCGTTCAGCAATGACTGTTACCAGAGAATTAAAATTTAAAAGTGAAGGTGAGGATTTAATTGTAACATCTATACCGGTAAACGAATTTGAAACACTCAGAAAAGAAATGAAAACTAAGGAGCAACTTATGATCTTGGGATCTGAAAAAGTATTTCAAGAAATAAAGTTACCATGTGAATTTATACTTGAATTTGAAACGATTAATCATTCAGAACTTAATAGTGTTTCAGAATATGGATTCTCTTTACAAAATGAGGATGGTGAGGAATTTATTGTTTCCTATAACTCAACTAAACAGGAATTGATCATTAACAGAGATAATTCTGGTGTCTCAGATTTCTCTGAGGATTTTAACGGACTACAATATGCGCCATATCAAGCAAAAAGTACATTGAATTTTAGAGTTATTGTAGATTGGTCGTCTATAGAAATATTTGTGAACAATGGCGAAAAGGTAATGACAAGCCTTGTTTTTCCTAAAGAAGATTACCGTACCATTAATGCATTTGCAAAGAATGGTGGAATAGCAATCAATAAAGCTGCTTTGTATGAATTAAAATCTATTTGGGATAATTAGGAAGATTTTATCATAATGATCGTATAGCAAATTGGGCAAGTAAAAGAGGGTGTTTTTTTCCGAGGAGAGGACATCCTCTTTTTTTATACAAAAAAATTACTTTTGATTTATCTCATTTAAATACTCCCTTGGTGTCTGTTTATAAATATCCTTAAAGCATTTAGAAAAGTAGGAAGGCGTACTAAAACCCGTTTTAAAAGAAGCTTCAGAAATGGTAAGGTTCTCCTCTGTCATTAATTTAATTGCTTTTTTTAGTCGTATAGATTTTATATAATCATTAGGGGATAGTTCTGTCATTTGTTTAATTTTTCGGTATAGTTGTACCCGCGACATGCCAATTTTTTCACCTAAGAACTCAACTCCGAATTGCTCGTTATTCAAATTTTCTAAAATTAAACTGTCAATATTTTTGATAAAACGATTGTCTAGTTTAGAGAGTCCTTTCCTCGGCATGTTAGCCCCTAGTTCTTTAAAGTATTTTCTTATATTGTTTTTGTTTTCAATGAGTTGGTGGATTTTAGCATAAAGATAATTTGCGCTAAATGGTTTTGTTATATAATCATCAGCTCCTTGTTCGATACCTTCAATAACTTGTTCTTCAGATGATTTTGCTGTAAGCATGATTACCGGGATATGACAGGTTTCAATTTTTGATTTTATAATTTGGGTAAACTCAAGTCCATCCATTTCAGGCATCATAACATCGGTAATAATTAAATCTAACTCGTTTTCATCAATTAAATCTAGCGCATCTTTACCATTCCCGGCTTCTACAATAATATAATTCTGAATCAAACTTTGTTTAATATAATTTCTTAATTCTTCATTATCTTCAACAAGCAATAAAACCGGTTTATTAATGTTCTCGTTAACAACCTTTTTTTCAGAATAGGAACCATTTATAGCAAGATCAGTTTCTGTTTTTATAAGATCATCCATCAAGCCTTTTTCTGTTTGCGACTGGTTTATTTCATCTGGTTCAAAATGCTCATTCCCCAATTGAAGGAATATACTAAATCGTGTACCTTTACCTTTTTCACTCCATACTTCAATTGCTCCTTTATGAATTTCAATTAATCCCTTGGTTAATGAAAGGCCAATTCCTGTACCTTCTAAACGGTTTTCACTTTGTTCTATTTGATAAAAACGATCAAAAATCCTATTCAAGTGTTCCTTTGATATTCCTCGGCCATTATCTTCAACAATAATTTTGGCGCACTCTTTTTCTTTATCACCAAATGTATATGTAACCTGGCTTAAGTGTATTTTTATAGTTCCTTCCTGATCCGTAAATTTCAGAGCATTCGATAACAGGTTAAAAAATACTTTATCCATGTGACCTTTATCAAACCAAACCGGTATATTCTCAACATTAGTATTAAAGCTAAGGTTAATATTTTTGTTTGATGCCAGGCTGATAAAGTCATTTTTAATAGATTGAAGAAATTCTACAAGATCATATTCACTAGCTAATAATCCCATTTTTTCCATCTCTATTTTCCTGAAATCCATCAACTGGTTTATTAGCTTTAACAGCCTTTTTGCATTTTTATGAATTAAATTTAGTCTCCACTTATTCTTCTCATTAAGGTCTGCATCATTTTCCATATCAAATACAGGACCTAACAGAAGGGTTAAAGGAGTTCTGAACTCATGCGAAATATTCGTAAAAAATTTAAGTTTAGCCTTAGTCGCTTCATCTAATTGTTCGGATACTCGTTTTAGTTCAATATTCTGTTTTGAAATAGCCTCTTTTTGTCTCTCAAGGTTAAGGTTTGCAATATTCTTATGTCTGAAAGCTCTAAAAACTAATGCAGTAAGAAGGATAACGATTAAAAGTAATGATACAGCAATTAACAACAATGTTTTTTGTGATTGATACTGTTCTTCCAATTTTTCAAGCATATTCTTTGACCTGTCAATATCTTGTTGGAGTGTCTCGATGTGATTATATTGAAGCCGGGTTGTTTTTACATTTGTTTTATCGATAACAACAGTAGGCAGAAGATTATTTTTATTAAAAGGTTTATTATGAAGTATCTTAGATGCGATTTGTATGGCTTCTTTTCCTCCTGTTGGGTAAATTATTGTTGCTGTTATAGTTCCGTTTTCAACCATTGAAATTCCTCCTTTGGGTGTTGCCAAACCATCAACACCCACTACAACTAAATCAGAATAATTTGTGTGTTTTTTGAGGACATCAACTGCGTCAGACGCAAGATCATCATTGAAAGCAAATATTGCTTTGATATCCGGGTGTTGATTGAAACCTGAAGGCAAACTGTCAGCAAGAATATTTTCATTCCAAAAAGAGTGTATTTTGTAAACATTTTTTAGTTTTGAGTAGTTGGCCAAGGCGTCATTGAAACCATTGCTTCTTTCTACGGCTGCAGACATTGTCATGGCTCCTTGTATTTCCAATACGTTACCTTTATAATCTAGTTTTCCACCTATATATTCAGCAGCGAATCTTCCTATTTCATAATTATCTCCACCAATATATGCAGTATAGTAATCGGAATCAATTCTACGATCAATCAGAATAACAGGTATTCCTTTTTTATAAACTTTTTCAATTGCTTTTTGTACAGGATTTATTTCATTTGGAGAAACTATTAAAAGGTCAATGTCTTGATTCAAAAGCTCATCAATTTGTTCTAATTGCGTTTTACTATCATCTAAAGCTTGTTTAATAATTATAGATAGATCGGGATGATATAGCAATTCTCTTTCCATCTCTGCTTCCATTTTTAGTCGCCAGTTATCTCTTTGTCCACATTGAGAAAAACCAATAGTGTATTTTTTACTTGCAAAGGAAAATGTGGAGATTAGTAAAATGAAAAATGAAAGCCAAAATCTGAATAACATGGAAAAAACTTTAAATAATATAGTTTATAAATATATAAAAACATTGTAAGTTTTTCCTTTATCAGTTTGATGATGTTTTAATAATTGGATTATACTTAATTAGTAATGTGGTTTTAGTTTTTGAACAAGGCAGCCTCTTGCATTCCGTTTGTGTTTCTGTAGGATCATTTAACGTTGCAGATATTATTGTATCGTCTACTTTTAATGTAATAGGAGTTGGCATTATATTCTTTTGGATTTTAACCTTGTTGAGTAATGTGAAACAAGCCATTATAGGTCTGTATTTAAACACGAGAATGATTATTGGCGGGTTCCATATGGCAATTAAAAGCAAATTTAAACAGATGAAAAGAGTTGTTGTTTGAGATTTAAAATATCAGAAACAACAACTCAAAAATAGGTAGATCATACCTATTCATTACGGGGGATTTTTATAAGGTGGATTTATTAAGCGGTGTAAGCAACTTTTAATATTTCAAGAATATCATCAGAAGTTAATTTTTTATATGCACCTAAGATAACTGTAGATTCAGCAATGGCAGGTAACATTTCTTCAGTAGCTCCAAGCTCTTTTAAATTGATAACTATACCACATTCTTTTACAAACGTTTCTAATGCATCAATTCCGGCAAGAGCAATTTCTTCTTTTGTTTTTCCTTCTTCTTCAATACCCCAAACCTGAGTTGCAAAACGAACAAACTTATCTAATCCGTTTTTGTAAATAAAACGGTAATAAGGAAGTGATACTGCTGCCAATCCCATACCATGAGCACAGTCTGTATATGCACCAATCTGATGTTCAATCATATGCACTTGCCAATCCTGTGGTTTACTTAATCCCATTAATGGATTCATAGCAAGTGTCGCACTCCACATTAAGTTACTTCTCGACTCGTAATCTTCAGGATTTTTAATAGCAATTTTAGCACTATGAATAATAGAACGAAGTACACCTTCAACAATATAATCTGAGGTTGTGTCATCTTCACCCGAAAAATATGCTTCCATAAGGTGCGACATCATATCAAAAATACCACTTACCATCTGATATTTAGGTAATGAGAAAGTATATTCCGGATTTAAGATAGAGAACTTAGGATAAACATTTGGAGGGAATACACGTCCCATTTTAAGTTTCATGTCATCGTTTGTAATAACCGAACCTCCATTCATTTCAGATCCTGTTCCTGCTAAAGTCAGGATAGATGCAACGGGTACAATTTTATTATCAACAGGTTTAAACTGTAACCAGTATTTAGTCCAAGCGTCTTCTTCACTGTATGCTGAAACCGAAATTGCTTTTGCGCAATCAATAACAGAACCTCCACCAACAGCAAGAATAAGGTCTACATTATTATCTTTAACAATTTTGGCTCCTTCCTTTACTTTTTCCCATGTAGGATTAGCCATAATACCTGTTACTTCAACAATGTTTTTTCCACATTCTTTTAAAATAGAAACAACCTGTTCATAAAGTCCTATTTTTTTTATAGAACCTTTTCCATAAGCCAACATTACAGTATCGCCATAATTCGCTAACTCGGCTTTTAAATTGCTTAATGCTTCTTTTCCAAAATGGATAATTGTTGGGTTGTGATAAGTAAAATCTAAATTCATATTGGTTCTTTATTATTACTTGATAATAAGCACGTTTATTTTTATTAAATGTTTTTGTTGATTGGGTACTTGCTTAATTCTGGTGCAAATATAAAGAGCTATTCTTTTAAGTGTTTCTCTCGAGGTTTACATTCCGGAATATGGGTAAGTATATCCGTAATTGAGGTATGTTGATGATTTTATCGGGAGATGAAACATTAATGTTTAATGCGAATCAAGAGTTGAAATAAAAAATAAACACAGAGACAAAAAGGCACAGAGTTTTTTTATATACTTGGTTGGTATAAACGGCACTTTCATGAATAATGACAATGATAAAGTATCTTTATTAATAGAAAGAAAATAGTGCACAGAAGTAAATCCTAACGGATTTTGAAAAAAAATATTAAACTCTGTGTCTTGGCGACTCTGTGTTCGTTTTTTAACCCTTGATTGGTATGTTTAATATATAATTTTATTCCTGTCAGATAAAAGAATCTATTTCTTTAGTACGTTCTATATAGGCATCAGCCAGTATATAAAACCAGATTCCGTAAAAATGGTAAATACTACCGTAATTATGGTCAGTTTGTTTATAGGCACTTCTTCATCTTTGTATCCTGTAAAATTTAACAAAACACAGATTCAAATGAATATAATAGAAAACAAGTCTTTTCAGGGAGAGAGACCATTATTTGCATCAAATAATGTACAACTTGAAAATGTAAAGATTTATACCGGAGAGTCGGCATTAAAAGAATCGAATAATGTAAATGCAATCAATTGTGTATTTATGGGTAAATATCCATTTTGGCACAATTCACACACTGTTATAGATGATTCATTGTTTACAGAAGGGGGAAGAGCTGCAATTTGGTATTGTGATGATTTACGTATGGTGAACACTCGTGTTGAAGCACCAAAAATGTTTCGGGAAATTGATGGATTGTACATTCAAAATGTAAAATTGACCGATGCTCAAGAATGTACCTGGTGGTGTAAGAATGTTGAGTTTAAAGATGTTGAAGTCAATAATGGAGATTACATTTTTAAAAATTGCGAAAATATTAAAATAGATAATCTTACACTTCAAGGAAACTACAGTTTTCAATACACTAAAAATGTTGAAATCCGTAATTCATATTTAAAAACCAAAGATGCATTTTGGAATACAGAAAATGTGACCGTTTACGATTCTGTTATCGAGGGTGAATATTTAGGTTGGCACTCAAAAAACTTACGTCTGGTAAATTGCATCATAGCAGGTACACAACCATTGTGTTATGCTCAAAATCTTATAATGGAAAACTGTGAAATGAAAGAAGATGCTGATTTGGCTTTTGAATACAGTTCTTTAATAGCTGAAATTAAAGGTTCAATAGCAAGTATAAAAAATCCAAGAAGTGGGGAGATTTTAGCGGATAATATTGGTGAAATTATTATTGACGAAAACTGTAAAAAGCCTGGAGATTGCTTGATTAAAGTAAAAGATGAGGTTAATGTGTAGATGGGTAACAAGGTAAAAGGTAGAAGGGTTAAGGGTAACAAGGTTATGGCTATGAGCATAGAGCAAAGGGCGTAGTGTGAAGTAAATAATATGGAGAAAGGGAGTAGGGAACAAGAAGAAGGGAATTTGCAGCTTGTATAAGTACTTAAAAGACTGAAACCACGGACTAGTTCGTGATATAATAGAATAGGGTAAAACCCTGTTGTGTTCAGAAAGATCTTGATATTCTCATTAACAGTAATTATCAACAAATAAATTATTAAGAGATAGGGTCACAAGATATAACCTTGCATAGAAGTAGAGGTATTTATTGAAATACACCTTTTTACTTTATAAACTTTCAACTAGGTACTTTCAACTTATAACTTTTAATATGAAATATAATTTCGACGAAATAATAAATCGTAAAGGAAGTAACTCCTACAAATGGGATACGAATTCAAATAACGAGGTATTACCTATGTGGGTGGCTGATATGGATTTTAAAACAGCACCTCCAATTATAGATGCACTGGCTAAAAGAGTGCAACATGGTGTTTTTGGCTATGCCAATGTGCCGGATGCTTATTATAATGCAGTAATCGATTGGTTTAGCAGGAGACACTGCTTCAAAATTGAAAGGGACTGGATGATATACACCATTGGAGTGGTTCCTGCTGTGTCTGCAATTATTTTAGCCATGACTCAGCCTGGAGATAAAGTAATTGTTCAGGAACCGGTATATAATTGTTTCTTTTCTTCCATTCGCAATAACCAGTGCGAAAGCGTTTCGAACGATTTAATATATGCTGATGGTACATATTCTATTGATTTTGATGATTTAGAAATGAAAGTAGCCGATCCAAAAGCTAAGGTTATGTTATTGTGTAATCCTCATAATCCTGCAGGAAGAGCGTGGACAAAAGAAGAATTAGAAAGGATAGGCCATATATGTTTTAGAAATAATGTTTTTGTTATATCCGACGAAATTCACTGCGATTTGGTACACAATGGACATACTCATATTCCTTTTGGTTCTATGGGTCCTGAATTTTTGGAGAATTCCGCAATTTGTATTGCACCAAGCAAAACATTTAACTTAGCTGGTTTACAGGTTGCTAATATCATAGCATATAATCCACAAATCAAACAAAAAATTGATAAAGCAATTAATATTAACGAAGTATGTGATATTAGTCCGTTTGCCATTGAAGCATTAATAGCTGCATATACACATCCTGATTCAGAAAAATGGCTGGAAGATTTAAAGAATTATTTATGGGGTAATTACCAAATGGTTAAGGGATTCTTTGTGGAGAAACTTCCTGAATTTCCTGTTTTACCACTCCAAGCCACTTACTTGATGTGGATTGATTGTTCTGTATTAAATATGACATCAAAAGAATTGTTGGATAAAATGATTGAAGCTGAAAATATACGACTAAACGAAGGTGTTATATATGGAAAAGCAGGAGAGGGATTTATGCGATTAAATATTGCTTGCCCTAAAGATACTTTGCTAGAAGGATTGATAAGAACAGAGAAGGCTTTTAAAAGCATTTTTGCAGAAAAGTAGTATAAGTAAAAACTCCTTTTTTCGTCATGTTTATAACGTGATATATTCCGTAATTAAGGTAATTATTACTGTAATTAAGGTATGTTATTCGTGTTGTTTCCTTCCATATTTGTAATCGGTTTATTACCGTCAAAGAGTAGTTTTTGTAAAGATCATAAAGAATAAAAAATGAAGAATATAATATGCGTATTAGGAGTTTTGGTAAAATAGATAATATTAATGCTTCGGAATTAAAAGAAGTATTAGGGGATGGTGATGTAACTATTACATTATCATTGCCGTGAAACCTTTTTTTTGTATAAAATATGAGTAAATAAAATGAGTGATTTTAAGCAAATATTTCCATTAGGACAGAAAAATGATGCTTACGCAGAATACTTTGTTGGACAGAGTTATTTGGCATTATTAACATTAGAAGGAGTACCTACATTTAATGTGACCTTTGAGCCAGGATGTCGCAACAACTGGCATATTCATCAGGGAGGTGGTCAGATCTTATTATGTACTGCCGGAACAGGTTGGTATCAGGAAGAAGGAAAACCTGCACAAATATTAAATCCTGGCGATGTTGTAAATATTCCGGCAGGAGTTAACCATTGGCATGGAGCAACAAAAGACAGTTGGTTTGCTCATGTAGCCATGTCGGTCCCTGTAGAAGGATCTACAACGGAATGGGGCGGACCTTTAACAGATGAAGAATACAATATGTTAGGGTGATAGATTAATAGGTCATTAGGTCAGTAAATCATTAGGTTGTTAAGAGTTTGGCTATAGGGATTTACAGCATGGTGATATAAATAAACTTTGGCTCAAATAGCAAAAGATATCTTAATTAAAATATTGTTATGCAAATAACAAAATAGAAATGAGAAAAATATTAATGGTGGGAGTAATGTCAATATTATTATTGACACAAGCATGTACAGAAATAAAAAATAAAGAAAACAAGATGAAAAATACAGAAACAGAAGAGCATTATACATTTAAATTAAGCGATAAGGTAACTCGTCAAAAAGTATCTTTTAAAAACCGTTATGGTATTGAGTTAGTAGGTGATTTGTATTTACCTAATGACAGAGGAACTGAGCCTCTTCCTGCAATTGCTGTTAGTGGACCTTACGGAGCTGTAAAAGAACAAGCTTCAGGTTTATATGCCAATGAATTAGCTCAGAGAGGTTTTGCTGTGGTAGCATTTGATCCTTCATATACAGGTGAAAGTGGTGGTGAACCACGAAATGTAGCATCTCCAGATATTAACACTGAAGACTTTAGTGCTGCAATTGATTTTCTTGGAACTCAATCATTTATTGACAGAGAAAAAGCAGGTATTATGGGTATTTGCGGTTTTGGAGGTATGGGTTTAAATGCCACGGCTGCTGATAAACGAGTTAAAGCTATTGCTGTAGCAAGTATGTACGATATGTCGCGCGTTACTGCTAAAGGTTATTTCGATAGCATGACAGCTGAACAACGTTCACAAACATTAGAGCAATTGGGGCAACAAAGATGGAAAGATGCAGAGGCCGGTACCCCTGCTTATGGAACTGCAGGATTGCCAAAACCAGAGCAACTAACAGGACAAGAACCTGAATTCGTAAAAGGGTATGTTAATTATTATAAAACGGAAAGAGGTTTCCACTCTCGTTCTATCAACTCTAATGGTTCATATACTGCAACCAATGCATTATCATTCATGAATATGCCTTTGATGACTTACATCAATGAAATTTCTCCACGTCCTATTTTAATTATTGCAGGAGAAAATGCACACTCACGTTACTTTAGTGAAGATGCTTATAAAGCAGCAAACGAACCTAAGGAATTAATGATTATTCCAGGTGCGGTTCATACTGATTTATATGATAAAACAGATATCATTCCTTTTGATAAATTAGAGTCTTTCTTTAATGAAAATTTAAAATAACGGGTTGAGTAATATTCTGATATGATATTTAGTACTTGCAAGAAAACTCGATTTTTTCCCAACCCGCACCCTCCAACTTTCCCGAATACAAGTTCGGAACAGACATTAAAGGGAGAGTCTCAACCCACAGTGCGCGAGAGGCTTCCCCTTCAGGGGACGAGGGGTGAGCGATGGGGTTAACTATAAAACCGGAGTTTTCTTGCAGAGACTATTTACATTTAAAAATATATTAGGGCTTTGTTTTTTAACTCAACAATTCTTAATCAGAGGGTATTTTAGTGGATAATAAGGTAAAGAGGCGGACTATAATGTAAAAATGCTAATGGACGCTAAAGGGCACTAACATATTTAAATCATAAAATGTAACTTTACTTTTCCTAGTTTATTGTAATATAAATCTATTATGACTACACAAAAACTCATGCTACTGTTTATTCTGGCAATATGCTTCTCATTAAGCTATTCCCAGGCTCAAAAAATCTTTATTTCAAATACTTTTAACCGCACCTGTACCAGTTTAAATGGTAAGTGGCAATATGTAGTAGATGCTTATGAAACTGGAGGAATGGGAGGGATGCCTATATTCAGAAACTACGAGCCAAAGGATAAATCAGACAGGGTAGAGTATGGATTTACTTCAGGAAGAACGTTGTGGGTGCCCGGGAGTTGGAATATTCAAAAGCCAGAATTAAACTATTATGAAGGTTCTGTTTGGTATCGCAAAACATTTAACAAGGAGAATATCTCGAAAGATAAACGATATTTTATTTATATAGGTGCATCCAATTATAAAACTACCGTTTCCCTCAATGGTAAAATATTAGGTAAACATGAAGGTGGTTTCACGCCTTTTTCATACGAAGTAACAGACCTGTTGAAAGAAAAGGATAATTATGTTATTATAGGAGTAAATAATTCACGGGAAGCAGACTATATACCCGCAAAGGTTACGGATTGGTTTAATCATGGAGGGATAACCCGCGATGTAAAAATCATTGAAGTGCCTAAAACTTTCATTAACAACTATTTTATTGCTCTTGATAAATCAGCTCTTAATTTTAAAACAAAAAAAATTAAGGGTAAGATTCAATTTGCCGGATCTGAATTACCCAAGAAAGCAAACGTAATCATCCCGGAACTGAAAATAGACAAAGAAATTTCAGTTAATGAAGAAGGAGATACAGAATTTACACTTGAAGTAAAACATTTAGAACTTTGGTCGCCTGAAAACCCTAAATTGTATACAGTTACTATAACTGCAGGTAGCGATAAAATAAGTGATGAAATAGGGTTTAGAACGATAGAAACAAAAGGAAAACAGATTCTGTTAAATGGAAAGCCCGTCTTTTTAAAAGGGATTTGTTTGCACGATGAAAATCCATTACGTAAAGATCGTACAAATAATATAGAGGATGCAAAACTAATGCTTGGTTGGGCCCGGGAATTAGGATGTAATTTTTTACGTTTAGCCCATTATCCGCATCAGGAAAAAATTGTGCGATTAGCCGATAAAATGGGAATGCTGCTTTGGGAAGAGCTACCTCTGTATTGGGGAATTCAATGGGGAAACCCTGAAGTGCTAAAAAAAGCAAAAGCTCAGTATACCGAGATGATCAATCGTGATTATAACCGGGCTAGTTCAATCATTTGGTCAGTTGCTAATGAAACAGCCCCAACTGAAGACAGAACAAAGTTTTTATCGGATTTAGCAGATTATATCAGATCAATAGACGATACACGGCTAATATCCGCCGCTTGCAAAAAGGACCAGGAAGCAGATGGGCATCCAGACAGCGTTTATACTTATAATGATCCATTAATGGAAAAACTGGATATTATTAGTTTTAACGAATACCTTGGCTGGTATGGAGGTTTTCCCGAAGAATGCAGAACTAAGTCTTTTAAAGCGGGTCTTGAAAAACCAATTGTCGTAACTGAATTTGGAGGTGGCGCTTTACAAGGATTTCATGGCGATAGTTTAACCCGATGGAGCGAGGAGTTTCAGGAATACCTTTATAAAGAAAGTATTGCTATGTTTGATAAAATTGATGGCCTCGCTGGTATGACGCCCTGGATCCTGGTAGACTTTCAATCCCCATTACGCCAGTTACCGGAAATACAGGATGGTTGGAATCGTAAAGGTTTAATATCAGAAAAAGGATACAAGAAAAAAGCCTTTTTTGTTTTGAAAGAGTATTATGAATCAAAAGGCCGTTAAAATATTGTCACAGGGTAAGAGTTGTGATTAATAGTCATCTTAAGAAATACTGGATAAAAAAAGCGATTAGATGTTTTTCTAATCGCTTTTTTAATGTTTTGTAAAAGTCGGGATGACAGGATTTGAACCTGCGACCCCTGGTCCCCCAGACCAGTGCGCTAACCGGGCTGCGCCACATCCCGAAATCGGATTGCAAATATATAAAAAAAGTTGTATTAAAATTGTTCGAAAAGTAAATTTAATTACTGCGAAGCAGACAACCTGTAATAATAATTCTTGTCTATCTAAAAAATATCATGTTTTATCCTTAGGATTGTTCACTTGATAAGAAAAAAACTGCAGAAGAATAAAAAATATATAGTTTTGTAGGGAATTTTGGAATTTATGACAGAAAAGGAATTATTAACAAGACTCTCACGTGGGGATGAATCTGCCTTTGAACAGATTTTTGTTGCCTATTACCAGCCACTGGTTGTTTTTGCTAACAAACTGGTTTTTGATATTGATATGGCAAGAGATCTTGTGCAAGGAGTTATAGTTCACTTCTATGAAAAAAGAGAAGAAATTCAGATACACACCTCGTTAAAAGCACATCTATATCAATCTGTTCGTAATAAATGCCTGAACCATTTAAAAAGGGAACAGACTCTTAGAACTCATCATTCTGTACTTTTTCAGGAATCCAAAGAAGCGGAAGGGGCATTTCATGATATCATGGAGGAAACAGAACTTGAAAATAAAATATTTCAAGTGATAAATACGCTTCCGGGACAATGTCGTAAAATCTTTGAAATGAGTCGTTTTCAGGGGAAAACAAATCAGGAAATTGCAGATGAGCTTTCAATATCAAAACGTACTGTGGAGACACAAATTAGTAATGCACTAAAAAAAATGCGTCAAAAGCTTTCACAATACATGGGAATATTGGTTTCTGTAGCCATTGGGATTTTTATAGTGCTATTGGGGATATAATTAAGAATAATTCTAAATGAATTATTTTAAAAATATAATATACGTGTAGTAATAAAAGTAATTGTCATACATTCACAATAACTCGTAAAAAGTACAACTATGGAATTCTTATTACAAATGATTGCAGAATTACTAAGTAATCCTGAAGAAATACAGCAACAACAAATTAACAATGTAGTTGATGAAGTTGAGGTTGAAGAAGTTGTGGCAGAGGAAGAATTCTTTAGTCTGATGCATTTTCATTAAACATTAATTTCGGGTTGTAGGATTGTTGAATTTACAGTACAGAAAGTGAGGAATAACGAGGAAAATATGGAAAGGATTATTGTTGGATATTTAACCAATGATATTTCAGAGGAAGAAATGCTTATTTTAAATAAGTGGAGGGGGGAGTCTGCACAAAATGAAGACGAGTTCGCTAAATTTGAATATGTGTGGAACAAAAGCCAACATTTAAAAGTGTTTGAGTCAATCGATGTGCAGGGAGATTTTGAGATAGTTAAAAATGTATTGCAACAAAATGGTACAAAAGGAGTTTCCCGAAAATTAAATGTGGTATTCGGTTTAAGAAAAATGGCAGCTGTTCTGTTGCCTGCTTTATTTTTGTCAACAGCTTTATTCCTTTATTTAAAAGTACCAGGATTCGGTCGGTTAACAGCCTATAAATCCGGAGATAAAATTGAAAGGATTGTTCTTCCTGATAATTCAGTAGTTGTATTAAATAAAAACAGTAAGTTAGTATATAATAAAGCTATCAATACCCAGGCATCCAGGGAAGTGTATTTGAATGGAGAAGCTTTTTTTGACGTAACTCATAATGATACCCCCTTTGTCGTAAATGTGGATGATGCCACAGTAGAAGTGTTAGGTACAGAATTTAATGTAAATGAACTTAATCAACAGCTATCGGTATTGGTTGTTTCCGGAAAAGTTGGGGTGCAGGCATATGAACAGAGAGTGGAACTGACTAAGGGAGAAAGGGCTATAGTAAAAGATGGTGTGGTAACTGAAGAAAACATCCTCTCTTATAATGATTTATACTGGAAATCTAGTGCATTAAAGTTTGAGCAAGCTTCACTAAAACAAATATGTGCCGATTTACAAAAAGCTTTTGACGAAATAGAGGAAGTTAAATATTTGTGTAAAGATGTTGATATTAAGGTTACTACTACCTTTGAAAATCAGGATTTAAAAGACATTCTGGAAGAATTACAGATTCACTTCAATAAAAAAATAAAATTAAATGGTTCTGTTTTAACAATCTCTGATTAAATTCGCAAGAGTTTAATTAGAAATGTTATTGTGGTACTGTTTAAATGAACCTAAGCAGAGTTTTAAAATATATTTGTACACTTACTGTTCTGTATTCTAGTTGTTTGTTTTCTTATGGACAATCAATCCTGCAAAAGGAAATTGATATTCCTAAAGTCTCAGGCTCAACGCTTGAATTATTACAAATATTGGAGAATGAAGTAGGGATTCCTTTTAGTTATAGCAATCGGTTGTGCCTGGATAACAACGTGATTCTTTCTTCTTCGCGAAATACCATAGAAGGTTTTATTAACGAACTATTCCATGACTGCCCTGTAGTTATATCAGAAAGAAAGAATAAGATAATCTTACTTCCTGATAATAGCCACTCACACAATAAAGAGATTTGTATCAGCGGTTTTGTCAGGAGTAAAAAGGATGGTGAAATCCTGATTGGAGCTTCAGTATATGAATCACATCTTTGGGAGGGGATTAACTCAAATAATTTTGGATATTATAACCTGATACTTCAGGAGGGCGAGGTGGTAATAAATTGCTCTTATGTGGGGTATGAAAGTGTTCAGCATCGTTTTTATCTGAAAAATGATACAGTACTTAATTTTTCTCTTCAGGAAAATGCTTCCATAAGTGAAATCCCTATAGTAAGTTTTATTACGCCTGAAGGAATCAACTCTACAAGAAACAGTACTATCAGCCTGCCTGTTGCTCAAATAAAAAAAGTTCCCGCATTCATGGGCGAAATAGATGTTGCAAGGACTTTGCAGCTTTTGCCTGGTATTAATGGGGGGAGTGAAGGTGTAAGCGGATTGTTTGTCAGGGGTGGAAGTGCTGATCAAAATTTGTTTTTGCTTGATGATGTACCTGTTTATAATATTTCACACCTTTTTGGTTTTTTCTCAGTGTTTAATGAAGATGCCATCAATAATGTAACTGTAACCAAAGGTGGTTTTCCTGCACGTTATGGCGGGCGCCTGTCTTCGGTGGTTGATATCAGATTAAAGGATGGAAATGATAAAAAAATAAAGGGGACAGCCAGTTTAGGTATGATGTCCTCCAAGCTGGCACTGGATGGGCCATTGTATAAAGAAAAAACTACTTTTAGCCTTTCGTTCCGAAGGTCTTATTACGATCTGGTTTCTATGCTGATCCAATCAGCCAACAATTCCAGAACTTCGTTTTATTTTTATGATACCAATGCAAAAATTACGCATAAGGTTAATGATAAGAATAGATTGTATTTAAGCTTTTATGGGGGGCGTGACCGTGTTTATACAAAGTACAATTTTTCTGAAGTACGGAACCCCAGTCAACCTATTGATGGAACAGAAACCATTGATGTAAACGACGAAAATTATTCAGGTTGGGGAAATACAGTATCATCATTTAGGTGGAATAAGATATATAGTGATAAATTATTTTCAAACATATCCCTGGCATATAGTAATTATACATATTTTGTTGGCCACGAAGAGCATTTAATTGATTATGATACCTGGGATTATTATGAGCAAAAGGCTTATAGTGGGATAACAGATTATCTGGCAAAGGTGGATTTTGATTATTTTTTAACCCCAAGTCACCATGTTCGGTTTGGGGGGAATTATATTTTTCATGCCTTTAATCCGGGATCTGATATAATTAGGGAGTCCAGAAACACAGCTACAGTATTGGATTCAACCATTGGAGGTAAAAATGTACATGGTAATGAGCTATATCTGTATTTAGAAGATGATTTTGATTTGACCCACAACATTAAAGTAAATGCGGGTATGCATGGTTCGTTATATTTTACAAAGGGGAAGTGGTATAGGTCTTGGCAACCCCGTTTGTCAATGCGTTATCTTGTAACACCAAAGCTGGCATTAAAAGCTTCGTATTCCAGAATGACTCAGTATATGCATTTACTTTCTACATCAGCAGTCTCTTTGCCAACTGATTATTGGATTCCGGTATCCGATAATGTTAAACCACAACATGCCACTCAGGTTTCAATAGGTGGAAAGTTTGAGATAAATAAAGGTTTTGATATCTCTGTTATGGGATATTATAAAGATTATCATAACCTTATTGCGCAAGGGGAAGATAATGTCTCTGATGTTTATACCAACTCATGGGAAGAAGGGTTGGTAAGGGGCGTTGGGAATGCAAAAGGATTGGAGTTTCTAATTCATAAAAAAACCGGTAAATTCACTGGTTGGGTTGGTTATACTTTGGCTAAGGCCATTCAAAAATATGCAGAATTAAACGGGGGAGAAAGCTTTCCAACAACGAACGACAGGAGACATGATTTAGGTATTTTTGGGAGTTATGAGGTGAGTCCCAAAATTGATATTTCAGCCACATGGCTGTTTGGCTCCGGTAATACGGTTACTTTACCCTCTCAAAAATATTATAACCCCAGGTTGCCCGGTAGCGATAATAGCCTTCAAAGTGGATATTCAGAGTATATATCTACATATAATGGTTATAAAATGCCCGTTTTTCACAGGATGGATGTTGGGATAAATTTGAAGAAGGAGACCAAAAGGGGAGAACGTGTATGGACCATGGGTGTTTATAACTTATACGGGAGGCAAAATGCATTTTCCCTATATTTCTCAAATGAAATTGATGAGTCTACAGGTAATATGAAAAGGGAGTTGAAACAACTTAGTATTTTCCCGTTCCCAATACCTTATATTCGTTATACATTAAAATTTTAATGCCATGATGATAAAAGAAAAAGGTGCCATATGGTTTTTCCTGTTATTGCTGGGATTTGTTTTTTCGTCATGTGAGAAGAGTTTGGATTATCAGATCCAAAACCAGAAATCCAGATTGGTGATGTATTCTTTTCCTATGGCTGATAGTGCTATGAACTTGCATGTTAGTTATACAACAGATATATTATCCTTGCAAAACTATAATAAGGTGACAGGGGCTCATGCTACAATACGTATCAATAACCAGATTGTATCAGAATCCGTTTACTCAACTGAGGAGGATATGATGATGCTGGAAGATGTAGTTGTTAAAAGGCACGATACGGTTAATGTAGTGGTTAGTGTAAATGATAGCACTGTTATAAGTGCAGAGACCATTGTTCCTGTTGCTGCACAAATTATTTCCGTTGATACAGCTCGTGTGATGGAGTTTAATGACGAGAATACTGAGGAGGAGATGTTGAAGTGTGAATTAGGAATTTATGATGCCGCTTCTATCAGGAATTACTATCAGGTAAAGGTTGAAGCATATACTTATACAGAGGTAGAAGGACAAAATAGCTGCCAGGTAGAAACTGTGGATATTATTGAACAGGATAAAGTTTTTCTTGCAAGTGATTATGAGGCTGTGTTGATTGCAGATATTGACTATCAGAGTACCTTCGAAGATTATTTGTTTAACGGACAGTATTATACGGTGTCGTTCCTGATTCCTAATCAGTATTTATCTCCTTCCGATGGTGTTAAAAGAAAAACGCTTCATTTTTATCTTTATTCATTATCTCCGGAATACTATAAATATGTAAGATCTGTTGCTGAACAGGAGGCCTTTAGGGAAGATCCTTTTTATGAGCAGAGTAATGTGTATTCCAATGTTTCTAATGGATTGGGATTGGTTGGGGGACTGGCTTTTGATGTTGATTCGGTTTCAGTATTTGATCTGCAGTAATGGTGAACCTTTTTTATGGTTCCGTGTTCTTTTTATCTGAAATAGTAAATCATAATTCCAGCCATAATTAAATGGTGTTAAAAGAAATAAAGATTAGTTTTGTCATCGTTTGCTTGAAATATAATCTTTACTTTGCAAACGTTTTTCGGGAGTTATTGTAAATAAATAAAATAAGATATACTTATGGCATTGTTTGAAAAAATGAATTTAGGTGCTAATGAAAATGAAAAGCAAGGTGCATCTGAAGTAGAAAAAACAAAAGTGTTAATTATTGGATCAGGCCCGGCTGGGTATACTGCTGCAATTTATGCAGCAAGAGCTAACCTGAGCCCGGTTCTTTATGAAGGTATGCAGCCTGGAGGACAGCTTACAACAACAACCGAAGTTGAAAATTTCCCTGGATACCCCGAAGGTATTACCGGACCTGCAATGATGGAGGATCTTAAAAACCAGGCAGCACGTTTTGGTACTGACATCCGCTTTGGATATGCATCGGCAGCTGATTTGTCTGAACGCCCGTTTAAAATAACTGTGGATGGCAATAAAGTGGTTGAAACAGAAACACTGATAATTGCCACTGGTGCTACGGCCAAATATCTGGGATTGGTAGATGAGCAAAAATATGCAGGAGGTGGAGTTTCTGCTTGTGCAACATGCGATGGATTTTTCTACAGAGGAAAAGATGTAGCCGTTGTTGGAGGCGGGGATACTGCATGCGAAGAGGCTATGTACCTTGCTGGATTGGCTAAAAAGGTTTACCTTATTGTTCGCCGTGATGTTCTTAGGGCTTCAAAAGTGATGCAGGACCGATTGCTTGCTACCGAAAATATTGAAGTGTTGTGGAAACATCAAACCAAAGGTTTAACAGGAGACGGTGTTGTAGAAGGTGCTATTCTTTGGAAAAATAAGGGTGAGGAAAACGAAGAAGAGGTTAAGATTGATATTGATGGATTCTTCCTGGCTATTGGCCACTCTCCAAATTCCGATATTTTTAAAGAGTATATTGATACCGATGAAGTTGGTTATATCAAAACCATTGGAGGTAGTTCAAAAACAAATGTGCCCGGAGTATTTGCCTGTGGTGATGTGATGGATAACCAATATCGTCAGGCTGTTACAGCTGCCGGTTCTGGATGTAAAGCTGCTATTGATGCAGAACGTTTCCTTAGCGAAAATTAAAAGAAATTTATATTTTTATAATAATGGAAGGCTTATCTTTGTGTAGGTCTTCCATTTTTTATGCATAAGAGTTTTCTTGATACTGCCGGTTTCTTAAATTATTCTTTAATCGATGATTATAAGATATTAGAATTAAACACCCAGAGTGTTGTGGTATTCCTTTTGGCCAGGGAATCGGTGGTGAATAGACTGGTAAACAGTATATCCACAAGAGATTGCCTTTTATGTTCCCTTAGGGGTTCACTTAAGGCCGGGCCTGGTCTGTTGCAAGGAAAATATCACATAACCACATACTCAGATTCGATATTACCCGGGCACAACCTGATCTTTGACTCCTTGCATCACAGAAGAAAGTATATTGAAAGAGTAAGAGATATGCTTTTGCTTGCAGATGAGTACCGCGATAGCTTTGTTATGTGTGATGGTATCAATTATCCAGATAAAGAGAAGAGGCATTTTTATTGTCATCTTTTAGATAAGGAGTATATCCCACTCTTTGATTTTTTATCTGAAGGTGAGTGTTTCTCAACCTTACTGGCTGGTTCAGCAGGTGATATTTTTCTTAAAAAACAGAATCTCAAATCCTCTATTGTTTTAAGAAGTAAAGATAAGAATTGGCTTTTTGATGTTTATCTGGAAATAGAAAAGGTTTTAGGGAGGAGCTATTCGTTGTCAAAATATCCTCATGTAAATTTTATTGTGCAAAAGGAGGCGGACTTCTATTTTCTTGTTATCTATCCCCGGGTGGTATACAAGCCGCTGGAGTTTTATGATAACTCTGAAAACAGGATAAATATTGTACCAGGCGTGTTCGAAATGGCCGGGGTATTTATAACCAATTCTGAATCTTCATATAATAATTGCAATATTGATTCAATTAATAGTATTTATGAGCAAATTTCTTATAGCTTTACTAATCTGAAAAAGTTGTTGATGCCATTGATTAGTGATATTAGCAACCCAAAAATATTTTAATTTAAAAATGCTATAGAATATCTTCATGAATAATCCGACACTAAAACTTGATATATTATACAGTAAAAGCGTAATGGTATCCTTGGAAGGCTTCTATTTTATAGGAGATTCACAGCGTTGCCTTTCCGGGGATTGGTTGGTGCGGGCCGATCAAAAAAATATTGTTATTGAAAATGACGATGAAATTATTGTTGTTGACAATAATGTGCTTTTTGCTCCATTGGATTGGGAAGAAAGTTTCTTTATTATGAAAGAAGAAGGGGGTGAGCATGCTGCCAAAAACTATTACAAAGGGGCTATCCATGTGTCACTGAAAGAGGGAAAAGTGAAAGTGGAAAATGAGGTTGATATCGATTTTTTTATTAGTAGTGTATTGGATAGAAGGTATGCAGATAACAACCAATTGGAGTTTTTAAAAGTACAAGTTGTCCTGTTGCGGAGTTATTTATTAAAATTTAATAAAGAAATAAATGCAGTAGGCTTGCTTGAACCAAAAGCAGATAATGATGTACTATTACACAATAAAAACTACATAGAACCAACGCCGGAGCAATTGCATTTTGTATATACAGGATGTTCGTTAAATAGTAATAAATTGGTTCAGAGTGCTGTGGAGCAAACAAAAGGGATGGCTGTATTTCATAATAGCAAGGTAGTTGTTCTGCCAATTTCATTGTGTTGCGGGGGTGTAACGGGTGTTGAGTATTATTTAGGTGAAGATAAGATAGGTGACTATCTAAAAAACAGAAGAGATACAGCTGAAGATAAAAGTCTGGATTTGCAAAATGACGATGATTTTTATAATTGGTTGTATAGTACGGATAATTGTTTCTGCAACGAAAAGCGGAGTGATGTGTTGTCGAAATTAGTGAGTGTTGATATCGGAAATAGAGATGAATTATATCGGTGGAATAAGGTTGTTTCTAAAAAAGATATTGGTGCGGCAATTGCTAGAATTGATGAAGGAAGATGGGAGAGTATAGACAGCATTTCAATTAAAGAGCGAAGTGTTGACGGTAATATTAAGCAGCTCGAAATTTTTGGAGAGGATAAAAGTACTGTTCTTCAGAAAAAAGAATTGATGTTGTTTTCAGCCTTACTTGATTTGCCAACTACTGCCTTCGTTGTAAAATCACTTGAAAACAATGAGAGTGTGGGAGATGGATTTACTTTTAACGGGATAGGTAAAGGTCATAGGGCTGGTTTGTGTTTGCTTGGCACTATGGTGATGTCCGAAAAAGGATACAGGATGGAAGAAATCATAGCGCATTATTTTAAAGATGTCTATATATCAAAACAATATTAATAAAAAAAGGAGGCTTTGTTAAAGGCCTCCTTTTTTTTATTGGGTATATTTCAATTATAAAATATTCGCAATTTTATCGCTTTGATATGCTCCTGCAGCAAGCTTTTCTTTAACTTCACCAAATGCTTTAATAGTATATTCAACATCTTCTAATGTGTGAACTGCAGTTGGGATAATTCTTAGCATTAACTGATCCTTAGGAATTACTGGATAAACAACAATTGAACAGAAAATATTATAGTTTTCTCTCAAATCCATTGTTAACTGAGTAGCTTCAGGTACAGAACCATTTAAGAATACAGGAGTAACAGGAGATTCTGTTTTTCCTAAATCAAACCCTTGTTCTTTTAGTCCTTTTTGTAAGGCGTTTACTACTGTCCAAAGGTTTTCTTTTAACTGAGGCTCGGTCTTTAATAATTCCAAACGTTTCAGTGCACCAATTACTATTGGCATTGGTAACGACTTGGCAAAAATCTGCGAACGTAAGTTGTATCTTAAATAGCTAACAACTTCTTCGTTGGCAGCAACAAAAGCACCAATGGCAGCCATCGACTTGGCAAATGTGTTGAAAAGTATATCTACCTTATCAGTAACGCCAAAGTGTTCTGGTGTTCCTGCACCGGTTTTTCCCATTGTACCAAAACCGTGAGCGTCATCCACTAACAAACGGAACTCAAATTTGTCTTTTAATGCTACAATTTTATCAAGGGCACCTAAATCGCCTGCCATACCAAAAACACCTTCAGTAACAACAAGGATTCCTCCACCTGTTTCTTTTGCTCTTTTTGTAGCAAATTCAAGCATCTTTTCACATCTGGCTATATCATTGTGTGGGAAAACAAAACTTTTTCCACCCTTTGCCTTATGTAAGAAGATACCATCCATGATACAGGCATGAGACTCAGAATCGTAAACGATAACATCGTTTCTTGAGGCAAGAGTGTCAATGATTGATACCATTCCCTGATAGCCAAAATTTAAAAGATATGAGTCTTCCTTGCCAACGAATTCGGCCAAAGCAGCCTCAAGTTCCTCGTGCTTGCTTGTTTGACCAGACATCATTCTGGCACCCATAGGATAACCTAATCCATATTCAGCAGCAGCTTCAGCATCAGCTTTTCTTACCTCCGGGTGATTAGCTAAACCTAAATAGTTATTTAAACTCCAGGTTAAAACCTCTTTTCCCCTGAATTTCATCTTAGGGCTAATCTCTCCTTCTAACTTTGGGAACATAAAATATCCATGGGCATCCTTGCCATATTGACCAAGTGGTCCCATGGTTTTCTTTATCTTATCAAAAATATCCACTTTGTATATCTTTTATAAATTATTGGCGCAAAGGTAATATTTTTTAATAACCAATGTGAAATACATTAGTTTAAATTTTATTTAATAAAGGTTGAACGTAATTATAGTTGTACCTGCGTGGCTGTTTTACTTCATAAATGCCATGCATAGGCTGTCAGTCAATAAATTTTTATGGTTGTTTCATATTAATATTTTATCTTTGCACGTTGTTTATTAGATAAAAAGGATAACTTAGACCCCTGGTATTTAATTATTGTATTGAATAATAGGTGTTTATATAAAAATATTAGAAGTTGATGAAAAAACTGTTAATTCTACTTGTGGTCATTCCAATGTTTATTGGTTGCAGTCAGTATCAAAAAATTTTAAAAAGTACTGATTATGAGTTAAAGTACTCAAAAGCTATGGAATATTATGGTTCTGAGGATTTTATGAGGGCTGCGACTTTGCTTAATGAACTTCAGGGGATATACAGGGGGACTGAAAAAGCTGAGGTAATAAATTTTACTTATGCAAAATGTCTGTATGGTTTAAGTGATTATATAATGGCGGGGCATTATTTTCGTCAGTTTGTTAAAACTTTCCCATCAAGTGATATGGTGGAAGAATGCCAGTTTATGAGTGGTTATTGTTATTATATGACATCGCCCAAACCACGGCTCGATCAAACAGATTCATACGAAGCTATAAGCGAATTTCAATTGTTTGTTAATCTGTATCCTCAGAGTCCAAGGGTTGAGGAGGCCAACAGGTTAATTGATGAGCTAAGGGATAAATTGGTGTATAAATCATATTTGTCGGCAAAGCTGTATTTTAACTTGGGCAATTATATGGGTAATAACTACCTCTCTTCTATAATTGCTGCCCAAAATAGTCTAAAAGAATTCCCTGATACCAAGTATAGGGAAGAGCTGTCGTTTTTGATCCTGGAAGCAAAATATATTCAGGCTGAGAACAGTATATTGGATAAAAAGGAAGACCGTATGAGGGAAGCCATTGATGAATATTATTCATTCATTAATGAATTTCCGGAAAGTGGTTATATGGATAAGGCCGTAAAAATATTTGAAAGTGCCTCCAAAGAAGTGAAATTTGAAGATGTAAATTAGAATAATTAATATATACCATGGATTATAAGAAATCAAACGCTCCAGGCAGCACAATTACCTGGAATACACAAGAGTTGTCGAAAGATACAGGTAATATTTATGAGGCTGTTAATGTAATTGCCAAAAGAGCCAACCAGATTAGTGTGGAAATGAAAGAGGAGTTGAACAAAAAACTTCAGGAATTTGCTTCTTACACAGATAATTTGGAAGAGGTTTTTGAAAATCGTGAGCAAATTGAGATCTCAAGGTTTTATGAAAGATTGCCAAAGCCTTCAGCAATTGCAACTCAGGAATTTGTAGAAGACAAAGTGTATTATCGTAACGCAGGTGCCGAAAGCAAGTAATTACGGTATATATTTCTTTTAAGAAATTTTAAAAAAAGGTAAAGGAGGTTTATGATATTTCTTTTATCTTTTTTTGTTTATAAGCTTAGGGTATGTTAAAAGGTAAAAATATTATTTTAGGCGTTTCTGCCGGGATTGCTGCATACAAGTCAGCATTGTTGACCAGGCTTTTGGTAAAGAATGGGGCAGAGGTAAAGGTTGTGATGACTGAAAAGGCCAAAGAGTTTATTACTCCCCTAACCATGGCAACATTGTCTAAAAATCCAATTATGGTTGATTTTTACAATCCCGAAAATGGTGATTGGAATAGCCATGTTGATTTAGGGTTGTGGGCTGATGCTATGGTTGTAGCTCCGGCCACAGCTAATACCATGGGTAAAATGGCAAATGCGATTGCTGATAACCTTTTAGTAACTACATATTTGTCGGCCAGATGCCCGGTTTTTGTTGCCCCAACAATGGATCTTGATATGTATCTCCACCCGGCAAATCAACGAAATATGAAACAGCTCGAAGAGGATGGTGTTCATATAATAGAAGCTGGCTCTGGAGAGTTGGCTAGTGGGTTGAGTGGCAAGGGGCGCATGGCTGAACCGGAAACTATTGTTGATGATCTGATCACTTTCTTTCAGAAACAGACGAGTGCTAAAAATGACCAGCTGAAAGGGAGAACGTTTTTGGTAAACGCCGGGCCTACTTATGAAAAAATTGACCCGGTACGCTATATCGGAAATTTTTCCAGTGGCAAAATGGGGTATTCAATAGCAGAAGAGTTGGCACAGCGGGGGGCTGAAGTGGTATTGGTATCCGGACCGGTAAACCAAAAGGTTAAGTCGGAGCGTATCAAATTAATCCATGTTACATCAGCCCAGGAGATGTACCAGGCTTGTGCTGAATACTTCCCCAATTGTGATGGAGCTGTGTTGTCGGCTGCGGTGGCAGATTATACTCCAGTAATATGTGCCGATCAAAAAGTAAAAAGTGATGATGACCAGATGGTGGTTTCATTAAAGTCTACTGTAGATATTGCCAGTAAACTTGGCCAAATGAAAAAGGAAGGGCAGGTTTTGGTTGGATTTGCGCTGGAAACAGAAAATGCAGTGAAGAATGCCTTAAAGAAGTTGGAAAAAAAGAATCTGGACTTTATCGTGTTAAACTCACTGGAAAACACAGGTGCTGGTTTTGGGCATGATACAAACCAGATCACAATAATTGATCGAAATAATAATAAGGAGGAGTTTTCGTTAAAAAGTAAAAAGGAAGTTGCAATTGATATTGTTGATAAAATAATTTCCTTATAAACGTTTTTAAATATAAGTGTACTGTGAAAAGTCTTTTGTTTTCTATTTTTCTTCTGTTTATTGGAGTGGGTGTTTATGCCCAGGAACTTCAATGTAGTGTTTCAGTTGTGTCGCCAGGTGTACAAGGTACCAATAAGCAAGTTTACCAAACAATGCAAACGGCCATTATGGAGTTTGTGAATGGCCAAAAATGGACAGACAATGTTTTTAGTCCTGAAGAAAGGATTGAATGCAGCATTCTTATTAATATTAAGGAAGTTGTTTCTGCAGGCGAATATTCCGGTACAATTCAGATTCAGTCGCGCCGTCCGGTGTTTAATTCTTCTTATCGCAGTATGCTTTTTAATTATCTGGATCAGGACTTTAAATTTAAATATGAAGAGTTTGAACCACTGATATATAATCCAAACTCTATTGAATCAGATTTGGTGGGTATATTGTCTTATTATGCCTATGTGATCCTGGGCCTTGATTATGATTCTTATTCAAAAAACGGCGGTACAAAATATATTGAACAGGCTGAAAAAATAGTAAGTATGTCCCAGAATTCCAGATATTCAGGATGGAGATCTTACGAAAGTAAAAGGAATAGGTACTGGCTGGTAGAAAACTATTTGAACCAGCAGCATAAACCGATGCGCGATTGTATGTATCAATATCATAGGCAAGGGCTGGATAAAATGAGTGAAAAACCTGAAGATGGCCGAAAGGAAATATTGCTGGCTGTTGAAAAACTACAAAAAGTTCACCGCCAACGTCCCGGGACATTTGCTATGCAATTGTTTTTTGATGCCAAATCAGATGAGTTGATTAACGTTTTCTCGGATTCTTTTTCTTTAGAAAAAAGCAGGGCAGTTGAAATATTAGCAGAGATAGATCCTGCTAATTCATCAAAATACAACGAAAAGTTGATCCAAAACAAATAACTGTAGATAGTTTTTATGCTTAAATCTTTATTTATTTCCAATTACGCTTTAATTGATCAGGTAGAAATTGAGTTTAAAGATGGGTTTTCGGTAATTACCGGTGAAACAGGAGCCGGTAAATCCATCATGTTAGGTGCCTTGGCCATGGTGTTGGGGCAGCGTAGTGATGTGTCTGTGTTAAAGGATAATGAAAAAAAAAGTGTAATAGAGGCTGAATTTTATGTGAAGGATTATGGCTTCAACAAGCTTTTTGAGGAAGAGGATATTGACTATGACGATAATACGCTTATTCGTAGAGAAATACTGGTAAATGGTAAATCCAGGGCCTTTATAAATGATACTCCTGTTAATCTTGGTTTTCTGAAAAAAATAGCGCATCAATTGATTGATATTCATTCACAGCATCAAAACTTGTTGCTAGGGGATACGGCTTTTCAGTTGAATGTGGTTGATACAGTAGCCAAAAACAGTGGTATTTTAAAAGATTATAGAGATAAATTTAAGGTTTATCGCAACTTGTTACAGCAAAGGAAAGAGCTGGAAGAGCAAAATTTAAAGTTAAGTGCCGATGTGGATTATATGCAGTTTCAATATAATCAACTCGAAGAACTGAAGCTGGTGCCAGAGGAGCAGGGAGAGCTGGAAAAGGAACAGGAATTGTTGACCCATGCCGAAGAGGTCAAAGGCGGGCTTTTTTCGGTTAGCCAGTTGTTAAGTGGCGACAATGCACCTGTGCTGAATGCCTTAAAGGAATCATTGAAAAACCTTGAAAAGATAGCTTCGTTTTTGCCTGATGTGGAAGGGTGGGTTCAGAGAATAGACTCTGCTTTTCTTGATCTGGATGATTTAAATAGTGAAATAGAAGATAAAATGGAAGGGATTGAATATGATCCCGAGCGACTTTTGTTTATCAGTTCCCGTTTAGATCAGATATTTTCATTGCAGCAAAAGCATAAAGTTGATGATGTTGATGCTTTGATTAAGATTAAAGACGACCTGGGGGATCAACTTCAAAAAATAACTTCTTTTGATGACGATTTAAAAGAAAAACAGAAACAGATTGATCTTGCCCTTGAAGAATTGAAGGTTGTAGGTAGTAAGCTTTCGGGGTCGCGAAAAAAGGTTTTAAAGAATATTGAGAGTACCATTGTAGGGCAATTGTTAGAGCTGGGGATGCCAAATGCTACTTTACGGGTGGTTTGTGAACCTTTGAAAGACTATGCCGAAAATGGGATTGATGATGTTAATTTCTTGTTCTCAGCCAATAAAAATGGTGCGCTTGCTGCCATACCTAAAGTGGCATCAGGTGGTGAAATGTCACGTGTAATGTTGTGTATTAAAAGCTTGCTTTCCATATCAAAAGGATTGCCAACTATAATATTTGACGAAATTGATACCGGTGTTTCTGGTGAAGTTGCAGATAAGATGGGTAAAATTATGCAGGATATTTCTAAGAATATTCAGGTTGTCAGTATTACGCATTTGCCTCAAATTGCAGGTAAAGGTAAGCAGCACTACAAGGTGTTTAAAAAGGACAATCATCATAGTACCCAAACCAGTATTGAGGAATTATCAACAGATAACAGAATAACAGAAATAGCTAAAATGCTTAGTGGTAGTGATCTTACCAGTGCAGCGTTAAGCAATGCAAAACACTTGTTAGGTGTAGAGGATTGAATTTTAACGATTTGTGTTCTAAAATTTAATTCTGTCATAGGGTGTGGTGAAGTTGTTGTGTTTGTAAGTTGTTGTAATTGAATGTTTAGTGTGTTAAAATGGGCGTGTTTTTTTATTTAAATTACGTTAAAGTATTAAATATTTAAACCTTACTGTTTTTCAAAGTGCATTAATCATATATATTTGTACGCTCAAAAATAAATATTAAAATGGGATATAATTTATTAAAAGGAAAAAGGGGAATTATATTTGGTGCTCTAAATGACATGTCTATTGCATGGAAGGTTGCAGAATTAGCACATGCCGAAGGTGCAACTTTTACATTGACCAATACCCCTGTAGCTTGTAGAATGGGTACACTTAATGAATTGTCGGAAAAGTGTAATGCGGAGGTTATACCTGCTGATGCTACAAGTGTAGAGGACTTAGAAAATGTATTCTCAAAATCGATGGAGATATTGGGTGGTAAAATTGATTTCGTATTACACTCAATTGGTATGTCTCTAAACGTACGTAAAAAAAGAGTATATCACGACTTAAATTATAGTTACTTAAACAAAACACTTGATATTTCAGCAATATCTTTCCATAAGATGCTTCAGGTTGGCTTTAAAATGGATGCCATCAGTGAATGGGGATCAGTGTTAGGTTTATCGTATGTTGCTGCTCAGCGTACTTTCTATGGATATAACGATATGTCGGATGCCAAGGCTCTGCTTGAGTCAATTGCACGTAGTTTTGGATATATTTATGGTCGTGAGAAAAAAGTGAGAATAAATACAATTTCTCAGTCGCCAACAATTACAACTGCAGGAAGTGGTGTTAAAGGTTTTGATGGCCTGATGGATTTCTCAGAAAGAATGTCGCCGCTAGGAAATGCTTCTGCAGAAGAGTGTGCTAATTATTGTATAGCCATGTTCTCAGATCTTACCAAGAAAGTAACCATGCAGAACCTTTTCCATGATGGAGGTTTTTCTAATGTGGGTATGAGTTTGCGGGCTATGACTCAGTATAATAAGAGTTTTGATATCGACGATATCGAAAACCTTGATTAAAATATTTGGGGCATTGTTAGCGTGCCTTTATAATATCCCGCTTTTTAGTGGGATATTTTTTTTTTTATAATAGGCTTTAAGTTAAAAATCATTTAACTTTGGCGTCGTTTTAAAATACTAAAAGGTAAACATCAAGATAAAACTATGGATAGATACCGAATTAATCACCTTAGAGAACTTGAAGCAGAGTCGATCTTTGTTATCAGGGAAGTTGCTGCCCAGTTCGAAAGACCGGTGATGCTTTTTTCCGGAGGAAAAGATTCAATTGTAATGTTTCACTTGGCGCGTAAAGCGTTTTATCCTGCAAAAGTCCCTTTTGCACTATTGCATATTGATACGGGGCATAACTTTCAGGAAACACTTGACTACAGAGATGATTTAATGGAGAAAACCGGGGCCAAATGCCTGGTGCGTTATGTTCAGGACTCAATTGATCAGGGTAAAGTAGTGGAAGAGAAAGGGATAAATGCTTCTCGTAATAAATTGCAAACAGTTACCTTGCTGGATGCTTTGGACGAATTGAAATGTGACGCTGCAATGGGTGGCGGACGTAGAGATGAAGAAAAAGCACGTGCAAAAGAAAGGTTCTTTTCTCATAGGGATGAATTTGGTCAGTGGGATCCTAAAAACCAGCGTCCGGAGCTTTGGAATATTTTCAACGGCAGAAAAAATATGGGTGAGCACTTTAGGGTTTTCCCAATTAGTAACTGGACAGAGATGGATGTTTGGCAGTATATCTACATGGAAAACATTGAATTGCCGAGCTTGTATTTTACGCATAAAAGAGAAGTGTTTAACCGCGATGGCGTTTGGATGTTTAAAGCTCCTTTTATGCAGCTTAAACCAGGTGAGGAGTTGATAGAGAAGGATGTTAGATGTAGAACAATTGGAGATATTACTTGTACCGGATTAACACTTTCAAAGGCTGATAACATTGAAGATATCATTCAGGAAGTAGCAGCTACCCGTACTACAGAAAGAGGTGGCCGTGCAGATGACAAGAGATCGGAATCAGCAATGGAAGATCGTAAAAAAGAAGGGTATTTCTAACCAATAAAGCTAAGCATCAAATTATTATGAGCGATAAAAATTCAGGATATTTAGATATGGAGCTTTTACGCTTCACCACCGCAGGTAGTGTTGATGATGGTAAAAGTACTTTAATAGGTAGGTTGCTTTATGATAGTAAAGCCATTTTTGAAGATCAAATGGAAGCTATCGAAAGGGCAAGTGAAAGAATAGGTAATGAAGAAGTAAACCTGGCTTTATTAACTGATGGTTTAAAAGCTGAAAGGGAGCAGGGGATTACTATTGATGTGGCCTATCGTTATTTTGCAACTCCAAAACGTAAGTTTATTATTGCAGATACCCCGGGGCATATACAATATACCCGAAATATGGTAACAGGGGCAAGTACTGCTAATGTGGCCATTATTTTGGTAGATGCCCGACATGGTGTGTTGGAACAAACGTTGCGCCATTCATATATTGCGTCATTGTTGCAAATTCCACATATTATCTTTTGTGTAAACAAAATGGATTTGGTGGATTACAGTGAAGAAACTTTTGAGAAGATTAAGAATGATATTGACGGGATTTCGTCAAAATTAGACGTTAAGGATATTCGTTTTGTGCCAATAAGTGCATTAAATGGGGATAATGTGGTAGAGCGTTCTGAAAAAATGGAATGGTATGACGGACCAACATTATTGCACCTTTTGGAAAATATACATATCAGTAGTGATATTAACCATCAGGATTTCCGCTTCCCGGTACAGTATGTTGTTCGTCCTCAAACTGCAGAATTCCCTGATTACAGGGGCTATGGTGGTAGAATAGCCAGTGGTGCTGTTAAGGTTGGAGATCCTATTACGGTGTTGCCTTCTGGTTTTACCTCTAAAGTAAAAACAATAGATTTCTTTGAGGATACCCTTGAGGAAGCTTTTGCCCCACAATCGGTTACTGTCACCCTGGAAGATGAGATTGACATCAGCAGGGGAGATATGTTGGTTAAATCAGATAACTTGCCTCAAACAACACAGGATATTGATTTGATGGTATGCTGGTTTAATGAGCGTAAAGTTATACCTAGAGGAAAATATGTTATTCGCCACACTTCAGCCGAAGCAAGATGTATGGTAACAAATATTCATTATAAAATGAATATCAATACGCTTGAAAAAAATGAAGAGGATAAAGAAGTTGGTATGAATGATATTGCAAAGTTAACTTTAAGGGTTACAAAACCATTGCATATTGATACCTATAACCAAAATAGAATTACAGGTAGTGTAATTTTAGTGGATGAAGGCACTAATGAAACGGTAGCTGCAGGTATGATTCGTTAATACAACAATATGATAATATCAAAAATCCCCGGTAGAATTTCTATCGGGGATTTTTTGTTATGCGTAATTATATAGTCTTATGTCTTTTATCTATTGTCTAATGTCTATTTTCAAAACTTCATACCAAAAGTAAGAACCATTGAGTGGTCTTCAGTGCTTGTTTTGGTAATAGGTGGTGGACCTACAGCAGTATCATGTTCGGGACTCCAATTGTAGTTGTAATAATTGATATCGAATGATGATAACTTATACGCAAAATCAATAAAGTAGCTTTTGAAACGGTATCCAAAGCCTGCAGCATAACTTGTTATTTCATTATCCTTAGGATCGTTTTTATAAGGAGAACCCTGCAGGGCATAACCGCATCTCAAACTAAGTTGATTGTTTACTCTGAATTCAGCCCCAGCCCTAAAATTATTTGAATTGGTAAATATGTTTTTTATTTCGTCGTTTTGATAGTTGATGGTAGTAACATCTTTCCAGCTATCAACTGTTGATTTAAACTTGGCGTTGGCATAGTTTATTCTTTCGTAATCAAAACTTAAGATGGCTACCTTTCCAATAATATACGAAGCACTGGCAATCAATTTGTCAGGAGTTCGGAAGTTGTAATCGTATTCGCCATCGTAATAATCGTAAATATTACTGGAGCCTTCTTCCGGAATTTCATTGTAAAAATAGGAGTCTATTCTGCTACCGTAGTTTTCTTCAATGTTGTACCAGGTGGGAGAGTGGTAAGCCAAACCTAGTCTCAACCCTTTTGCCGGAGTTACAATAACACCTAGTTTTAAGTTAATACCAGTACCTGAAGCCTCTAAATAATCAGATACGGTAAAGCGCCTGAATGAATCATCATAAATTACATTGTCTTCTTCACTAAACTCTTCAAAATAAGATGATTCTTCATCGTAGTTAAGCATGGAAAAGTTAATGCTGGTACCTATTAGCAACAGATTGCTGATGTTGGCACCAAATGTAAAGTTAACTTCACCGGTGTATCCGTCTTTTTCAATAATCCTGGTTTGGTGAACCTTGTCGCCAATATCCAACAGACTGGTATAAATATAGTCGGTGGTATTTGGGTCAAGCTCGTTAATTAAATAGGTATTATATCCAAGCAAAGATAAGTTTTCCAGTTCAGAAGGGTGTAAACCATCTGCATCAAAAAGAAACATATCAGTCATTGAGTTGGAAACGTTTCTGGCTTGCGACATGGAGCGGTAGTTAAAGTTGTTGTTCCTGTTATAGCCAACTCCAAAGTGGGTACTGACAATACCTTTTTTAACCTCTCGCATGGGTTTGTATGTGCCCACGTAGCCTATCTGGTTAAATGCAAATGTGGTTTTGTTGTCTTCTGAATTTATGGTGTTAAGCGTTGTGCCGCTTGGCGCATGAAACATGCTCTCTGTTGAATTGAGTATAACCGATGGCGTAACAGAAAACTCGGAAGACCTGTAGGCCGCAATGCCTGCCGGGTTGATGCCAATAGCACTAAAATCCCCACCTAATGAACCAAAAGCACCACCCATAGCTGTTGATCTGGCAGTTCCGCTGTATTGGGGTTGGGAGTATCTGAGGACGTCAAGATAGCTTTGAGCAAGCATGTTAGTGCTCAGGCAAATTAAAAATAAGCTATATATTATTTTAGATTTAATCATAGTATTTAAATTAAGATTGTATTGTTATTGTATCACTGTGTTTTTATTCAGTAATGTTTTTTAAATCTATTTGTAAGTCAATCCCTCAGCTCATCTCTCATCTCTTATCTCTTATCTCTTATCTAGTATTTACCTCCCCCTGCTGGAACGTGAACTTCCGCTACTTGATCTGCTACTGCTTCCCGAACTTCTTGTACCGCTGCTGCTACTGCTGCTTGATCTGCTTCCGCTTGAATAAGAAGATGAAGAAGATCTGGTGCTGCTGTTGTATGATGGTGAGTAAGTTCTTGTTGGCGTACTGCTTCTGGTATTGTTATAACTAGAACTTCTGCTTCTTGAACTCCCGGTATTGTAAGTTCTGTTTGAAGAACTACGGCTATTGGAGTAAGAGCTTTTGTTACTTGAAGAGTTTGAATATGTTCTGGTAGGAGCAGTGTTGTTTGTTCTGCTTGAATTTGTATTGTAAGTGCTCCTTGTATTTGATCTTCCTGATGTTCTGGTGTATGTAGGAGTAGAAGTGCTCCTTGTGTTGCCTGAAACCTGTGAAGATTTTGTGGTTGCAGAAGCAGCTCTGTTATACGAAGCCCTTGTTGTTCTGCTGGAGTATGTTTTAGTGGCCGCAGGGTTGCTTGTTGTTTGTGCTACACGGCTTGTTCTTCCAATGTTACCGGTTCCTGAAGATTGTGTAGCTGCTTTGTTTGTGGAAATTTGCCTGCTGCTGCGTACCCTGTCTGAGTATACCTCTCTTGGTGCACGTTCACGATAAAAGTTGTTTTTTGCATAATGACCGTGGTATGGGTAATGTCCTCCATAGTATCCTCCATAATGATATGGATATCCCCATCCCCAGTATGGGTAACTGTAGTCATAGTAACCAAATCCGATTCCCCATCCCCAGTTGCTATACCAGGGACTGTTCCATCCGTAATATCCGTAAAAGCCATAGTTTGAATAGGGTCGGCTGTAACGCCAGTCCCAGTAATATCTGCTGTGCCATTCAGGTACAACAAAAGCATAGTCTCCGTCAATATATACGTTGTAATCAAAGCCGCTGTTAAAAATGACTTCGTCATATAAAGGCGACCAATATGGAATCCCCCTCATAGGTCCATGGAAGCGGGCAATGCGCTCTGCATAGTCTTTATCCATTTGTGAACCTTCAAATTCATTTACCCAATAACCTGTTTGTTCGTTGTAATATAATAAGGTATCTACATCCTGAACAGAGTCATTAGTTAACAAGGAGGTATATTCTTGCTGTATGCCCGAAAAATCCCTTAAATCTTCATTTACTTTTGCCTGAGGTGTTTGCTGGTATGAGCTTTTCAGGTGAGAATAGGTTTTATTATCTTCCTTTTGAACCTGCTTATCAGGAGATGGCAAAGAAGAATACCCCTCTGCTATTGAAATGGGTTTATCGGAAGGTGAATAATATAAATCATCTTCGTATACACTTGCACTGTTTTGGTATGTTGCACAACTTGTTAAAGCAAACAAGGCAACGGCTGATATTTGAATAATCTTTTTCATGGCACTAGTGTTACAAGGGTTTCACACAAATCTTTTTTCGTAAAAAAAGTAATTATTACTGTAAAAATCGCATTTAAAGCTGCAAAAAATGAGCTTAAAATGAAAATTGGTTTCGTTTTATATCTATCAATAACCATGCCGATATAATAAATCGTGATATATGATTTAATAGTTTTTTTCTAATCTAACAGATCGTTAGATTTTAGATAAGAGATAAGAGATAAGAGACTCATTTACAAGATGCTTAAAATGAGATTTTTACCCAATCTAAGTTGATTTTATTAAATATCTCATAATCTTACACTTATAAAAAACTAACGAACTATTGTAATCAATGCGTTTGGTTTAAAAATATCCTGTATAAGCCGGTTGTTGGATTGTTTTGGATATACCCGCTGTGTCTTCATGTAAAAGTCAGACTCTGAGTTCTATTCAAATTGTGCTTGCCTGAAAACTCGATTTTATCCCAACCCGCACCCTCCAACTCTCCCGAATACAAGTTTGGGGCAGGCTCTAAACAGGGTGTGTGAAAATAGATAAATATCTTTGAGAAACTTTTAATTTTAAATCACAACTCCTTCTTGTACAACCCTATATCGCCATAAGGGGACTTTACCCCTTCCCGTAACCAAGACTTCTGCAGCACATGATAACAAGCTGTAAATCAGAAGCCCCTTTAGGGGTTTGGGGTTATACAAGCTGTAAATAAATCTCCATAAGGGTAGCCTCCACTTCAGAGCCTGTCCCGATCAAACGGGAGGAGGTATGGGAGTAAAACGAGAGAGTGCTTGTAAGTAACCACTTTTCGTTAAAAGAGTTTTTATACACCCTCTAAAGGGAGCCACAACCCCCACAGCGAGAGAGACTTCCCCTTTAGGGAATAGCCGTCAGGCCAAGGTTCTATTTTACTGGAATAATGTTATATATTTTAGGCTGAAGATCTTTTGTAAAGGCATTTTGTAAATCGTGCTGAAAGCACAGCTTATCCTGGCCCCATGTAGCGCATGGGGTTATGTAAGGGGTAATCAACGTCCTGTAGGGACAGCTCATTCATTTTTGAACTGTGCTTTCAGCACGATTTGATTCCAGTCTGTTCTGCTACTATCATAACAAAAATTTCAGCGGTTTTCTTACAGAGGCTAAATAAGTCCCTGATCTTTTGTCTAAAAATCTACTGATCCACACTTCCTAATGTGCTGTATTTTTTGTTATTTTGCGAATCCTTTTTAGTAATGGTACTGAAAAAGTGAGAAAAAGAAATTATAGAAAGATTTAGATAAAGAACAAAATGGCAAAAGGATTAACTAAAAGGAGTAAAGATTACTCTCAGTGGTATAATGAATTGGTAATAAAAGCCGATTTGGCTGAAAATTCTGCAGTTAGAGGCTGTATGGTGATTAAACCCTACGGCTATGCCATCTGGGAAAAAATGCAACAGCAACTCGATAAGATGTTCAAGGAGACAGGGCATGTGAACGCTTATTTCCCGTTATTTATTCCTAAATCTTTTTTTAGTAAGGAAGCTGATCACGTTGAAGGATTTGCAAAAGAATGTGCAGTGGTAACACACTACCGTTTAATGAATGATCCTGATGGCAACGGAGTTGTGGTTGACCCTAGTGCAAAATTGGAGGAAGAGCTGATTGTTCGTCCAACTTCTGAAACAATAATCTGGAACACCTATAAAAACTGGATCCAATCATACCGCGATCTTCCGATTAAATGTAACCAATGGGCCAATGTGGTTCGTTGGGAAATGAGAACCCGTTTGTTTTTGCGTACAGCTGAATTTTTATGGCAGGAAGGTCATACGGCCCATGCTACTAAAGAAGAAGCATTGGAAGAAACGGAAACAATGATTAAGGTTTATGCAGAGTTTGCTGAAAAGTATCTTGCAGTTCCTGTTATTCAAGGTTTAAAAACAGAAAACGAGCGTTTTGCAGGTGCATTGGAAACTTATACCATCGAGGCTTTAATGCAGGATGGAAAAGCATTGCAATCGGGAACATCGCACTTTTTAGGACAAAACTTTGCCAAAGCATTTGATGTTAAATTTGCCAGCAAGGAAGGAACTGAAGATTATGTATGGGCTACTTCATGGGGTGTTTCAACCCGTTTGATGGGGGCTTTGATTATGGCGCACTCTGATGATTTTGGTTTGGTGTTGCCTCCAAAACTGGCTCCAATACAGGTAGCTATCGTTCCTATTTATAAGAGTGAAGAGGATTTGGCTAAAATTACTGAGAAAGTTGATGTGATTGTGGCTGAACTTAAAAAACGTGGAATCTCAGTTAAGTTTGATGATTCAGATAACCGTAAGCCGGGTTGGAAATTTGCTCAATATGAGTTACAGGGGGTGCCGGTGCGTTTGGCTGTTGGTCCTCGTGATATTGAAAACAATACCGTGGAGGTAGCTCGTCGTGATACTTTGACAAAAGAAGTGGTGTCAATTGATGGGATAGAGGATTACGTAACTGATTTGTTGGATCAGATCCAGGATAATATATTCCAAAAAGCCCTTGATTTCAGAGCTGAAAAGACTACAGTGGTGGAATCTTATGATGAATTTAAGAAGGTGTTGGAAGAAAAAGGTGGATTTATCATGGCTCACTGGGATGGAACATCCGAAACCGAACAAAAAATTAAGGATGAAACTAAAGCAACAATCCGTTGTATTCCTTTGGATGGCGATAAAACACCGGGAAATTGTATTGTTACCGGAAACCCATCTGCACAGCGCGTAATATTCGCTAAAGCGTATTGATAGTTAGTCATTATTAGTCATTGGTTATTAGTTATTGGTTATTGTTCATTGCTCATTGTTCATTGTTCATTGTTCATTGTTCATTGCTCATTGTTCATTGTTCATTGCTCATTGCTCATTGTTCATTGTTCATTGCTCATTGATAACCGTATCAGATGATATTTGTCAGGGAGGCTATTTTTATAGTCTCCCTTTTTTGTTTTTGGGATATTTACTTCTACATTTAGTTTCCTAAAAAAATTAGGTAGTTCGAATTCATTCTACTCATAAAAAATATTGCGGGTGCTGGTTGTAATGCACGTGCCTTTTTTTGGAGCAATGCTTTGTTTTTTCTTGGGTAGAAATACGGGAATTTGACTTAGAGCATGAAGATTCATCAATTAATTATTAGTTAAAATGATAAATATAAAAGAGCGGTTTTTAAAATATGTTGGGATAGATACCCAATCGGATACCGATACCGGATTAACCCCTTCAACACCCGGGCAAATGTTGTTCTCGCAACAATTGGCAGAAGAGCTAAATTCAATAGGACTGGAAGATGTGGAGCTGGATGAAAATGGTTACTTAATGGCCACTATTCCTTCAAATGTTGAGGCCGAAGTACCTGTAATTGGATTTATTGCCCATGTGGATACCAGCCCTGATTTTAGTGGTAAGCATGTGAATCCGCAAATTATAGAAAATTACGACGGATCAGCCATAACCTTAAATCAGGAGGAAAATATTGTTCTTGCTCCCGATGAGTTCCCGGAATTGAGTAAATACGTAGGACAAACATTGATAACTACCGATGGAACTACGCTTTTGGGTGCTGATGATAAGGCCGGGGTAGCCGAAATTGTTACTGCAGCAGAATATTTAATAAACCATCCGGAAATAAAACATGGTAAAATAAGAATTGGTTTTACACCTGATGAAGAGATTGGTGCGGGAGCAGATCATTTTGATGTTGAGAAGTTTGGGGCTGAATATGCCTATACCATGGATGGGGGTGAGATTGGAGAGCTTGAATATGAAAATTTTAATGCGGCTATTGCAAAAATAACCGTTAATGGGAGGAATGTGCATCCTGGTTATGCAAAAAACAAAATGCGTAATTCAATTCGTATAGCCAACCAGGTTGTTACTATGTTGCCCCGTGTTGAAACACCTGAACATACCGAAGGGTACGAAGGTTTTTTCCATTTAATGTCGTTTGTTGGCGAGGTGGAAAAGAGTGAGTTGACCTATATAATCAGGGATTTCAGAAGAGACCGGTTTGAAGACCGGAAGAAGGAAATTAAGCATATTGTTAGTAAAGTGAATAAAGAATATGGTTCCGGAACGGTTGAAATTGAGGTTAAAGACCAGTATTACAATATGCGCGAAAAGGTAGAACCTGTAAAATATATTGTAGATAATGCTGAAAAAGCAATGGAGTTGGTTGGGGTAAAACCAAATGTTCGTCCTATTAGAGGGGGAACTGATGGTTCGCGCCTTTCTTTTATGGGTTTGCCTACTCCTAATATTTTTGCCGGAGGTCATAATTTTCACGGACGTTTTGAATTTGTTCCACTTGAAAGCATGCAAAAAGCTGTTGAAGTCATTCTTAAAATCGTAGAGCTGGCGGCAGTAAAATAGTATCAGCTATTGATGAAAAATGTTCGCGTTATGTCCGGGGCAATAATAGATCTGCGCTGACAAAAGCCTACAGGTACATATGATTTTATCACAAACTATATGCAGGTTGTTCACAAAACCCATGGTGTATAACCTGCATATTTGTCGAAAAACATAGCCTTATCCATTTTTGTTAACGATGAGTAACTGTATATTCTCGGTACTGTTTTAATATAATTATCTCCTTTAACAGTATAAAATACTTTGCATTCTGCTTTACCAGAAACAGGGTCATGGATTCCTTTTTCTGCTTCCCTGTCCGTTTGGATAGACGGGGTTTTTGTGTCAAGACATCGGGACTGATTCCTATTGTGGTGCAGTAAACTTTGTATTTAAGATGCCATTAAGATGGTATTTGTACCCATTTCATTCCATTTTAACCGAACAAGAACCGAACGAGAACCGAACGAGAACCGAAGGAGAACCGAACAAGCACAGACAACAATAGGACGCCAATCAGGAGACTTCCCTTATTGAATAGTTATGAACAATGAACAATGACATGAATTGATCATTGATGATTGATCATTGATGATTGATGATTGTTCATTGATCATTGTTTATTGAAATTGTGTACCAAATAATTGTGATGTATGTTTGAAAGTATATGCTAATTAGTTGTTTATTAATGTATTCGACAATATTGGAGACTTTATAGTTTAAAGCAATATTATTTAAAATCATTTATTACCTTTGTTGGGCCTAAATACATGTAATGACGTTTTGACTATTACGATGTTCAATAACACCAAAAATAAAGAGCAACTATGGAGCTGATTGTATTAAAAAAACAAGCATACCTTTTTAACTGAAATTTTAATAACCAAATATATACAAAACATATATATGTTCGTTAAATCAGTTAGTTGCAAGGGTGGTTGTCCTTGTATATAATATATATAAAGCTAATGGGTTTAGGGAAATGTTGTATGCAAGGCAAGAATAACAGCTTGGTTAGAAAAAATACTTTAAAATTGAGAACCAGTTATATAGCTTGTTGATTGAGCTTCAGAGCAAGAAAAAATTAGTTTTGCCACCGCGCTTCTGCCCTTCGGGACAGTTAAGAAAGCCAACGCACATTGCACACATTTGCAAACCCCACAAGCTAACGCACAAACCAAAATTTGCAAAAGAGTGCAATTATTTCCAACCCACGCTTGCTTTATGTATATTTGTGCAATTTTAAAATAATGTGGTATTTAATTGAATGAAAAATAAAAGAGTAGAACATATTATAAATGAGATTGTAGACCAATATTGCTATGCTGATTCAACAGAAAAGCCTTGGATTATTGGTTTTAGTGGAGGAAAAGATTCTACTGTATTACTTACTTTAGTTTGGGAAGCACTTTTAAAAGTGCGTGAAATGCCAACACCATTTCAACTTAGAAGACCTGTTTATGTCGTTTGTAATGACACCCTTGTTGAAAATCCAATAGTCGTTGAGTACGTTGAGCGTGTACTTAATAAAATTAGCGTCGCAGCAAGAGAGCAGGATTTGCCAATTTTTGTAAAAAAAACGATACCTAGATTGGAAGATTCATTTTGGGTAAACATTATTGGAAAAGGTTATCCCGTGCCTAACAATGCATTTCGTTGGTGCACAGACAAATTAAAAATAAAACCTACTTCACGATTCATAAAAGAGCAAGTAGCTGAAAACAATGAAGCAATTATTTTAATTGGAACTAGGTCTGCAGAAAGTGCAACTCGTGCAAAATCAATAAAAAAGCACGAAATCAAAGGGAAAAGATTAACTAAACATCCAAATGAATCAAATACTTTTGTTTATGCACCTATAAAACATTTATTGACAGAGGAAGTTTGGGGGCTTATTAATAATCACCCATCTCCATGGAAAGCTGATAATTCAGAGCTTTTTAATATTTATGTAAATGCAAGTGCTGATGATTACGAGTGTCCAACAATGGTAACTAGTAAAGAACACTCTTCTTGTGGTCAGAGTCGATTTGGGTGTTGGACTTGTACGGTTGTGAAAGTTGATAAGTCAATGACAGCATTAATTGGAAATGGATTTGAATGGTTAAAGCCGTTATTAACACTTAGGGATAAACTGGATAAAGAGAGAAATGATTTGAAAAATAGAATGCCTACAAGGCGAGATGGTTCTCCTGCTATTAATGACATGGGTACTTATTGGCCGCATTATAGGGCTTCTATACTAAAAAGAGTTCTTGAAACGCAAAAAGCTTTACAAGAAACTAAACCTCACTTAGAACTTATTACTAATCAGGAGTTAATTGCAATTCAAGTAATATGGAACAGGGATTTGTATTTTGATAAAAAAGTTTCTCTAATTTATAACGAAGTATTTAACATTAAGCTCGATATGAAAGATAAAGCAGAAAGACAAGAAAAAGAAAACAAACTTTTACTTGAAGCTTGTAAAAATGATGTATCACTTATAAATTTTGCTGCATAAGTTTTGGCAAAGAAAGAACTACCATATTATTTAAATGTTTTTGGGAAGCTTCGTAGAGACCATAAAAATGGAGGGGCTCCTCATAAACCTATTTTATTGATAAGTTTATGTGAAGCTATAGCTAATGGACTTATAAATAAAAAACAAATCTATATTTCACCTGAAATAGTAGGATTGTTTAAATCAAATTGGAATAGTTTAGTAGTTACAAATCACCAATGTTTATTTGCACTTCCATTTTACCATATGAATTCCGAACCATTTTGGAGATTAACTCCAAATAAAGGTTGTGAGTTATGGGTCAAATCAAAAAGTTCAATGCGAAGTTTGCAGAATTTGACTATCGCAATTAATTATGCAGAGATTGACCTTGACTTATTTGAAATTCTTCAACAAAAAGAGAATAATGAAATAGTAAAGCAATTTATTTTGGATAAGTATTTTCCCGATACTAAAGGCAATTATGGAAAAAGTTCTTATCTGACAGATATTGAAAGCCAAATTGTTAATGAGGATTCCGAAACTTATTCAACCAGAATTACCGAATTACAAAAGCAGTTAGAAGAAAATTCATATCAAGAAGAAATCTTTGTAAGGAGTAATGTTTTTAAAAGAGAAATTCCTAAAATTTATAATCAAACATGTTGCATTTCTGGTTTAAGGATTGATAGTATTATAAATATTTCAATGATAGATGCTTGTCATATAATTCCTTTTTCTGAAAGTAATAATGATACAATAACTAATGGTTTAGCATTATGTCCTAATTTGCATAGAGCTTTTGATAGAGGATTAATTTCAATAGATGAGAATTACCGAGTACTAATCTCAACAAAGTTTAGTGAAAATAAAACAGACTATTCACTAACTCAATTTCGTAGCAAACAAATTCAATTGCCGATAGAACAGCGGTTTTATCCTTCGTTAGAAAACATTCGTTGGCACAATATTAATACTTTTAAAGGATGATATTAGGCAATCAACATATCAACAAAAATGGTTTAGATTTAACAAAAAAGCTAAATTTAGGCTCAGAAAATCATATTTCAAGAATTGCATTAGCGTATTCTTTAAAAACAAAGATTCGATTATCAATTACAAAAGACCTTAAAGACTCTAGGGGTAAGGCTTATAAAGACGATACTTTTTTTGGAAAGTATAAAAATTACTACATAGCCTTGATGTGCCAACACTACAACTTGCACAAGTCCAATACGGATATAGGAAAATATGTTAAGATGCATGTTGACCATGGTTTAGGCATGATTAATAAACTGTTTGAGGATAATGTTAACTATTCTGGTTTTGACTTTCTTATTGATAATATTGAAAGTGGAATTTCAGAGCTGGAAAGTTCAAACGTAAGTTTAGAGCATATAAATAATTATAATCAGAATATTCAAAAAACACACTCATGTAATCCTTGGAAACTGCTTGTTGGTATAGATGATGAAGGCAAAGAAATCTATTTTACACCAAATGATACAGTTTTATATAGCAATGCACATATAGCAGTTGCTGGTCAATCGGGTTCTGGTAAAACGTATTTTGCACAAAGAATATTGGAACGAATTGTAGATGCAAGTGACTATCAAACAAACTTCTTGTTCCTAGATTTTAAAGGAATTAGTGATTCTGAGAAAGATAGTGATGAGTTTAAAGGTTTCTTCAAATCAACACAGGCAGAGTTAATTGATACTCCAAACAAACCTTTTCCTGTTAATCCTTTATCGTTTATTGATAGTATCAATGAAAACAATAAAATATTAGGTATAAATAAATTTGTTGATATTATAACTGATTATGCAGGTCTTGGAAAAGTTCAAGTTCAGCAACTCAAAGAAGCAACAAAGAGGGCTTTTGATAATCATCATGGTGGAAAATATCCTACGATTCAGGAAATCTTGAGTAATGTTTATGATATTGCAGGAGAAAAGCCATCAACATTGACGGAAATTCTTATTGGATTAAGTGAAATTAATCTTTTCGATACAAATAATGATGGGGCATTTTTAAATAAAAATTACTACTTAAGTCTTTCTGGTGATTTGAGTAGAAATGTAAGGTTTACAGCAGCTTTTTTAATTATCAATTATATCTATAATACCTTTATGAATATGGAAAATTCAGAGGTGAAGAATGAAATTAAAGGAATGCGATATGTTTTGTTAATTGATGAAGCTCATAATGTTTTTAAAGATAAAAAGTCAAAAGAAATTTTAGAAAAAATACTTAGAGAGATTCGCTCCAAAGGTGTTTCAGTTGTTTTATTATCACAAGGTATTGAGGAGTTTAATCAACCTTCGTTTGATTTTTCAAGTATGTGTGAAACAGCCTTTCTTATGAATATAAAATCTAAAAATGACTTGAAAATTATTAATAAATTCCTTGGATTTAGTGATAAAGAAAGCTCAAAAGTAGCTCGTTCTATGGAGCAAATTCAAAACAGACAAGCCATTTCAAATATTAAAGAGTTTGAAAGAGCGAGAATATTTAATGTTTGCTAATAATGGCAGAAAGTCAAAATATAGAATGGAAAGAAAGCTGGCGCGACGAATACCTAAAATGGATTTGTGGTTTTGCTAATGCTCAGGGGGGTAAGATATTCATCGGTAAAAATGACAAAGGCGAAATTGTTGGGATTGACAACGCAGAAAAGCTACTAGAAGACATTCCTAATAAGGTGAGAGATATTCTTGGGATTTTAGTAGATGTTAATTTGGCAGAGTCTGAGGGTGGCAATTATCTTGAAATTATCGTTGAAGCACAACCCTTCCCAGTTAACTATAAAGGACAATATCATTATAGAAGTGGAAGTACAAAACAAGAGCTAAAAGGTGCTGCTTTAGATAAATTCATGCTTGAAAAAAAAGGCAAGAAATGGGATGGTGTGCCAGTGCCAAATGTGTCAGTCGATGATTTAAAAAGTGAAACGTTTGAGTTTTTCAAGAAAAGGGCAATAGTTAGCAAGAGAATTGATGAAAGTATATTAACCGAGGATAATTTTAGCATCCTTGAAAATTTGAGATTAACTGAAAAACCATATCTAAAACGTGCATCCCTATTGCTTTTTCACCCTGACCCTGAAAAATATTTTACTGGAGCATTTATAAAAATCGGTTTTTTTCAGACTGATACGGAATTAATATTTCAAGACGAAGTAAAAGGAAATTTATTTGAACAAGTAGAAAAGACAATTGAAATACTCTTTACAAAATACATAAAAGCAATAATTTCTTACGAAGGAATTCATAGAGTTGAAACCTACGAATATCCAAGAGATGCAGTGCGTGAAGCAATATTAAATGCCCTTGCCCATAAAGACTACTCAATGGGTGTTCCAATTCAAATTAGTGTTTATGAAGATAAACTTATGATTTGGAATTATGGACAATTACCTGAAGATTGGACAGTTGAAAATTTAATGCAAAAACATTCATCAATTCCATATAATCCTGATATTGCAAATGCTTTTTTTAGAGCTGGTCATGTAGAATCTTGGGGAAGGGGAACAATCAAAATCATTGAGCAATGTGCTGAACATGGTTTGCAAAAACCAGAATTTGAAAACAATGGCAAAGATTTTTGGGTTGTTTTCAGAAAGGATATTTATAACGAAAAGACTTTAAAACAACTTGGTATAAATGAACGCCAAATTAATGCTGTTTTGTATGCAAAAGAACATGGTGCAGTAACTAATTCCATTTATCAGGAAATAAATACTATAGGTAAAACTGTTGCTACATCAGAATTAAACAAGATTGTTGAAAAAGGATTATTGAAGCAAGCAGGAAGTAAAGGTAGAGGTTCAAAATATGTAATTGACCGATAATTGGCCGAATTGGCCGTTTGGATTTAAAATGGTTTGAATCCCAGAGAATTACAGGAGTGGCCTACCTCACAGCCAAGCACATTTGTAATTCGCACGAGCCATCACGCGTCCAAAAATTATAAAAGAGCTTGTCTGTCTGCTAACGCTTTTTGTCCTACCCTAAAAACTAATTTTTTCGGGAACAGCCGTGCTTTGATTGAGTGGATTAGTGTTTGAGAAATATTGATAATTAACTGATAATGAATAAAGCCCAGCATACAACACGCCATCATAATACATTGCGCGTTAGGAAATTTTGGTTGGTGAAAATTCGGAATTTAAGTAAGGATAATTAACTATATCGCAGTTACGGAAAAGCGCAACGCATCATATGGCCAATCCGTTGTAGAACATTGGGGCAGTGCAAATTGACAGTCCAATCAATAAAAATATCCCAAATTGGGAAAATAACAATTAATTTTCATAAATTTGCATTATGAGAATTATTGCTTTTAGAACTATAAGAGAGTTTTTCGAGAAACCTGAATACTCAGATTCTGAGGTTTCATTACGAGCTTGGTATCATGATACTAAAACAGCTGATTGGAAGAATTCAAATGAATTGAAAGGACAATATAAAAACGCAAGTATTGTCGGAGACGGAAGAGTAGTTTTTAATATTAAAGGCAATGATTATAGATTAGTAGTTGCTATTGATTATGAATTTCAGGTGATTTTTGTAAGGTTTATCGGAACTCATAAACAGTATGATAAAATTGATGCTAAAACGATTTGATTATGGAAATAAGACCAATTAAAACAGAACAAGATTATAATTCTGCTATAAACAGGATTGAAGATTTGTGGGGAGCAAAAAAAGATACTCCAGATGGTGACGAGCTTGATTTATTGGTGACCTTAGTTGAGTCATACGAGATGAAACATTATCCCATTGCACCACCAGATCCGATTGATGCTATTAAATTTCGAATGGAGCAGATGGGTATGACTAAAGCTGACATGGTAAAATATCTTGGTAGTCAGAGTAGAGTCAGCGAGATTCTTAATAGAAAAAGAAGTTTGACTTTGGGTATGATTAAATCATTATACAAAGGATTAAAAATTCCAGCAGAGATTTTATTAGCTTGATTGATTGAAATATCAACGTGCTAATAACTAAGCGTCCTGCCTGTTTGTACAACAGCGGCAGGATGCTGTGTTGAATAACTTAGCCTCTAATGTAGGGTTGCTTGCATGCCCTACACATTGTAGGGTTTGTTGAACTAAACATTATTCCAGCAACATTTACCAAACTTCAGTTCCAATACTTGAGCTCTGGAAAGCTTAATGGTTTTAACCGGTACATTTAGATTTTTACATAGAAGTTCAGGACTGTTGGTTTTGTTCTTAAACCATAAACCGCATATATCAAATTGCAATTTACGCACCAGATAATAAAACATATTGATTGAGGAGCCGGATACGGGAATTCTGTATGTCCGGATCTGCGGTGGGGGTAGGTGGAGCAATCCATCATTCTATCCCGATTTGGTTTCATGCAATCGTTCCAGACCAAAAACAGACTTTTAATAGAAACAGATAAAATATTTACAACTACGGAAATTGACACTTTTTCTTTTTTTTGAATGTGTTGGAATCCCACATGAAACAAGGTGTTGACTCAGAAATTACCTATATTTGTAGGTAAACTATTTTTGAGATGAGAGTAACAGAAAGGAAATATTTAAACGCATATTTACAGTCAACAGGTAAAGAAATTTCAACTTTAATTGAAGAATTTGATTTTTCAGAAGATAAAGGAGGATTTGAATATTTAACCAAATCATCAGCTGTTTATTCGTCTAATATTGAGGGAAATAGTATTGACTTGAATTCATATATGAATTATGAGTTGAATAAAGATAAATTCAAAGTTGGCAAGGAGATAGTGGAAATTGAAGATTTGATTGAAGCTTATGAATTTGCACAAAATAATAGTTTAACAGAATCTAATTTACTTCAATGTCACAAGATATTTTCAGAGACCTTATTAATAAAAAGTAAAAGAGGTAAATACCGTATTGAGCAAGTCGGTGTTTTCGGAAAGACAGGATTAGCATATATGGCTGTAGAACCAGATTTTGTTGAGAAAGAGATGAAGGTGTTTTTTGCAGGTATTGAAGAATTAATATCACAAGAACTATCAAAAGAAGAGGTTTTTTATTTTGCATCATTAATTCATTTGAGATTTGCACATATTCATCCATTTCGTGATGGTAATGGTCGTGCAGCGAGATTATTGGAGAAGTGGTTCATTACAGAAAAATTAGGGCGTGATTTCTGGAAGATTCCATCTGAGGAGAATTATAAAGTAAATCAGGCAAAGTATTACGAGACAATAAATTTAGGGGTGAATTTTTATGAATTAAACTATGATAGGTGTTTAGGATTTTTGGAGATGTTGCCGATGTGTCTCAAATAGAAAAAAAAGCACGAAAAACTAACGCTTAGCCTCTAAAGTAGGGTTGCTTGCATACCTTACACATTGGAGGGTTTGTTGAACTAAACACAAAACATAAAAGATACCTGCAAAATACATAAATACGAAAAGTTAAAACAACAAATTAAGCGTTTAAAATCATTACTACGCTGGTGGTATCAATACTATGGCATACGAGGAAACTTTATGAGCATAAAACGCATTACATGGTAAAAGCATTATTGATTATAAGATTAAAACAAATTTATCGAGAATTAATTGGAATTGGTCTTATAAGACTGGTTTTTTTGATTGCTCTAATCGGTTTTTTGGGATTATTCCTTTATACAAATACCTCGGATAAAACAACTTCTCAATTAGTGAGTATTGGACTTTTATTTCTGATTTCTATACTCCATTCTCGACGAGGTGATAAATTGTTTCTTAAAAGCCATTTCTCAAATTATAAATTGTTTTTATTTTCAGAGTATGCAGTTATTTCTTCTCCAATTCTCTTACTACTAGTTGTTCATAGACAATGGGGTTCACTAATTTATTTTTTAAGCTTGATACTAATTGTGCATCTTGATTTAAAACCTAAATATTCAAGTTTAAATACAAAGCTACAGTCGTTAATCCCTTCTGATTCGTTCGAATGGAAAGCAGGAGTAAGAAAGCAATTTTTTATAATCGTGCCTGTTTGGATTATTTCTGCAGTTACTTCATTTTTTATAGGAAGTGTTCCGATAGCAATTTTTATACTTGGAATTTCAATATTCAGTTTTTATGAAAAAGGAGAGACGTATCAAATGATATTATCTTATGAATTAAAGGCAAAAAAATTCTTATTCTTAAAAGTAAAACGTCAGTTTCAACTCTTTTCAATTATAACAATTCCTTTGATTGGACTTTTTTTGATATTTAATTTCGACAGATGGTATATTCCACTATCCGAATTTTTAATTTTTTGCTTTATTCATATTTATGTGATTATGACTAAATATGCTTTTTTTGAACCAAATAAAAAATCGGCAGCAGCACAGACGATGGGTGGCATAGGTGTATTTGGAGGCATTATTCCTGTATTTCTACCAGTAGTTTGGATTTTAACTGTTTGGTTTTATATAAAATCAATTAACAACTTGAATTTTTACTTAAATGATTACAATTAGTAACCTAACAATATCATATAAAAAAGACCAGGATGTTATTAATTCACTGAACCTTTCATTGGATACATCATTAATACATGGCATAGTAGGATTAAATGGTGCAGGCAAAACAACATTACTAAATTCATTGTACGGATTAAAGAAACCAAATGAAGGAATTATACAAGTTGATAACAAAAAAATTAATAAAAAGGAAGTCTCTTATTTGGTAACAGAAAATTTTTTTTATTCAAACATTACAGGTAGAGAATATTTGAGCCTTTTTAAAAATAAAGCATTCGAAACAGAAAAATGGAATAAGCTATTCTCTTTGCCTTTGGATTCTGTGGTCGATGGATATTCAACAGGCATGAAAAAGAAATTAGCATTGTTGGGTATTTTAAAACAAGACAAACCTTTAATGATACTGGATGAACCATTTAATGGATTGGATATTGAGACTTGTAGGATTATTAGAATGGTTTTGCTGCGATTAAAAGAAAAGAACAAAACAATAATTATCACTTCTCATATAATTGAAACCCTAACCAACCTATGTGATTATATTCATTATCTGGATAAAGGAAAAATAAAATACAGCAAAGACAAAGAAGGATTCTCGGAATTTGAAAGAGAGGTATTTGAAAAAATTGAACACGAAAATATTGAACTCATTAATGAACTAATAGAATATAGCACATAAAACACGGCATAAAGCCATGGTAGCCACTCGGTTTGATAGATTGTGATATTTTTAGAATTTTCTGCTGTTTTGACTCTGGTCGTATTCAGATTAATGATTACCCATGCCCAGCTCTTTCATAACATTGTCTTTTCTCATTCGTGAAATAGGTACAGAAGCATTGTCTCTCAATAGGAGGTAGCCTCCATCGCGCTTTTCGAAAGAGCAAACCATCTTTTTATTTACCAGATGGGATTGGTGCACCCTGATAAAACCTTCTTCTGAAAGCAATTCCTCAAAATCTTTTAAGGTTCGGGAAATAAGTGCTGTTTGTCCATTTTGAAGGTAAACGTTGGTGTAATTGTTCTCGCCCTTGCATCTGATTATATCGCAAGTCTTTACAAACAAAATTCTTTCAAGGGATGGCAGGGCGATCGTTTTGTATTCAGTCTTTTTATTATTTTCCAGAGTTTCCCATTGTTGTTTCAAATCGTTTTTCTTGTTTTTGATTTTATCCAATATTCTTCCTGCTGATTGTTGTAACTCAAGTATGTCTACTGGTTTAAGTAGGTAATCGAAGGCACAAAAGCGAATGGCTATACGTATAGTGAAAAATATTTTATTCTGAACTGTTTTGAATGTGTTGTAAATGAGGTTTGTGGGTGTTTTTTTGTGACAATGATTGTATTTTTTAATTTTTTCAGAAAACAATTTTACACTTTGTTTTGTTTGGTTGATGTATTTAGTAAATTAACAAGATCATAAATAAACAAATCAAAAATTATGGCAGTTTTAGTAGGAAAAAAAGCACCGGTATTTAGCGCAGAAGCAGTTGTAAACGGTGGTGAAATAGTAAATAATTATTCGTTAGACCAATTTATTGGCAAAAAGTATGTAGTGTTATTCTTTTATCCTGCAGACTTTACGTTTGTTTGTCCAACCGAGATCATAGCATTTCAGGATAAGATTGCAGAGTTTGAAAAGAGAAATGTGGAAGTGGTTGGTGTATCGGTTGATTCAGCCTTTTCGCACTGGAAATGGTTACAAACAGAAAAGAAAGACGGTGGAATCAAGGGAGTGAAATTCCCGTTGGTTGCTGATAATTCAATGACAATTTCAGAGAATTTTGATGTGTTGGCCGGAGAGTACGATTACAATGATGAAGGACAGTTGGTATTTGAAGGTACTCCTATGGCATACCGTGGCCTTTTCTTAATTGATAAAGAAGGAAATGTACGTCACCAGGTGGTTAATGATATGCCTTTGGGACGGAGTGTGGAAGAAGCATTACGTATTGTAGATGCCCTTCAGTTTTTTGAAGAAAATGGAGAGGTTTGTCCGGCAGACTGGCACAAAGGGGATGAAGGGTTAACAGCTTCACAGGAAGGAATATCAGAATACTTAGGAAAGAGAGACTAGATTTTTTATTTCGTTTTAGATGTCAATGGCACCTGCAAGATTGTAGGTGCTTTTTTTGTTTCCAGGCGTGTTTTCCTAGTAAATTTTGAACTAAATTTGCCGAATGCGTAGGAAATTGGTTTTTGAAGTTGATAATAGCAAGTTGTTTAAAGCGCAACTGTTGGAATATACAAGGGGGGTGCAATTTTGTGCCATTTATGATAGTTGTGATCATTATTTAAACTCATCTTCCCCAGTGCATTATCACTCATATGATTATTTGGCAGGTATTGGGAGTATTGGTGTTGGAGAAGGAACTTATGCCACAGTAAGCAACTATTTAGGTTCGCCTGCCGACTGGCAATTTGGCTACTTTAGTTATGATTTAAAAAATGAATTTGAGAATCTGTATTCGGTAAATCATGATGGATTGCATTTCCCGTCTTCATTATTTTTTCAACCCAGGTATGTAGTTTATAATAAAGAAAGCAAATGGATTATTGAATACCAGGAAAAATATGACACTGAGGATTCAGTTGTTGGTTTGGTTGATGCCATTAGTCTGTTGCAGGCTGATGTTAAACTACCAAAGTCAGTTTTATTCGAACCCAGAATTACCAAGGAAAAATATATTCAATCTGTAAATTCGGTATTGGATCATATTCATAAAGGAGACATTTATGAGCTTAATTATTGTCAGGAGTTCTTTGCCTCTGATGTAAGCATTGATGCGTATATTGCCTTTGAAAGGTTGAAAAACATCTCACCAACTCCTTTTGCCTGTTTTTTAAAGCTTAATGATAAATATGTGATTTCAGCATCGCCAGAGCGTTATCTTAAAAAAGAGGGAAATAAACTCATTAGTCAGCCCATTAAAGGAACGGCTCCAAGAGGAGGTAGCTGGGTTGAGGATGAGGCGTATTCAAGTAGTTTACAGCAATGCGAAAAGGAGCGATCTGAGAATATCATGATTGCCGACTTGGTTCGTAATGATCTCTCCAGGGTAGCAGCACGAGGGAGTGTTCATGTTGAAGAATTGTGTGGTATTTATAAGTTTCCACAGGTTTTTCAGATGATAACCACGGTGACAGCGGAATTGGAAGAGGGAAGGCCTGTGCTTGATGCTATTGTCAATTCATTTCCCATGGGTTCTATGACGGGAGCGCCGAAAGTTCGTGCCATGAAGCTTATTGAAAAATATGAGGAGACAAAAAGGGGTGTGTATTCAGGGGCAGTTGGTTATTTTGCTCCCAATGGAGATTTTGATTTTAATGTGATTATCAGGAGTTTGTTATATAATTCAGCTGCCAAATACCTGTCTTTTATGGTAGGTAGCGCCATAACCGAAAAAAGCATCCCCGAAAAGGAGTATGAAGAATGTTTGGTTAAGGCAAGTGCCATTTTTAAGTTGTTTAAACAAGAAGATAGAAAGTTATCCTGAATTAAATATTTTAAGATAAAAAAGAATTGGATAAGTTTGTGATGGAAGACCAGTTTGTAAAATATCTGAATAGCCACTGTGGTTTTAAACGTGGAGAAAAAGTGTTGGTAGCATTAAGTGGTGGGGCTGATTCAATAGCTCTATTGCATCTTTTTAAAGTAAATGGTATTGAGATTTTTGCTGCGCACTGTAATTTTAATTTAAGGGGGGATGAGTCGGATGGTGATGAGGATTATGTAAGGGATTTTTGCAAGAGTTGGGATATTGAGCTCTTTGTGAAATCTTTTGATACGGTAGGATACAGTAGCGAAAAAGGGATATCGATTGAAATGGCAGCCCGCGATTTAAGATATGCCTGGTTTGATGATTTACTGGAACAACACGAAATTGATTGGGTTGCTACCGGACACCATAAAGATGATAGCATTGAAACATTCTTTTTGAATTTGTTACGAGGTACAGGAGTTCGGGGATTGTCGGGTATTAAGCCTTTAACAGGAAAGGTGATCCGGCCTTTACTTGGATTTAGCAGAGATATGATTGAGGATTATTGTCAGTTGAATCATCTTAATTACCGAACCGACTCTTCTAATTTAGAATCGGTTTACACGCGCAATAAAATCAGGAATGAAATTATCCCCTTGTTTGAGCAGATAAATCCTTCATTTAAAGAAACCATGTTAATGAATATGGCTCATGTCGGTCAGGTTAATGAGTTTCTTTCAAATACAGTTGAAGATATTAAGCAGAATCTGGTTGTGGAACAGGATGATAGTTTGTTGATTTCTCTGCGTCATGTTAATGAGTTTAAGGATAAGAAATTGGTGTTGTTTGAAATTTTACATCCTTATGGTTTTAACAGTAGTACCGTTTCTGAAGTTGTAGAAGCTGTAGAGCAGGATGTTTCGGGAAAGCAGTTTTTTGCAAACGAATACAGGTTAATTAAAGACCGGCATAACCTGATATTATTACCAGTAAAGGATGAGGAAGAGGAAAAATGCTTTTATATATCAAGGGAAGAAGCAGAAGTTACTGCCCCGGTAGCATTAGTTATTGAGAAAAATTTAGAAAAGGATAATTATGTCATAGAGAAATCGAGGTTTGTAGGGCAGTTTGACGAAGAATTGATAGAATATCCGTTAACCATTCGAAAATGGGAGCAGGGTGATACTTTCAGGCCTTTGGGTATGAAAAACTTTAAAAAACTAAGTGATTTTTTTATTGACCAGAAGTTTTCATTAAAGGACAAGGAAGATGTGTGGTTATTGCTTTCCGGTAATGATATTATTTGGATTATGGGTCATAGAACGGATGACAGGTATAAGATAACGGAAAAAACAAAACGGGTTATTAAGTTTACATTACGCTCAAAGGCAGTACCCTGGTAAACGTAAATTATTGATTATTACACGGTGGTATCAAACACCATATCATCCACAATGGCGCCTCCAACCACCATATCATCCTGGTAAAATACAATAGATTGGCCAGGAGTAAGTGCCCAAACCGGTTTGTTAAAATTAATATGCAATTTATCTGCTATGAGTTCAATTGAACCGGGGGTGGGTGTTGTATAATCCAGTCCCCTGATTCTGATATTTACATTTTGTACTTGCTGTAAAAAATTAGGGTTACAGCTAAGGAATTCTGAAACCTTTAAATGGGTTGAAAAGAGTGTGTTTTTAGGAGCTGTTATTAAAATATTGTTTTCAGCATCAATCTTAGCTACACATTCGCCATGGTTTTTCTTTAAGGCTAAACCTCTTTTTTGTCCAATGGTGTAATAAGGAAACCCTTCATGTGAACCAATGATTTCGCCTTCCTGATTTATAATATTCCCATTGGCAAGCTTTGATTTTATCCCGGGTTTTATTTCATTGATAAAATCACGGTAGTCGCTACCATGTAAAAAGCATACTCCCATGCTTTCTTTCTTTTCTGTTATGGATTTAAAACCTAGTTCGTCTGCCTGTATTTTTATTTTCGATTTTAATAATTCACCCAAGGGGAAAATGCATTTGTTTAAAATTCGCTGGGGAAGGTTCCATAAAAAATAAGATTGATCTTTTAAAGGGTCAACACCTTTTTGGATATATGCAATGCCATCCTTTTTTATAAGCCTGACATAGTGACCCGTTGCAATATAATCACATTGCAGTTTTTGAGCCTCTTCATAAAGCAGTTTCCATTTTATGGTTTCATTGCATCGGATACAAGGGTTTGGAGTTCTTCCTTTTAAATATTCAGCAACAAAATAGTCGATTACTTCTTTTTTGAAATCATCATATACATCCATAACATGATGATCAAATTGTAGTTTGCAGGCAAGATTTTTTGCTTCCGATATAAAGTGTGAGGATTCAGGGGAGGAGAGAGGCGATACTGTGTTGAAGGTAATCCCAACAACTTCATAACCCTTTTGTAATAAATACCATGCCGACATGGAGCTGTCGATACCTCCGCTCATCCCAAGTAAAACTCTTTTTTTTGCCATGGTGCAAAAATAAAAAAAGAGTAAGCAAAATGCCTACTCTTTTATATTATCTCTAACCTCTTCTAAAAATACTTTCATTTTATCAGTATCTTTAGTTTCAATAATGGCTAGTAATTCTTTCAGCTTGAGTCTGATTTTCTCAACCTGGCTTGAAGTGAAAGGGTTGAATAAAATCTCGGACAACAGATAATCGTCTTCACTCAATAGTCCCTTTGCAATATCAAAGTGCTTTTTAAACGTGGTTCCCGGAGCCTCCTGCTTTTTCATTACCGAGGCAAAAACAAGGGTTGATGAGAAAGGGATTGAAAGTGAATAGGCAATGGTTTCATCATGCTCTATAAAGGTATATTCATGAATATTCAATCCCAAAGTGCCAAAGAAATCCTTAAAGAAAGCCTTGCCCAAATGGTCGCCCTCAGAAATAATGATGGCATGGTGTTCACGTAGTGCCTTTAAGTTACCAAATGTAGGGCCAAACATGGGGTGTGTAGATACGTAACGCATCCCAACTTTTTTGTAAAATTCCTGAAATCCTGTTTTTACCGAAGAAATATCGGAAATGATACAGGTTTTTGGAAGGTATGGAATAACCTCTTTAAAGGCCTCAATAGTATATTTTAATGTTACTGCATTAATAAGCAGCTCAGGCTCAAATGCAGTAATTTCCTCTAGCTTTGTTAAACGTTGGGTGTTAAATATATATTTGAGTTTCTCAAGATTGGGGTCGTAAATGGCCACTTCATGATCCAAACATAATGCGTCGGTTAACCATGTTCCCATTTTTCCGGCGCCCAAAATACAGATTTTCATTTTTTATTAGATAAGAGATAATAGACATTAGATAATAGAGATTAGTATTTTGAGGTAAGAGAAAGAGTGTAAATCATCTCTTATCTCTTATCTCAATTCTCATGTCTTATTATTGGTTCATAATCTTATTCTGGCGAGTAACAGACTCTTCGTGTATGCTTTCGAAAAGTTTTGTTAAGAATTCATCAGATAACCCCATTTCAGCACCTTTAGCTTTACGGTTGTTCATGATCTCATCGTAACGACGTGTCTGTAAAATGGTAATGTTGTTATCTTTTTTGTATTTACCAATGGCTTCAGAAATTTTCATCCTTTCTTTTAGTGTTTCCAAAACAGTGGTATCCAGTTTGTCAATTTGCTGACGTAATTCATCTAAAGTAACCCTTGGCTTTTCACCAATTTTAGGTTCGCGAAGAACAATTTTGTCAGTAATTTCTTTAAGGTTTTCAGGGGTAACCTGCTGGCTGGCATCACTCCATGCTTTTTCAGGACAACGGTGAGCTTCAACCAATAAACCATCAAAGCCTAAGTCCATGGCTTCCTGCGAAATTTCGTAAATCAACTCACTCTTACCACTGATGTGAGAAGGATCACAGATAATTGGAATCTCCGGACATCTTCTTTTTAGCTCAATTGGAATTTGCCATTGAGGGTGATTACGGTATTTTGTTTTATCGTATGTTGAGAACCCCCTGTGAATAGCAGCTAATTTTTTAATTCCTGCCTGGTTGATTCTTTCCAAAGCTCCAATCCAAAGTTCCAAATCGGGATTAACAGGGTTTTTTACCAATACAGGAATATTCGTCCCTTTAAGGGCGTCAGCTATTTCTTGTACAGCAAATGGGTTTGCAGTAGTACGTGCACCTACCCAAAGGATATCGATACCGTGTTTGATGGCTTCAAAAACATGGTTTGCATTGGCAACTTCTGTACCAACAAACATCCCGGTTTCTTTTTTTACCCTCTGTAACCAAGGTAAACCTAATGTACCAACACCTTCAAATGCACCCGGACGGGTCCTTGGTTTCCATATTCCGGCACGGAAAATTTTGAATCCTTCAGCAGCTAATTTTTTTGCTGTTTCTAATACTTGTTCTTCTGTTTCCGCACTACATGGTCCGGCAATAACCCAAGGACGTTCTAAATCTAATCCAGGAAGGCTAATCTTTTCTAGGTCTAAATTTACCATTGTAATATATTGTTTATGCGTTATTTATTCTATTAATTGATTCTTTTAAAACTTCTTGTTTTGAGCAAAGAGATATTCTGATATATCTGTCGCCTTGTTTACCAAATATGGTTCCCGGCGTAATAAAAACATGTGCCTTATTCAGGATCTTATCTGATAAATCAATAGCAGAGTCAATGGAGTCAGGAATTTTTGCCCAGATAAACATACCGCTTTGGTTTTTATCATATTTACACTTTAGTGTATCCATTATTTCCCATACCAGTTCCCTTCTTTCCAGGTACTCTTTGTTTACTTCTTCGTACCAGTCTTTTTCAAGGGCGAGTGCTTTAACAGCTGCCAGTTGAAGGGGTTTGAACATGCCGCTGTCCATGTTGCTCTTTACCCTTAAAATATATTGGGTAAAAGTAGGGTTTGCACCTACCATTCCAACACGCCAACCTGCCATATTATGCGACTTGCTTAAAGAGTTTAACTCAATGGCTATATCTTTTGCTCCGTCAACCCTAAAAATACTTAATGGATTATCATTTAATATAAAACTATATGGGTTGTCGTTACAAATTAATATTTCATGTTTTTTACCAAAGGCTACCAGCTTTTCAAATAACTCCAGTGTTGCATTGGCACCGGTAGGCATATTGGGGTAGTTTACCCACATTAATTTTACCTTTGATAAATCCAGTTTTTCTAGTTCTTCAAAATCCGGTTGCCAGTTTAGATCCTCCTTTAAATCATATGTAACCATATCGGCTTCAACAAGATTTGAAACAGAAGCATAGGTTGGGTAGCCCGGATTGGGGACTAAAACCTGATCGCCTTTATTTAAAAAGGCCATCGAAATATGCATGATCCCTTCCTTGGATCCCATTAAAGGAAGGATTTCATTAGCAGGATTTAATTCTATCTGGAAATATTTTTTATACCACTCCGAAAATGCATTTCTGAGTTCGGGTATACCAACGTAACTCTGATAACCATGATTACCTTTGTTGGCGGCAGAAAAAGTTAGTTCTTCCAAAACAGCATCAGAAGGCGACCTGTCCGGATTACCGATGCCCAGGTTTATTATATCGATACCCTGTTGGCGCATCTCATCAATTTCCCTTAGTTTTTTTGAGAAATAGTATTCCTTAACTTCGCTAATGCGATTTGCTGGCTTTATGGTCATGTTAAAATGTTTTTTGTTCTTCAAGTGATTTGTTGTCATTACTCACTGTATCATACGATCTTTTGCCAACATGGTATTCGCCCAGGTTTTTTAATCCTTTTGTTAACGGCCTGATGGCATCCAGCGACTGCAAATAGCGATTGTAATCTTCAAAAACCAAATCGATATAAAATAAATATTCCCATTCCTGACCAACAACAGGTAAACTTTGGATTTTTGTTAAGTTAATGTTATAAAATGCCAGTATGGATAATACTTTGGATAAGCTACCTTCTGAATGGGGAAGGGCAAAAACCAACGAAGCCTTATTTACTTTGTTGCTAATCAATAAATCTTCAACCTCTGTTTTGGCTTTGTCAGATATGATAAGGAAACGTGTGAAATTGCGTTTGTTGGTTTCAATATCTCTGGCCAATATTTCAAGACTATACTTTTTTGCAGCCAATTCTGGAGCTATGGCTGCCATGCCTTCCAGTTTCTCGTCCTGAATCCACTTGGCACTTAAAGCTGTGTCATCGGAGGCAATTTTTTTAATATGCGGATATTGTTTTAAAAAATCGCCACATTGTGCCAGGGCCATAGGGTGTGAGTGCACTTCTTTAATATCCTCTATCTTTTGTCCCGGCAGTGCTAATAATTGGTGCTTTATACGTAATTTGTATTCCCCGATAACAACAAGTCCGGAATCTTTAAGCAGGGTGTAATTTTGAAGTATGCTGCCTACTAATGTGTTCTCGATGGCCATGATGCCATATATGGAGTTGTCTTTTCGCAATGTTTCAAATAGCTCCTCAAAGGTTTGGCAAGGTACCATTTCGATATCCTCGCTATTGAAAAATGCTTTTGCTGCTATTTCGTGGTTCGAACCACCACCTCCCTGAATCGCTACTCGTTTAATCGTTGTCATTGTAATTTTTCAGATAATAAAAAAGTCCCACCTCATTGAGGTGGGACTTTAAATTTTTTCTTAGTAATTTTTATATACTACAAACCCACCTCTTTTTGACTGCTAAATCCAAAAAAGTAAAAATAAAAGCTGTAAAAAAATGCAAAATGGGTCATTTCTCTCTGTTTTAACGCTGACAAATGTAGCATAAAAAATTGGGAATAAAAATTTTTAGTGAAAAATTAATTTAAATATATACTTGTGACTTAAAATTAGTAGAAAATAGGCTGCTATGTATTATAAATTGTAAGTGAATTAATAAAAAGCACAAAACCCTAACCATAACGGTTAGGGTTTTGCTTTTTATGATTCTATCTCGCTAAGCTCCAGCCACCTCATCTCTTTTTCATCTAGTAATTCGGAGATTTCATTCAGGCGTTTGGCTTTGTCCCCAATTTCTTCCGGACTTAATGTACCCGAGTTTAATTCGTTTTCAATGGTTTCTTTCTCGGCGTTCATGCTTTCCATGTCAACCTCCAGTTGTTCCATTTCTTTTTTCTCTTTGAAAGAAAGCTTTTTAGGTTTATTCTTAGGTTTCTCTTTTTGAACAGGTTCCTTTTTCTCTCTTTCAATTTTACGTTGTTCTTTTTCTTCTTCTATTTTAAAGTCGTGATAAATAGTGTAGTTGCCCGGGAAATCTTTAATGGCGCCCTGGCCTTCAAAAACAAAGAGGTGATCAACTATTTTATCCATAAAATACCTGTCGTGCGAAACAATAACCACGCAGCCATTAAATTTTTGCAAGTATTCTTCCAACAGGTTGAGCGTAAAGATATCCAGATCGTTAGTCGGCTCATCCAGGATCAGGAAGTTAGGGTTTCTCATGAGTACGGTCATCAGGTACAGCCGCTTTTTCTCTCCACCACTTAGTTTCTCGACAAAAACGTGGTGCATTTCGTTTGGAAACAAAAAGTGACGAAGGAATTGCGCCGGACTCATAGAATTTCCAGAACCAAGTGTAATGTGTTCTGAAATATCCGAAATAACATCAATTACTTTTTTACTGTCGTCAATCTTCATCCCATCCTGACGGTAATATCCCACTACAACTGTTTCTCCGGTATCAATTTTGCCCGAATCAGGTTGTATCCTGCCAGTAATTGTATTTAAGAAGGTTGTTTTGCCGGTTCCGTTTTTACCAACAATACCTACTTTTTCACCTTGTGCAAATTTGTAGGTAAAATCATCAAGTATTTTTAAATCATCAAAGGATTTATTTAGGTTATGGCATTCAATAATTTTTTTACCTAAGCGGGCCGATTTAATATCCAGGTTAATACCTTGTTCTTTAACGCCACTATGGGCTTTTTTCTTTAAATCATGAAAGGCATCAATCCTGTATTTAGCCTTTGTACCCCTTGCCTGAGGCATCCGATTCATCCAGTCCTGTTCTGTTTTTAACAGGTTTTTAGCTTTTTCAACCTGGGCATTGTGTGTTTGGATACGCTCTTCTCTTTTTTCAAGAAAATACTGGTAATTACCTTTGTAATAATATAAGGTTTGATCCGCTAATTCATATATCTCATTGCAAACCCTGTCAAGGAAATACCTGTCGTGTGTTACCATCATCAATGTGGCCTTTGACCGGGCCAGGTAATCTTCAAGCCACTCAATCATTTCCAGGTCAAGGTGGTTGGTAGGCTCATCCAGTATTAAAAAATCAGGTTCGTTAATAAGAATATTGGCCAGGGCAACCCTCTTTTTTTGTCCCCCGGATAGCTGTCCTATTAACTGTTCAAAGTTGGTGATTTTTAGCTGGGAAAGGATTTGCTTTATCCTGGCCTCAAAATCCCAGGCATTCAGTTTATCCAGTTCTTCAATCAATCGCCCCAGTTCATCATGATTTTCTTCTGCTAAGGCTTTTTCATATGCTTTAATGGTAGTTACCTGAGGATTGTCGGATGCGAAAATTTCTTCAATAACAGTATTGGCCTCATTTAGTTCCGGAAGCTGAGATAAGTATCCAATTTTAATTCCCTTTCTGTAAACAACCGTTCCACCATCTGAAGGTAGTTTTTGGGCTAAGATATTAAGCAAAGTTGTTTTTCCTGTACCATTACGGGCTATCAAACCAACTTTTTCTCCTTCAGAAACACCAAAAGTTAAATTGTCAAATAATCGTATATCACCCCAATGATGGGTTAGGTTTTCAACAGATAAGTAATTCATGTTTTCAGTTATCAATGATCAATGAACAATGATCAATTATTAAAAAAAAGTGTTTGTTAATAGTTTATAGCTTATAACCAATAGCTCATAGCTAATTGCTCATAGCTAACAACTATCCACAAATCAAATGCACCCGCAAATAAAGCCATCTCCTAATGATTCAATAGCCTCCTTTACTTTCTTCTTTTCCTCTTCTGTATCTATGCAATCATCGCATACAGGAAGGTTTGTATCCGGATTTTTCTGTTTTATTTCTTCTGATTTTTTTCCGCAAACAAAACATTTATCGGAAAAACTGCAGGTAGGTGTTTCTGCCATTTTATAAATTTTAAGAAACGCAAAAATAGATAATATTATTAAATCATCATTTTTTTTGCCAGTTCAGCAGCAGTTTCTTTTCCTTTTAATAGCTCCACAAGTTGTAGTGCAAATTTCATTGATACCCCGGCTCCCTTTCCAGTTATCAGGTTGTTGGCAACTTCAACATCCTTACCTGTATAATTTGCATCTGTTAGTTTGTCTTCAAAGCCTGGATAACAGGTTGCATTTTTTTGTGCCAAAAGGTTTTGTTGCCCAAGGATAGAAGGAGCTGCGCAAATGGCTCCGATTAGCTTCCCTTTAGCTGAAGCATCAAGTAAAAGGTTGATTAATCCCTTGTGGTTGTTAAGGTTGGTAGTGCCGGGGAGACCTCCTGGAAGAACCAGCATGTCTGCGTCAGAAAAATCGGTTCCGCAAAAGGTTTTGTCAGCCATTACCATTATTTGGTGAGCACCTGTAACGGTTAATGAATCCGTTATTGATATTGTAACTACATCAATGCCAGCCCGTCGTAATACATCAATCGGAGTAATGGCTTCAATTTCTTCAAAACCATCAGCCAAAAATATATAAACTCTTTTAGTCATCTCTTATTTTGTTTTTTTCGCAACAAAATTAACGAATAGAATGTTAGTATCATGTTTTTTATTGCTGTTTTGTATATGTTGAATCATAATATCGTTTGTTGATGTTAAATTCGTATCAGATAAATGAATTTTTGACTATTTGAATATTTATTTTATTTATATTTGGCTGCATTTTAAATATATCACATGTTTATAAACAAGGGCGAGAATATTGCTGTTTGGGCAAAAGGGAAGACGGTAACGTATAATGTGTTAGGAGGAAAGATATCTAAATTTTCCTCTTTATATAAAACAACAACAACCTCAAAAGTTGGTATATTTTCAGAAAACCGGTTAGGGTGGATTTATAGTTTTTATGCTGCATGGGATAATGGTGCAGTGGCTGTGCCTATTGACTTTATGAGCACAGTAAGTGAGGTTGCTTACATATTAAATGATTGCAAGCCCGAAGTCGTTTTTGTATCGTCTGCCAAAAAAGGTGATTTAGAGGAGGCTTTGAAAGAAACAGAATATCGCCCGGATGTATTTGTAATTGATGAATATGAGGATAGTGAGGGGTTATTTGAAGATTTTCCGCTCATTGATCCGGATCTTGAAAAAACAGCAGTAATAATATATACTTCCGGAACCACAGGCAATCCTAAAGGTGTGATGCTTTCGTATCAAAACCTGCTTTCAAATATTCATGCTGTATCCAGGGATGTGGAGATTTATAAACCAACGGATACTATATTGATGCTTTTACCCCTGCATCATATTTTGCCATTGTTGGGTACTATGGTGTTGCCTATTTTTAATGGCGCTAAAATTGCACTTTCTCCTTCCATGGCTTCTGAAGATATAATTAAAACACTTCAGCAATGCAAGGTGACTATACTGATTGGTGTTCCGAGGTTGTATGCTGCAATTCATAAGGGGATTAGCGATAAGATCAGCAAGAGTGCAGTGGCACGTACCTTGTTTAAAGTAGCCCGGGCTGCAAATTCCAAAGCTTTTTCAAAGGTTGTTTTTGGTGCTGTACATAAAAAGTTTGGTGGTCATGTCCGGCATATGGTTAGTGGAGGAGCTGCCCTGGATAAGGAAATTGGGGAGTATTATGAAACATTGGGTTTTGAAGTGTTGGAAGGCTATGGCATGACAGAAGCGGCGCCTATGATTACCTTTACCCGGCCAGGGAAGGTGAAGATTGGTTCTCCGGGATTTTTGCTGCCTTCGTGCCAGGTTGAAATAAGGGAAGGGGAAATTGTAGCTAAAGGGAAAAATATTATGCAGGGCTACTATAACCGCCCGCAAGAGACGGCTGAAGTTTTGAAGGATGGCTGGTTATATACTGGTGATTTAGGGCATTTTGATGAGGAAGGCTATTTGCATATTACCGGGAGAAAAAAAGAAATACTGATCCTGTCGAATGGCAAAAATATTAATCCGGTTGAAATAGAATATAAACTGGAGCGTTATGCTGCTTTTGTAAAAGAGGTTGGAGTTTATCAATCAGGCGACCAGTTTAAGGCTATTGTTGTGCCTTCTGATGAATTGAGTTTGAATTGTAAGGATGCAGATGAGCTTTATCGGATTGTTAAGAAGGAAGTGATTGAAGATTACAATAAACAGTGTGCTTCATATAAAAAGGTAATGGATATTACAGTTTTAAATGGAGAGCTTCCGCGTACCCGCTTAGGCAAAATAAGAAGGTTTAAACTGGCAGGATTGGAGTCGCATCAAGAGATAGAAGAACAAGTGCCTGTAACGGTTGATATGGCTGAGTTTAATATAGTAGCCAAGTACCTTGAAGAGGAAAAAAGGAAAAAGGTGCTTCCTGACCATCATCTGGAGCTTGATTTGGGGCTTGATTCGTTAGATAAGGTTAGTTTTCAGGTGTTCTTAAACTCTACTTTTGGGGTGGATGTTGATCCTGGTGAACTGGTCCGGTTTAATAATATACTGTCTCTTTGTGAATACCTTCATGAAAACAGGAAAAAGATGGAGGTGGAAAAAGTGGACTGGACTAAAATCTTAAAAGAGAAAGTGCATATTTCATTACCAAGGACATGGTTTACCGGTAGGTTGTTGGTTAAAATATCAAAGTACTTTTTTAGTTTGTATTTTGGTCTAAAAGGTAAGGGATTAAAAAATATTCCTGATGAACCTTGTATCATTGCGCCTAATCACCAGAGCTATTTTGATGGTTTGTTTGTGGCTTCTTTTCTTAAAAGTAAGATGATTAAAAATACTTATTTCTATGCTAAAGAAAAGCATGTGAGTAAGCGATGGCTTAAGTTTGTGGCAAACAGGAATCATGTTATTGTAATGGATCTGAATAAGGATCTGAAAGAATCTATTCAAAAATTAGGTGAGGCACTACGGAAAAAGAAGAACCTGATTATATTCCCTGAAGGTACCCGAACCAAAAATGGAAACCTGGGGGATTTTAAAAAGACCTTTGCGATTTTAAGTCGTGAGTTGAATGTGCCTGTTGTACCTGTTTCAATAAAAGGCGCCTACGATGCCTTACCCAAAGGGAGTAAGTTTCCTAAGCCGTTTAAAAAAGTGATGGTTGAATTTCTTGAGCCGGTTATGCCTGGTGCAGATACCTATGATAATATCAGGGATGCTGTATATAACAAAATTGCAAAGACTCAACTGGCTATTAAAAGTTAGGAATATAGTCTTGCGCAAGGTGTTATGAGTCTGTAGAGAAATATTCCTTTTCGCTATAGGCTATCCATTATTTTCTCCTCAATTTTTTGCATTAATCTTCTTAGCAAGGGGGTGTTTGTGTCAAACATTATACTGTCCACATTGCTGATGGGCAGTATACGAGGTGAAGTACCGGTAATAAATGCAGCATCCATCGTATTGAGCTGATCTGGTTGGATGCCTTCAAACTTTAACTCAATATTTTCGCTTAAAATGCATTCAATAACTTTAGATCGCATGATGCCTGGCAAAATAAAATGTTCAGCAGCAGTGTAAATACAGTTCTTCTGTATAAAAAAAACGTTGGAACGGCTTCCTTCTGTAATATGGTTATTGTGGTTGACAAGGAGAGCTTCAAAATGTCCGGACTCTTTAAGTTTTTGGATGGCTGTTTTTCTGGTTTGAGTGTTGTCAATTTTTAAATTAGGATTTTCTCTTTCTGCATATAGTAAAGTAGTGGATACCCCTTGGGAATACATCTCTTTAGTAGGATAGGAGGCAGGGATGTAATAAATATAACAATCAACAACTTCTTTTTTAGTAGCAATACACGATATCCTGATATTTCCATTGGGAATGGATTCCCTTTTGATTAGTTGTTGAATATCGTGAGTAATTTCATTTTTACTGAACGAAACCCTTTCAACAGCTTTTTGCAGGCTGTTAAAAAGGCGGGTTAAATGATCCATAAGAAATAGGGGAGTGTTCTGCTCCACCCTGAAAACTTCATATACAACAAAAAAATCAGGAGAATCACTGATTTGTATATCCTTCTCCGGAAATAGAATGTGGTTGTGGATGATATAGTTGCCCTGGATTTTCATTTTGTAAAATTTGTGATTTAATATTAATGTAAAGTAAGGATTTTTTTGAGTAGCAGGGGAGTTTTATTTAGAAAACAGGATTTTATTACATTTGTGGTTCAGATTAACAGATGATGGATCAGATTACAGACAAGTATAAAACTATAGCAGCGCCTTCGGAGGGTATTTATAAAGAAAAGGGGAGTAAGTTTATAACCTATGCCTATCCGGTGTATTCAGAGGAAGATATAAAAGAACATGTAAGTGCTTTAAAAGATAAATATTACGATGCACGCCATCATTGCTTTGCCTGGCAGTTGGGTGTTGATGGGAATAGATATAGGGCAAATGATGACGGAGAGCCTTCGGGTACCGCAGGCAAACCTATCCACGGGCAAATAAAATCGCATGAGTTAACCAATATATTGGTTGTTGTAGTCAGGTATTTTGGAGGTACCAAACTGGGGGTTCCTGGATTGATTCATGCATACAAAGAAGCTACTATTGATGCTATTAATAACGCTGAAATAGTTGAAAAAACAGTCAATGATATTTACCAGGTAAATTTTGATTATCTGGTAATGAACGACATCATGAAAATTGTAAAGGATGAAGATTTGCAGCTGGTCGATCAGCAGTTTGATCTTTCATGCACAATTGAATTTAGTCTCAGGCAATCGCAGGTAGAAAGAGTAGTTGCCAGAATGGAAAAAATAGATTCGGCAAAATGTGAGTACCTGCGGACAGTGTAGTTTTGTTCTGATTTCTAGGATAAATACGCTCTATCTAGTGCAATCTATTTCAAGTTACAAACTTGGGGAAATAGTTTTGTCATAAACAAATTGCCATGTGTTATAGTTGGGAATAAATGCTGTGTTTTCCTCCATAATGCTAAAAAGCCTTTTCCCTATCATTCCAACCTCTCTCATCCCTCACCCCTCTGCTCTTACCCCTTTGCCCTCAGCTCTCTGCCCTCATCTACCTATACCTCTTTTTCCAGAGCATTTTTAACCTTTCCAGAATTTTAAGTTCCTGAGCGTTTTTTTGAGGGGTGTATAGCTGTTGGTTTATGATCTCTTTGGGAAGAAATTCCTGTTCAACAAAGTTGTTTTCGTAATCGTGCGAATACTTATAATCTTTTCCATATCCCAACTCAGTCATCAGTTTGGTTGGTGCATTGCGCAGGTGTAAGGGTACCGGCAGGTTACCGGTTTGCCTAACCAGGGTCTGTGCCTTTTTAATAGCCAGGTAGGTTGAGTTGCTTTTAGGGCTGGTAGCCAGGTAAATCGCAGTCTGTGATAAAATAATCCTGCCTTCAGGCCATCCCACTTTATTAATAGCATCAAAGCATTGGTTGGCCAGTAGTAAGGCATTGGGGTTGGCTAGTCCAATATCTTCAGAGGCTGAAATAACCAACCTTCGGGCAATGAATTTAGGGTCCTCGCCACCTTCAACCATCCGGGCCAGCCAATAAACGGCACCATCCGGATCGCTTCCTCGTATCGATTTAATAAAGGCTGATATAATGTCGTAATGTATCTCACCGTTTTTATCGTAGGCCGATGGGTTTTCCTGCAGGCATTTGGTGACTTCATCGTTGGTTATTTTTATGTTGCCTTCAGGCTGGGCATTGATAACCAGTTCCAGGATATTAAGCAGCTTACGTGCATCACCGCCAGAAAACCGGAACAATGATTCATCTTCAGCAATCTCAATATTTTTCTCTTTTAAAACAGGATCTGTGGTTAGTGCCTTGTTGAGCAGTTCTTTTAGATCTTCCTTTTCAAGCGATTTTAATACATAAACCTGGCATCGCGATAATAGTGGTGAAATAACCTCGAATGATGGGTTCTCAGTTGTAGCTCCGATTAACGAGAAAATACCTTGCTCAACAGCTCCCAGTAAGGAGTCTTGTTGCGATTTGCTAAAACGGTGGATTTCATCTATAAATAAAATAGGTATGGGACTATTGAAAAAACGTGTTTTTTTGGCTTTTTCAATAACCTCACGCACATCTTTAACTCCCGAATTAATAGCCGAAAGTATATAAAAAGGCCTGTCGAGCTGTTTTGATATAATTTTGGCCAGGGTTGTTTTGCCCACTCCCGGAGGTCCCCATAAAATAATGGAGGAAATTACTCCTGAATCAATCATCTTACGTAATACCGCATCTTTACCAACCAAATGTTTTTGTCCGATGTATGTTTCAAGGGATGCGGGTCTTTGCCGCTCTGCCAGTGGGGGAAAACTGCTCATGTATCTAATTTGTTAATCGAAAATTTTAGCGTCCCAAAATTACAAATAGCAATCGTAATTCAAAGTAAAAACTTAGGTGGAATACTTTGAAATTTCATGAAGTAAATTGTGCAGGCCTTTTGCAATCGCTTGTTAATAATCTTGAATCTCGTATACTTGTGTCTTTATAATTGATCCTTCTGGTTTATCCAGGTTAGTTGTTTGCAAAACTAATTGTACAGTTTATTTGTTATAGGTATTATTTTCTTACCATTGCAATCAGAAACAAGATGAAGAGTTTTATAGTATTAATTTTTACAACAGTTATAATAAATATGAATACCCAATCGCAAAAAAGAGAAGTTGCCACACTTGGCGCAGGTTGTTTTTGGTGTGTGGAGGCTGTGTATGATCAACTAGAAGGGGTTGTTTCTGTTGAGTCAGGATATTCCGGTGGAAAAACAGAGAATCCTACTTACAAGGAAGTTTGTACCGGAGAAACAGATCATGCCGAAGTTTGCCATATTACATTTGATCCGGAAGTGATATCGTTTGGTGATATTTTAACCGTATTTTGGAGTATACACAACCCAACAACGCTTAATCAACAAGGGGGCGATATTGGAACCCAGTACCGCTCGGTGGTGTTTTATCATTCCCGGGAGCAAAAAGAAACTGCTGAAAAGCAAATAGCGCTGATTTCGGAGCAGAAACTATATCCTGATCCTATTGTTACAGAAATAACTGCTTTTACAGTTTTTTATCCTGCCGAAGGTTATCACCAGGAGTATTTTAGTAATAATCCCAACCAACCTTATTGCAGGATGGTAGTGGGGCCCAAGGTTGAGAAGTTTCAGAAGCTTTTTAAAGATCAATTGAAGAAGTAATGTGGAGTGGGGAGTTGGAAGAGGTGAGTTGTATGGGTGTACCCCTGACCTCTATCTTCTACCTTCCATTTTTTTCAGTATCTTTTTTGCCCTGCTTTTAAAGCCGGCTGTGTTATTTATGATTTGTTCTTCAAGTATCAGTTTTAGTTCGGTTTTTAATTCCGGATAGGTTTGCGTGGCATTATATAGTATTTGCATGCAGTGGGCCTTTACGGCAACTGCAATTTTTTCTGAAATTATCCAGTCTGTACAGGTGTTAATCGTTTCACCGGTTATCAGCCCTTCAATATCCGAAAAAGATAATATTTTAGTAAAATGGCGTTTCACTCCATCTGATTTTATGGAGGGGAGTTGGTTGATTATGTCTTTTAAGTAGGGCTTAATAAGGGTAGGGTCTTCGTGAAAAATATGCTCAAAAATCCAGGCAGCTCTCCATTGTAGCTTTGGTTTTACATCGTAAATGAGGTGGTATAATGATTCTATTGAATCCGGGTTTTGAGTAAAGGACTTAGCCAGTTCTACAGCCCTTTGTTTTCCCGGAATCGTATTGAGCTCTTCTTTCAGGTTGGTTAAATTATTAATGGGATTTGAATTCATTGAGTCCTGCAATTTTTATTTACAGCATCAAATATAAAATAAAAACCGGGTCCAATAAATTGAATCCCGGCTTTTGCTGATTTTAAGGAGTTTTGCTTGTCAGTAGTAATAATGTGGTTCTGAAAATTGTTTCTTTATTACAGGTGGAACAGGAGGCCTGTTTGCCTGCTATTCCATGCTTTAATTTTTAATGAGCGCTAAAAATAATATTAAGTCTCTTCTGGTTCAAAGGCAATAGACATATGGGATTGCACTATCTTCCAGTGATTATCAATTCGCTTCATTACCCCGGTATGCCTAAAGCCTTCAATCCTAAATGGCTCTCCCTTAGTTTCCAAACAAGTGTCAATAAGTTGAGAGTACCAAGCCAATCCGCACTTGCTTTCGATGCTAATATTGGTGTTTTTAGCTGTTATTTTCATTCCTTTTCTGAGCTGAATCATTTTTTTCATATAATTGAAAAAAGGTTTCCATCCAATCCAGAATTCATCCACATCTGTTCCAATGTTTACGGCTTTGTTATCATGAACAAAGCAAGATGCAAACAATTCAATATCGCCGGATTCTTGAGCTTCGAGCATGTTTTGCAACAAGATATGGGTTTCTTTGATTTCTACATCAGGTATAACTGCTGTGTTTTCCATGATCTCCGGTTTTTAAAGGTTATTAGGTTGTTAATAGTGGCAGCAAGAAAAAATAGTGTGTTGGTTTACCTGCACTTGCTCCCTTTTAAATAATATAGGGTTGTGGGGTGTGTCAGTTTCTTGCAACAACTAAAAAATGTAACCGTCTTATTTAAAGTTACAATAGTTCATACACTATGTCAATATTTTTACAAATAGATTTTTATTATTGGTTTAAATATTACATTTGTCTTACGCTACATTTAAAACATAATCATTCTGTGAAAACTACATTTAAAACAATCAATTGTCTGTTGTGTTTATTTGCCCTATTATTTTTTGTAAATGAAGTACAGGCTCAAAAACTAAATACCAAGTCAAAAAAGGCAGTCTCATTATATAAAAAAGCCAGTGATTATTTTGGAAGTGACCAGTTTGATAAGGCCATAGAGCCATTGCAGCAGGCTATTGGTAAGGATGCTGACTTTTTAGAGGCTTACCTGTTGCTTTCGGAAGTTTACTTTGAACAAGAGGATTACAAAAATCAGGCAGAGATGCTGAAGACAGTATTGAGCAAGGATTCGTCCTTTTATGTATATAGCTATTACAGTTTGGGTATAGCCTGTTTTCATATGGATGAATTTGATGAGGCGGTAAAATGGTTTGAAACCTATTATAGAAAAACCAGGAGTGAAAAATCAAAGCAGAAGGCAGAGGATTGGATCAGCAAAACACTCTTTGCCAAATTGGCCAAAGAAAACCCTAGAGAGATACATGCTGTAAATCTTGGGCCAGGTGTTAATAGCGAAAATAACGAATACTGGCCAAGCATAACTGCTGATGACCAGACCCTGGTATATACGGTGTTGGTACCCCGCGATTCGGCCTTGGTTAAAAATGTTGTGGGGCCTTCAATGGCTAATCATTTTCATGAGGATTTTTACCGCGCGGTTAAAGATAATTCAGGGGAATGGGGGCAAGGAATCGCACTGGGTTCTCCAATCAATACAATAAGCAATGAGGGCGCTCAGAGCTTGTCTTCTGATGGTAACTGGATGTTTTTTACAGCGTGTGGGAGAAGGGATTCCAGGGGGTCATGCGATATATATTTTAGTAAAAGAACCCGGAATGGCTGGAGTACACCTGTAAATATCGGACCTCCGGTAAATACTCCATATTGGGAATCCCAGCCTTCGTTTTCATCAGATGGCCGTACCTTGTTTTTTGCCAGCAACAGGGGAGGAGGAAAAGGTAAAAGTGATATATGGAGGGCAAAGCTGTTAGGATATAAATCAGATGGTACGCCTTTTTTTGGTAAACCAGAAAACCTTGGCGAAAAGGTTAATACCCCTTTTGAAGAGGACTCCCCATTTATTCATCCTGATAATCAAACCTTATATTTTTCATCCAATGGATGGTCGGGAATGGGGAAAAAGGATATTTTCTTATCTCGAAAAAATAAGGCAGATCAATTTGTTGAGACTGTAAACCTGGGGTATCCGATAAATTCAACTGGTGATGATGTTGGCTTGGTGGTTACAGCTGATGGGACTAAGGCTTATTTTTCTTCAGAAAGGCTGGGTAAATCCTATGGGGGAAAGGATATATATAGTTTTAATATGCCTGAGGATATTCGTCCCCAGCCGGTTTCGTATGTACAAGGAAGAGTGTTTGATAAAAAAACAGGAAAGCGTTTGCAGGCTGCTTTTGAGTTAAAGGATGTGGATACAAAGAAAATGGTGGTTCAGGCCTCTTCAACTGATTTTTCCGGAGAATTCCTGATCTGCTTGCCAGCCGGAAATTCCTATGCTTTAAATGTGGTTAAGGAGGGGTATCTGTTTTATTCAGGTCATTTTGATATGGAGGACGAGAATTCGGTGAATGATCCGTTGGTGATGGATATTTATCTGAAGCGAATTCAGGTTGGAGAGCATGTGGTTTTGAACAATGTGTTTTTCGAAACAGATTCCTATGTGCTCCGTTCGCAATCAGAAGTAGAACTTGATAAGATTGTTAAATTCTTAAGTCAAAACAGTACGGTTAAAGTGCAGGTATTGGGGTATACGGATAATGTAGGTTCTGAAGGTTATAATCTTGAATTGAGTAATAAAAGGGCTCAACAGGTTTATCAATATTTTATTGATGCTGGTATCTCAGCAAACCGTTTATCCTTTAAAGGAAAGGGTATGAGTGATCCGATTGAGTCAAACGATACAGAAGAAGGGCGTGCCAAAAACCGAAGGACAGAACTAAAAATTGTGGAGTAAAGATGAATATTTAAATAATACCCCAACACCTTTGTTTGTTGCGTGTTGGGGCTGTTTCAAAAGTTAATATTTTTCTAAGTTAACAGATCGTTAGATTTTAGATTAGAGATAAGAGACTCATTTACAAGATGCTTAAAATCAGATTTTTACCTAACTTAAGTTGATTTTATTAAATATCTCATAATCTTACACTTATAAAAAACTAACGAACTATTGTAAGTAGTATCTGTAAGAAAACATCTGTTTTGTGGTGAAACCCAATCGCTCACCCCTCGTCCCCTAAAGGGGAAGCCTCTAGCACTGTGCGGGTTGGGATAAAATTGAGTTTTCTTGCAAGTGCTAATTAGCTTACTCAATAAGTCATAATTATTATGCATAATACTTTTGATAGTGGCAAAATTTTTCCCTACTCACCTTTCACCTTTCACCCTTTCACCTTTCTCCCTACTCATCAAACTTCTTTGCCTCATCCCAAATAGCATCCATTTCTTCAAGCGACATATTTTTTAAATCAAGGCCTTTCTTAATGGTTTGCTTTTCCAGGTAATTAAAGCGACTGATAAATTTCCGGTTGGTACGTTCCAGTGCATTTTCCGGGTTTACCCCATAAAGCCTGGCTGTATTGATGATAGAAAACAATAAATCTCCAAATTCAGCTTCAATTTTATCCTGATCTGCGTGTTGAATTTCTTCTTTAACCTCATTAATCTCTTCCTGAACCTTTTCCCAAACCTGTTCTTTATGTTCCCAATCAAAGCCAACTCCCCTGGCTTTATCCTGAATCCGGTTGGCTTTTACAAGGGCAGGTAAACTCTCCGGAACACCCTCCAGAACAGATTTATTACCTCCTTTTTCTTTGAGTTTTAGTTTTTCCCAGTTTTCTTCAACCTCCCTGGAATTGCTGACTTTTGTGTCGCTGAAAATATGAGGGTGTCTGTATATTAGCTTTTCGTTTAACGAATCAATAACATCTTTCATGTTAAAATTCCCTTTTTCATCTCCAATTTTTGCATAAAAAACAATATGGAGCAATAAGTCGCCCAGTTCCTTTTTTAAAGATTGTTGGTCATTTTTAATAATGGCATCGGCCAGTTCGTATGTTTCTTCAATAGTCAGGGTTCTTAATGATTCATTGGTTTGCTTTTTGTCCCAGGGACATTTTTCCCTGAGTTCATCCATGATATGGAGTAATTTTTTAAATGATTCAAGTGTATTTTGCATGGTGAATTTTGTTTTTATTATAGATCAGATTAAGGGCTGTTCCTTATAAAACTAATGATCTGTTAAAAAGAAAATCAAAAGTAAAAATAAACAGGTAAACTCACTCGGAATCATGCAAATTTGTTTTAATTTGCAGCACCAATACGGACAAAATATATGATTGAAAAACTAATTTATCTTGAATCGGTCGATTTAATAGAATTCCTTGGAGTAAAAAATGTAAAGCTTGATATTATAAAAAATAAGTTTCCTAAACTTCGTATCATAGCAAGGGGTGATTGGCTCAAGGCCATGGGCGATGAAGAAGAGGTGGCTCACTTTGAAGAAAAAGTGCATTTGTTGCTCGATCATTATAATGAATACAATGTATTAAGCGAGCATTCGATTGTTGAAATCATAGATAGCGGAATGCCTGGCAGAAAGAGGGAGATAGATGATGTTATTTTATATGGTGTAAATGGAAAGCCCATTAAAGGACGTACCCCCAACCAGCAGTTATTTGTTCAGGAATATGACCGTAATGATTTGATATTGGCCATAGGCCCCGCCGGATCGGGTAAAACCTATACTGCAATAGCTCTTGCTGTCAGAGCGTTAAAGCGACGAGAAGTGCGGCGTATTATTTTGAGCCGGCCTGCAGTGGAAGCAGGGGAGAAGCTTGGTTTTTTACCCGGCGATATGAAAGAGAAAATAGACCCGTACCTGCAGCCATTATATGATGCCCTTCAGGATATGATACCTGCAGCCAGGTTAAAGGATTATATGGAGAATGGAACCATTCAGATTGCTCCTTTAGCCTATATGCGTGGCCGTACCCTAAATGAGGCCTTTGTTATATTGGATGAGGCTCAAAATACTACTACCAATCAGATTAAGATGTTCCTTACCCGTATGGGACAAAGTACAAAATATGTGGTTACCGGTGATGTAACACAAATTGATCTGCCCAGAGCAAATATGTCAGGATTGGTGCAGGCCATGAAAATCCTTAAAAATGTAAAGGGGATCAAAGTAATCAACTTTAATGTTAATGATATAGTTCGCCATCCATTGGTTCAGAGGATTGTGGATGCATATGATAAGCATGATAAAAAAAAGGAAAATAACGAAAAACAAAGTATATGAAGAAGTTAATGCTTTATGTAAGTATCCTGCTTACATTTTTTGCTTGTAGTAATGATGATGAGAAGTCGAGCCTTGATGAAATACGTGAATATTTAAGTGCCAGTAATATCAGTGGAGTTACAGAAAGCCCTTACGGGATTTTTTATAAACATATTCAGGAAGGAGAAGGAGAAACGGGCTTTGATTTACCTGCTCAAAGCGCCACTTTTACGTATAAAATTTATGATTTGTACACGGATGAGTTGTTGGGAAGTAGTGATGTGCCGGTAAACTATAACCTGGATGAAATATCATATGGGATACAGCTAGCCATTTTATACATGAAAGCAGGAGGGGTGTCTGAATTTTATATACCTTCAGAATATGCTATGAATACAGGTAATATAAGGATGGAGGTTGATTTACTTGGTTTGTCGGAGGATTATCTTACCAGCGATGATAAAATTCAGTACTATTTTAAGTTGAATGATATTACAGATACTATAGCTGATCCGAGCGGGGTGTATATTAAACATTTAGAAGAAGGAACCGGAGAAGTGGCCGGAGCATCAATAGATCAGGTAACCGTTACTTATGTGGGCAGTTTTATGAGTAATGGGGTTGTATTTGATCAGTCGGCCTCGGCGGTGACTTTTACATTGGATAAATTAATTGAAGGTTGGCAGATAGGTATCCCGTACATGAAAAAAGGTGGTAAAGCGCAGCTGTTTATCCCATCAGAATTGGGTTATGACGATGGTCAGGAAAGGATTTTTGAAATTACCCTGGAAGATTTTACCCTAAAAGAATAATGCCGGTTAAGGCAGATAAAAAAAGAGGGATAAGTCAAGTTGATTTATCCCTCTTTTTTTTATCTATATGTCTAGTTCTGATTTATTTACGAATTACCGTAATAGAAATATATAAATTGGTTAGTAATGTCCCAGTTCTTTGGCAATTTTATCAACGTTTTTGTTTTTGTTTGGGTCAATGGCTTTATTTGAAGCATTAGCCGAAAGCAATTCTTTTCTTAATTCAATAAAATATTTCGAAATAGACTCTATTTTATTTTTGTTTTCAACAAGCTGTTGTTCAAACGAAATCAGCTTTTGTTTATTTGTGTCGTACTCTTTTCTTAATGATACATTAGAAGAGCTTAGGTTTGCATACTTTTCTTTTTGGGCTTTAAGCTCATTTTCAAGTTTTAAAAACCTTTCTTTCGATAGTTTCAGCGCGTACCGAATACTGGCCGTGTCTTTGGCTAACCTGTATTTATCGGCTTTTAAGGCTTCTAATTCGGAAGTAACAGATAATGAGGTTTGTTTCTGTGATTTATATTTACTTAAAGTTTCTTTTAGTTCATTTTTTAATTGATCGTTTAAATCAGACAATTGCGTAACCTTTACCAATAAATTGCTCATTTCATCAGATTTAACAGCATTGCTCAGATGGAGCTCGTTTTTCATTTTTTCAAACTCTGAAATCATTGAGTTCACCTTGTCGTTTAAGGAGCGGTTTTCCTGTTTTGTTGTTGAAAGTTCTTTGCTTAGTTTAGAATTGCGGAGCATCGCAGCATCATATTTCTTTTTGGAAACCACACAGCTACTTAAAGTTAACGATAGAATAATTGTAGAGATAAATATTTTTTGCATTGCAACAGAATTAATTCAGTTTGAAATTCGTTATCAAAAGTAACAAAGTTTTTTAAAATAGTTTCTGTAGTACAGCTCTTCTCACACAAAACTCTTTTTAATAGAATTGTATGGGTCAAATATGCACCTGATAGGGGACTGATACAACATTGGCACATACATTCTTCAGATATCCTCCACTATTTCTCCACAATAAAATACCAATCAGTGAAGCAGTAGTGAAGAAATAGTGAAGGAATAGTGGAGAAATAGTGTTGAAATTGCAAGTACTTTCAGTAGTTGGTTCCTATTTGGTGCGAAGCAAAGCAGATAAATCATTCTTCCTTATTGTAATATTATTTATAAATTAGCCACTCAAAATAATATTTTGGTATGATGACACTGATAAAAAATATAAACCTGCTGCTGGCTGTTTTATTTGTATTTGCAAATTCTATTGCGGCCCAGAATTTCACAGTAAAGGGCGATGTGGTAAATGCAGAAACAAACCAGGCTGTTGAATTTGCAAATATTGGTATAGAAGACACTTATTTGGGTACAGCATCAGACATTGATGGGAAATTTGAAATTCAATTATCACATGCGCTTGAAGATAAAATTGTTAGAATATCGGCGGTAGGATACAGGGCAAAATCATTTTTTGTTAAAGATTGGGCTGATATTAGCTATGTAAAGATACAGTTGGTTCCAATTAAATATGGTTTGTCAGAGATTGATATTAAGGCCAAATCAAAGGTGGGGTATGGAATTGTTAAAGCAGCATCAAACCTCATTGCTGAAAATTATATGGTTAAGTCGCATACCTATAAATGTTATATCAATACAGCCGGAACAAATAGTTCTTCGGTATCGCAGGTTTTTTTGTTGACTGATAAAACTGGTTATAAAACCAGGTCGTTTACTGATGCTTTTCAAAACAGAAACTATAAGATTATAGAAAACTCTAGTGATAAAGAGCCTCAATCTTTTTCGCAGGGATTGACGATGATTGATCAGGTAATTAATTCAGATATAGCCCGTTGTGCAGGAAATGTATTGTCGGTTGAAAGTGTAAATGATTTTGAGATTGAGGTGTTGGGGGCAGAAGTGATAAACCAGGATTCCGTTTGGGTAATAAGTTATGACTGTAAAAAGCCAAATATGCAAAATTGTGGTGACCCGGATGCATATTATTATTCAGGCAAGCTTTGGATAACCATTAAAGATAATGTGGTTCTAAAAAACACAAGTGTACTAAAGCGGAAGCATAATTTTGTACATGGAAATGATTTTAGTGTTCCTGCAGATGTTCCTGCAAAGGAGGTGACTTACCAAGTTGAAACAACTTATAGAAAAGATGGAGGTAATTATGTGTTGGATGCCGTTGATTATAGATATTCTGTAAACAGCAGTGTTCAAAAGTTGTTTTTAAAAGTTGTTGATGTATTGCCATTTGATGGATCCATTCAGGGGCGTCAGTATTTTAATAACGAGAAATACAATACCTCTTTTTGGCAAAACTTTAAAAAGCCGGTAAAACAATAATTCTAATTGAGTTAAAGTGATGATTGAAAGTGGTTTTGTCTGTAAAAATCATTTTTGGTTTAGTTCATTCTCCAAATTGGATTTTGTGTAAATTATTTATTAAATTATAGTCAGGAAACATTTAAATTCTTTGGCTATGAAAGATAAGATAATAACACTGGCTACATTAACCTACGAAAAGGCCCATTTAGTAAAGACTTTATTGGAGAATGAAGGCATCGACTGCTTCTTGGAACATATTAATCTTATCCAGGGAGCTGTATCTTCAGGAGTAAAAGTAAAAATCAGCGAGATTGATTTTGAACAAGCTATGATTGTATTTGATTCTATCCGCGAAATGGATTTTGAATCAACACATAAGGAATTTGAGTTGGATAAGAATATTAATATTTTGGTTCCGGTCGATTTCTCAGAATATTCAAAAAAGGCTGTAGAGATGGCTTTTGACTGGGTTAGCAGGTTGAAAGGGCGGCTGACAATCTTCAATTCATTTTATTCACCGGTAAGTTCAGGTTTGCCATTCAGTGATTCCTATGTTTATGATGTTAACCTGGATGAATTGAGCCATGATCTAAAGGAGGAGAGTGAAAGCAGGATCAAAGAGATTGAAGATGAACTCAAGAACCGTTTGAAAGAAAAGAATATTGAAGGAGTGGTTGTTGATTCGGTCATCAGGAGGGGGATAGCTGAGCATGAAATATTGGGATACAGTAAAGTTCATGAGCCCTCTGTTATAGTTATGGGTACCCGGGGTGCCGATAAAAAGGCAGTAGACCTGATTGGCAGCGTTACCGCCGAAATTATTGAATTGGCAAAATGTCCTGTTCTGGCTGTACCTGAGAGTTTTAGTTATTCAGGAATTGATAATATAAAAACCATAGGGTATTTGTCTATTTTTAGCGATGCTGATTTTACTGCATTAGAAAAGTTGAAGCAAATTGTGGATCCTTTGGGAGTTAAAATAGTGTGTTGCCATATTTCAACAAATGGTGATCTGGAGAAGGATACTGTGAAAATGGAAGGGCTGCGCGACCATTGCCGCAAAAGGAAAATTGACGATAATATTGAATTTGAAATTATATCAAATGAAGATTTTTTAGTTGGGATTGAAAGCCTTGTGCAATCTAAAAATATAGATATATTATCGTTTACTACATACAAGCGAAATTTGATCACCCGGTTACTAAATGCTTCGGTTGCTAAAAAAATGCTATTTCATTCAACAACCCCTTTGTTGGTATTTCATGCATAATTTTATATTTTTAGCGTTGTTATATAATGATTTGCCTTAATGGGGATTAACCGGTTTGTTTTAACTTTTTATTTGTCATTTATGTTTTTGGTTTGTTTTACAGGATATGGCTACGGGCAATATCTTGTAAAAGGAACTGTATATATTCGCGATGGGAAATCAACAAAAACTTCATTGCTGATTGAAACAAATTCAAAAGAGATTAAAGTGCCGGTTGACCTAAACGGAAATTTCACCACTTATTTAAATTGGGATACCAACTATAAACTGTATTTTGGTAAAATGGGTTATGTTACCAAATGTGTGGAATTTTCGACAATAGTTCCGGATAACGTGTTGAAAGGAGGTATTTATCCCTATGAAATTTTAGTGGAGTTGTTTCCGCAGTTTCCAGATGTGGATACTGTTTTTTTTAAAAAACCGGTAGCAAAAATCGGTTATTCAAAAAAGATAAATGATTTTGATTATGATCTGGATTATCAGTTAAAGGTTCAGTACAAAATAGACCAAACCAAAAAGGATTATTATAGCTGGTTGGAAAGAAAGAATAATATTCCGGTTTTAACAAAAAAGGAAATAGACAGGATCCAAAAAAAGGAGGTTGTTCATTATCAGAAAACAGCTGAAAGCTCCAGTCTTGCTATGGCAGAGCCACAAAAAACTATTTTAAAACCCAGCCCCCCTGCTAAAAGGTATGAAGATCCTTTTGGTTTGCCGCCGTTAAAAGCTCAATATAAGGAAGGAAAAACTGTTGAAGTTTATCAGATGAAAACAAAAACGGTGAAGCGCGTAATCATTAAAATTAAGGAATATCAAAAAGTGTATTTTGAGGTAAAGCATAACTGGGGAGGGCATTATTTCTTTGTTCAAGAATCACCAACCTATATCAGGAGCATCTCCAGGTATAACTTCGATAAATCCACAAAAGATTAATATAGTGTAGGCAAGCAATAGATCGTTAGATTTTAGATAATAGACATTAGACTGATTTACAATTCGCTTAAAATCAATGAGATAATAACTTTGCCATAAATTATTCAATGTATTTAGAATCAGTATATTATAAAATTTTAACGAACTAATGGGCAAGAAGACTCCAATAATAAATAAAATCACAATCGCTCACTCCCTGAGAGCTTATCTTCTGAAATTCCAGCCTAGTTTGGGTTGTAGGACTTTCTTTTAGTGTCTAACCATTTTTATAGCTTCGCATACTTGTTTCACCATTGACCTCGTCTGGTGAGTATAAAAACAAGGTTTTCTTGTTAATGCCTGTTAAATGTCATGTTTTTCTTTTGGTCAATAGATTAAAAGCATTACATTTGCATAACAATTTATAAGGAAAAACACAAAAGAACTAATGGTTTATAACTTATTCCATACAATTACTACCACAACAACTTCAACATTCACCCCTTGGGGGGTCTAATTTGTTATTCCTTTAAAAGAAAGGTATCGTATAAAGGATTTATAAGATGCCGATAGATTTCTAAAAAATAATAAATCATTGTTATTATAATCACTTTGTTTTTCTCATAAATAGAGATTGGCATTTCAAAATAAATTTATGAAAGTATTGAAATTTGGCGGAACTTCGGTTGGGTCAGCAGATAGCATCTTAAAAGTCAGGGATATTGTTAAAAGTCAGGATGATGACGTTGTTGTTGTAGTTTCAGCAGTTGGCGGCGTAACAGATCAATTAATAAAGGCTGCTAACCTCGCAAAAAAGGGAGACCATGAGTGTTTTGATATTTTAAGCGAAGTTAAGGAAAAACACTATGGAATAATCAGCGAGTTGTTCCCTTTAGATATAGCGCAGACCATTAAGTTTAGGGTGGATCAATTGTTTGACGAGGTGAGCACTATAATTAAAGGTGTATATATGCTTAAAGAGATCACCGTTAAGAGTGAAGCTATTATATCAAGTTTTGGAGAAAGGGTTTCTTCATTTATGATTGCACAGCTTTTTGAAGGTGGAAAACTTTTTGAGTCTCAAAAATATATTAAAACTGATAAGGTTTTTGGCAAGGATACTGTTGATTTTGAAGAAACAGAAAGAAATTTGTTGTCGGTAAAAGATGAATTGGTTGCCATCAATGTTTTCCCCGGATTTATTGCATGTAATAAAAATGAGGAAATTACCACATTAGGTCGTGGAGGTTCTGACTATACTGCAGCTATAATCGCAGCAACTCTTGATGCATCAGTATTGGAAATATGGACGGATGTAAATGGTTTTATGACTGCAGATCCGCGTATTATCAGCAGGGCTTATTGTATAGATAAACTGAGCTATCAGGAAGCTATGGAGCTATCCCATTTTGGAGCAAAAGTAATTTATCCTCCTACAATCTTACCTGTGTACAAGAAAAAAATTCCAATCCTTATTAAAAATACTTTTAATCCTGAAGCCCAGGGAACATTGATAAATGATGAAAGAGAACCTTTAAAAGACAAAAAAATTAAGGGTATCTCATCAATCAAAGAGGTTGCTTTGTTAACGATTCAGGGCATTGGTATGATCGGAGTAACCGGTATTGCCATGAGGTTGTTTAAATCATTGGCGCAAAAGAATATCAATGTAATTTTAATCTCACAGGCATCTTCCGAAAATTCTATAAGTATTGTTATAGAATCAAAAGCAGCTGATAAAGCAGTAAAACTGGTAGAAAAGGAGTTTAAGACAGAGATTGCATTAAATCAGGTCAATAATATTACTGTAGAAAGTGATATGGCAGTTATTGCTATTGTTGGTGAAAACATGAAACATACAACAGGGATTTCAGGAAAGCTCTTCAATAGTATGGGGCGAAATGGCGTAAATATATATGCTATTGCTCAGGGAGCTTCAGAACTGAACATCTCTTTTGTAGTTAAAGAAAAGGATCTGAGAAAAGGATTGAATACAGTGCATGAAGCGTTTTTCTTGTCGCATTTCAATGTGGTAAACCTTTTTGTTATTGGAACAGGGACAGTTGGTAAAATGTTGATTGAAAAAATCAATAGCCAGTCAGATAAGTTGTTTGCAGAAAATAAACTAAAAATCAGGGTTGCCGGTATTACCAATAGCCGTAAAATGCTATTAGATCCGCAGGGATTGGATACAAGTGGTATTTTGAATGATCTGATGGAGAAAGGTGACAACGCTAATCTTAGTGTGTACACCGAAAAGGTTAAAGAGTATAACCTGGCAAATAGTGTGGTGGTAGACTGTACTGCAAATGCGATTATTTCAGAAATATACCAGGGCTTGCTGGAATCAAATGTTTCTGTGGTTACGGCCAATAAAATTGCAACATCATCAGATTATGCCTCATATCAAAAACTAAAGGAAACAGCCTTGAACAAAGGGGTTAAATTTTTGTTTGAAACCAATGTGGGGGCAGGTTTGCCTATTATTGCACCATTGAACGATTTGGTTATGAGTGGAGATAAGATTTTGGGTCTGGAGGCTGTTCTGTCAGGTACATTGAACTATATAGTTAATACGGTTGATGAGAATAAACCTCTATCTGATGTCATTCAGGAAGCTAAAGAAAAAGGTTATAGTGAGCCGGATCCAAGAATAGATTTGAGCGGAACCGATGTGGTTAGGAAAATATTGATCCTGGCCCGTGAAGCAGGTTATGAAATGGAGCAGAGCGATATTGAGGTGGTTCCATTTGTGCCACAAAAGTATATGGACTGCGATTCTCTGGATCAATTTATGGAAGAGATTAAGGAATATAACGGTACATTTGAGGAGAAAAGAAAAGAACTGGCCAACCAGGGGAAAAAGTTGCGCTATGGTGCTAAACTTGAGAATGGGAAAGCTACGGTTGGTTTTATCGAGATTGACAAAACACACCCGTTCTTTGATTTAGAAGGAAGTAATAATATTATCCTGATCAATTCGGAACACTATAAAGAACACCCAATGCAAATTAAAGGGTATGGTGCTGGAGCAGATGTTACAGCAGCCGGGGTGTTTGCAGATATTATAAAAGTTGCAAACAAGTAATTATTTGGGATTAGTAATTTGAAGAAAGAAGATTTGAAATGAAATATTTAGTAATACTAGCAGATGGGGCTTCAGATGAGCCTGTTGAGGCCTTGGGGGGGAAGACTCCCCTGATGGCGGCAAAAACTCCTTATATTGATCAGTTGTGCAAGCAGGGAGTAAGTGGATTGCTTGATACTGTGCCAGCATCTTTACATCCGGGTAGCGAAGTTGCCAATATGATGGTAATGGGGTATGATGCTGAAAAATACTATAAAGGCAGGGGTGTTTTAGAAGCGGCTTCCATGGGTGTAAAAACATCATTAACAGATCTTGTTTTTCGATGCAACCTGATTTCAGTTCAGGATGAGAAAATCCTGAACCACTCGGCAGGACACATTACAACGGAGGAAGCGAAAGAAATTATTGAATTTCTCCAGGAAAAACTGGGATCTGACAAAGTGAACTTTTATGCTGGGGTTAGTTATCGTCATTTGTTGGTTGTTGATGGTGGAAGTGACCAGATTAACTGTACGCCTCCCCATGATGTTCCTGGTATACCTGTTGTGGATGTGATGCCTACCGCTAAAGCAGATAGTGCTCTTGAAACCATTAAGGTGATTTCTGATTTGATGATGAAATCAAAAGAGTTGCTGAAAGATCATCCTGTAAATATTAAACGAAGAGAAGCCGGGAAAGCAACAGCTGATATGATTTGGCCATGGTCACCGGGTAATACTCCTGATATGCCAACACTAAAAGAGTTGTATGGCGTCGAATCCGGAGTTGTAATTTCGGCAGTAGATTTAATTTATGGGTTAGGTGCTTATGCCGGGTTAAAAGGTGTGCATGTTGATGGTTCAACAGGATTGCATGATACCAATTACGAAGGAAAAGCAGAAGCTGCCATAAAGGCTTTAAAAGATAATCAATATGTATATCTTCATATTGAAGCCAGTGATGAAGCTGGACATGAAGGTGATTATGAGTTGAAAACAAAAACTATTGAGTATCTGGATGAGCGTGTTGTAAAATATATAATTGATGAAGTGGCAAAAATGGACGAGCCGGTAACTATTGCTTTATTGCCGGATCACCCTACGCCATGTCACTTGCGTACCCATACACGTGATGCAGTCCCGTTTTTTATTGTAAAGCCGGGTATGAAGCCTGATGAGGTTACAGAGTATAATGAAGATGCAGCCCAAAAGGGAGGTTTTGGTCGTATTTATGGTACAGAATTCATGCAAACACTATTAAAATAGTAAAATCAGACAAAATGCAGTTTTATAGTACAAATTCACAAAATATAAAAGTTGGCCTTAAAGAAGCTGTTCTTAAAGGATTGGCAGAGGATAATGGTTTGTATATGCCGGAGCAGATTCCGGTATTACCAGAGTCTTTTTTTAATGATATCGCAAATAAATCGCTTCAGGAAATAGGGTATGAAGTTCTTAAGCCTTTTTTTACTCCTGATATACCAGAGGATAAGTTTAAGGAGTTGGTTGATGATGCCCTTGATTTTGAGATTCCGGTAGTAAAAGTCAGTGATAAGAAATATGCTTTGGAGTTGTTCCATGGGCCAACCCTGGCATTTAAAGATGTGGGAGCACGGTTTATGGCTCGTATCCTTTCTTCATTCGTTTGCGGACAGGAAAAGGATATTAATATTTTGGTGGCTACTTCCGGTGATACAGGTAGTGCGGTAGCAAATGGTTTTTATAAAGTTCCGGGGATTAATGTTTTTGTACTTTATCCTAAGGGATTGGTAAGTGAGGTTCAGGAAAAGCAATTTACTACATTAGGTGAAAATATAACTGCCATAGAGGTAGATGGTACCTTTGATGATTGTCAGCGGATGGTTAAACAAGCCTTTCTTGATAAAGAATTGAATGAAAAAATGGTGTTGACTTCTGCAAATTCGATCAATTTAGCCAGGTTGTTGCCTCAATCCATTTATTATCACCATGCTTATGCCCAGATGCGCAAAAATGGAATTAAGGATGATGTGGTAATGTGTGTACCAAGTGGTAATTTTGGTAACATTACAGCCGGATTAATTGCTCAGCTGATGGGATTGCCTGTTAAAAGGTTTATCGCTGCCACAAACATCAATGATATAGTGCCAAAGTATTTAGAGTCTGGTCAGTACAATCCGGCTCCATCAAAAGCAACAATTGCCAATGCTATGGATGTTGGTGATCCGAGTAATTTTGTGCGTATTTTGGACTTGTATGATGCTGAGCACAAAGTGGTAACTGAAAAAATGGAAGGTTATTCGTACACAGATGAGCAAATCAGGGCCACATTAAAAAGAGTTGATTCGGACGAGGCTTATGTTTTGGATCCACATGGTGCAACTGGATATATGGCATTGGAGGAAGGGTTGAAAGAAGGAGAGTCTGGTGTGTTTCTGGAAACAGCCCATCCAACTAAATTTCCGGAGGTAGTAGAGCCCGAAATTGGGAGAAGTCTTGAGGTGCCGGAAAGATTGCAGGCATTTATGAAAGGAGAGAGGAAGAGTGTGCAAATGGATACAACACTTGAAAATTTAAAGGATTTTTTATTAAAATAGGTATGGTTTTTGGATCATTTTAAGGAAATACTTTACAATTATTAAGATTTTTTCAAAAAATAATTATTTTTACGATTCTTAATATAGAAAAGTATTAATTAGAAATAATTCAAAACAAAGATTATGAAGAACATTTTAACATTAGGGGTGTTATTGTTTGCTTTAGTTGCAACAACTTTTGCCCAGGAGGAGAAGAGCGCTGCAGAGTTGAAGAATGATGGGAATGCGGCATTAAAAACGAAAGATTATAAAACCGCATTAGCTTCTTATGAGGCTGCAATTGCAGCCTGGGGTGAGGAAGAAATGGATGCAGCTATGATTTACAATACTGCAACATGTGCAAGGAAGTTAAAAAAGGATGAACTTTCAATTAAGTACTTTGACCAGGTTAAGGAATTGGGTTATAAAGCCGATATTGCAACTTATTATAAGGCAAAAGCCTATAAGAACCTGGAAAAAGAAGAGGAGATGGAAAAAACCTTGTTGGCAGGAATTGAAGAATTTGCTTCCAGTAAGTATGTTGCCCATATGAAAAAAGAATTAGCAACCTACTATGTGAAACAAGCTAATGAGTTTTTTACTAAAGGGGTTTCTTTGTTAAATACCCGTACTGATACAAATAGAGACCAGTGGGATGCCATCAAAGGTAATGCTAAGACTGAATTGGATAAGGCGACTGAGTTGGCAAATAAGGCTATTGGTTACCAGGCTTCAAATCAGGCAGCTCAAACAATTGTTACTAAATCAGCAGAGTTGTTGAAGTAATTAATAGTAATGATATAAACAATAGTTCGTTAGTTTTTTATAAGTGTAAGATTATGAGATATTTAATAAAATCAACTTAAGTTAGGTAAAAATCTTATTTTAAGTATCTTGCAAATGAGTCTCTTATCTCTTATCTAAAATCTAACGATCTGTTAAAAAAAAAGGATGAACAATTGTTCATCCTTTTTTTTTGTGTCCATATGGAAATTATTCCTTGTCTTCAGGCTCGTTGAGAGCTTTATTGTCTTTTAATATCGAAGTGAAAATTTTACTTTCTTTTTCGTCATAATCAACCTGTATCATGTCTCCTTCTGAAACAGATGCCTGGATTATTACTTCTGCCATTTCATCTTCAAGGTATTTTTGTATAGCTCTTTTTAAAGGTCGTGCCCCAAATTGAGAGTCAAATCCTTTTGATGCGATAAAGTCTTTTGCATTTTCAGTAAGTTCAAGTTTGTAGCCTAAGCTTTCCACCCTTGAGTAAAGTCCTTTGAGTTCAATGTCGATAATCTTGTGAATATCTTCTTTTTCAAGTGTGTTGAACACAATCACATCGTCAATACGGTTGATGAACTCTGGAGCAAAGGCCTTTTTCAATGCTTTTTGAATTACATGGCGTGCGTGGTCTGAATCAGATTCCCTGCTTGCGGATTGGAAACCAACTCCACGGCCAAAATCTTTAAGTTCACGAGACCCGATGTTTGAGGTCATAATAATAATTGTGTTCTTAAAGTCCACTTTTCTCCCCAGGCTGTCGGTTAACCTTCCTTCGTCCAGTACTTGAAGTAATAGATTAAATACATCAGGGTGGGCTTTTTCAATTTCATCTAAAAGCACTACTGAATATGGTCGACGGCGAACTTTTTCGGTTAGCTGTCCACCTTCTTCGTATCCTATATATCCCGGAGGTGCACCAACAAGTCTTGATATGGAGAATTTCTCCATGTATTCACTCATATCAATTCTAATCAATGCATCAGTTGAATCAAACAGGTATTTAGCAAGGATCTTTGCCAAGTGGGTTTTTCCCACACCAGTAGGGCCAAGAAACACGAAAGATCCGATTGGGCGGTTAGGATCTTTTAGCCCTGCACGGTTCCTTTGTATTGCTTTCACAATTTTTTGAATGGCTTCTTCCTGGCCAATGACACTGCCTTTAAGTTGGTCGCCCATTTTTAATAACCTGAAACCTTCGGCCTGGGCAACTCTTTGAACCGGAATGCCGGTCATCATAGCAACAACTTCAGCAACCTTTTCAACGTCTACGGTTTCTCTTTGTTGTTGTAATTCCTGTTCCCATTTGTCTTTTGCTTCATTGAGTTCTTCCATGTAGGTTTTTTCCTTATCTCTGAAGCTGGCTGCCAGTTCAAAATTTTGAGCTTTTACAGCCTTTATTTTATTTTCTTTGGTTTCTTCTATCTGTTCTTCAAGTTTCAGGATGGTTTCAGGAACAACAATATTTGAAATATGTACCCTCGATCCTGCTTCGTCTAAAGCATCAATGGCTTTGTCGGGAAGATGGCGATCGGTAATGTACCTTTCTGTAAGTTTAACACAGGCTTCAACAGCCTCGGGAGTAAACTCTACATTGTGGTGGTCTTCATATTTTTCCTTGATGTTGTTCAGTATTTCTACCGTTTCTTCAATAGAAGTTGGTTCAACCATTACTTTTTGGAAACGTCTTTCCAGAGCTCCGTCTTTTTCAATATGCTGACGGTATTCATCCAATGTTGTAGCACCAATGCACTGAATTTCACCTCTGGCCAAGGCCGGCTTCAACATGTTTGCCGCATCTAGCGAACCGGTTGCTCCCCCTGCTCCAACTATGGTGTGGATTTCATCGATAAATAAAATGATATTGGGGTTTTTCGAAAGCTCGTTTAAAATGGCTTTCATTCTTTCTTCAAATTGTCCGCGGTATTTAGTACCTGCCACAATAGAAGCAAGGTCCAGTGTTACTACCCTTTTGTCGAAAAGAACTCTGGAAACCTTTTTTTCATGGATGCGTATTGCCAGTCCTTCAGCGATGGCAGATTTACCAACGCCAGGTTCTCCAATTAATATGGGGTTGTTTTTCTTTCTTCGACTTAAAATCTGAGCCAGCCTTTCAATCTCATTCTCCCTGCCAACGATGGGGTCAAGTTTTCCTTCCTCAGCTGCCTGAGTCATATCAATACCAAAATTGTCAAGCACGGGAGTGTCAGAGCCTTTTGAAGTGCCCGAAGACCTGGGTGCATCAGATCCACCGCTTCCTCCTGAAGAAAAAGGGCTATCCTGATCGTCGTCTTCCGGTAGATCAGCCTTAGCCAATGGTTCGTTGTTGGTAATAATGCCTTTTACTTTTTCGTAATTAATCTTTTCTTCTGCCATAAGTTCGGATATAAAACCTCTGTTATCTTTTAATAATGCTAATAACAAATGTCCTGTGTTTATGTCTTTGCTTTTAATTGACCTGGCCTCCAGATAAATCAACCTTAAAATTCTTTCGGAGGATTTTAAAAGAGGAATGTGGTCTGTATGTTCTAAGGTTACATTTGTTTTTAGTTTTGATTCAATGCTGCTCTTAATATTCCCAAGGTCCACGTTAAGCTGGATCAAAAGCTCGATGGCAGTGCCTTCACCTTCCCTTAAAATTCCCAATAGCAGGTGTTCCGGACTGATGAAAGGGTTCCCTAATCTTTCTGCTTCTTCCTTGGCAAAACTTATCACATCATTAATTCTTTGTGAAAAATTTAGATTCATATAATAACGTATTACAATACTAAATTTAAAAATACAATTTATTTTAATTTCTTATCTATTTGAAACCTTAAAAATAGCAATAAATATGCGCAATAAAGAAAGTTTGTGGGTTGTTGATAAAATGTGTTATAAAAGCCTTTAAAATTAGCTTATAAATAACTAAATTAGGCCGTTCAAAAAACAGGCTTGTAAAGGCCTGTTTTCGTTTGTAAATTCTAATTCAAAATTTAATAATTAAATGGCTGAAGGAGAGAAAATAATTAAAATAAACATTGAGGAAGAGATGAAATCGGCCTACATTGATTATTCAATGTCGGTGATTGTATCAAGGGCACTTCCTGACGTGAGGGACGGGTTTAAACCTGTTCATAGACGCGTATTGTACGGGATGAGTGAACTTGGTGTTACTGCCTCAAAGCCATATAAAAAATCAGCAAGGATCGTAGGAGAGGTTCTTGGTAAATATCACCCGCACGGGGATTCTTCTGTATATTTTGCCATGGTGCGGATGGCACAGGAATGGTCGTTGCGCTATCCTTTAGTTGATGGCCAGGGTAACTTTGGATCGGTAGATGGTGACAGTCCGGCTGCTATGCGTTATACTGAGGCAAGGTTAAATAAAATTGCAGAGGAAACATTAGTGGATATTGAGAAGCGTACAGTTGATTTTCAATTAAACTTTGATGATTCTATCAAAGAACCTACGGTGTTGCCAACCAGAATACCAAATTTATTGGTTAATGGAGCTTCGGGTATTGCTGTAGGTATGGCAACTAATATGCCGCCTCATAACCTGACAGAGATTATTAATGCCACGATTGCTTACATAGAAAATAATGATATTGAAGTAGAAGGTCTGTTGGAATATGTAAAGGCTCCGGATTTCCCAACAGGTGGTATTATTTATGGTTATAAGGGTGTTAAGGAGGCTTTTGAAACCGGTCGTGGAAGAGTGGTAGTGAGAGCCAAAGCCGAAGTGGAGACAGATAAAAATGGCAGGGATAAAATTATTATCTCTGAGATACCATATATGGTTAACAAGGCAGAGTTGATTATGAAGATTGCTGATCTTGTTAACGAAAAAAGAATTGAAGGAATCTCAAATGTTAACGATGAATCGGATAGGCAAGGTATGCGTATTGTTGTTGACCTTAAAAGAGATTCAATAGCAAATGTTGTTTTAAACAACTTGTATAAGCTTACTGCTCTGCAAACATCATTTAGTGTAAATAATATTGCATTGGTTAAAGGTCGTCCCCAGTTGTTAAACCTAAAAGGACTGATCAGTAATTTTGTTGAGCACCGTCATGATGTGGTTACAAGAAGAACTCAATATGAGTTAGAGCAAGCAGAGAAGCGTGCCCATATTCTGGAAGGGTTAATTATTGCCAGTGACAATATTGATGAAGTAATTAAGATTATACGTGCTGCAGCAAGCCCGGATGAGGCAAGGGAAAATCTGATTAAGAGATTTGAACTGACAGAGATTCAGGCCCGGGCCATTGTGGATATGCGATTGAGACAGTTGACAGGACTGGAACAAGATAAACTGCGTGCAGAGTACGATGAATTATTGAAAGAAATAGCTGATTTAAAAGATATCTTAGCCAACGAGTCGCGAAGAATGGAGATTATTGTAAATGAGCTTCTTGAAATACGTGACAAGTATGGTGATGAGCGTAAGACAGATATTGTTTATGCATCAGAAGAATTTAATCCTGAAGATTTTTATGCAGATGATGAAATGGTAATAACTATTTCGCATATGGGATACATAAAAAGAACTCCGCTGGCAGAATTTAAAACACAAAACAGAGGAGGGGTTGGTTCAAAAGGAAGTACTACCAGGGATGAGGACTTTATCGAACACCTTTATCCGGCCACAATGCACAATACCATGTTGTTCTTTACAAAAAAAGGTAGGTGTTTCTGGTTGAAAGTATATGAAATTCCGGAAGGAGCTAAAAATACTAAAGGAAGGGCCATTCAAAACCTTCTGAATATTGAAGCTGATGATCAGGTGAAAGCCTTTATTAAGGTGAAAAAGTTGAACGATGCGGATTATGTAAACAGCCATTATATTATAATGGGTACCAAAAGGGGTATTATCAAAAAGTCGTTGCTTGTTGATTATTCCCGTCCGAGGGTTAATGGTGTAAATGCTATAACAATTAAGGAGAATGATGAGTTGATTCAGGCCAGGTTGACTAATGGTGAGAATGAAATTCTTATGGCTACCAGATCAGGTAGGGCTATTAGGTTTAATGAAACAAAGGTCAGAAGTATTGGTAGAACCGGTTCCGGAGTTCGTGGTATAGCCTTGGATACAGAGGTTGACGAGGTTGTTGGCATGATATGTGTTAAAGATATTGAAAAGGAAGATGTTCTTGTAGTATCAGAAAAAGGTTTTGGAAAGAGGTCGAAGATTGAAGATTATCGTATTACCAACAGAGGTGGTAAAGGGGTAAAAACAATGAAGATCACGGATAAAACCGGAGCATTGATTACTATTAAAAATGTTAATGATGAAAATGATTTGATGATCATTAATAAGTCCGGAATTACAATTCGTCTGGCTCTTGCTGATTTAAGGACAACGGGAAGGGCAACCCAGGGGGTTAGGGTGATAAACCTTAGGAATGGAGATGAAATTGCCTCGGTTGCCAAAGTTTCTGCTTATAAGGAAGAGGATGAACTAAAGGAGGAGGTTGATGAGTCAACTACCCAAGGAAATGAAGATGTAGTTTCAGATGAAAATACAGAAACTCAGGAATAGATATTAAAGAATCCACACAATAAAATGTTATATGATGAAGAAGATTATTTTACTATTAATTAGTGTAATAGCCGTTTCCGGGATTTTTGCCCAAAAAGGAAAGGTTACAACCGCAACAACTTTACTTGATCAGGGTGATGTGACAAAAGCCAAGGAGGCTATTGACGCTGCTTTGGCTAGTGAAAAAAGTAATACTTGGCCAAAAACATATATTGTTGCCGCAAAAGTATATACAAAACTTGCTAAAGATGGACAGGATGATCAGGGTATCATTAAAGCATCTGAATTTTATTCAAAAGCAATTGAGTTTGATAAAAAAGGTGATGAGAAGGGTAAGAAAATTGGTCGTTATAAAAATGAAATTGGCCAGGAGTTGTTGTTTTTTAGCAATGAGTTAACAAATGCAGGGGTACAGGCATTTAATAAAGAAGACTTTGCTAATGCAGTAAAGGCGTTCGAAAACTTGTTGGAAATAAATACAAACGAATATGCTGTAGCTATTCAGGGTGAAAAAGTTGATACGGCTATTATTTTCAATGCCGCTTTAGCTGCTTATAATGCAAAGGACTGGACTGCTGCAGAAAAATATTTCAATCAATCTATTGATTTGAAATATGGTGGTGGAGATGCAGTGTTGTTGTTACACCAGGTTTTTGGGTCGGCTAAAGACTCTACAAAAATGGGAGCTAACTTGATTAAAGGTTTTGAGACTTATCCTGAAGATGATAGGATTTTAACTGAGTTGATTAATTTTTATTTAACAACACAGCAAAATGAAAGGGCTCTTGACTATTTGAATAAGGCTATCGAGTCTGATCAATCAAATCCATCTTTTTACTATGCTCGCGGAGTATTGAATGATAATAGCAAAAACTTTGATGCTGCAATTGCGGATTATAAGAAATGCCTTGAGCTTGATTCGGAATATTTTAATGCCTTATTTAATATGGGAGTAATGTATTTCAATAAAGGAGTTGAAGAGGTGAATGTTGCCAATGATGAGACTGATATGAAAAAGTATGAGGCCAAAAAAGCAATAGCTGAAGGTACTTTTAAAGAGGCTCTTCCTTTCTTCGAAAGAGCGCATACTATTAAACCGGAAGATGCTGCTGTTTTGGAAAGTTTAAAGACTCTTTATTATAGATTTGAAATGATGGATAAGTACAATGAGACAGAGGCTAAATTGAAGGCTTTGTAGTAGGGTATTAAGATCTATAAAATATAAGGAAGAATCCGGGTCAGAAGTGATCCGGATTTTTTTGTGCTATAGGGGAGGTATTTGATAATATGGATTTGTTGGTTATTGGTATCCATATATAAACTTAATTACTGTCCCGAGACCATTTCGTTAAGACTTGGGATATATTTAAGTGTGGTTTCGGCCTATATTCGGATACCATAACCGAACCCTATCCGAACACAACCCGAACAGCACCCGAACAAACCCGAGCGCTACCCGAACAATTCCCGAAGCCGTATC
>NZ_JAPDPI010000060.1 GCF_026013615.1 Plebeiibacterium marinum
GTGCTCATTCTAAAATTATCATGCATCAATCCACTTGCAGTATGCATGTGAATTCTTTTCTCTTTTATTCTGTCAAAGCGTTTTGTACCAAAGTAAGTTTGTCCCGACCGACCTGTAAATAGTTTACAATCGCTCATTACTAATCCGGCTTTTAAAGCCATCTTATGGTAAGCGTATTCAATATTGGCAATCTCTTTAGGATCAGACGACGATGGAAATTTAATAAGCCAATCTTCAAAACCATCTGCCAGCTTTTGTTGACCATGCATTAATTCTTTGGTGACATTATTATACCCAACAAATATTTTAGGACGTGCACCCCCTGAAGAACCACCTAAAGTAAAAAGCTCGTCTATTATATCCGAATCGCTTCCTCTTAAGATTTGATCCATCTCCCTGGCTATCATATCCAGTTCTATTTCAGATGAAATTGCAACATCTTCATCATACTTTGGTTTGTAACACAAAGCTCCCATCCCCTTATCACCAACGTAAGCTAATCGATCCAATGGAGTTATATTTTGCATACTTACTCCCTTCGATGCAAGGGAACGATCTAACAACAACCTTCCCCAACCATCAGGTAACGAATCATTAAACACACCATACAGCCCATCAAAGGGTTCTGAGCCGGCGAAATTGATTTCATTATTATAAGGCAGCTTAATTGGTGAAATATTAAGACCACATTTGAGAAAATCAGCATTATAGCGAAAGTAGATTGTTCGGTTATCCCTTACCATTTCTCCTACCTCATGACCTTGACCTTCAAGCTCCAAAGACACTAAAATATTGTTGATATTTTCCATAACAATTTCTTTACCTACTATTTAGTTGAGAAAAGATGCTCAATATTGCCTAAATCTTCTTTGGATTGAAAAACTGACTTAAAATCGTCTAATCGATCAAGAAGGTGAGCTAACTTAAGCAATGAATCCAGAGATATTTGTCCGGTAGTTTCAAAACGCTTTAAACTACCTAAAGAGACACCAGATCTCTCTGCCATATCTGATTGAGATAATTTTAATTGTTTACGTAAGGCTTTGTGGCGTTTAGCCAGTTCCTTACCAATTTCATGAGGTGTTGGGTTAATCGAATACATATAATACCACCTAATAAGAAAATATAAAATCAGGTATTATGCCGAACTATTAATGATTAATTCTAAGATTCAACTTCATTATCATTAAAGAATCGGTATAGCTAATATATTAGTCAAATATAGCTATTTTTTTATAATATAGCCAATATATTAACCACCATATTACAGGATGACATTTATTAGGTACATTATATCAGTTGGAGGCCTGTGGTCCTAAACTAAAAATTTCCTTTTTAGAATTACTTGAATTTCATCAGTTCTTTCAACCGAAGTGCTCAGCACTCCAGTTGAAAAAAATCTAATATAACTCAGTTGGGGTGCTGAGCACCTCAACTAAAAAACTATTTTCATTAGATCAAATCTAATCTTATTGATCACATTTCTATTTACTAATACAACGAATTCACCTGTTTTTGAAGATTATTATTGGAAAAATGAAATGTTAATATGGGTAAAAACATTTCGTTTTGCTTTTTATGTATGTCACATTTTTTACCAGTTGAAACGTGACATATCGATTATGCTGTTGTAACAAAAAAAAACCAATTAAATTCAGTTGGAGTACTGAGCACTACATCTCAAAATATGTCTTTTAGCATCACCCGAGCTCTTCAAATTTAATTAATATAGAGGAATTTAATAACAGGCCTCAATTACAATCATTGATTTGATATCTTTAGTTAACAGTTATTTAAATAGTAAAATCCTGATATCATGAAAAACTTTATAGAAGAATTACCTGAGCAGATAAACATTACAGTTACAAAACAAGACTTAATTGAGTTCGCAGAAGCGATAATAAGAAACTATCAACAAAACCAATCTCCACATAATTTAAAGGATAATGAAACCGGAAAAAGTATCTTAAATGTTAGTGAGGCATCAGAATTAATCGGATTATCCAAATCAACAATTTATGGAAAGGTATGTCATGGTGAAATACCTCATTATAAAAAAGGCAAACGTTTATACTTTAAAACCGAAGAGTTAGAAGAATGGCTAACCGAAACCAAAGGGTATTATAGAAAAGATATAGAAAGAGCTGCTTCTGATTATATCTTGAGAAATCCTCGTAAGTTCTAATCCCCCTACGGCAGATTAAACTCATTATTTTAAGACTCCATTTTCGATAGATATTATTTTCTTTGTATTGATTAGCTATCTAAAACTTAATGAGCAATATAGATCATCATATAGAACTGATTCAACAACTCTTTAGATGTCGCAAAGATGTCTTTGCTATCCGTTGGGAGAAAGGAAGTAAGAAAGGTTATATGCCTGCATACAGCTACGATCCTTATATTTACAAACAACATAAAATAAGCGGTGGTACTTTGTCAAACTTTAAAGACAAGGTTAGAAAACCCCTCACATCCAACGAAATTAAACTACATCTTGAAGGAAAACATTTTATTGGCATCTATCCTCTTTTGGAAGATAATAGTTCTTGGTTTATTGTTGCAGATTTTGATAAAGAAAACTGGAAGGAAGAATGCATACTCTTTCAAAAAAAATGTAATGAATATAGCATTCCTTCATACATAGAACGTTCACGTTCCAGTAAAGGTGCTCATGTCTGGATCTTTTTCGAGAAACCACTACCCGCAATAGAAACAAGAAAAGTATTTTTAGCATTACTAAAAGAATGTGGTATTATTTCCGAATTTGATAAATTCTCAAGCTTTGACAGACTATTCCCTAACCAGGATTACCTTTCCGGTAAAGGTTTTGGCAATTTAATTGCTCTTCCATTTAACAAACTCACTTTAGAACAGGGGAATAATTGTTTTATAAATGCATCAAGCTTTAATGCATTTGAAAATCAGTGGCGGTTCTTAGAGATAGTTAAACGTCTATCTTCTGAAAAATTCTACCAAATATTATCAAAATACAACTTTAGAGAAGCTTCTGTTCCATCAACAATACAAGTAACTAAGGGCAAATTAATCATTGCTGTAAGAAATAAAATCATTCTGAACAGATCGGGAATTAACAGGAATCTGATTAACTTTTTAAAGGAGGAATTAAATTTTACAAATACAGAGTATTTTATAAAGAAAAAGATCGGTAAGAGCACACATAATATTGAGCCGTATTTCAATTTTATCGAAGAAAGTGATGATAAAGTCTTAATACCTCGTGGTATGGCAGGAAAACTAATTGCTTTTTGCAACAAGGAAAATATTGATTTTGAATTCATTGACGAACGAAATAAGCTCAAAGAAATATCCTACACTTGTAATATTCAATTAAGAGAACACCAAAAACACGCCATTGAAGCTACATCTAAAAAAGACTTTGGAATCATCGTTTCTCCTCCTGGTAGTGGTAAAACCATTATTGGTTTAAAATTGATTTCAAAAAAGAAACAACCAGCATTAATTGTGGTACATAGGAAGCAAATTGCAGATCAATGGATTGATATAATTCAATCATTCCTTGGAATCCCAAAAAACAAAATTGGCACTATCGGACAAGGTAAACTAAAAATTGGAGAAGCAATAACAGTAGCAATGATTCAATCTCTTGCAAAGAAACTTGATAAAGTGGATTCTAATGATTTATTAAATACTTTTGGAACAATCATAATTGACGAATGCCACCACATTCCTGCCAAGTCTTTTGCCGATACCATCAATAAATTAAACACCTGTTATTTGTATGGATTAACCGCTACACCTTTTAGAAAGCATACTGAGGATAAACTAATATCCATACATTTAGGCAATACTATATGTGAAGTTGAACTCAATGAGGTTAATAATACTCAGCAACCAAGAATAATTATTAGAAATACAGAACTTGATGTTCCTTTTAATTCAAAGACAGATCCTTTTGAAACCCTCTCTCAAATTCTCATACATGATTTAGCCAGGAACACTCTAATAATTAACGATGTTAAAGCTGAATTGAACAATGGGAATAAGTGTGTTATCATTACTGAACGGAAAGAGCATATCAATACCATAAACCAGATCCTTAAACAACAATGCGAAACAGTTACGCTAAGTGGAGAAGACTCTACAACTTCTAAGAACCACAAATGGCAAGTATTAAATGACGGTAATTATGACGTTTTAATAACTACAGGACAATTCTTTGGAGAAGGAAGCGATATTCAAAATGTTTCCAGGTTATTCCTTGCTTATCCTTTCTCCTTTAAAGGTAAATTAATCCAGTATATTGGTCGTGTTCAACGATCGGAAATAACTCCAACCATCTATGATTACAGGGATTATAAAAATGAGTACCTGAATAAGATGTTCCTTAAAAGAAATGCGCATTACAGAAAGCTTGAAAAGCTACGTTCTCTATTTGATGATATAGATAATCAACAAGATCCCCAACCTACAGTTAATGAAATAAGAGAAAAGGTAAAACTCAAATTTGATGATTTAGAATTTCATTATGGTTGTGTTCTTTTTAACTATGTTGACAAAGAAACAGGGGAGCTCATTGAATTTTCAATTGATAATGATACTATAAGGCCGGAATTCACTATCCTAAAATCATATTTTGCCAAGCAGTTAAATATCAAAATATTGAAGCTGATATTTATGCTGAGTTTAAAGATGGTAGATTAATTGCCCAGGATGCCACATCAACACATATTGACCGAATTACCTCAGAAATAATAGACAGTGTTAAGTTTCAATTCTTAAACAAGAATATATTGGGTTCAAAGCCCACCAAACCAAATATTGTTGATTTAACTGACCTTCAAGAAGGAAATAACTTATACCATTCTGAAGATGAGTTAATCATTGAGATACTTAAAGATGAATCTGTTAAACATTACAGACAAATTAAATACTTGTTAAATCACCATCTTTCTAATATCCTAAAAATTAGATTTATTCTATCTCCCTTTTCCTTTGTATTCCTGCTAAAAGGCGTAGAAAAATATCACATAATTGCAGAAACATTAAATACGGAAGAAGCTACCTATATTTGGCATATTGACAAAGACAATTTAAATGAACGTCTCAACTCAATTAATAAAGACTTAAACATCATCCGCAATAAAGGCCGCCAGTTCTTTATTGAACATCAACCGGAAAATTTCGACAGGATATTCCATGATTATTCAGATGATAAAAAGGGATTTATAACTTGGAAGGGACAATTGGAAGAGAGGTTGTTGTAATCTATAAGTTTTTTTATCCTATTATTAGTATTTTTGATTAGCACACAATTGCACACATTGCTAATCGATACCTGAATGAAGATTCCTATAGAAGAAATTATAAAAAGCATTTCGGATCAGTTAAGATCTCTACAACAAGATATAAAGAAACGTTATTCAATAGGCGACACATCAATAGCCTGGATAGCGGAACTGCATATACAACAACTACTAAACATTGTATTTGAAGCAGAATATAAACTTTATAATCTTAATTATAAGAAACCAAATTACCCATCTGTTGATTTAGCGGATTCTATCAACGGAATTGCCTGGCAAATCACAATAACTAACGACAAGAAAGGAGTAAAAAACAAAATTAATCATACACTTGAAACCTTCTTTAAGAATAGATACAAAGATGAATATCCGGACCTAAGGAACATTAACAAACTTCATCTTTTTATTGCCACAGGCATACCTCCCGAATTAACTGATAATGACATTCCTCTAAATGTTAATACAGAAAAAGGACAAATAGATATTGATAAAAGCTTGTTTAATTACAAGCACATTTGGGATTTCGATAAACTAATTGACAAAATACTCCAAATCGACAACACCATAACTCTTACAAAAATAGAACAAGCTATAACTGGCATAATAAACCGTCCACATCAGTATCCTTATTCTTTTAATCTAGACTTTATACCCAGGACTATTTCATCCAGTATTGAGTATAGAAAAGATTTTACATTAGAGTGTTTTAATGATAAAACGAAACACATTGCTATACTAGCAAACGCTGGTGAAGGAAAAACAACCTTTATAGATCATTTAGCAAACCAACTTGCTCTTGATGAAAATGTATTATGTATCAAAGTTCGACTTATTGCATACGTCAACAGTCTAACAGAGCTAATTAATACGGAATGCAAAAATTGGAAATACTGTTACAAAAGCATTAAGCTTGTTATAATTTTTGACGGCTTAGACGAGGTTGACAATAGTCAGTTCGACAAAGTCTACAAGGAAATTAATAACTTTATTAAGAGTAATCCCAATATCAACGTAATTACCTCATGTAGAACAAACTTCTTCCCTTTAGAAGTTAATGATGATCATAATAACGACTTTCCATCCAAAATATATTTCCTTGATAGAATTTCTGAAGACAACAGAGTTGATTTTATAAGATACAAACTTGGGGCAGATACTGAAGTTTTTTTATCTACCCTTACTAATTCAGGCCTTAAGACCTTAATTGAAACACCATTTTTCTTAGTAGAACTGCTTACATTATACTTAAGTGATAAAATACTACCAGAATCCAGAGTTGACTTTTTACAGAAGCTAGTTAAAAGGCAATTCTTATATGAAAACCAAAAGGTTGGCACAATAAAAAGCTTCATAAAAAACAATAAGGCTAAAATTGATAATGAATTTAAAAAGCTAGCTTTCTTTATGCAATATTCAGGAGTTAATAAACTCAAAGATGAAGAATTACAAGAATTAATCCCTGAAACTCTGCTTCTAGATTCCTTAAAGCGTATACTGCTAGAACCTATCAACGAAACCTGTGATACATGGCGTTTTAAGCACAACAACTTCATGGAATATTACGCTGCGTTGTGTCTTAAAGAGGTAGATTGGAATACACTTAAGTCGACAATTCTAATTCCAAGGCATCACAAACTACGCCCCAGATGGTTAAACACCGTATCATTCTATTTTACACTAGCTGACGAAGATGACTTAAGCTTCAAAGAACTTTCAGAGTGGCTAATACGGCATGATAATAGTTCATTAGTAAAATTTGAAGCTGACAAAATACCGTGTTCAGCAAAAACTTCCGTTCTTCAAAAACTAATCGATAAGCATAAAGGTGACAATTTAAGGATTTGGGGTGATGGATATACGATCAATGACCTTGCACGCTTTATTGACATCAATAATAACAATAATGCTCTTGAACTTTTATTGTCATATCTAAAACCTGATGATATTTGTGAAGATCTTAAGATAGATATCATAGAAATTGTTAATACCAGAGATAACATATCTCCTTATAAAACAACTATTACGGATCTATACTCATCACTATATCCCGTATTCTACAAAACATCAATTGGTTCTCGAATTATTGAAGGGTTACATAAGTGGAAGATATATAATTCCAACATAACTAATAACCTCACAAAAAACACGTTAGACCTTAAAGCAGTAAGTAGTCTATCCATTCTTATTGATTATCTGGGTGATGTAAAAAAATATACTTTAAGCGCCACTTTCTTAATCAATACATTGGATGCTGTTTTAAATGAAAATTCCTTGGGTACAGTTTACTATTATCCTAAATTGATTAAGCAGGTCAAATCTGCAACTCTTTTTAATGAATTCCTTCTTAAGCTAATGGAATTTAAGAATGAGCGATCAGAATATAAAATATGGGATAAAGAAGAAAATTGGAAAGACCTATTTAGCGTCATTAACGAGAAGGCATTTGAATTATTTGAAAATGAGAAAGATTATCAAAACACTTATATCAATCTCATAAATTATTTAGGAAGTAAACTAAGTTATTTTAGTAAAGATTTATCCCAGATTCTGCATCTAAAACCGTACCTAATTAGGTTAAATGATAACGATAACTTATTTGAACTCCATCTGAGAGAAGCAGCCAATAGTAATGAATGGGATAAATCACATTTTTGTATTCCCGCCATGCTTTATGAACCGGAGAGAATCACAAGTGTTTTTGACCTTTACGACTCTAAAGGCATAGATGACTGGAAAATATATAGGTTTGGTAATGCTTTAAGATCATTCGATCAAGATATGTATGATCAATTTTACTCTTCATTAAATGTCAGGTACAACAATGCTTTTGTTCCTAAACCTGATCCCTGGAAAGTACAAAGGAAAGAGAAGAGGAAGCTTAAATTGGAATTACTACTTGACAAACAAAGATTTATTACCTATTTGAAACAAGTTTTTAATGACTTTCATGATCCGATTACTTATGATGCCATTCACCAAATGGAATACTATGATTACGAAAGACCTATAGCTCCACACCTTGAAATAATATTAAACCTTCTTAGGGATTTTATTAAAAAAGATAGTTCAGAAAAAAAAGATCATATCCTCTCTACTATCGAAAAAGAAGAAAATTGGAAGTGGTATCAACTAAATTATTACTTCAACTGTGCTATAAACTCATCAAAAAATAAAATTCCAAAAGAAAATCTGGATTGGATTATAACATGGTGTAATGAAACGGAAAAAAATGTCAATTTCGATAATCCAATAACATGGCATGAAAATCAAAGTTATTCTATTAACAACTTATTTCAATATTATGTAGTATTAACGATATTCACAAGAATACCACCAACAAGCACTTTAAATTGCAACAAACTAGTAAGATTTATTGGGTACTTCAATGAATTTGCTCTTAGAAATAACAGAGAAGAAAAACACTCTTTAAGCATGTTTCTAATCAATGAGTTAGGGGATATCTCTTTTAATGAACAGCTATTAGCTAATTTCAAGGCCGGAATTTATGACTCAATTAGCCTACAAGAGTATATTAAATATCTGGAAGATCATTCCGAGATTATAGATATAGATGCCTTATTACCTTATTTAACAACTTCAAAAGTTGAATACTACTTAAGAAATCGAGTATTCAAACTCTATATTAATCAGGGAGGCATATACAACCAGGATATCTTAGGGTATTTAAATTTGATTCAACTTAACAATCAAATTGATTGGGAGGTTGTTGATTTTATTACGCAGTCAAACCCTTCGGCTGTAACACAATGGCTTAAGAATAAAATGATGGAACTTGAAATGGATATTAACCATGTAACTATAAGATTACTTCCTTACGAACCGGAGGAAGCATTAAGTATGTACCTGGAAGAATTCAAAAAGAGACAAACAGCATTAAGTGATAGATTTCATGAGAACGGCAATTTTTTAGAACAATTAAAAGTCAAGGAAATAAATCCAAGTTTATTATACGATTTTCTATGTGAACTTCTCATTATCAGTGTTGGAAAGAAGTTCAAAAACAATGATCGAAGTAATTTTATTCCAAGCATTTTTAATCGCTTTTTTGACCTATTCAAAGAAGGATTAATAGATGACTTAATCTTAAAAATAGAAGAATTGCTTACTTCTGTTAAGAAAGATGGTCAAAATGAAGAAAATAAAAAGAACATCATCTATTGGCACAAGGATTTTACAAAAAAATGCCACATAGAGCTTGACAAAAAAGTAAGTTTTAGAAGAGCACACCGAGATTTAAAACAGCTATTACCAGAGCTATATACTACAAAGTCACTTTAGCATAACTCCACAGTATAGTATATAAGCGATTGATCTCATTCATAATCTTGTATCAACTTAACAGTTTCCTTCAACAACATGATCTTATCATCATCCTCTCTTCCGTTAATAACCCTTTTAGCTTGTAGATACATCTTTATATTATTAGCATTCAAATAGAATCTATACTCTGGAAAAGTGGCTTTTAAAGAAGTTAAGATATATTTCCTTAAATATGGTTTATACATCGGTACTTCCAATTCTAAGTTACCTGAAAACAACAACGTAAAATCTTTAATAGGAAAATGCTGCGCAACAATACTATAACTATCAATCTTAAATTCATAACCAGGGAACAAAATATTTAGCTGCTCAACGATTTGAACATTTTTCTTATAACATTCTTCTTCATACTTCTTTTGATCTGCAAAATAATCCCCTCTTCTGCTACCTAGATTTTTTCCTATCTCGACGTATTGACCAAGTTTCTTCAAAGCAGTGCTAAACGCAATACGATGATATTACCCCGAACAATATTAAAACAAGATTTAGCTAAAAAACTATACCCACAAAGTTCAAATACAACTTCTGCCATGCAATTATTAAGGAAAGAAATAAAACAATCACCGGAATTAACTTCCAAACTCGATTTATTAGCCAGAAATAGGAGAGCCCATTATTATACACTCAAAGAGTTGGAGGTTATTCTGGAACATTTTTGTATTAGTCAGGAAGAGTTTGAGAGGCTTTAAGACCGGATTGGGGCTGCTCAGGTTTCTATAATTAGTTCCTTTTCATAACCATTATATTTCTCATCAATATACCCATGTGGATTACAGATGACTTCAGTTTCATCAATCTTGTATCTCACAGGTGTATGCACGTGGCCATGAATCCAATACTGAGGTTTTTGCTCAATAATAAAATCCTCTAAATTGGAAGCATATGCAGAAGACACCGGATCTTCCTTATATGGATCTGGCACTGACTTTATGCTTGGAGCATGGTGCGTTACTACAATGTTTGTAACTGTTTTAGATTCAACTAAACTTTTTTTAAGCCATGATATGGATTGATTATGAAGATGAAAAGTATCTATGGTTCTTAGACGTGAATATGAATGATCTCTTCTTATTTTCTTATAATCATTCATCTTCTCCTGACAAATGATTCCATATTTCATTGGATTACCGAATATTGAAAAATCAGTCCAAAGGGTAGCTCCATGGAATGTTATACCATCAATCTCTATCGATTCGTTTTCTAACACATGAATATTTGTTCCTTTCCCAACTTCTTTAATCTTTAGCAATGTTTTAGGGTAAGATCCCTTATAGTATTCATGATTACCCAATACATATATAACTGGTTTATTGGGTATTTCTTTCACCATCCAATTTATTCCTTTTACTCCAAGATTGATATCACCAGCAAACACAACAATGTCAGCATTGTCAAAACTAAATTGATTAAACCCAAACTCTTGATGTATATCGCTAATGATCTGTATTTTCATCTGTTAAATATATCTTCATTTATCAGATGCCTGCCTGTCGGCAGACAGGGAACTCTCTATGAATTTTAATTATTCTAATGTATGCAATTTAGAATACAAAATTCATGTTCGTTTCATTCTATAATTGCATTGACAATACCCATTCGGGTATAATGATCACTATAAATGTTGATATTATACCCTAAGTGGTATAGTTTATTTTATTTTAAACCTTCTTGCACTAATCCTCCCAAAAACTTAGCAAAATAGGTAATATCGCCATGAACACTTGCTTGCTCCAATGCTGCCATATAAGTTTCTCTTTGAGCGAGAGGAACAACAGTCCAAGAATAACCTCCGGAAGCCAGCATCACATTAAACAGAAAACGCCCAATACGGCCATTCCCATCCATATAAGGATGGATAAATACGAATAAAAAATGCCCCAAAACAGCTCGAACTCCAGCATGTGTTTCTTCTCTAATCAAGTCAAATAAAACAGGCATAGCATCCCGAACCGCATCCGGATTAAGTGGTGTATGCATTGATCCCTTAATATAAACCTGAGCGGAACGATAACCAGCTAAATCACCTGCTTTTAAAAGACCAGCTGTAACACTTGGAGCAAACAACTCCCTGTACCAATCCCCATGATTATCATCTGCGACTTCTCCTGCATTCTCACCTTCTAATATTGACTTTATGCTTTCTTTAACCAACTGGAATGCTTGATAATACCCTCTTGCAGCCATTGCATTTCTAGCCTCTTGATCTACTTCATTATCTTTAGGATTCCAATTGCCACTTTTCACTTTCTCAATTAGTTCAGAAGTAACCCGATACCCTTCTATTGATAGGGAATTATATGCATCATCCACATAGTTGTCTTCTACCTCTTTTAAATAAGCCTTAATATCAGATGGCAATTCTTTTGGTGCAGGAAAGTTACTAACTACTACTTCTCTCATATTGTGCCACATTAAACGCATCCGATTTGCATAAGGAGAAGCATCTCTCGTACTCAGCTTAATAGCAAATTGTTCAGTAAAAGGATCGTTCTCACGTACATCATATCCTGCTGATTTCATTGTTTTAAGAATATTATCAGCCAATTTTTTATTACCTATATTTCTAAGTGCCCCTGCTAAACGGCCTGAAACCACACTATGCCCACCATTAAGTAACTTTTCGAGCAAAAAAGAACCGTCTTTAACCATAGCAAGGCAAGCCCTGGCATCTGTTGCATATCTGGTAAAAAAGTCCTCTCCAACAGCAACAAGACCATCCTCCAGACTATAAAGTTGTAATCCATCTTTGGTTATACGTGATTCTTCATCAACAATTTTTAGTTTGTTATCCAGAATTGAAGTGCCATGAAGTAACTGTACTATATTATTGTTGGCTTTTGGAGAACGAACCAAAAGCTGAGTTGGGATAATGGTGTTGCCACTATGCAAAAGCAAAGACTGTTCGGCAGAAAGGCACCAATCATTACCAAAACGTGAATTCACATATACAGAAACAAATCTCCAGAAGGACATATACCATGATGTTGTATCTCCTTCTCGTTCATCAGGCCGAGTTGAAATATACCACCCTTTAATTACTTCCTTAATAAAGCCATTGTCTTTCAATAGCTTTTTATGCGGAGCTGGCAGATCATCTGCATTTATTATAATAACATCATTATCTTGCTGTAACTCTTGTAATGCTTCCAAAGCTTTCGCAAGCTTCTCTTGTGGTGTTGCCATGATTTCCTTTACTTAAAACCTGTATTATTTTTAGTATTTGTCCATGTATCATATTTAGTATATGTACACGTATTGAATTTAGTAAATACAAATGTAGTAAAATTAGTTTATAACCACGTGCCACTTTTAGTATATAACCACACATATCTAATATTCAAATAAATACAAAAGATATCATCTTTACAGAAAGATCCTTAAATGTGGTCTACACAAGGTAATCCGGAGTGTAATTAACTGATTGAATATCTGCCTTGATAAACTTCAACTCCGGTAAAACAATCTTTATTTCATTCTCCAACTCTTCTTTCTTCCAGTACACTATATAATTTATTACCGATTCTTTAAGCTTATAGCCCCTATTCTGGTAGTTGCTTATTATTTCATTATACCTACTTGAAAATTTCAGGATACAGTTTCCATTTTCGTCAAAGCAACCATCGTTATTAACCATTAGTATATCACCACTTTTTAAGTTAGCAATTAATTTCTGACGGGAAATAAAATAATCGAGCCAAATATCTTTATGAGAAAGCTGAATTACCAATAAATTCGAAGGCTCGTATTGTGAGTTATTATTTATTCGTTCTAAATTTTGACAAGCAATATCGTCAAGGTAGTTACCATTTATGTGAATCGTCAGGTTTTGTTTTGCCCTGGTCATAGCAACATATAACTCACGTTTCTTTGCATCACAATCCGGATTAAACCCATTCAGCATTAAAAACACATTATCAAACTCTTTACCTTTCGCTTTATGAATGGTGGATACAAAAATCGTTTCTCCATTTGTGCTCACAAAGTCTTCAAGCTTAGACTCCCTAACAAAAACTTCAAAATCAGATTGATATTTCTTTTTCGGGTTGCTTAATTCAAAATCCTTAATCAGGTTAATGCATATATCAATTTTAGTGCTTTCCTTATATTTGTTCCAAAGTTTACGCTTTGCGGCTTTCCAATCTTCTTCAGTAATGGTATACTTTTCCTCAGCAAAACTAAGTTGCTCAATAAAATATCGTACTTCTACTAAATTATATAAGCTAAATCCTTCATTGGTTTGAATTAACTTAGCCTGTAAACCTCCATGAATCAAGAGACCTGTGATTTGTAAGGCTTCAGAATTTGTATGCGTCAATACACAAGTTGTTCCGATTAAATCTGATGACAGGATGTTTCTAACAACAGGCTCTATAAGATTCGAAGCTGAGTACTTAATTAACTTAACCTGCCCTGTCTCATTTGTATGGGGAACGATTGGAGTTTCTTTAAGGCGGTGAGTAATCTTATCGACAAACTGATTTGTGAATTCTACAAGGTTAGCTTTACTTCTATAGTTTTCAATCAGTTCAACTTTTTTGGCTTTTTGTTCTGAAATAAATTGTTCCAGATACTGAGAGCTTGCTCCTCTGAACTCATAAATATTCTGGTCATCATCGCCAACAGCAATCACCCTCATTTCTTCATTGTGTTCCATTAAGGCCTTTATAAGCTCAAACTCATGAATATCCATATCCTGAGCTTCATCGATAACAAGAACAGTCTTCGTGATTCGGTTTTGTTCAATATCTTTATTTTGGATTTTCTCGACAGTCTTATTAATGATTGTTTGCGATTTTTCAATTGTGCCAACCTTTCCCAATAAATCGAAGCAATATGCATGAAAGGTTTTTATTTCAATAAATGCAGCTGCATTCCCAATTAACTCAAATAAGCGTTTTTTAAACTCAGTAGCTGCAGCCCTTGAAAAGGTAACCATTAACAATTGCTCATGTTTAACATCTTCCATCAACAATAAGGAAGCTAGTTTGTGAACCAACACTCTTGTTTTTCCGCTACCGGGACCAGCAGCCACTGCAATATAAGGTGACTCGTTATCTTTAATGATACCTAACTGAGCAGGCGACAGCTCTCCAAATAACTGTCTGAATTTTGAGGGAGTAATATTTCTTTTTATTTCATCCTTTCTGCTCCCTTTAAAGTACTTATTCAGAAATGAAGCATAGTTAAGCTGAAAATAGTCTTCAACAAACTGTAACGCTTCCTTATAGTCCCGAATCATTTTTTTAGCATACTCACCTACTATATGAATCTGCTGAACTTTGTTTTCATAAAACTGATTTAACTTCCTGTAATCATCAACTTTATACCGTTTTTTATTGTCCTGCTCCAGCCGTTCAATACTTAACTTATTATAAACAACAAGAAACCCACCTTCAATCTTTATAGCATCAATTCTTGATAAATAAAACAACGCATCTTCTACATCTGCCAACGAGACATTAAGTTTAAACAGAGCATTTTGGTTGTCGTATTCCTTTTTCAACTCATGAACAGAGAACTCTACTAATATTTGTTCTTTATTTTTATCTGCAAGGGTAAGCTTTTCATTACTCTTCAAATACAGATATTCAACAATAAAGCTGGCTAACTCGTGCCGTTTTTCTAATTTCTTTTTTAGTTCCGATTCTGAATAGTTCGATAAAATTGTCAGGTGGTTCTTTGAATAATCGTGTTGCTTACGTTTTAACCAATTCTTTATTACCCAGAAGTTAATAATGGTTTTAATCTTATTGGGTGACACATCAGAACATCCACTTTCTTCAGCCTGTTCATTTAGCTCTTTAAGATGAAATGACTTTTCCTGTTCTTCAAACTGAGTTACTAAAAACTTCTCTATTCTACTAATAGAATTGACAATACTTAACGAACGGTTTTTATTTTCTCCACACTTAATAAAGGCTGTTAAATCTTTTGTGTCGGCAAGTATTTTTTCTTCCCGCAACAAGTTAACTACATTTATGACTTCTTCCTTAACAATACCCAGGTGATCTGAAATATAATCTATTCTTGATTCTGCAGCTTCATCTGTTGCTTGCTTTCTATTTTTACTGGAAAACAGTTTTTTAATGATCCGGACAGCATGTTCCTTTTGCCTATCATTAAACTTTTCAGATAAATTAATCTTCTCAATAGCTTCCTGGACATTCTTTGACAGGATACTATTGGCAAAAATTCTTGGCATATTTTGCCCACGTTTTAGATATCCTGCTTCTTCCAGCGCAGATATGGCAGTAGTTACTCTTGTCTCTATTTCCACCACATTATCATCCCATCCGGCCTTTCTTGCGATTTCTAATGCTGAATTAGATACATTTAGCCTAAATCGGGTAATGTCTTTTATAGCCTTCCAGATTTGCTGAATCTCTTTTATATTCAACTTGGTCTGATTGAGCAGGATAAAATGCTTACTCAAATCTTCCTCATTGAAAAGAACATAACAATCAGCGGTTATATTCTCATCTCTACCTGCTCGGCCAGCTTCCTGCACATAATTTTCCAGAGAATCAGACAATTCATAATGAATCACCATTCCCACATCCTTTTTATCAACTCCCATCCCAAAAGCAGAAGTGGCAACCATCACATCAACATCTCCACGAATAAATGCATCCTGGTTTTCCGATTTTTCCTGTTTGTCCATTTTGCCATGATATGGCTTTGCTAAATACCCGTCATTGGATAACCTTTCTGCAATCTGATATGATCTTTTTGTCCGGGATACATAAATTATGGTTGGACAGTTTTTTCCATCAATCAAGTTGCGTAATGTGTCGTATTTATCCTCTTCGTTTTCTTTTGGGATTACCTTATAACTTAAATTTGTACGGGATGCTTTTGAACTAAAAGTTTCTAATCTCAGCGATAATTTTTCTAAAAAATAATCCTTTATATCCTGGATTACATTTTGTTTTGCCGTTGCCGTAAAGCAAGAAACCGGAATGCTACTTTCAAGATTCTTCTTTTCCTGCAATGACTTTATGAAATCTCCAATATAGAGGTAATCAACTCTAAAATCCTGCCCCCATGAAGAAAAACAGTGCGCCTCGTCAATTACAAATCTTACTATATTTCTTCCAAGCAGCAAACGTTCAATTGACCTAGACCGAAGCGACTCAGGTGAAATATATAGAATTGAAGCAGATCCGCTTTCAACTCTTTCGAAAGATTTTGCCCTTTCTATAGGATCAAGTAACCCATTAATAGTAACAGCTTCCGTTATATTTGAACCTTCCAGATTATCTACCTGGTCTTTCATTAAAGACTGTAGAGGTGAAATAACTACCGTTAAGCCCTTAACACTTTCACCACTCATAAGTGCCGGTACCTGAAAAGTTATTGACTTACCTCCTCCGGTAGGAAAAACCGCCAAGATAGATTTATTGCTAATGGCAGCATTAACCGCTTGCTCTTGCAATGCTTTTCCTCCATAAGTCCTGTATGTGTCAAATCCAAAATATTTCTTTAATCCACCTTTTGCATCTAACACCTTATCGCAATATCCGCACCCTCCCAAACATGGATTGTTTCTGAGCAAAAACATAACTCTTTCGACCTCTGAATAATTCTTAATTACCCACGGTGGTGTTATTGAGTACCTACTATTCGTATTTATTAAAGCTAAACAATAAGCTAATTCTATCGGTGTTTGAAGCACCAATTTTTCTAAATCAACATCTTGACAGATCTTATCTTCAAATCGTTTCTTGATTAAGCTGAAGATATCATCATTAAAAATTGAATAACCTACAAAATCAAAAAATGATGAAAACTCCCTTTTATCCGCAAGTAGCGCATAATAAATCTGTTTTAAATCATCATCAATAACGTGAAATGCTGATAATTCATCATTAAACAGATCTTTAGCTTTAATAGCATCGTTTAATGGATTATTTAACTCTTCTGTTTGTAGTTTATCATCCTTTAGTAGAGCATGGTAAGGTTTAGTTGGAAATAATAGAGGTGATAAGAATAATGTGTCAATAGCGTTAATTCCAGTTAGATTCTGATTGATCGCTTTCTCTATATATGGCAAATCATGGTTAATGATATTATGACCACATACATACTCTTTATTCTTTATGAAATTTACCAGTTCCGAAATAGAGCTCGAATGCAATGTTAATCCGTTCCCATTAGTACCACCTGCACCAAGTATCTTTTTACTCTTAACATCTATTTCGGTATCTATAAAAACGATATTATTCATTGTTCTTCTTCTGAGCTCTAATTAAATTATATTAATCCGTTTCATAAATTTTAAATCTTACTCTATCTATCACTTACATTAATTTCTTGTCACATATTTAGTAATTTTTTGTGACATATATAACACCTATTGATATTTAGATATACTATCTCATTTGACATATTAAGGATAATTACAGAGAAATATTATTTATCATTAGTATTAAAAATGCCAATATTATAGTAGTCTAACTACGGATATGAAGACATAATTAAACCTAAACCTACTACTAACTTTAATTAAAGTAGACCATTTTATATTTGAAATTTGGCTTAAACAACGGCCAGTTTTTTAAATAAAAAACTGGACAAAAAATCCATTTTTAGGTTCGGTTCCTTTTTGCTATTTTGGGAGGGAAATGAGTTCATTAAATCGCATTTTGTCCAAGTACTCATCTTCATTATGGGAAATGCCGATACTCAATCACAGAGCTATCTTTTATAGCTCTGTGATTGGTAATCGGTATAAAACGGGCATTTTTACACTATTTTGGTGGACTTACAGAGGACTTTAAAAATTAAATTCGTAAAATATTGATAATTGGGCACTTAAAGCAAATTTTCAGTTCCCTCTCTCTCCGCTTATGCCCGTCGAAGCAGTTCACTGCGAAGGCGGGCTTTTTTATTTTATCTAACTTTCTTTCAGAAAATCACCCATAAAAAAAGCACATAGTCAAAAATTTAACCATGTGCTTTTATACAAAATATAATATTATAAACCGAAGTTATCTTTTTACCAACTTAACAGGATTTTCACCATAAACCTTTAAAATATAAATACCGTTAGAAAGTTCCTCTACATTTATATTTTGTGATTCAGAAACCAAACCTTTTTTTACATCACTACCCGACAAGTTACATATAGTATACATTTTTTCGCCAATAAAACCTTTAACCTGAATATAATTTTTAAAGGGGTTTGGAAATACCGACAACGGGATATTCTTTACACTTTCATTAGATGAAGTAATGTAATCATTATCATTTACCCAATTAGATGTTGATCCTGATAAATCAAAATTTATAAGTACTCCATTGTTCCCGGATACTAGCTCTGTGGCCGTTGTAACACTCTCATTGTCGCCCCCCGCATTACCTTCATTAAAATTAAAGTAAGTCACTAAGTTTTCTTCATTACCAACCAACTCTATATTCATATTATTGCTAATCTCTGTTTGTGTTCTGATATCACTCCAAATCCTTACTTCATCAATCACACTACAAGAGTAGCTTCCTCCATCACCAACCCAGGCACCTATCGTTAATGGAACAGATATATTATCCGCCACAGAACCTGTTGATGCAGATGTTGCCACTTGTGCTCCATTAATATACATGATATGACTCCCTGATGAATAAGTAATCGCCAAATGAATCCAGGTATTTTCTCCTGGCGAAACAGAACTTGTCAATACAGTTTTTGTACTTCCACTATAATAGGGCCTCCAAATTACATTCGCACTATTGGGGTTGGCTCCATTTAACGCAATTATTTGATTACTGAAATCACTATTATTCTGACGCGCTAACACTGCCCCGTATGCTCCGCTATAACCCAGATCCTGAGTTGTTCCAACCCATTTTACCCACATTTCAATAGTTCCTGTCTGCAGGTTATTTACGCCCCCTCCATCAGGGACAGAAACATAATCGTTAACACCGTCAAAACTTAGTGCATTTTGTGCATTTAGCGCTACAACGCAAAATATAATATAAACAAGTAGTAAAATTTTCTTCATATGTATGGTTTTAGTTATTTTAAACAGCCCAAAACTAATAAAATTATTGTTTTAAACAGAATTTACTTATAACAATGAGGCCACTGTAAAACAGGGTGTTTTCAGGCCTGTTTTACTTTATCAAAATAATCCATCAATTGACAAAACCTACCATTATCAATGGTAGTATCAAACCAAAATAGCCACCCCCTCCCCCACATCTTTGAGTGGTACTTCCCCCCAACTGGGGAAATTGATTCCAGAACGCACATCATTTAAAAAAATGAATTCATATCAGAAATAGATTGTTCAGTTATCCCTTACAATTTCTCCTACCTCATAACTTTGACCTTCAAGCTCCAAAGTCTCTAAAATATTTTTGATGATTTCCTTTGTTGTTTCTTTATATAAGTTTTTGACCCCTTAATGTCCCCTTCATAAAAAAAACATAACTATCTGAAAATGTATTAGTTTAATTAAAACAATTCGTTTTTACAGATCTCAAATGTCCCGTTTATTCATTTGAGATTAAATACCTATTGCATCGTGTTCTATACACTCATCAATAATTTTGCTTGTTTCCAATTCTCTTAAAAATTCTATAGAATCTATCCTACAACAAGTTTTCATGGAATAGCTGGTGTACATTTTCAAGTAATTCATTCTTTTATTATTGTTTTCATTAATTCTGCTAAAGTAACAGAGAATGGCAATGCAGAAGCTCTTCCTTGTCTGAATTTTTCAAGCTTTGTTATATCCCATTTCTGATTCTTTAATTCTTCTTCAGTTATTTCATGAATCTTATAGACTAAGTAATAATTTTGAGTTGGTTCTGATGGATAACCTTTATCAATTAATGTTTGTTTAGAAAATACTCGTGGACCAGTTTCTATAACTTTTACTAATCTACCTGTTTTTGTTTCACCTGCTGCATGTAACAATAAATATTTAGCTCCAGATTCTCCCGGACCTAATCTTAATGATCCCCTATTACAGTCTGCTCTGGCATTGTATAATCCACTATGGAGAATCCATTCAAGATTATCTTTTTTATAGAAACCAACAAGAACATAGGTATCACCAGGAATCAAGCTTCTGTTTTTACCATATGTTTCTGGTAAGGCTTCGTTTACTTCGTCATCTTTTTGTGGCTTATTTCTATAAACATCATACGTGCGATAAGCAATCTTTTCTCGCTGAGATGCCCTGTTTACAAAATGCTGAATGACCTCGAGTATAAATTCCTTAAGTTCATTAATTCCATCGTCTGTTTTTGATGGACGGACAGGAAAAGCTCCTAAACCCGGGATAATTTCATGAAAACCTTTTTTCTTTACAGAAGTGTCTCCCGGATATAATACGTATGCACCGCCAGTTCTGCGAATAGCATCTTTATAGGCATGCATTTTCAATAAATCGGCATTTTTGTATACCCCTTTTCGATTTTCGTTTTTCTCTGTATCTATATCTACTTCTGATTCTTTACTAAGTATATCAGTTAGATTTGCAATTTTATACTTAGCGTCAAAATGAATATGAACAATGAGTTCTTGAACTTCAGCATCTTTCTCAGAGATTCCATGTGGCCAAAATGACAAAGTATAATCTGGGCGCATTGTTGTTGTCCAACTGCCTGAATGAGGGTAATCTTTTTGTCCGCTAAACGACCGATTATAATTAAACCTAATATTTAATTTACGAGTTCCAGTATTAAAAATTCCTCTCAATGCAGTGTGGTTACCTTGTTTGAGCTGAAGATTTAGTCCATCTGAAGTTTCTTTTATAAGCTCTGAAATATCTTTGTGTTCAATATCAAATACTGACTTAAACAAATCCAACAATTTGAAGAATAACCAATATTCATATAAAGTGGCAATATCCTTTTTACCTCCTTTGTAGATGTCATCTCCACCTTTCCAGACAAGCTTTGCCGCAAGATCAAACATCAGCCATACTCGCAAAACTTCACGATAACCTTCTTTCCGCTGTAGAACAGGGCTGTTTAGTCTTAACGTTTCGGGGCGTGAAATCTCCTTAAAAATCGAATGATGTAAAAAGGATTCTAATGCTTTCTCCAGCAGGTCAGATTCCAACCATAGTTTGGACTCTTTTCTTGCCTTTTTATTAATGTCAGAAACGAACTTTAAAAAACTTTCCAAAGCAAATTTTACAAATCTGTTTTCGGGAGTATCTACTGTATCCGTTTTTCTGACTGCAGTAATCTTATCGGGCAAGCTTTTTAATCCATAATTATGTAGATAATGATTATCAGGCAAATGCGTTCGTTTACTTCCAGTAATAAGCTCTTTTATGTTAGAGTTCTTAAAACGTCTGATATTTCTGACATCTTTCTGTTCTGATGTTTCCTTCCATTTTGTTACTGGTGATGAGACAATTCGATGTACAGATTCTGCAAATTCATCAGTTGCAACAATAGATTTTATAAAGGCAAATTTCTGATAAAGAGTTTCGTTGTCCTTTTCAAAATCTGTCTCAAAATTATGCGTTACGGGAGAATTGGCTTGCATAAGCAAGTCAGTACATTTTTCTGTTATTAATTCAAGCATATCGCGGTAATCATCACGATAATCGGCTTTAACAGACCGCACTTCAACATTTACGTAACCAACTTCTTTATCCTTTTTTAATACAGTTAAAGTTAATGTTCCTACATAGATATTGGGAGAAATTAATCCAAGATATCTTTTTCTTGAATGAGGTTGTACTATATGGTCTTTTGCCAGCGAAAAATCATCCTTATTCAACTCATAATCATACGAAAAACCTTCAACTAATTGGTATTCTGCCTCTCCGTTCTCTAAAGCATCAGATGATAGGAATAAAGTATTTTCAACTTTAGCATCTATGGCAAGTTGCAGACCTTCTTCAATATGGTCAAGATTGATATTTACAAACGATTTTACTTCCATTATTTAAGCCTCTGCATAACTGGCAAAGCCATTTTCAATTGCGCCATTGTACATACGAGTTATTTTTTCAAGGGATATTGGATATCGAACCCCATTTTCTATATTAAATTCGAAATCCTCATTTTTAAAAATATCTTTTTCTATGTTTTTAATGATTGTGTCATCCACACAAAAGCTTCCTAATGTTAGTAGTACCGGACAAAGTTTGCGACGTGAGCCATGTAGTTTTGGCAAAAGCTTCTGCATTATAGCAATATCAAGTTTTTCCTCTAAACTTAATTTGTCATCAATAACATTAAGTTGATTAATCAAACGTATTATTTCTGTTGCACTTCTGTAGCCAAATTCAGCACCTGTCTTTTTTAATTGTTCAAAGAAACTTACTAGAGTTTTATGTGTTTCAGCTATGTCCTCCTCATCAAACTTTTTATTTTCAGCCAAATTAAGGAAACTTTGTGCCATTGACGCTCCATGAGTTTTCAGTTTCTCCATATCAATTGTTTGTTGATTGGCAAAGAAATTTTCAATTTCACCTTTTGTAACACGGAATTCAATTGCGTTAGCACGGTCTAATACTTTGGGGCTAAACATATAAGTTGTTTCATCAATATTGACTGTTCCTATTATAAATAAATTTGATGGTAATGTAAGCTTTGCAGGAACACCATTGTTAACCGTTCCTTCTGCAAAAAGTGAAATTTCTCCTTTTGATTCCATTACACTTAAAAAGTCAGCAAAATAACGTTCCACATGACTTAGATTCATTTCGTCTAAAATCAGAAAGTGCGGTAATTCGGGATGATTATTCGCATTAATTATTACATTCAGCGCTCCATTATCGGGCTTAACGTATTCATCTGTTTTTAATGCATTAGGATAACCTAATAATGGTTCTCTGTTTGTCCAGTCTGCTCCAACAGGAACAATACAGTATTGACTTTCGTTCTGACTAATCCATTGAACGAAGGCTTGTGCGAGTTTGGTTTTTCCTGAACCGGATAGTCCAGAGAGGATTACAAAAGGTTTAGTTATAAGGGATGAGATAAAACGTGTTACTAATTTAGGATTTAACAATAAACCGGCATTTTGTAAACAATCAATAAAAGATTGTCTTTCAAATGGTCCCGATACTTTCTTTTCTATTTCTGTCTTCTCCGTATTATTCAAATAAAATTCAACTAACTTATTTAAATCGTTATCTATTATTTTATCATCGGGCAAATCATCTACATTATATACTTTATAAATAAATGAAGCACCATACCGATTAGGCTTACCAAACTCATTTTCTTCAAAGTATCTAGAAATTGTTTTAGGATTTTTAATCTCCCAGCTATCTAATGGTTTATTTGTTTCACTTACTCCATACGCTAAAATTAACTTATTAATATCCTTATAAAAAAGATAAACAGGATAAATACCTTTACTTGTAGTATTGGGGTGTTTTAAAAGTGAAATCCAAGGTATTTTTGCTTGATTACCTTGCCCAAAACTTATTTTACATTCTAATCCTTTAATTTTCTTTGGGTATTTAGATGTTTTTAACTCTCCTGTTTTAGCTTGTTCAAAAAACATCATTAATGTAGGATATACACTGTCTTTTCTATATATTTTAAATCCATATTTATGAAGTAATTTAAAGCATTCTGTATTCTCTCCTCCCTCAAACTTATCACGCTCTAGTTCATTTCCATTTCTATAAATATTTGCATAAGAAACAATTAATTTTGGAGGTAATAACTTGTTTTTATAAAATACATCATATGTGCTTGAATGAGCTTTAGAAGGTATACCCTCGTTTATAATTTTTTCAGCTCCATTTATTAAATCTTCTTGTGTAATGTTTTGAGGTATATTCATAAATAGTTATTTATCTCTTATTGAAATCATTAAATCCTGTGTGTCTAATATCTTGGTAATTTTAGTACGTTCTTTGAGTTCGGATTATTAACATTCTAGCTCATAAACACATACCTGATTACTTTGCCATAATTAGTACGCAACCAAATTTACTCTTCAATTAATCAACATAACAAATTGACAATCAGACATAGACATTTGCAGTTCATATTTTTTTAAGAGCCATAAAGATAGCAATTATGTCAAATAAATATTCAAATGATTGTATTAAAAGTCAAAATACCAACATTTCTATTTGATAAAAGTGGGACTAACCACCACCCCCCATTCTCCACCAATCCTTTTCCCCTCCTATGGTATACCAAGCATATGACGTCGTACTTACTATGGTTTTACTATGCCTGTTTTATGGTATTTCTTCGGTTCCTTAGAAGCAATGCCTAAGCAAAGAATGTGCATAGTCAACACAACCACAATACAACCACAATACAAAGAAATAGCAATAAACATGCATAGGATTAGCAATGACTATGCATAGAAATAGCAAAGCCATAGCATAGAAATGCAAAGCCATAGCAAAGAAATGCATAAAAAACACCGAAAAACGACAAAACCGTGAATATTTTTGGCTAAAAACGCGATTTTGATGAATATTTTTGTCGTTTTTAGCGATTTTCGTGAATATCAGCCCTTTTTTACACCTTTTCGGCTCAAACCCGATTCTACCCAAAAATCATTCTACCTCATTAACAACACGTTACAAGCGAAAAAAGTTACTGTAAAATTACAGTAATTTTTTTGCATTACTCTGCACGCTACTTTAGCACTATACAAATTAGTTGAAAGTTAAAAGTTGAAATTTAAAAGTGATTTACAGCTTGTAGAGAAGTATTATTAATGGTTATGGTGCGGTAGGATTCAGCTTTATAGTTTAATGACTGTTGACTAATGACCATTGACAAATAACTAGTTAACTAAAAATTCGGCCGATATATGTTTAACCCAACCTCTTTTAAAACCTGATCAATTTTAAGGAGGTTACAAAAACAGAAAGATGCATGAACTTAAAAATTTCGCCATCGGTTCACTGGGTACTTTAGGAGTGATGGAAGCAGCAGATGCTCAAAT
>NZ_JAPDPI010000061.1 GCF_026013615.1 Plebeiibacterium marinum
CGAGTTTTTTCCTACGTTTCTTCGATACGGCTTCGGGAAAGAGTCTGGATGTGTTCGGGAAGTGTTCGGGTAGGCTTCGACTACGGTTCGCCTTATACATACGAACAGGAGACGAATAGAGGTCGACAAAAAGCCGAAGTTGATACGAACTTGCCACGACCACAATACGGAAAAGCCTCAATTACATCCCGACCACGAGGAAAGAAGTTTATATTGAAAAAGACTGTTGTATTGAGGGTGGCGCCCTGATAATTCTGTCAACTTTAGTGCAATTTTGTTGGAAAAGCTGAAATAATGTCGGATTTACATTTGTGGCATAATTAGTGTAAATTTGGTGTGGCGAATTTTGCCGGGATTTTTAAATACAGGAAAATGATTATAGGGTTTTTGAGGACTGTTTTATTGATTGCAATTTTTTATTACTTGGTTAAGTTTATCGGACGGATTTTGTTGCCAATGTTTATTGCTAACAGGGTGAATAAAATGAATAATCCACATGTTAAGCAAAAGCAATATGCCGAAAAAATGAAGCAGCAAGAGGGGAAAGTGACTATTCAAAATGGAAAATCAAACAAAAAAATGACCACCGATGACATGGGAGAGTATGTGGATTATGAAGAGGTGAAGTAGGATTTGATAAAATTGCTGTTGGTTCTTAGGGTGTAATTGATTATCTTATTACGCAAATTCCTAACAACCAATAAATATGGATTTTCCTCTTTTTCATTTAGATTTTATGGGTAACCGGATGTTGGTTGCCGTTATTGCCATTATCCACGTTTTAATAAACCACGCTATTGCTGTTGGTTTTGTTCCTATTGTTACACTGCTCGAGTATTTGGGATATAAATCAGGAGAAACAGAGCCTGAAAAAGGTGCTTACTGGGATAAGTTTTCGTATAAGCTTTTATTTGTTGCCTTTGTTATAACCACTACAGTAGGGGCGTTAACAGGGGTAGGTATATGGTTTGCCGCTGCCTTGGTAAACCCTGCTTCGATAGCAAGTTTAATCCGTGTTTTTTATATGGCCTGGTTTACAGAGTGGCTTATTTTTGTAACCGAGGTTGTGTTAATCATGCTCTACTTTTTATCGTGGAAACGCTTGTCGAAAACCCGCGAAGGGAAAAGGAAGCATATTATTTTTGGGGCATCTCTGGCTATATTTTCGTGGTTGACCATGGCTATTATTGTTGCTATTTTAGGGTTTATGATGGATCCGGGAAATTGGTTGAATGATGGTGACTTTTGGTCGGGAGTGCTGAATCCAATCTATATGCCCCAGTTGGTTTTCCGCACCGGAGTATCCATGATGATGGGAGGGATGTTTGCCTTGTTTCTATCTTCGTTTTTCCTTAAAAAAGATAATCCGGTTAAAGTGCCTGCAACCAGGACCATGACCTTATATACCTTGTTTTGGACTCCAATTGCGGCCCTTGGGGCATTTATTTATTATATAAAGATTCCGGACTATATGGTTGGCAACTTACCGGTTGCTTTGGGGACGCAACAATTTCAGGAGTGGTACGGATCGTTAATTTATGTTGTAGCAGGAGCTGTTGCAGTTGCTGTTTTGGTTTGCCTGGGACTGCTTTGGAAACCAAGGAAATTTCCCAAAGGTTGGCTGTGGATTCCACTGATATTGCTATTTGGATTTTTGGGTACTTTTGAGCGCTTACGTGAGTTTATTCGCAAGCCATATGTAATAGCCGATTATATGTATGCCAACGGATTGCTGAAAGAGGATTATGCTTTATTTAAGCGGGATGGAGTTTTGCCTCATTCATCGTATACCAATACATCAAAAGTAACAGAACGCAACAGGCTTGAGGCCGGGAAAAACGTGTTTAAGATAGCTTGCACCAGGTGCCATACCACCGGAGGGATCAACTCGATAGTTACCAATTTTGAAAAAATGTATGGTGCAGAAAAGCCATTTGATGCAACGGCCATGAAAGCCTATATTTCCGGAATGCATAATGTGAAAATATTTATGCCTCCGTTCCCGGGGAATGAAGAGGAATTGGATGCTCTGGTGTTATATATCAAATCGCTCCAGGAGCATCCGGAAACACTGGAGGGGGTTCAGATTAATGGTACAGAAGTTAATCTATACAAAATTAAATCAGATCAGTAAACTAATTTTCAGAACTTAAATCTATAAATATATGTTCAGTCAGATGCAATTGGTGCCCAAAGATATTCCACTTCCTTTGCCCTTACCTGAGTGGTTGTTGATTACCTTGTTGGTTTTGTCGTTTTTGTTACACATTTTGTTTGTAAACCTTATGTTAGGAGGTTCTATACTTACCTTATGGTTTGAACGGCAAGGCCTGAAGGATAAAAGGTATGATTCGCTGGCCTATCAGGTGGCGCAGACCATTACGGTGAATAAGAGTCTGGCGGTTGTGTTGGGTGTGGCTCCTTTATTGTCGATTAATGTGTTGTATACCATTTATTTTTACTCGGCAAATGCGCTTACCGGTAAATATTGGATTATGCTGGTGCCATTGGTGGCTTTTGTGTTTTTGTTGCTGTATGCACATAAGTATACCTGGAAGATTTTAGAGGATAATAAACCGCTGCATATCGCTATTATTTCTGTGGCAGTGGGCTGTTTCCTTTTTATCCCGTTTGTGTTTTTAACCAATATTAACCTGATGTTATTCCCTGAAAAATGGGGGGAGGTGAGTGGTTTTTTCTCTGCATTGTCATTACCCAATGTATTGCCCAGGTATTTTCATTTTGTAGTGGCATCATTGGCCATTACCGGGTTGTTTTTGTTTTATTATATAAGTCGTAAGTCGTTTGAGTTTGAAGAAGAGCTGCCAGGGTTTACCAAATATGAGCTTCAGAAAAAGTTCTATTCGCTTGGTTTTGGTGCAACTGTATCGCAGTTTTTGTTTGGATCGGTTGTTTTTATCACCCTGCCCTCAAAAGGGGTTGACTGGGATATGTTTTGGTTTATAGCTACGGGTGTTAGTTTTGCTATTGTTGCCATGGTGCTGATGTGGAAAGAAATTACAGGTCCTGTGGAAAAGATAGGGCGTTATTTTTATTATGTGGTTGGGATATTGACCGTTACTGTGATTTTTATGGGTACGGGGCGTCATGTTTACCGGGCCAATGCCCTTGAGCCCCATCAAAAACTTATGGCAGAAAGAACGGCCAGGCATATTGAGATGGTTCAACAGGCAGCTCTGGAAGCAGAAATGGGACTGGAAGCAGAAAAAGATTTGCCACCGGGAGAAAAGTTGTTTAAGCAGTATTGTTCCGTGTGCCACAAATTGGAAGATAGGTTGGTTGGGCCTCCGGTAACAGAAATGATTGAGGTATATAAAGATGATTTTGAGGGTTTTAAAAAGTGGGTGCGCGTCCCTGGCCGCAAAAGGATGGAATATCCGGCAATGACAGGATTCCCTCAGCTTACTGATGAGGAGTTAAAGGATCTGGGAGATTATATTTTTGAACAGTAACAGAGAGGCAATGATCAACAAACAACAAACAATGATCAATTAGCAATGATTAAATTGATACCTGCTAATTGATCATTGAAAACCGGATCAGCCCATTTTAAAGTAATCAATAATCTTTTTCAAATCAGTGGCCAGTTTTGATAGTTCCTGGGCGCTACTGGTAAATGTATTTGCTGATAAGGAGTTTTGTTGGGTAATTTCGTTAAGTTCCTGTATGGCATTGTTAACCTGTTGTGCCCCGCTTTGTTGTTCGATACTGGCAGCTGCAATCTCGCTCACTAAAAGTGCGGTTTCCTCAATTTCGGGGATTACTGCTTTCATTTGTTTTCCTGATGCCTCTGAAACTTCAACGCCGTGTTTGGTTAGCTCAATAATTTCTTTGGCTGCTGCCTGTGAGCGTTCAGCCAGTTTTTTTACTTCATTGGCAACCACAGAAAACCCTCTTCCCTGCTCTCCGGCCCTGGCTGCTTCAACGGCTGCATTTAGAGCCAGGATGTTGGTTTGGTTTGCAATGTCGTCAATCACCATTATTTTTGTGGCTATTTCGGTCATTGATTCTTCTGTGGTTTTAATGGCTTCGTAGCCTTTTTTCATTTCCTCGGAAGCATTGCTGGCAATACGCTCTGTTTTTTGGGCATTATCTGTATTCTGATGGATGGTTGCTACCATTTCTTCCATCGAGGAACTTATTTCTTCTGATGAGGCGGCCTGATTTGAGGCGCCATCGTTTAGTTTTAAAGCTGATGATTTTAAAGTGTTGCTTGATGCGTTTATATGGTCGGAACTTGAGATGATTTTTTGGACGATGGCTTTTAAGTTGCCCGTCATGCTTTGAAGTGATGTAATGATATCACCGATTTCATCATTCCTGGAAAAATCGATGGAAGCATTTAGGTTTCCATTGGCAATTTCTTTTGTGTAGTTGGCGCTGCTTTTAAGTGGCTTTACTATTCCATTTGCCCAAAGGTATATTATAATGTAGAATATGATCAAGCCAATCATGCCCACCGCCATACTGCGATAAAATATGTTGTTGGTTTCTTTTAAAACAACCTCTTTGGGAACCTGAATGCCCAGGGTCCATTTTTTTTGGGTGTCTTTTACCTGTATGGTGGCCAAAGTTAAATACCAATCCTCATCCCCGTTGTTGAATTCGGTTTGATATATCCCGGTTTCCAATGCCTGTTGGATTTCGTCTTTAAGTAATGTGGAGTCTATCGGGGTGTTTTTAAAAATTGATTTTCCTATTAATTCATTATTAGTATGGCCAACAATATCTCCGTTGTTTGATAGCAGAAAACTAATGGCGCCATCAAAGGATTTCATGTCTGAAACAATGTCTTCCATGTTATCAAGCCTGATATCGACTCCAACAATACCCTGGAATAAGCCATTTTTTTGAATAGGCACAACGATGGAAGTCATCAAAATACCCTCCAGTTCTTTGGTAACCACATCGTAGTATGGATCCCAGATGTCTGATTGGTTTTCTTCTCGTGCCTGGTAATACAAGCTGTTCAGGTCATCGTTGTTCATGTCAACGGTAGACTTTGCCTGGTTTATTTCTCCATTTAGCCTGTAGTACACATTACGTATTCTTCCATTTTTAAACTCATAGGAGGGATCAAGAGCTTTGAGTTCCCAAATTTGCCAGGTTGACAGGAATTCGGGATTATCCTTGAGCCAGCTGGTTAACATGGTATTGTAAACGTTATCCTTGGGCTTGGTATCCATTTCTAAATATTGTTCATAGGTATTTGCCAACACTTCAGCTCCTTCATGAATCAATCCCAGTTCACCTTCAATCAGGTTTTTAAACTCAGAAACCTGTGTTTTAATAATATTTGTGGCAGAAGAAATGGCTTGATTTCTCATGTTTAAAGTAATAAAGCCAAGTATCAGGGCAAAAATAATGGTTGAAGAAATTAAAACATTGGCAAGTAACCTGCCCTTTAAGCGGAAAACAAATCGATTCATACAACTCTTATTAATATATCCAACAGCTGTGATATAGTGTCCCCAATATAATATCACAAAAATTTAATGATCTCTTTTACTACATTTACAACAAAAAGGTTTCGTGTTCAAATTTAAAAAGCGAGCCGTTAACCCTTAAATAATATTAAATGCTGTGGCAATAAAAGCTTAAATATTGACATTGACCCTATGAAAAATATAGTGGGATGTAAAAATATCTCAAAAAATAGTTTTGGAGCCTGAATAATATCATGTATGGAATTTACTGGTGAATTATAACGATCCTTTGTTTGGGTAAATTGTTCGACGGGCTTAGTCGTTAAATTAAAAAGTATTTGTACATTCGGGTGTTGGAAATTAACATATAAAATTAACCCGCTTAAATTATCAGATGCAAACTAAAAAAGTTCTATCCCTAATTGCTGTTGTGTGTATGGTATTTATAACCGCCTGCAACAGATCTCCCAAAGTTTCCCCAACTTTATCAGAAGTTAAGTATAATCCTAAAGTAAGTGCATTTACATCGGGAATGGTTTCGAACCAGGCTGAAATTATGGTGCGTTTTTCGGAAAAAGTAAGCAGTGCGGAACCGGGAAGCCCTGCTTCATCCAGCATCCTGCATATGAAACCCAAAATTGAGGGTGAGGTATATTGGGCTGATGAACAATCATTGGTATTTAAACCAAAAAAAAAGCTTGAACAGGAAACGGTATATAATGTAAAAGTAAAAATGGCTCAGGTGTTTACTGATGCCAAAGAGGATTTTGAGTTTTCTTTTCAAACGCTTACGCAAAATTATCGTGTTGAAGTTGGTGAGGTTACTCCTTATGATAATACAGACCTTTCGGACAATAAAATATCGGGAAACCTGATTCTTTCTGATTATGCCGATACCATCCAGGTACATAAAATAATAAAATCATTCCAGAACGGAGAAGAGCTAAAAGTGGAATGGCTTTCAACGGTTAGGCAGAATAATTTTCCGTTTGTAATCCACCATATTCGCAGGGGTGATTCGCAAGATAAACTTAAATTGGAGCTGAACGGAACGAGCATTGGTATTGATAAGGAAGAAACAAAGAAAATTGAAATACCGGGGATTGGCGACTTTGAACTGGTAGATGCAAGGGCTGTATTTCATCCCCGCCAGGCTATTGAGATAACATTTACAGATCCTTTAAGCCCTAATCAGAATCTGGCAGGACTGGTTACCTGGGATATAGATCATTCTTTTACAACTACTATTGAGGGGAATGTAATTAAAATTACCCCTGACCGTACAATAACCGGAGCAGTAAAGCTTCGTGTTTATGAGGGGGTAGAAAATATATTGGGAACAAAAACCGATGGGGATGAGGTGTTTACACTTACTTTTACCAGCATAAAGCCCCAGGTTGAATTTTTAGGGAAGGGGACTATATTGCCGGAATCAGATGGTTTGAGCGTTCCTTTTAAGGCCGTGAGTTTAAAAGAAGTGCAGGTGCGTGTGATCCAGATTTTTGAAAACAATATCGCTTCATTTTTACAGGTAAATAAACTGGATGGTGCATATCAGCTAAAAAGGGCCGGACGGTTAGTTGTAAAAAAAACAATTCCCCTGAATGTTGACAGGACGGTGAATTTAAACCAGTGGAACACCTTTTCTATTAATCTGGAAGATTTAATAAAAGTGGACAGGGGCTCAATATATAGGGTTGAGTTGAGGTTTGCCCGTAAAAATGCCATATATCCTTGCGCCAGTGAGTCAGAAATGGAGACAGATAATCAGTTGGCGGATGAAGATGAGATTACAGAAGCTGAAATAGCTTATTATGATAACCCTGATCAGGGTTCGAGCTATTGGGATAATGAATATTATTATTACAACTGGCGCGATAGGGACGATCCTTGTAAAAAAGCTTATTACAGAAGTGAGCGTTTTGCCAGCAGGAATATTCTGGCATCGAACCTGGGGATTATTGCAAAAAAAGGTAGTGATAAGGAGATGGTAGTAGCGGTTGCTGATTTAAGAACCACTGAGCCCATAGCCAATGTAGAGGTTGATGTATATAATTATCAGAACCAGCTTATCAATTCTTCAAAAAGTAATGGAGAAGGGCTTGTGAGGTTGGATGTAACAAAAAAGCCGTATTTGTTAATTGCAAAACATGAAAACCAAAGGGGCTATCTCCGTTTGGATGATGGATCCTCTTTGTCGCTAAGTAGGTTTGATGTTGCCGGACAAACTATAGATAAAGGGTTGAAGGGATATATTTACGGTGAACGTGGTGTATGGCGTCCCGGAGATACCTTGTATGTATCCTTTATTTTGGAAGACAGGGAAAAAACACTGCCTGAGAAGCATCCTGTAGTGTTTGAGTTGAGCAATCCATACGGGCAACTGGTAAAACGAATGGTCAGTGCTTCGGGTATTAATAATATGTATTTGTTTAAAGTACCCACCAGTCAGGAAGCCCCAACCGGTAACTGGATGGCCAGGATACTGGTGGGAGGTACTGTATTTAGTAAAGCGCTAAAGGTTGAAACCATTAAGCCAAACCGTTTAAAAATAAATATGGATTTTGGAAAGGAGAAACTCTCAGTTCTGGAACCATATATTGCAGCAAAAATGGATGTAAAATGGCTCCATGGTGCGGTGGCAAAAAACCTGAAGGCAAATGTAACCGCTACATTGACATCTGTTCCAACAAGGTTTGATAAATATGCCGAATATACTTTTGATGATCCAACCCGGGAGTTTTCAAGTGAGGAAGTAACTCTGTTCGAAGGGGAAACGGATGCGGATGGAATTGCTATGGTGAGGGGAAATCTGGAAGTGAGCAATGAGGCTCCTGGAATGTTAAAGGCTTCCTTCCGGACCAGGGTTTTTGAGGAGAGTGGTGATTATAGTATTGATCGTTTTTCGATTCCTTATAGTCCGTATAAATCCTATGTAGGGGTAAAAATCCCTGTGGGCGATAAACGAGGTATGCTGGTAACGGATAAGGATCATTCTGTTAGCGTAGTAACTGTTGATCCGGATGGGAATCCTGTTTCCAGAAAAAATTTGCAGTACATTATATATAAGGTGAGCTGGCGCTGGTGGTGGGAGACAGGTGAGGATAACCTGGCCCGATATATTTCGTCATCGTCGCAGCAAATAATTGCGAAGGGAGATTTTGATACCGATAAAGGTATCGGAAGTTTTGATTTTCAAATTAAATATCCCGATTGGGGAAGGTATCTGGTTCGTGTTTTTGACCCGGTTAGCGGACATGTGTGTGGCAAAACCATGTATGTGGATTGGCCCGGATATGCAGCAAAACCGGTTGGCGACAACCCGGAAGCTGCCTCAATGCTTACCTTGTCTGTAGAAGAAGCAAGGTATAATGTTGGGGATATGGCCCGGGTAAATTTTGCTTCTTCCGAAGGAGGAAGGGCATTGGTAACTGTTGAAAATGGATCAAAGGTTATTAAAGAATATTGGGTAGAAACACAAAAGGAATATACCTCGTTTCAGTTTGAGGTAACAAAGGAAATGACACCGAACATCTATGTTCATGTTACCTTATTGCAACCTCACGCCCAAACAGCCAACAATTTGCCCATTAGAATGTATGGCGTTACACCATTGTTGGTAGAAGATGCGCAAACCCACCTGAAACCACGTATTGATATGCCGGATACCCTGGTGCCTGAACAGATGGTAAAAATTAAGGTGAGCGAAGAGAGTGGTAGTCCGATGACATACACCATCGCTATGGTTGAAGAAGGGCTATTGGATTTAACCCGTTTCAAAACACCGCAGCCATGGAATCACTTCTATGCCAGGGAAGCCCTTGGAGTAAGAACCTGGGATATTTATAATCAGGTAATAGGAGCTTATGGCGGACAAATAGAAAGGGTGTTTAGTATAGGTGGGGATGGTGAACTGGATGCCAAACAAAAAGATCCGAGTGCCAACCGTTTTAAACCGGTGGTAAAGGTATTTGGGCCTTTTGAATTGGGAAAAGGGGATTCAAAAACGCATGAGTTTAAGATGCCGCAATACATTGGTTCTGTACGAACTATGGTGGTAGCACGTAATGACCGTAGTTATGGTAATGCGGAGAAAGCCACCCCGGTTAAGAAACCTTTGATGGTACTGGCTACGTTGCCAAGGGTTTTGGGACCTGGTGAAACGGTGAAGCTGCCTGTTACTGTTTTTGCCATGAGTGATGATATTAAAAATGTGGAAGTTTCGGTTGAAGCAAATGAATTATTGGACGTAAAAGGAAATAAAAAGCAAAGAATCACCTTCGATAAATCAGGAGATAAAGTGATCCCGTTCACAATAGAAATACCAAAGAAACTGGGCGTAGGTAAAGTAAAGATTATAGCCAAATCGGGCTCTGCTGTTGCAGAAGATGAAATAGAGATTCAGGTTCGCAATCCGAATCCGCCAAGGGTTACATCAGTGAGCAAGTCCTTTCAGGCACATGAATCAGGGGCAATCCCATATGAATTGTTTGGAATGGATGGCACCAATAAAGTCACAGTAGAGTTATCGTCCATCCCTCCGGTAGATTTTGGGCGAAGGTTAAAGTATTTGTTGAGCTATCCTCATGGATGTGTGGAGCAAACTACCAGTTCGGTGTTCCCGCAATTGTATTTGGAAAATGTGATGGAGGTGGATGAGAATACCAAAGCCCGAATTGAAAAAAATGTCAAAGCCGGTATCAGCAGGTTGTCAACTTTTATTACCAGAGATGGAGGTTTTGCCTACTGGCCAGGAAATACAGAAGCTGATGATTGGGGCACTTCCTATGCAGGTCACTTTTTATTGGAGGCTGAAAAGAAAGGTTATAGTTTGCCTATCAATTTTAAAAACAAATGGGTGCAATATCAAAAACGCAGGTCGGGCAACTGGACGCCTGAAAACTTTGGGCATTACCAGGATCTGAATCAGGCCTATAGGTTGTATACACTAGCCTTAGCTGATAAGCCCGATAAAAGTGCCATGAACAGGATGAGGCATATTTCAAGCCTCTCGGCGCAGGCCCGCTGGAGATTGGCTGCGGCATATGCACTCATTGGCCAACAAGATGTGGCCTCTCAGTTAATTGCAAACACCACCATAGATGTAAAAGCGAAAAGTAAGTATTATTCGTACGGATCTGTGCTTCGTGATCAGGCCATGATATTGGAAACTCTTTCTTTATTGGGAGAACTGGATAAGGCAGCTCCGTTAATGAAAGAGATTGCAGGAAAACTGAGTTCCCAAAGCTGGTTGAGTACGCAAACAACAGCATATTCATTAATTGCCTTGTCGCAGTTGGTAGAGCGTAGTGGAAGCAACAAGTTATATTGTGAAGTTGGAAAAAATGAAATTCGCTCAGATAAACCAATTCATCAGGTAGAAATTTCGGATAATCAGTCTTCACCAGGCAGTGTTGATATTAAAAACCATGCAGAAGGTGTGTTGTTTGTACGGGTAGTGTTGGAAGGAACGCCTTTTAAAGGAGATACTGTAAGCGAAAGTTCAAATTTGAAACTGTCGGTTAAATACACAACCCTTGATGGTAAAACTATGGATGTTTCAAAAATACAACAAGGCACCGATTTTATGGCTGTTGTAACCGTGAGCCACCCCGGACAACTTTCGGGATACGAAGATATGGCCCTGACCCAGATCTTTCCTTCAGGTTGGGAAATCAGGAATACCAGGATGGAAGATGTAAGGTCGTCCTTTGAAGTGGATATGCCGGAGTACAGGGATATCCGTGATGATAGGGTGTATTCTTATTTTGACTTGCCAAGAGAAAAAAGCAAAATATTTATTGTATTGCTAAATGCCACCTACCAGGGACGGTATTATCTGCCTTCGGTATCGTGCCAAGCGATGTATAACAATGAGATAACAGCACGCAGGGCCGGCAAGTGGGTTGAAGTAGTAGCAGAATGATTTTTTAATAAATAACCAGAACAAAAAATGATGAGAAGTAAAATTTTATTCGCATTCTTATGCGTAATTGTATTGTTAGGATGTGAAGATGACAAAGATCCTGTAAGCAGTAAAGGAGATATTTATGTTACAGTTGTAGAAAATGGAGGTTATTATGGCGTATCGGGTCCGGTTGAAGGAGCAACCGTTTTTACAGTTCCTCCTACTCTGCAGGGAGTAACAGATGAATTTGGTACAACATTAATAAGGGGGATTGAGTCGGGATCGTATGAAATTTATGCAGAAGTGAGTGGGTATGGAGCAGGAAAAGCAGTTGTAAATGTTCAGGCAGATTCATTGGATAGGGTAAATATCTATATCGAAAGGGGGGTGAGTACGGGTTATACTCCAAAAATAGAGGTGATCTTGCCTTCATTGCCTGCCAACTTTTCCCTGGGAGAAAATGTTATTTTTTCGTTTAATGTAACCGATGAGGATTCTCCGGCAAGCGATATTGATGTTGTGATATCCAGTAGTCTGGATGGGGAGTTGCATAAGACAAATCCGGATGTTAATGATAATGTGAGGTTCGAAACAGCAGACCTGTCACGAGGGGTTCATACTATTTCGGTTTCAGCCACCGATGCTGATGGATTTATTGCATCAAAAACATTCGATTTATCCACATTGGCTCCAGGCCCGCTCACATTAACTTCGGCTGAAGTGGTGACTTCCGGGGTAGAATTGAAATGGGAGCAATATGGGATGGATGATTTTAAGAGATATGAGCTATTAAGGGCTACGGGTATTGATGCTGAAGGGACTATAATCACCTCTTTTAGTACAATTGAATCTACTGAGTTTGTTGATGAATTGCCACCGTTAGTAAGTGAAGTATATTATTATCTCAGAATAGTGAACACTGATGGTCACACCAGAAACAGCAATAAAATAAAAGTAGAACAACCTGCAGGCAAAATTTATTACGACCTGCCAAAGTTTGCGGTTCACCATCCCTCAGAGCCGGTGGTGTTTATTTATGATCAGTTTTTGAATAAGCTAAAGGCCATCAATTATGAAACACAAACCGAAATTAATTCAGTTGTCCTACAAGGGTCAATTGGCAGGTTTGCTGTAGGAGATAATGGTTACGGCCTGGAGGTTTATGTTCCTAATAACAGTGGTTTTATTCATATTTATAATGCCAATACCTTCGATTTGGTTTACTCAATCAATACAGGTCTGCCAACAGAATGTGTGGTTACCAACAACAAGGGTTATATAGTTGCCTCAGTAGAACCTTCGCCATGGTGGGAGCAGCCGGTTCGTACCTATTCCAGGGCAACAGGTATCAATATCAGTGGGAATGGGGATTTTGAAGGTGATTATTTGAGGTTTGTGCCCAATAGCAATAACATAGTTTCTATTTCGAGGCAGGTGAGCCCTGTGGATATGGAATACTTTGAATTGGATGATGAGGGAAAAATCCTCAAGCATTATGATGACAGTTACCATGGAGATCATCCGTTGGATCCTAATATTTTCAGGATTTCATTAAACGGTGAATTTACAGTTACCAGCACCTATGGAGCTGTTTATAGTGCCACTTCCTCAATGATATATAAAGGGATGATTGATAGGGGGACACTTACATTTTCTGACTTTGCCTTTAATGAAGAAGGAACCATAATCTATGCAGGTACTTCAAACAGGAAATCAATTCAAATTGTAAAATATCCTGAGTTAACCCGTAGCGACGAGATCCTGCTAAAAGGGTATCCTAAGTTTTTATTCAATTATGGAGATGAGATTATTTCTATTAGTAAAGTAGATATGAATTCTGAAAATTTTGCCATAGAAAGAATTAAAATCAACTAAAACATTTTTTGATACACTTTTTGTTTTGTAAAAGAGTCAAGGAGATTATGCAGAAGTATTTATGCGTTGGATTATTCCTGGTTTTTGCATTTGTGTTTGGGGAATCTAAAATGGAAGCCCGAAAATTTACAGGCTATATCATCACCAACCAAAATGATACTGTTAATGGTTTTATAAAGCACTTTGTTTTTAACAGGCGTACAGGAGGATTTGTTTTTAACGGGTTTGATCCTGAATGGCATTTTATAGAGGTGGCTTTTAAAGAAAGTCTGACCGACCACTATGATGTATTTAAGCCAGGTCAAATAAAAGAATATGGTTTTTATTGTCGAAATCAGCTCTATATTTTCAGAACTAAAATTGTTATAAAGAAAAGTCTTGTTACCAAAGAGAGTCATAGAAAGCACTTTTTGCAGTTGATTTCGAGTGGAGATGGATATGAAGTGTATAAGCACCAGGTTTACCTTGATAGATGTGAATGGAATCTAACATGTCATCATCCTTTTTACGAGTATTATTATTGTCGTAATGGGGAACGGTTAACAAGAATATGGGGACGTTAAGAACGGTTGTAAACAACATAGGCTTTTAGTAAATTAAAAAGCTTTAAATAAAGAATCAGGCAGGAAATATTTTTAATTTTGAGGGCGGCTGTTATGCTGCCCTTAATTATTTAAATTAGGGTATATTCAAAAGGCGAAAAGCCTGTAATATCACAGACTGTACGCCTGAAACTTATAGAGAATGTGTAAGGCTTTCAGTCTTTTAAACCATTAATTCCAACCTCTTTTTGAATTTATTATCTATAGGATTGTTATGAAAAAGTTGATCTATTATTGTTTGTTAATTCTGACTCTTGTTTTTATTGGTGAAATGAAAAGTGAAGCAAAGAAAGTTTCCGGATATATCATTACCAATCAAAACGACACTATTAAAGGTGAGGTTAAACTGTATACTTTTGCCAGAAGAAATGGTCAGGTAACCTTAAATAGTTTTGATTATGAGATGACCTTTGTTGAGGTTCCGTTTTGTAAATCAGGAGAGAAAAAAATCACCGTATACAAACCAACTGATATTAAAGAATATGGATTCACATTCAAGAAGATCTTGTATAAATACAAGTCTTTCTTAGTTAAAACAAATAATATCTCACTTAACCATAGAGAGAAACAGCATTTTCTTCAATTGGCGCGTAAAGAAGGCAGAACAGAAATATATAAACATCAGAAGTATCGTTTGTCGAAAGATAATATGGAAAACATACCCTATTATGTGTTTTATACCTACAGTGAAAAGAATGGTCTGCAGAGTGTAAAATAGTATCCCATCGCTCGAACCCCCTACCTGCCTTTTATGTATAATTATCTTATGATGCTAAATTACCAGAGGGTGATGCGCTTTGCTGTGCCCGAAAAGATGTTTTAACTTATCTATGTTTGATTATCCCAACAAGATTTCCTTGGAAAACAAATTAACCAATTATGCGTACAAGGTTTTGGTTTAAGAAACAACTAAAATGAAGCACATCCTGAGCACATACAAATCGGTTATACTCCTTTTTTTATTATTTGCTTTTGCTACTACTTATGCCCAGCAAAAAGGAAAGGCATCTTATTATGCCGATAAATTTGAGGGCAAAAAAACAGCAAGTGGTCAGGTTTACAAACACGAGCTAAAAACAGCTGCCCATCGAACGTTTCCTTTTGGAACCAAAGTTAAAGTTACCAATGTTGCAAATGGAAAAAACGTTGTAGTTACCATTAACGACCGCGGACCTTTTGTAAAAGGAAGGATTATTGATTTGAGTAAAAGTGCGGCATCGCAATTGGATGGCGTTAGGGCAGGCATCATTGAGGTGGAGATTGTTGTGTTGAAAGAGGAAAAAGAGTGAAATAAGGACAAAATATGACATTAGGTTTTTGGGTAAATATGTTAACTAAACAGAGGGGTGGTGGCGAATAATATCTTCTTTAGAATAAACGACTACGTCACAATAGAATTCAATTATTGTGTTTTTTGGTAAAATAAATTATTAGTTTATCTTTGAGGTGCTTTTGAAAAATACATATAAAACGCAAGTTGTAATTTTGTATGTAATTAAAATTTAAAACCATATAAAAATGAAAACCTAAGATAATCCCATGCTTACTTTGTAGCGTAAGTTGCATGTGAGATCGAAATAACAAACTTAATTTTAAAATGTAATTAACCGACTTTTACAATTTTCAAGACCATATTTTAATCAGAACCATTGCTGTACTTAACAAAAGTTTAAAGTTTTTCTTACGTATTTGAGAACCCATACATCTTTTTATAACTGATAAAGCAAAAGTTTTGCATGCTTATCAAAAATACCTTGAGCTAATGAAAACTTAAGGAAAGGAGGGTAAAATTCTGCAAAGGATTTTGAACGACTTAACAGTTTCCCAACAAACATTCAAACAATGACCTATAATCGAGAAATAAACATAATCAGGAAATTAATGTTCAACCTTAAAGAGTTGGAAAATACCATTAATACGGAGGAGTATTTAAAGTGCCATTTCTCCAAAATTAAAGATCCTTTTCCCCACAAACAAAATGCGTGGGATGCATTGTTAAAAGATAAAGAGAAAAACAAAGCGGATTTGTACAAAACAATTAAAGATCTAATGGGAGAGCTGGATAAACAAAACTAGCCGTATACCGTACAGAATAAATACATACGGGTAATAAAAAGTAGTTATGAAAGATCAAAAAGTAATTTTGCACAAGTGTATAAAAAATGATGAACCGGCTTTTGTTATAGCCGGTCATGATGTTTCGGCAGTAGAAACTTTGAAGGCTTATTATGATGTGGCAAAGAAAAATGGAGCTGATGAAATATTCCTCAAAGACATGCAGGACGTAATACAAGAATTTGAGCTATTCCGGAAACAGGAACCCCAAAAAATAAAAATGCCTGTGCTAAAGGATTATGAACACTAGTACTGAGTTTATAGAGTTGAAAGTTTGTAAAGTTGAAAGTTCATAAAGTTTATAAAGTTTATAAAGTTGAAGGTTTATAAAGTTTATAAAGTGGGATAGATTGTTGGTGTTGATATGCAGATAATACCAGTTTTACTTTAAAACTTAATCAAACGTTTTACGGGAATCGGCAACCAGGCGGTTAATCTCTTTGAGCTCGGCTTTAGTAAGGTTGCGCCATTTGCCCACCGGAACATCTAGTTTTACGTTCATTATCCTAACGCGCTTTAGTTTTTTAACCTCGTAACCCAGGTATTCGCTCATGCGCCTGATTTGGCGGTTTAGACCCTGGGTTAATATAATCCGGAATTCAAATTTGCTGAGCTTTTCCACCTTACATTTGCGGGTAACTGTATCCAGGATAGGGACTCCATTGCTCATGCGCTGGATAAAACTGTCGGTAATGGGTTTATCTACTTTTACAATATATTCCTTTTCATGGTTGTTTCGGGCTCGGAGAATTTTATTCACGATGTCGCCATCATTGGTTAAAAATATCAGGCCTTCGCTTGGTTTATCTAACCTGCCAATAGGGAAAATCCGTTTGGGGAAGTTGATGTAGTCGATAATGTTATCCTTTTCAACCCCGGTGTCGGTAGTGCATACAATGCCTATGGGTTTGTTAAAGGCGATATAAACCGGCTTTTCTTTTGAAGGGGAAACCAGTTTGCCTTTTACGCGTACTTCGTCACCGTCCATCACTTTAGTCCCCATTTCGGGCACTTTACCGTTGATGGTTACTTTTCTGGCCTCAATTAGTTTATCCCCTTCGCGTCGCGAACAAAATCCAACCTCACTAAGGTATTTATTGATGCGTACCCCGTTGTTCTCGCTCATGATTACCGTGTTTTATTTTTTTTGGCAAAGGTAGTAATGTGAATCAATAGTTGAAAGAAAAATAACATGCGAGGCATAAGGGTTCCCACTTTTTTCTACAGTCAAAAAAGTGGGCAAAAAGTCCGCCGATTACACCATTCTCTTACCATTACTTTCTTTGAATTTGAAAAGTGGGTCGTAAGCTACGTTGCTGATGTTGGTTGCATTATTTCGTTTGAGGCGATTTTCCTGTCATTATATCCGAAAATAGATAAGGAACGGATCTGTTTTACAAAGTGCCTATACAGATCCGATCCTTTTTATACATTAAACCACTTTTCATCAAGCGATAAAACGGGGTTCTCCTGGATGTCATTCATACAAGGGACTTCTCCCCAAAGTGCATCCGGGAAATATTTTTTTAAGTGTGTTTTTATAATCCCCGCAGAATCTGCTGTAATTTCCGGAGCTGTAACCGGATAATGATTGTAGATGACTCCATACACATCAACTCCTCTTTTTTTCAACACTTCAAGAGATAACAAGGTGTGGTTAATAGAACCAAGTTTGCCTGAGGTAACCAGAATAACCGGGTAGTTATGTTGTTGGATAAAATCAATTACCATTACCTCTTTGTTAATAGGTACCATTAAACCGCCAACGCCTTCAACCAAAACATCTTTATATTGCATTTCAATATTCTTGATCGACTGATGTATGGCATCTTCATCAATGCGAACACATTCCATTTCGGCAGCTAAATGCGGGGAGGCAGGAAATTTAAAAAGGTACGGACAGGTTTCTCCGTTTTTATCTTCGGGGAGCATTGGTAAACCCATTATCTTCCGGTGTACCTCAATGTCTTCTGAGTATTCAGGGCACCCGGTCTGGGCCATTTTCATGGTGATAATGTTGCGTCCCTTATCTTTTAAATATTTGGCAAGCATTCCGGTAATTATGGTTTTGCCTGCATCGGTATCAATTGCTGAAATAAAATAGGTTGACATAGTATAATGTTTTTACCACCAGAAACTAAATATATCAAATCACAAAGTATTTATTATAACCATTGTGTTTGTGGTTGGTGTGGATGAATTATTTTTTCTGTAAAATTAGTACAAATGGATTGTAGGTTAGAGGGTACTTGTTGTTACTACAAAACATCTTGTAGTCGTTACAAAAATCCAGTAAGTCCTTTTTGCCCCACTTTGTTGATGAAACGGCATTTACACCAGTGTACCGCATATGTTTTAGTACATCTGTTGGGTGGTTAAACCACATTTTTTGATGCCATGATTTGTAATCCAGTATTTTAAAGTGGTTGCTTGCGCTAACCAATACATCTTTGATGCTTTTATAATCGATCCCCTTGCCTGTAATGGTTTTTATTTCCATAAAATTGTCCACGTCGAACGAAGAAAGGGCAAAATATCCTTGCGCATTTAAAAGAGTACTTATCCTGGCAAAAAAAGAGTCCAGATCCTCAATCCATTGAATGGTAGCTCCCGACCAAAAAACATCCTGCGTAGCAGGTGGCGATACTGTTTGGGCATCTCCTTGTAAAAAAGCCAATTTAGCATTGCTATTGCTTTCAACAATTTGTTTAATGTTGGGCTCCATTTCACCTACCAGGTCGTTGGCCCAATAATGTTCGGCAGTATATTTTCTTGTAATCTGATTGGTTAGCAAACCTGTGCCACATCCCAGTTCCATCATGTTGGTTTGATTTTCAGGAATGTGTTTTTGAGTCATATTTACCAGCACTTCAGCCATATGTTTTTGAACGATAGCGTGAGTATCGTAGGTCTTAGCTGCGCTGCTAAATCGTTTATATAATAGCTCCTTATTCACGGACTGTTTTATTGTTGTATTTTGCATCAAAATTTCCTTATCTGTTGTCTCCCTGTTTTATCTATTGCTCACAAGAAAAGTCACATTCACCTTGATCATCATCCAAAATTGTCTTTAGGCGACTAAGTGGAGCGGGTTGGAAAACTAAAATCATTGTGTTTTTTGCAGGCATTATCTTATAATATCTTCCCATCTATTGAAATGGTAAAAACAAAAATGAGGAGCGTCAATTTCTTTTATTGTGGCTTTCTCTTTCCAAAAATCAAGTTGGTTTTTAGCCAGAAATATCATGTCGGAAGAACCGATAAAAGCTTTTTGATAGGGAGTTGTATCTGAAGTGTCAGACTTAAAGTGTTGAATCAATGCTGCCAACTCATCCTTCTGGTCATTAAAATCTCTTTGGGGCTTATCGGCTTCAAACTTTTTCCAGGCTTCGTTGCCTCCAAGCATCCTGCGCTGGAATTTCATCAGGTTTCTTTCATTTAGGTTGTTCAATGTGCCCTGTACAATAGTTTCAGCGATGCCAAATTGTTCGTGAACCGGTTTTAGGGTTCCGTTAACTGCCACTCCTTCTTTAATTTGAATGCAGTATTGTTCACAAACATGCTGGCCTATCCAAACACCATACGACCAGCCTATAAGAAGGATCTCATCATAATTTTTTATTTGCGCAATAACTTCCGGGGCAAGCTTTAGTTCGCGATAATCATTCAACATCATCACATCAAATTCTTGCGAACTAAGGTGGTTAAACTGATGTTCATCACATCCCCATCCGTTAAAAAACAGGATGAGTTTGTTTTGGTTTGAATTATTTAGCCAGGTATGTTTCATTTTGCCGAGTTTGTTTATTGTGTCTTTTACTAATCAATCAGGTTCACCCTTTCACCTTTCACCTTGTTCCCTTTTCCCTTGTTCTCTTTTTCCTTCTACTCCATAAACCTCTTCACTTCCATCATCACCTCATCCAATATATCAGGATTAATATTTGCTGTAAGAGATAACCTTAACCTTGCTGTTCCCTTGGGTACCGTAGGCGGTCGTATGGGGAATATCAGGAAGCCTTTTTTCTGAAGGTGTTCTGCCAAAGCCACTGCCACCTTGTTTTCCCCAACCACAATCGGAATAATATAACTTCCAAATGTTTTGTAGCCCATATCCTGCACCATATCGTTACAAAGCGTTACCAGTTTTTTCAACTGCTTGCGTTGTTGTTTGAACTCAGGCATTTTATCAATGATAAACTTGCTCCAGGCCATGTTAATGGCAGGGAGTGCCGTAGTAAATATCAATGTACGGGCTTTGTTGATGAGCACCTTGTTTAAAACATTATTCAGGATGGCATAAGCGCCTACACTAGCCATGGCCTTGCCCATGGTGCCGATGATGATGTCTATTTGTGACACTACACCAACTTCTTCGCATAATCCCAGCCCGGTTTCCCCCATTGCCCCTACGGCATGCGCTTCATCTATATATAAAATGGCATTGTATTTTTCTTTCAGTTCAACCAGCTTCTCCAAGTCGGCCTGGTCGCCGTCCATGCTAAAAACCGATTCGCTAACTATAAATACATTTTGGTGAAGATCACGTTTTTTCTCCAGGATAGATTCCAGGTGTTCATAATCGTTATGACGGTAACGAATTTGTTCAGCGTGGCACAAGCGTATTCCATCAATGATGCTGGCATGACACAGTTTATCAGATAAAATCAGATCGTTTTTATCTGATAGAGCAGGCAAAATTCCGGTATTGGCATGGTATCCACTGTTAAAAAAGAGAGCACCCTGGCTTCCGTACCATTTTTTTAGCGTCTGTTCCGTTTCGTCATAAATACTATTATTTCCTGTTAAAAGGCGAGATGAGCCGCTACCAAAAGTAAGCCATTGCGGGTTTTGCGACAGCAATTCCATGAATTCACTTTTGAGGTTTTCATCACTTGCCAGCCCCAAATAATCGTTCGACGATAGGTTGAGCATCTTTTTGCTATTGAAAGTACAATATCCCGAAGAGTCATTCCGGATGGCCTTCAGGGTTCTTGTAAGTCCTGCTGATTCAATTTGCTCTAATGTTTTTTCAAACACATTCATTCTTTACCCTCCATAGTTTCGCTAATAACTTCCAATAGTGCCGAACACAGCTTGCCAAGTTCCTGTTCCGAGATAATAAAGGGAGGCATCAGATAAACCAGCTTTCCAAAAGGCCTTACCCAAACACCTTTATCTACAAAAGCCTTTTGAATAATGGCCATATCCACCGGTTTCTTTAGTTCAACCACCCCGATAGCCCCCATGCAACGAACATCGCTTACAATATTAAGTTGCTTGCATGGTTCAAGTCCCTTTATTAATTGTTTTTCAATATGGATGACTTTCTGTTGCCATTTTCCATCTAACAACAGTTTGATGCTTACATTGGCTACAGCACAAGCCAATGGGTTTCCCATAAAAGTTGGACCGTGCATAAACACACCAGGTGATCCGTTGCTGATGGTGCTGGCCACTTCATCGGTAGCCAAAGTAGCAGCAAAACTCATATAGCCCCCTGTGATGGCTTTGCCCAGGCACATGATATCAGGAGTGATACTGGCATGGTTGCAGGCAAATAATTTTCCTGTTCTGCCAAAGCCTGTTGCAATTTCATCTGCAATAAGAAGCACCCCATATTGTTCACAGAGTTGTTTTACTTCTTTTAAATATTCTGCTGAATAAAACCACATTCCTCCGGCTCCCTGAACAATAGGTTCCAGGATAAAGGCAGCCATTTCTTTATGGTTTTCTTCAAAAAGTTGTTTTAATCCGGCAATATGATCATCGCTGCAAGGCTCGTTATACCTGCATTGGGGTTGATCTGCAAAATAATGAATAGGCAAGCGTCCGTTAAAAATGTGGTGCATCCCCGTTTCCGGATCACAAACCGACATGGCATGCCAGGTATCGCCATGGTAACCATTGCGGATGGTAGCAAACTTTACCTTTTCTTTGTTTCCTTTGCTCCACCAGTATTGCAAGGCCATTTTTAATGAAACCTCAACGGCTACGGAGCCGGAATCACAGAAAAATACTTTATCAAGGCCATACGGAGTAATATCAACTAATCTTTGAGCGAGCTCCACAGCAGGCTCATGAGTCAATCCCCCAAACATGATGTGCGACATCTGTTTTAGCTGGTCTTCCATGGCCTTGTTTAAAACCGGGTGGTTATATCCATGAACAGCCGCCCACCACGAAGACATCCCATCAACCAGTTTCTCTCCCGTTTTCAGATGAATGGTACATCCCTCTGCTTTGTCAACAGGATATACCGGAAGTGGATTTGTAGTTGATGTATATGGATGCCAAATATGGTCTTTGTCGTATTGTAGTAATTCCTTAGTATTCATTTTTGTATCAAGTACTAATTACAGCTGTTGCATTTCTTTTCGCCAAGACTAAAGCCTGCTTTTTCAAAAGCTTGTTTGTCCTGATTAATATTGGTTCCCACAGTAGTTAAATAATCACCTACCAAGGCGGCACTTACACCTGAAGCCAGTGCTTTATCCTGGATGTGGGCAATAAGGCTTCTTCCCCCGGCAAGGCGGATGTTGGCTGTAGGATTTATAAAACGAAACAAAGCAAAGGCCGTTAGTATCTCTTCATCAGAAATTGGAGTATCTACTTGTAATGCAGCTCCCTCTACCTGCATTAAAATGTTAATAGGAATCGATTCAATTTTTAGTTCCTTTAAAGTAAAAGCCATTTCAATGCGTTGTTCCGGGGTTTCGCCCATCCCGATAATACCTCCTGAGCATACACCCATGCCTAGTTCCTGGGCATATTGAATGGTTCTTATTTTTTCTTCAACGGTATGGGATGATACCAATTGAGGGAAAAAGGAAGGTGCCGTTTCAATATTGCAATGGTAATGCTCCACTCCGGATTCTTTTAGTTTTTCAAGCTGAGATTTGTTTAACAATCCCATAGAAGCACAAAGTTTTATGGGGGTTGTTTTTTGTATGTTTTTATAAACACCACAAAGTTGATCGAGATTTTTATTTGAAATGGCGCGCCCACTAGTTACCAATGAAAATTTGTGTACCCCTTTTTCTGCATTTTCACGGGCTTGTTTTTCGGCAACCTTTAGGTCCACCAGCTCATATTCCTCAACATTTGTATTGTGAAACATCGACTGCGAACACCATTTGCAATCTTGTGTACATTTGCCCGATTTGGCATTTAAAATACTGCACATCTCCATTTTATCGCCTCTGAAATGTAAACGAATCTCATTGGCAGCCGCATACAGCTCATCTTTGTCAACATAGGTTAATAATGCCAACGCCTCATCCTGGGAAATTGCCCCTCCGTTTAAAATCCTGTCTTTTATTTCTTTTACCATAACGCACAAAAAAAAGCCGCTAACCAGATTGTGTATCCGATCAGCGGCGATTAATATTTTTATTAATAACTAATGTACTTTTTGCATATTCAGCAGGTGCATTTACTAATGCAGGAATTGCCTGCAATAATTCAATATCCTGCAACTCATCAGCATCTTCATTTATTTCCTGGGCAATACACAACGATAGAATATCTTCTATATGCTCCACCACTTGTCCAACCCATAATGCAACAGATACCGAAAGGCTACTGATGTGAATCACTTTTCCTAAAGAACAAAATGCAGCAAAGCCCTTGTTGCTCCATTGTTTAAAATGAAGCTTACCTTTGTTTTTGATGCTATTGAGCCCTTCGTTTTTCATTGCGTGCAAAAATAAGCGAAAAAGTAATTGGTTGTATGATGTTTTAGGTTGTTTCTTAGCAGGTTTGGTTTTTTATGCTTCGTCAGTTTTTTTTGCAAGCACTAAATACAATAGTTCGTTAATTATTTATAAGTGTAAGAATATCATTAGTTCGTTAAATTTTTATAATGTGCTGATTCTAAATACATTGAATAATTTATGGCAAAATTATTATCTTATTGATTTTAAGCGAATTGTAA
>NZ_JAPDPI010000062.1 GCF_026013615.1 Plebeiibacterium marinum
CCCAACTCCCTTTTTGGCATTGCCCCAAAAAGGAAGCAAAAAGCTCTAGAGCAAGAGATTCCTTCATCCCACACCGGCCTTCAATTCCGGCCGACGCACAACCGCCTCAAGTGCCCCTTTGAAGACCTCTCGCCATCCCCGGCCCGGACTCTTGCTCTGGCCTACCCGCTTTGATTTACAGCTTGTATATTCTTTTACATATCCTTAACTTAATGACATTGGGTGCACGATTGTAGGGAATTAAAACTGAGGATCACTGTATTGCTTTACTTTGTCTCTTTTTTAGCTTAAATTAAGGTAACATCAAAAAACCGGCAACAATGAACAATCAATCCCTGCTTTATAATGAGATAAATACTTTAGATGATGTAAGTCTTGAAGCTAAAATTTCTTTCTATGAAGAAATTCTGAACAGCATGCCTGCTTCGGTCCACGTCACTCAAATAGACGAGAATCTGAATACACTTCCCTTATGGGTTAACAAAACTTTTGAGAAAATTATTGGTTTCAACCTGAAAGAACGGCAAAAGTATGGCTATGCCGGTTCAAACGGGCATTTTTACCATCCTGACGACATCTACAGCATAAAAAATAACATTAGATATTTAATTGAAAACCCACATATACCCTTCGGGTCTATTGTTTTCAGGATTAAAACTGCATCAAATAGTTACAAATGGATTTATATGATAGGCAAAGTATTTAAAAAAACATCTGTTGGTTATCAATTCCTTTGTGTTGCCATAGATATTGATGATCGCCTGGCATTTAATAACCGAGAAATGAATATATACTTAAAAGAGATATCCCGCCTTACAAACCAGGTTAAACTATCTAAACTTACAAAAACAGAACGGAAAACAATAGCCCTATTTGGCAAAGGATTCTCTACCAAAGAAGTGGCCTCGAAACTCAACCGAAGTTACGAGACCATCAACAACCACAAACGAAATATCTTTAAAAAACTTGGCTTTCATAAAATCACTGAGCTGGTCAGTTTTGCTGAGATTTGCGGGCTTTAGCCCGAACTAACGATCCTTTATTCCACTACAAATTTTTTTGAAGTATTGTTATACTCATAAATATAAACCCCAGGATGATAACTTGATACATTTAAGTACAACATAGTGCTTCCTTTATCTATAATCCGTTTATCCACCACCTTTCCTTCTACATCATAGATCGTTATAATGGCATCCTTATTATTGATAAGTTCATATGGAATAGTTATTATCAAATCTGAAGGATTAGGATATGGGCTTCCTGCTTTTTCATTCTTCAACGCAGGTAATGGAGTAGTACTTTGACCAAATGAATATACTTCATAGGTTCCATATTCCTCGGTTAGCAATATCATTTTATAACCACTTTCCGTTTCAAAAAAGCAATCTTCCACCTCACCGAGCCCATAATAATAATCATAATCAACCTCTCCAAAGTTATGTATAACATTACCATCTTCATCATATAAATATAAAAAAGGACCTGAAACCGGGGTATCCCAAGAACCAAAGAATTCTATTTTTTCATCGGCATTTACAAATTTTGAGCTAAAATAAAACATTGAAGACATTTCTCCTGTATAAGAATTAATCACAGGCGGCACCAACGTTGTTTCCTTGATTAAACTATGGTTTACATTGTATAATCGGAATAAATTGTTGTTTATATCCGTCTGTACATACCCAACACAGTTTGACTTTCCAACAATCCCCTCATAAACAGGACTAAATACATCTTCATCATCTGAACCAATCAGTGTGTAACTCGTTTCTTTTGTCACCTGAGAATAGGCGCATATTGAAAGAAATAAAGTAAAAATTAAGGTAACTGTTTTCATAATAATCAGATTTAGAGATTTCTAACTAATAGCACTAAAATTACTATGAAACAACAGCAATGTAAATGACAAGAACTTGTCATTTTTGAGGGATCATTGTGTCTTACCTTCTGACAAAAACATAAAAAGAGCCGCAACTAATAATAACTGCAGCTCTTCTTTTTAAAAGTTTACCTTATCCAATTTACAAGGGCCATGGCTAAAAGCATTTTTATCTTCTCCCCTATTTAGTTTTAAAAAATGACACAACGTAATCCAGTTGCTCTGCCTGACTGGCCATTTCTTCGGAGCTTGTAGCCATTTCTTCACTAGCTGCAGCATTGTGCTGGGTTATATTGCTAAGTTGCTGGATGGCATTATTAACCTGCTCTGCACCGCTATTTTGCTCAAATGATGCTGAGGCCACTTCCTGAACCAGGCCTGCAATTTTTTCTATCTCAGGGACAACAACTTTTAGCTGTTCTTCCGCTTTTTGTGCTACTCCAACACCTTTTTTCGAGACAACAGCAATTTCTTCTGCTGCCATTTTACTCCTTTCAGCCAGCTTACGCACCTCTGCAGCCACAACAGCAAAACCTCTTCCCATCTCTCCTGCACGGGCGGCTTCAACTGCTGCGTTTAATGCCAAAATATTGGTTTGGGATGCAATATCATTGATGATTTGGATTTTATCCACAATACCCTTCATGGCCTCCTGAGCATCAAGTGCCGACTCATAGCCAAGCTTTACGATGCCGGTAGCATTGGTGGCAATTTTCTCGGCCTGTTGTGAATGTGCAGCATTCTGCTGGATATTGGCAGCCATTTCCTCCATTGAAGAAGAAACCTCCTCTGTAGAAGAAGCCTGCTCAGAAGCCCCCTGGGATATTTGCTGGGATGCCGAACTTAATTGCTGGCTGGCAGATGAAATATTTGAAGATCCTTCCTTGATACTGGAAATAACCTCCTTTAGCTTATATGACATTTGAGTCATGGCTTTGGCAAGGATACCCACTTCATCTTCCTGATCCACATCTATTGAATAATCGAGGTCGCCATTGGCCAGAGCCTCTGCAAACTGCACACTCTTGTTCAGACTTCGACTAATATTCCTGCTTATTAAAGAACTAATCAACACAAAAACTAAAATCCCTATGAATACCACAAGAATAATGGCATTCTGAATCTTATTCACAGCCTCCATCACATCCTCTTCATATGCAGTAACTGCAATATATGAATCAACCTCATCAATATAGCTTGAATACTGAACATTCAATTCCCCTTCCCAATCATACACCAACTTGGCAGCATATTCTTTGTTAGAGAGCATCTCCTTTACAAAAGAGTATTCCAATATATTTTGTCCTTCTTTGGTGGGATGGATAACTGCATCCCCTTTTGAAGTAACCAGGTACGGATACCCCCGGTTAAAATACGATTTGCCCTTGAAAATTTTCTTCAACCCCAACAGGTTCTTCTCCTTTATCCCAAAATATATTATCCCTTCAACCTGTCCATCAATAACTAACGGAGTATAAGCTGTTAAGTACCATGCATCCACAACAAAAGCCCGCCCATGGTATTCTTTACCTGCACTTATAGCCTGGGCAACAGGTGAGTCATTAGGAATATAAGTCCCCACAGCCCTTTTGCCATCCTTATATTTAACATTGGTTGATACCCTGACATAACCTTGAGGTATCCTTTGAAAGATGGTTGCAGTCCCCTCTGTTCTTTCCCCAATTTCATCTACCAGATAGTTTGACTCCTGGATTTGCTCCCCATTAAGAAACCAGGTATTCAGGGACACCGAAGTTTTTTCTTTTGTGGCCTGGTTTGTGACTTCCATCTGTAACTCTTCCCTTTGATTTATCTTGACAGAACCAAAACCATTCAGGTATTCCCTTGTAAACTGCATACCCAGGTTCACCCTTTTTTGGTTAAGGAATATTTCATCTCGCAAAGTACTGGAAAGGTCTTCTATTTGCTCCAGCAACCTGGCATCGGCATCTACAATGGCTTTTGCCTTAATAGTCCTGACGGTATACAAACCAAGAACCAAAAACAAAACTATCATTACACTGCTTAAAATTACATTAAGCCTTACCCCTATCTTAAACCTGTTTATAAACCTTGCTACTTTCATACGCTCCAACCGTTCTGAGATTAATTAACCTAACCTTAATTAATACAAAACTACGCAACACAAACCTCTTTTGTAAGAGTATTTATAAACATTAAAAAAGGGTAAAAATACCCTTGTCAATTACAAACTGATTACATTACTTTTTAAAGCGTAAACAATTAAACTGATGGCATTTTTACAGCCTGTTTTTTCGAGCATGTTCGTTTTATAATTGGCTACTGTTTTAGTACTTAGATTTAGCTTATCTGAAATTTCCTTCGCTGTTAAACCGATTAGCATCAGGTTAAGAATCTCAATATCACGACTGTTAAACATAGGCTCCGAAGGAGATTGCAAACTTTCATTTAACGAATGCATACTTTTAATTATATCGGGCATCAGCTGACTTGAAATATAATTCCCTCCCTTTAACACTGTACTTATGGCATCCATTAGTTCCAATTTTCCGGACGTTTTTAGCACAAAGCCTTTTGCCCCTGCATTTACCATATCAAAATAGTATTTTTGATTACTAAACATAGTAAGCGCCAGTATATTCAAATCAGGATAAATTTCCAGTGCTTTTTGCGTTGCTTCAATGCCATTCATTACCGGCATATCAATATCTATGATAACCAAATCAGGTTTTTCTCCTAAAATAATTTCAATCATTTCTGCACCATTAGAAACATCTCCAACCACATCTCCAACATCACTCAGCTCAATAATGGTTTTTAATCCATCCCTAAACAACACATGATCATCAGCTATTACTATTTTTGCCTTCCCCATTTTCAGTAAAATAATTCAAATTATGTATAAAGAAATAAAACTCAAACCCCTGTCCAACTTCCGATTGCATCCAAACATATCCTCCAGCCTTACTTATTCTGTGCTGAATATTGCTCAATCCCATACCCTTTTTAAAAGCCTTTTCATCAATGTTAAAACCAATCCCATTATCAGAGTAATTAAATTTTAACGATTTGTTGTGCTTTTCAATTTCAATATTCACCTTGGTGGCATTGGCATGCTTAATTGTATTGTTTAGCAACTCGGTAACCACCCGATATAGCATGATTTCAATATCGGAATGTAAGCGATCACATTCATTACAAGTAAAGTTAACCTCCAGCAAACTCGTCAACTTAATATTATCTATAAAGTTTCTTACTGCACTTGCAACTCCATAATTAACCAAAATATGAGGACTCAAATCATATGCTATTTCCTTAATGGCTTTGGTAGCTTCGCCTACACTAAAATTAGCCTTATTAAGAACCAACCTGTGCCGTTCACTCTCACATTCTTCTTCTAAACAATCCAGGTATAACTTGATGGTTGACAATATTGGCCCGATACCATCATGCAGTTCTTTTGAAAACCGAATCCGTTCATTTTCCACACTCCTAATGGTGGACATGGCCTGCTGATATTCCAACTTTCGCAAATCAGTAATATCCCTTATAATTGTTTGAACCTGGTATTCTCCTTCTATTTCAATGGATATTAAAGACACATCGCAAATGGCAATACGGCCATCAACTTTTCGAATCTCCCACTCCAGAACAGTAGGCTCACCATTAATTACTTTTTCCAAAACCTCTTTGGCATATTCTTCTGAATTCCGTCCATTGGGCTGGCACTCCGGCATATAATAAAAAATATTCCTGACAACGATGTCTTCCTTGCTTTTGGAATCCCAAAAATGCCATTGCTTTCATATTATAGTCAACCAGTTCAAACGATGCAGCATCAATAATCAAAATAGCATCCCCGGCATTCTCAAATAAGGTATGATATTTATTTTCGTTTACAGCCAACGACTCCTGGGTTCGTTTTAAGGCATCCAGCGTATAAGTAAGTTCGGCATTGGCTTTTTCGAGTAAAATTTTTTGCTCTGTTAATTCCCCAATCTGGCTTTGAAGTTGGGGATAATAGCTTTTTTTGTACGAATTATCTCCCAGCCCAATCACTTTCCTCCTGATTTCACTCTTATCTAAACACCCGCTCATATATTGCTCCTATTTGTTCCTTACTAATATTTTTAGGGTTAGTGGCAAGGCAAGGATCATTATAGGCATTGATTGAAAGCTGTTCAATATCTGTATCAGTTAAGCAGATTTCACCTGAACCCAAATCCACATGAAACGATTCCCTGAAATTTCTAACATATTCTATCAATCCTTGTTTTATATCCCGATCCTTTAATGGCTTACTCCCAGCCATCACCTTATATATGTCCTGATATTTTGGGGCACAACTATCGTAATTATATTCTATGCAATTATCTAAAAGATAAGCATTGCAATTACCATGGGGCAGATCCAACAAACCTCCCATACTATGCGCCATGGCATGAACCAAGCCTAAACTGGCATTTGAAAATGCCATACCTGCCAGCAAACTACCTAGCATTACATTATTCCGATAAACAATATTGTTGGGTTCGGCAACTACCCTGGGCAAATTAGCGGTAATCAATTCTATGGCCTTTAAAGCATTGAGGTCAGTAATCGGCGAACTGGCATTTGAAACATAAGCCTCAATAGCATGAACCATAGCATCTATACCAGAAGCCACGCTTAGTTCATTACTCATGGTGGTAGTAGTTATTCCATCAATAAGTGAAATGTCGGGAACTACCGATTTGCTGATAATAGCTATTTTCCTTTTCTCTGCAGAGTTTAATACAATGGCAAACTGCGATATATCGGCAGCCGAGCCCGCCGTAGTAGGTATACATATCAATGGGGGCATAGGGTAGCGCACCTTATCAACACCCTCAAACAGGTTTACACTTTGTTTATTTGAGCTGACAATACCAATTCCCTTTGCACAATCAATCACACTTCCGCCACCCACAGCTACAATAATATCACAACCTTCTTGTTGATATAAACTAGCACCTTCTTCCACTTCGTAATCCTTGGGATTTGGGGTTAAATCCTTAAAAACAACATACTCTATCCCTGATGCTTCTATAGCTTCGCGCACTTCAGAATACCAACCTGCTTTAATAATATTGTCGTCTGTAACGATTAATATTTTCTTTGCTCCAAAGTTCAGAGCATATCTCCCCACCATTCCCAGAGCATTATCTCCTATTACAAACTCCGGGACTAAATACTTACGCAAATTCATATTCCTTTTGTTTCAAAGTAAAACCTTCTATATATCCAAGCTATGCCACATTGTACGCTGCCAGAAAAATTTAGTTTCTCATTTCACTGTTGCAGATAGCTTATAATAAACCAACCCAATGAAAATATCAAGCTTAAACCCACATTTTTTACTATTTTTACAAACAAACTATACATATTGAATCACAGAAAAATATATACCATATTAGCTATACTGTTCTGCTTTGTTAGCAACTATGCCCAAGATGTAAAATTGATTAGAAAAAAATACAATTATTTTTACGAAGAATATTATGTCTTAAAAAATGACACTTCTATAAAACACGGAAGATATCTCAGGAAGTACAAAAAGTACCCCATTGAAAGAGGGGCTTTTAAAAATGGCATCAAAACAGGCAAATGGATATATTTTTCATTAGACGGTCACTTCGAATTTGAATACAACTACGACGCCAATAAAGTATCAAAAATAGCCAACAGGCAAACACCTGAAGAATATTTTGAAACACCGGTATTCTTTGACGGAAGCCCCTTAATTCCATATATCTACATTGTAAACCATGTACGTTATCCTTACCAGGCAAAAAAAGATAACATCAAAGGCAAAATCACTTTGGCTGTTTGTGTAAACAAAGAAGGAAAACCAATTCAACTTTACTTAAAAGAAAAGCTCCATCCCCTTCTGGACAAGGAAGTAATGAATGCTGCAAAGTCGTTTCCCAGGCACTGGAAGTGGATTCCGGCAACCTACCACGGACAAAACATTGACAGTGAATATCATATCGACATTGAATTTGAATTAATAGAATAATCCGCATTCGCATAACTTTTTTATCTTTGCACTTTCATTCTAATTATAAAGCAGAATAACAGCAGTTATGAGTATGGAATTGCAATTGAAGGGCAAAGTAATTGCCGCAGTAAAAGAGTTATACGGGCAAGAAATAAACGAAAACCTGGCTCAGGTACAAATCACACGCAAAGATTTAACCGGAGATTTTACTATTGTGGTTTTCCCATTATTAAAAATTTCTAAAAAATCTCCTGAAGAAACAGGTAAAGATATAGGCGAATATATTAAAGCCTCTGACGAAAATGTTGCCAACTACAATGTTGTAAAAGGTTTTTTAAATATTGAGCTGGCTTCTGATTACTGGTTAAAATTGGTAAACAACATCACAAAGGAAGAAAAATATGGCTATCAGGCAGCTAATGATGACTCTCCGCTGATGATGATTGAATATTCGTCTCCAAACACCAACAAACCACTTCACCTGGGACACATCAGAAACAACCTGCTGGGTTATTCCCTGTCGCGCATTGCGGCTGCCAATGGGTACAAGGTTGTAAAAACAAATATTGTTAACGACAGGGGTATCCATATTTGCAAGTCGATGCTGGCATGGAAAAAGTGGGGAAATGGGGCTACACCTGAATCAACCGGCATTAAAGGCGATAAGCTGGTGGGCGACTACTATGTAAAATTTGACCAGGAATATAAGGCTGAAATCAAAACACTTATTGCCAACCATCTTAAAAACTATTCTGAATTAGATGAGATAAAAGATTTTTCAGAAACCTATTCTGCATTAAAAGCTCAAAAGAAAACCAAGGAAGGCTTGGATGATGAGCAGAACAAACAGTTTAAGGCCTGCGAAGATTTAAGCAAATATGCCGAAAACAATGCTCCTTTGATTCTTGAAGCCCGGGAAATGTTGAGAAAGTGGGAAGCTAAAGATCCGGAAGTATATAAAGACTGGGAAACCATGAACGGTTGGGTATATAAAGGCTTTGATGTTACCTACAAAAAGCTTGGTGTTGACTTTGATAAAATTTATTACGAATCTGACACTTATACTGTTGGTCGTGATATGGTATTGAGTGGCCTGGAAAAGGACCTGTTCTACCGCAGAGATGACAACAGCGTTTGGTGTAACATGACCAGCGAGGGTCTTGATGAAAAGCTATTGCTACGTAAAGACGGAACTTCGGTGTACATGACTCAGGATATAGGTACTGCCAAGCTTCGTTTTGATGATTTTGATATTGACAAGATGGTATATGTGGTTGGAAACGAACAGGATTACCATTTCCAGGTTCTTTCCATCCTGTTGGATAAACTAGGATTTAACTGGGGTAAAGACCTGGTTCACTTCTCATATGGAATGGTTGAACTACCTGAAGGCAAGATGAAATCAAGGGAAGGAACAGTTGTGGATGCCGATGATTTGGTGGATGAAATGGTAAATACAGCCCGAGAAATGTCGAAAGAGCTTGGAAAGCTGGATGGCTACTCGGAAGAAGACGCAGAAACGGTATATAAGATGATAGCCCTGGGTGCGCTTAAATACTTTATATTAAAAGTGGACCCTAAGAAAAACATGACTTTCAATCCTGCTGAATCAATTGATTTCAACGGAAACACAGGGCCATTCATTCAATATACCCATGCCCGTATACAGTCTATCTTTAGAAAAGCTGCTGAAAAAGGGATCAGCGTTGCAGCAGAAGCTCCAACCAATGTTGAAATTGGCGAAAAAGAAAACAACCTGATCAGGATGATTTCGAACTTCCCTAATATTGTTGCTGAAGCCGGAAGGGTATTTTCTCCTGCTGTTATTGCCAACTTTGCCTATGATCTGGCAAAAGAATACAACCAGTTCTATCACGATTACCCAATTCTTTTTGAAGAGGATGAAGACAAGCGAATGATGCGTTTGGTGTTGTGTAAGAACGTGGGCAAAACTATTAAAAATGCCATGTGGTTACTAGGCATCGATGTTCCTGAAAAAATGTAATATTTTTTAAAAGACCTATAAACAAAAGAATAAAGATAGAAGGTTTGAGTTTTCTTTATTCTTTTGTTTTGCACTTTCCACTTTCAACTTTTCACTTTCAACTTTTCACTAACACCATGCACGTTCACTGGATTCAACATGTAGATTTTGAAACTCTTGGAAATATTAAAGAGTGGATATCTAAAAACAATCATACCGTTTCATGTACAAAACAATTTGCAGGAGACAAACTACCGGATATAAGCTCTTTTGATCATTTAATTGTAATGGGCGGCCCAATGGGCGTATACGACACCGAGGAATATCCATGGCTGGAAGAAGAACTTCAATACATTAAAAAAGTAATTGAATGTAACAAACCGGTTTTAGGAATTTGTCTTGGTTCGCAATTTATTGCTGCAGCTCTTGGTGCAAAGGTCTATCCCGGCCCCATAAAAGAAATTGGCTGGCATCCTATAGATATAAAAAACAAGGAGATACTCTCGTTCAAAAACAATAATCCCACTGTTTTCCATTGGCATGGCGATACTTTTGACCTGCCCAAAAATGCAGAATTAATTGCCTCAACGAAAGAAGTTCCCCACCAGGCCTACAAATACAAAAATGCCATTGGTCTCCAGTTTCATATGGAGCAAACTGAAGAAACCATCCAACAAATGGTTACTCATTGTAAAGAAGAACTTGAGATAGGCGGCACAAAAATTCAATCGGAAGAAGCTATTTTATCCGAAAAATCCCTTTTTGAGAGCAATAAAAATGTCATGTTTAACCTATTGGATAAGATGGGGCAATAATTATTTCATCAGCCCCTTTGCAAACTTTGGATCCAAAATAATACTTGCCAGTATTTTTGGTGCCACTTCATAACCAAACCGTTTCAACTTATCAACAACATCCACAAAAGAAACATCCTTTTGCTTTAACAGATCCAGCAGGTCGGATAGTTGCGACTGGCTCAATTCTTTTCTCAATGCTTGCTCAACCAACTGCATTCCATCATTTTTAGAATCAGACTTATCCGGGATTACAATTTCTGCCAGTCCAAAAGTCTCAATCTCCATAATGATGGTTTCCAACACATCTGCACAGGTTTTCTTTACGGAATCCACATCCCCCGTAGAATCGCGCAATGACCAACTGCTCATCTGAAAATCGATATCCTCAATAAGTTTTCGCTTTAAGTTTTCCGGTCCTAAAATTGAATCCAGAACAGCAATAGTCCCTTGCTTCCAACTATTTAAATCAAAGCTCTTTTCTTCTAATTTGCGCAAACGCGAATGCAATAGTTGTAATTCTTTTTCCATGGTGAGATTGTTTAGTGCCCTACTTTTAATATCCTTTAAAAATGGCAGAATATTAAAAACAAGTAATGGTTACTAAATATAGAAAAAAACAGGGTAAGCATCCAAAGTCAACCTTGAAAATTTTTCCATTGCATCTCCGAAATATTCCTGTCTGCACAAAAAAGCATTGCTCTTAATATCAAGAACAATGCTTTTTACATAGTACATTAACAACAATCTTTATTCAAATTGCTTCAAGGTATTTTTTATGATTTCAATAGCTTCTTTTAGTTGCGCTTCTGTTATGATCAATGGCGGAGCAAATCGTATAATATGTCCGTGGGTTGGTTTTGCTATTAAACCGTTTTCTTTCATGGCTACACATACATCCCATGCTGTTTTACCATTCTTTGGTTTTATTACCACAGCATTTAACAGGCCTTTTCCCCTTACCAATTCAATCATATCAGAATCAACCTTCTCCAATTCTGATCTAAAGATTTTACCCAGGCGCTCAGAGTTTTCTGCTAATTTTTCATCTTTAATTACATCCAGGGCCGCAATGGCCACTTTACAACCTAATGGATTTCCTCCATAAGTTGAACCATGCTCTCCCGGTTTGATACATAGCATTACATCATCATCAGCCAACACTGCCGAAACAGGAAATACGCCACCGGAGACTGCCTTACCTAAGATAAGTACATCCGGCCGCACGCCTTCATGATCGCAAGCCAACATCTTACCGGTACGGGCAATACCTGTCTGAACCTCATCGGCCATAAACAGCACATTGTTTTTCTTACATAACTCGTAGGCTTTTTTCAAGTATCCGTCTTCTGGTACATAAACCCCTGCTTCCCCCTGAATTGGTTCTACAAGGAATCCTGCTACATTAGGGTCTTGCAATTCTTTCTCCAATGCCTCCAGATCATTATAGGGGACGGTTACAAAACCCGGCGTATAAGGACCAAATCCTTTATAGGAATCCGGATCTGTTGACATAGAAATGATTGTTACCGTCCTTCCATGGAAATTGCCTTCACAAACAACAATCTTTGCCTGGTTTTCTTCAATCCCTTTTTTGTTGTATGCCCATTTTCTACAAAGCTTGATGGCTGTTTCATCAGCTTCAGCCCCTGTATTCATTGGCAACACTTTATCATAACCAAAATAATTGGTAATATATTCCTCAAACTCTCCCAAAACACTGCTATAAAATGCACGGGAAGTTAAAGTAAGCTTTGAGGCCTGATCGGTAAGTGCCTTTATGATTTTAGGATGGCAATGCCCCTGGTTCATTGCAGAATAAGCCGACAGGAAATCAAAATACTTCTTTCCTTCCACATCCCAAACAAAAATACCTTCTCCCTTGTCTAGCACCACAGGAAGCGGATGGTAATTATGGGCTCCAAACTTTTCTTCTCTTTCTATATATTCGTTTTGAGTCATATGAAAGTTAATTTTAAACTGTTATTATTTTGATGGCTAAGATAGTAAATGCACAACCTTAAAGGAGTGATAAATATCAGAACAAACAAATCGGCACAAGGGCATCCAAAACAAGGCATCAACTCAATTACCGCGTTAATAAAAATTATAAAGAAGACAAATATCCATACATGGTGGACTATTCATTATTATTAATTAGTACAGTTTAATAGTGTTTGTGATTTTTGTAATTTTAGCTGTGAAATTGGTTTATGTAGCCATCAGGCACCATAAATTATGTACATTTTAAACATTCAGCTTTTCTTAAAATTATAATAACGAATATGAATTTAACTATGAAAAAACTAAAATATTCATTGGCGATTTTAATTGCTATGGTATTATTTTCGGCCTGTGCTAAAAATGATGTAAAGCACAGTGGAAATCCTTTATTTAAATCTCCGTTAACAGCAGACCCCAGCGTTTTGGTGCATAATGATACGTTATACCTTTTTACTGGTAGTGATGAACAGGAGTTAGGCAAGGATGGATTTTTAATGAAAAAATGGTATATCTTTTCAACCCCGGATATGGTCAACTGGACAAACCACGGTGTAAAGCTTCAGGTGGAAGATTTTGAATGGGCAGCAGCAAATGCTTTTGCCGGACACTGTGTTGAAAACCATGGTAAGTTTTGGTGGTATGTCCCTATGGTACATAACGACTCAACAGCCAGGGTTAATGAAGGGTTTGCAATTGGAGTAGCTGTTGCCAACCATCCACTGGGACCATACAAAGATGCTTCAGGAAAACCTATTATTGCTGACACAACTAAAAATTCAATTGTACTAAATATAGACCCTACAGTATACGTAGATGATGACAAGCAGGTTTATATGCTGTGGGGGTCATGGAACGAGGCGCGTATCGTTAAATTAAAAGACAACATGACAGAGGTTGACGGACCGGTGGAAACCGTTCATGCTAAAAACTTTTTTGAAGCACCCTGGATTCACAAACGCAATGACACGTATTATTTATCGTATGCAGCCCATTACCCTTCAACAACAGAATATTCTACAAGTAAAAGTATTTCAGGCCCTTGGGAATACCAGGGAGTAATCAATGATACTTTACCAAATTCCCCCACTAATCATCAGGCTATTATAAATTTTAAAGGCAACGATTATTTTATATATCACAATGCCGGCTTACCAGATGGAGGACCCTTCAGAAGAAGCGTTTGTATTGATAAGTTGGAATATGATGAAAATGGAAAAATTAAAAAAGTTGTAAGAACTACAACTGGAGTCCCGGAAGTAAAATAACAAAAGTTTAATCACAAAGCCGGCAGTTGTTCAATGCCGGCTTTTGTTGTTTTATAAATACTAAAAACGGGTAACCAGCTTCACATTCAGCCTTCGTGAAGTTAAGTAATTTGGAACAGCATATTCGCGGTTGTTTACATCTGTTACCCAAAAATAAGATATCGTATTATTGATGTCAAAAAGGTTAAAAATCTCTACCCCAAGCCATACATTTTTAAATGCACCTGTCTTCCTTTCCGGATGCAATTGCGAACCGGTCAACTCCTTGGCGAAACCGACATCTACCCTACGGTAGGCAGGCATCCTGTTCACGGCCTGGTATCGCTCCGAATTTGGCGGACCAAAAGGCAATCCGCTGCCAAACATCAAATTAAGATTCACTTTAAAGGATGGGTTATTCCTTAAATAATCCTGAAACATCAAACTAAAGTTTATTCGCTGATCTGAAGGGCGTGGAATATATCCCGGAGCGCCTGTTTGTCCACTTCCGGCTACAAAGGCATCATCTTTTAAATCTTCCTCCGTTTGCATTATGGATAAACTAGCCCATGACTCCACTCCTTTAACAAACTCCCCATTCACTTTCATATCCAACCCGGCTGCATAGCCCTCTGCATTATTCTTTGCCGAATAACGAATCCTTACATTATCTATTTGGTATGGATTTAAATGATCCATCTTTTTATAATACAATTCGGTAGAAAACTTAAAAGGGCGCTGCCATGCCTGAAAATAATGGTCGAAACCAGCAACTAAATGAACAGACTTTTGTGCTTTAATATCATAATTGATCCCTCCTCCGGGAATCCTATATTCCTTATAAAACGGACTCTGATAATAAATACCGCCGGCAAGCTTAAAATTAAAATCACGTTCCCAATCTGGAGTATATATTACGCTTGCCCTGGGACTTAGCAGAAACTCCTCGTTAAAATCCCAATAATTCCCACGTAAACCAAGTGCCAGGTTTAAACTACCATTCGAAAGCTCAAACAACCTGTTTTCCTGAACAAAAAAAGTATACCTGTTTGATTCTATCTCATTTTCATCGTTATATGCATACGACAATTCAAGCCTTTCATTATTCAAAGGAATGTTGTAATCTGCAGAATCCCTTAATTCCCATTCGTTTATAATATCAGAAAACCGTTCATATTGGTATTTAACTTCCCACTCCAGATTATTATTGCCTATTCTATGCGCACCCCGTAATGCCAAATTAGAAATAGCCCCATATAAGTAATTGCGTGCATGTTCCAGGTAACTGCCCACTCCTATACCGGTTCCTTTTTCAAAAACCACCTCACCGCCTTCTCCTTCTGCACCTAATTCCTGAAGCCAGTACTGCCCAAGTATATCGTATGTTTCATCCTCCGATGTTCTATATCCGGAAGCCACCAGCTTATAATTATTATTGTTATTGGGTGAAAAATCCAATGACACAGCCCCAAAACCAGTCATAAACAAATCCTCTTCCTGTCCCTCAAAATAAACACGCAAAGTTTGCACCTCACTAATGGTACCAAATGTTGTTTCCCGGTCTACCGGCTCAAAATCATATCTATTACGGGATACATTACCCAAAAAACCCAACCTCCATTTGTTATTAAACCGGTAAGTCATATAAGATTGAATATCCAGGAAGTTAGGCTGATAATCTCCCGAAACATCCATGGTTCCAAGCAAATATTTATTGGTTTTATACCTTACTCCGGTAATATGCGAAAACTTACCGTTTGCAGCAGTCCCTTCCAAATGTGCATTAGCGCCAAGCAAGCTTCCGGAGGCACTTCCGCCAAACCCGGTTGGCTTTTTATATTTAATATCCAATACGGAGGACATCTTATCGCCATACCTGGCATCAAAACCACCTGCAGAAAACCGGATATCCGAAACCAGTTCCGGATTGATAAAACTCAACCCTTCTTGCTGTCCGGCCCTGACCAAAAATGGGCGATACACTTCAATATCGTTCACATAAACCAGGTTCTCATCAAAATTCCCCCCTCTCACCCGGTATTGCGAACTCAGTTCATTATTAGAAGAAACCCCCATTTGTGTTTTTACCAAAGCCTCTATACTTCCCCCACTGGCATCCGGCAGGTTTGCCGACAACCGGGAATCTATCTTTGTAAAATTTTGATTTGCCTGCTCTTTTGCCGCTACCTCCACCTCGGCTATCGACTCTTGCTTCTTAATCAGTACAACCGTTATACTTTTGGAAACATCTAAGGCGGCAACTTTCAGTTCCTTAGTTTCAAACCCGATTCTGCTAAAGATAAGAGTCGCATACCCTGCCATGTTCACTTTAAGCACAAAGGCTCCTTCTTTATCTGTAATGGCCCCTCCCGGCTCATCCTTTACCGAAACATTAACCAGCTCTATGGCCTGGTTTTCTTCAGAAAGTACAATCCCTCTTATTTCTACTTTATTCTGAGAAAAAAGAGAAACCGGGATCAGTGAAATTATGGTGATGATATAGAATAGCTTATGCATAATTTGCCCTAATGTATTTTAAGCAAACAAAAGTAATTAACCCTCTTGATTAATAAAAACCAATTGTTCATTCTTTAAAAAAACGATAGTTTTATGCTTTTATTACTTGATACTTATTACTTGTTACTTGTTACTTGATACTTGTTACTTGTTACTTGTTACTTGATACTAATCTAAATAAATATGAAGAAAAAAATATTAGTTACATACAAAATTCCACCATGTGGATTTGATGAATTAGACAAAAGTTTTGAAGTTATTTTCCCTGAAGAAGAATCTCTTTCAAAAGAGGAACTTTCAATGCACCTGAAAGATACGGTTGCTATTGTTTCTGTATTTGGACATAAACTAAGCAACGACATCATAGACCAGGCACCAAATTTAAAGCTAATTGCAAACTTTGGGGTGGGTTACGATAATATTGATATTCCATATGTTACAAAAAAAGGCATTACCGTTACCAATACTCCCGATCCGGTTACCGAACCCACTGCCGAATTAGCCATGGGACTCATGGTGGCAGTCAGCCGGCAAATTGGCTATTTAAACAACCAACTCCGAAAACCAGGAGGTGTTGTTACCGGGGTAATGAAGAACCTAAGCACAACCCTCTCCGGGAAAACGCTCGGAATAATTGGCATGGGAGCCATTGGACAGGCATTAGCACGCAGAGCCCTGGCCTTTGGAATGAAAATAGTTTACCACAACAGAAAGCAGCTCTCCGCAGAAACAGAGAGTAAATACATGGCAACAAAAGTCAATATGGAAACCTTATTAAGAGAATCTGACATTGTTTCGCTCAATTGCCCGCTAACACCCGAAACTAAACACTTAATCGGAGCTGAAGCTTTTGAAAAAATGAAAGATTCAGCCATTTTAATAAACACAGCCAGAGGCCCTGTGGTAAACCAAAACGCTCTGATTAAAGCAATTCAGAATAAGCTTATTGCCGGTGCAGGACTGGATGTATACGAGAATGAGCCACACATTCCCCAGGAGCTTTTAGAGATGGATCAGGTCGTGTTAACACCGCACACGGGAACGGCAACCTTGGAAACTCGTGAAGCAATGAGTAGGCTGGTTAGCAAAATTATTCGTAACTTTTTTGATGGAACACTAACCGGGTACATTGTAAATTAAAAGAAAAAGCCTGGTGCATATAAATAACAGATCGTTAGATTTTAGATAAGAGATAAGAGGCTTATTTGCAAGATGCTTAAAATCAAATCCTTACCTAACTTAAGTTGATTTTATTAAATATCTCATAATCTTACACTTATAAAAAATTAACGAACTATTGTATAAATAAAAACAAGGAATAGAAAAGCATAAGACATGAAACGAGCCATGAAAAAAATTTCACTCACAGGGAAGACATTATAGGCGAGTTCCCCGTCTGTACAAACGGACAGGCATTGAATGCCTTTGAAAATAAAAATTATAATGAGATGAAAAAAATATTAGTATTCAGCAACAAAAACTCAGCCCGATCGCAAATGCTACAAGGGTGGCTTTCGTATTATTTAAAAGACAAAGCCGAAGTGATGAGTGCCGGAAATCATGTTGAACCTATTAACATGCTGGCACAAAAAGCCATGATGGAATCAGTAATTGACATCAATAAATACACATCTAAAAACATTTCGGAGTATAACCATGTGTTTTTCGATTATTTAATCATTGTTGACCATACTAAAACTGACGATATCATACTGAACCACGAGCCTGCTGAAATCATCTCCCACCCCTTTGAGAACCCGGGCCTGGCTGAGGGCACTGACATGGAAAAACTAAGATCATACAGGGAGATATGCAATGATATTGAGGACTATGCCATGGAATTTGCCATGAAGCATTTTAATCTATTTCAATAATTACGTGATTTCTTTATCTTAGGGCGAAATTTTCTAACATTGGCATATGATTAAGCAAAAAACAATAAAACTTCCTGAATTCAGAAGAGGCTTTCATTTAATCACAAATATTATTGAATCCCAACTCGATCTTCCTGATACAGGACTGCTAAACTTATTCATACAACATACTTCAGCAGCATTAACCATCAATGAAAATGCGGATCCTTCTGTACGTGTTGACTTTGAAACCATCCTAAACAACATGGTTCCTGAAAACCAGCCAGAATACACACATACACTGGAAGGTGATGATGACATGCCTGCTCATATGAAATCGAGCCTGATGAACCCATCGCTAACAATCCCCATTACCAATGGCCGGCTAAATTTAGGCACCTGGCAGGGAATTTACTTTTGTGAGTTCAGGAATTTTGGCGGGCATAGAAATGTTGTTGCCACGATATATTCATAAATAGTTTTTGGCTTTTGGTTATTGAGTATTTCTGCCTTCAAAATATTTGCTTACATACGGGAAAAGCGATTTCGTATCAGGAAAAACAATATCTGCACCGGCATCAGCTAAAACCTCTGCCTTTAAAATACCAGTATTTACCGCTATAGTAGGAATACCTGCTGCTTTAGCTGATTCAACTCCCAAAGGGGCATTTTCAACCACCAGGCACTCACCTGCTTCAAAGCCGGAACGCTCAACAGCTTTTAGGTATGGTTCCGGATGAGGCTTCCCTTGTTTTACATCCTTGGCACTAATAACCTTATCCGGCTCAAAACCAAAATCTTTATTTAACCGATCCAGTAAAGTAGGCTGCTTTGAACCTGTAACCACCCTTGTTTCAATCCCCATTTTGCGCAACATTTCAATCAATTCAAGCATCATGGGCATCATCTCAGCCTCCGGAGCCAGGCTCATCAACCGTACTTTTTCATTATAAACCCGTTCCTTATCTTCCGGCGTGGCTTCTTTGTTCAAAAACTGCTGAAACACAGCCCCAATGGTTTCATGTCCGGGCCGGCCTTCGTGCAGGTAAGCATCATAGGCAGGAAATTCAATACCCTCATTTTTAAAACTTTCAACCCATGTCGCCTCATGATTTTTCATGGAATCATACAAAACCCCATCCATATCAAATATCACACATTTTAATTCAGAAGGTATTACAGAACTATTCATTATTTATAAAGACTTTTTACAAGAAATTTGAGATGACAGACACATACCCACATCTCACCTTTTATTTTAGAAAGGACAAAGAAAAAGAAAAAAACACAAAACAACGACTTTTTACATCAAGACAATGTTACCAAAACAAGCCACTCCATTTTTATTACCTTTGCATTGTTTAAAAAAATGAAATATGTTTCCAATAACGATAAAACCTGAATTAACAGAAAAACTTCCTTCCTTAACACTGGGATGTCTTGAAGCTAAGGTAAGCATTGCACCAAGTTCTGAGGAATTAATCAATTGGATAGAAAAGCAACTTGACCACATTAAAGTTTCTTTAACCCCGGAAACTATCCGACAGATGGGAACGGTTAAAGCAACCAAGGATGCCTATCGTGCATTGGGCAAAGACCCCAACAGATACCGTCCTGCAGCAGAATCGTTAATGAGAAGAATTGCCAATGGCAAAGAGTTATACCAGATATCAAATACGGTTGACGTATTAAACTATATTTCTATAAAAACCGGTTATTCCATCTGCGGATATGATGCCGATTTGATTAAGGGTGAAGTATCTATGGGAATTGGTGATACAAACGAGCCCTATGAAGGCATAGGCCGGGGTACTGTGAATATTGAACAACTACCTGTTTTCAGGGATACCGATGGCGCTTTTGGAACCCCTACAAGCGATTCAACCCGAACCATGATTACCGAAAAAACCGAAAACATATTGTTTATTTTTATCGGTTTTGAAGGAAAAGACGAATTAGAAGGAGCTCTTGCCGAGACAGCTGCACTTTTAAAAGAACATGCCAAAGCAAGTGAACTAACAACCTATTTTATTTAATCATTAAACCAACAAGAGATACTTCAATAGATCGTTAGATTTTAGATAATAGACATTAGACTGATTTACAATTCGCTTAAAATCAATAAGATAATAATTTTGCCATAAATTATTCAATATATTTAGAATCAGTACATTATAAAAATTTAACGAACTAATGATACTTTATACTTTTAACTTTATACTAAAATATTAATGACCGAAGTTTGTGCACTAGCATCAGGAAGCAATGGAAACTGCTATTATATTGGAAATGAGTCTGAGGCAATTTTAATAGATGCCGGTATCAGCAGGCGCCAGATAGTGGAACGGATGAATGAAAAGGGGTTAAATCCACTAAAAATAAAGGCGGTTTTTATCACACACGAACACTCTGATCATTACAGGGGAGCCAAAGTACTGAGTAAAAAATTGCAGATTCCGATATATTTAACCACACAAACCCACCTTAAAAGTTACCAGACCATGCGTCCGGCAAACGTTGTAAACTTTGAAGCCGGGGATGTTATTTCAATCGGTAATTTTAGGGTACACTCGTTTAAAAAACAACACGATGCCATTGAACCTTGCAGCTTCAGGATAGAACATGAAGGTAAAAATATCGGCGTTTTTACTGATATAGGGACTCCTTGTGATAATGTTACCCACCATTTGAACAAGTGCCATCTCCTCTTCCTGGAATCAAATTATGATGTCGACATGCTGGAACAGGGCAACTACCCTTATTATCTTAAAAAAAGAGTAGCCAGCGACATTGGACATCTATCAAACGACCAGGCTAAAAACCTTATTGAAGAACATGCCGGAGACATGCTCAAAACCATATACTTGTCGCATATTTCGGAAGACAATAACCGGGGAGAAATAGCTTTAGACACCTTTAAACCATTAATGGATAAGTATATCATAAAGCTGACTTCAAGATATGCCGCTTGTGAAGTGGAGGTGGTTTAATGAGAGGCGGAAAATAAGAGGTGAGAGATATTTGATTGCCCTGAACATTTCTTAATAAGATTAATTAATATTATCAATAGTTCGTTAGTTTTGTATAAGTGTAAGATTATGAAATATTTAATAAAATCAACTTAAGTTAGGTAAAAATCTGATTTTAAGCATCTTGCAAATAAGTCTCTTATCTCTTATCTAAAATCTAACGATCTGTTAATTATAAAACTTTATATAAATGAGAATATTAAAAGAAGAAACCGTAGCGGTTTGCGTTGACATTCAGGAAAGGCTTTTTCCTCATATCCATGAGCATGAGCAACTCAAAAAAAACACGGAAATTTTAGTCGAAGGCTTAAAAACCCTTGAAATCCCTATGGTAGTGACGGAGCAATACAAAAAAGGATTGGGCGACACCATTGAAGGTATTAAGGAGAAAGTTGCCGACTGCCCGGCTTTTGAAAAAACCGCATTTAGTTGCTGTGATGATGCCCCATTTGCACACAAACTTGAAGAGGGAACCTTCAGGAAATTTGTCATCCTTTTTGGTATTGAAGCCCATATCTGTTTGATGCAAACAGCCATAGACCTAAAAGCAAAAGGCCACCAACCGGTAATCATAGAAGATTGTGTTGGTTCAAGAAATCCTGAAAATAAAAGAATAGCCATCAACCGTATGCTTCAAGAAGGCATAACTGTTACCAGCTACGAATCAATCCTTTTTGAGCTTTGCCGCTACGCTGGCAGCGATGCCTTTAAAGCAATCTCAAAATTAGTTAAATAAAAGCATTGATATGCTATTCAGTAAAAGAGTAAAGTATAGCAATATTTTACTCTTTTTGCTTTCAACTTTTTACTTTTAACTTTCAACTAGATTATATGCGCAGAGTTTTTGGTTTAGGAGAAACCGTGTTTGACATCATTTTTAAGGATGGCCAGCCCATTTCGGCCAAAGCCGGAGGATCAGTTTTAAACGCATTGGTTTCGCTGGCCCGATTAGGACATCACGTTTCTTTTATCAGTGAATTGGGGCAGGATAAAGTAGGGGATACGATTATCAACTTCCTTCAACAAAACAATATCGATACATCTTTCATCCAAAGATACAAGAAAGGGCAAAGCGCACTGGCCATGGCATTTCTAAACAAAAACAATGATGCTGAGTACGATTTTTACAAAAACTACCCCACAGAAAGGCTAACCATTGAACTCCCGGACTTTAAAGCTGGCGACATCTTCCTTTTCGGTTCGTTTTATGCCATTGATTCCAATATCAGAAAACAGGCATTTAGAATTGTTGAACACGCAAAAAAATGTGGCTGCATTATTATCTACGACCCAAACTTCAGAAATAAACATGCTGATAACCTGAATGAATACAAGCACTATTTGGAAGAAAACATATCGTTAGCAGATATGGTAAGGGGAAGCGATGAAGATTTTCTCAATATTTTCAACACTACAACTGCTGAAGAAACCTGCAAGGCAATTCAACCTCATTGCAATAACCTGATATACACAGCCAACAAAAACGGGGTATACCTACACACTCCGGTATGTCAAAAACACTATACCGTTCCTCAAATAACACCTGTAAGCACCATTGGTGCAGGCGATAATTTTAATGCCGGCATGATCCATTCCTTACTTTCTCAAAACATCACCCCAAAGAGTATCAACAACCTGACTCAACTCAATTGGGATCAGATTATTGAAAGTGGAATCAAGCTATCGTCCGAAGTTTGTATGAGTTTGGACAATTATATAAAAGGGAGTAGGGAGTAGGGAGTAGCGGATAGCTTGTAGCTTATAGCCAATAGCGGATAGCGGATAGCCAATAGCTTATGGCGGATAGCGGGAATGCCAACTGCTATAATGAACCGCAAGGTTTTATTTATAACCCGATTTATTTATTAGAGTCATTGGTCATTAGTGATTTGATCATTGATGATTGATGAATGGTCATTGGACATTAGGCATTGGTGATTTGATGATTGTTGATTGTTGATTGCTCATTGTTGATTGCTCATTGTAAAACTAATCCACAGAAAGTATCTAAAAAATAGCCGTAATTTTACTGCTACTTTTCACCACCCATACACAACTATACATCAGATACATACACAATATAACAATTAAGAACCCTCATAAATATTTTGTTCAACAGAAGGCAATAATCACGATTTTTGGAGTTAATGCGAAAAATTGTCACGTTTCTGGGAGTTAATTAAAAAATTTATCCGGATTCGGGTCGTTTTCGAGTTTTTTCCTACGTTTCTTCGATACGGCTTCGGGAAAGAGTCTGGATGTGTTCGGGAAGTGTTCGGGTAGGCTTCGACTACGGTTCGC
>NZ_JAPDPI010000063.1 GCF_026013615.1 Plebeiibacterium marinum
AATATGTATCAAATCAATTACACCTTACCTGATAGTAAACAGATACGATCAAACCTACTAAAAATGACTCCTGATCAAGTGGAATTATATGAAATTATCTCAAAATATTTTTAGGGTGACCCAATGCGGAAGTCAAGAGGCTTTTTTATTTAAAAATATCCAACAAAATAGGCTTTAAGCCACTAAAGAAAAACTCAACGGCGATTACCATCACTATTAATCCCATCAAACGCATCATCACATTATTACCCGTCTCTCCTAAAAACTTAATGATCCGTGATGAGCTATAGTATATCAAATAGGTTAACAACAATACTAAAACCAAGGTGATTACAAACATTAGCTTTAACGAAACAGTGGTGGCATCTTCCATCAACACTATGGCATTGGTAATAGCTCCGGGACCACAAATCATAGGTATGGCCAAAGGTGTTATTGAAATATCATTTACATAGGTTTTAATTTCTGACTCATTGATTTTAACCTTCCCTAATCTTGCCTGTAACATATCCATTCCCATAATAAAGAAGATCACTCCGCCTACTATTCTAAAACTATTAACCGAAATGCCAAAAAACTTAAATAATAACTGACCTGAGAACGCAAAGGTCATGATAACTAAAAAAGATACAATTGTTGCTTTTTTAGCAGTCTTAACGCGGTGCTCTTGCTCTAATTCGGCTGTCATAGTTAAAAAGACAGGCATTGATCCCAATGGATTAATCAAAGTAAAGAATGATGTAAAAGCCAGCAATCCAAAAGAAAATAATTCATTCATAAACCATATATTATTTGGTGCAAATTGAAAATAAATTCAATATTAAAACATGATATTTTTCTTCTTATAACATCCAATGCTACTTCCTGTTATCAGATATACTTTTGAAAAATAGCAATCCAATCCTTTTCTGTGCTTGTTACACACATGTTAGCCAAATCCAATTGTTGCATAACACCATACACTCACTCACAATACCTATCTATTCATCTAACAATTTACATACTATATCAAAACCAAAGACAATTTTCTTTACAAACCATTGACATTGATATGAAAATTAACGTAAATTGCTCTTTGCATTAAACTAATACTCACTACAAAGAAGCGATCAGGAGGAGATAAAAAAAACGTTTTTTGAAATCCTTAAATCCAGTAGTCATGAAACACGCTTCTACTCTTTTGATTTTTATATTGATAATTGGTTTTTCTAACTCAATACAAGCAGGTGAATTAGGCGGAACCATAAGCTCAAACACAACCCTGATCGAAGCTGACAGTCCGTACATTGTTACAAGTAACGTAATAGTCAATCCGGGTATTACTCTTACCATTGAAAACAATGTAGAAGTGAGGTTTGGCGGCAACTTCTACATGGATGTAAGGGGCACGCTCACTGCTACAGGAGCCACCTTTACGGCTGATACAGAGACGCCTGTCCCGGGGTTTTACAACGAAATATTTGTAGGATACGGCTCTACAACAGGAGAAATAAACCTGAACAACTGTATTGTTGAATACGCAAGGCGCATCCACGTTAGAAACGGGAACCTCAACCTTAGCAACAACTGCATATTACAAAACTTTAGCGAAGTTGGGATAGACATTTACCAGAATGGTGTTTTGAATATTGACAACACTACTATTACAAACTGCACCTACCCTATTTATTTCCGAGATACTAATGGAGGAAATTTCAATGTGGGTGAAAATGTATTATTAAGCGGTAACACTGACGACTTTATTTTCATCAACTTCCGCGACCTGGATGAAGAAATGCACTGGCCTGATTTAGGCATCCCTTACTATTTTGATTCAGAGTTAAACATCCTGTCCTCAGGGCATCTTTTTATTGAGCCAGGTGTAGAAATACAGGGAAACACCAATGCCTTTTTTAATGTAAACGGAAGGATAAATGCCATTGGAGAAGAAAACGACAAAATTTTATTTACCACAAGAGAAGGCAATAGCTATTGGAGGGGAATCAATGTAAACGATGCATCTATTGATGAAGACTGCATTATGAGAAACTGCATATTTGAAAACGCTGCCTACAACAGCCAAAGTCTCAGCGCCATGGCCATAAGCGACGCTTCACCAACTATTGACAGCTGCGTATTCAGGGGAAATAGTTATAACCTTGAAATACGGGGAAGAAGCTTACCCGCATTCTCAAACAATTCCTTTGGCGCATCCATTCAAGTCAGTGCTTATCCCTATAACATATCCATGGACATGAATGCCGAACCATCCTTTACCAATGACACGGTACACTTCAACAACCTGGAGGCAAGAGCCATCAATATTTTTTCCAATACTGTTGTGCATGACGGACATCTAAAAAAACTGAATTTTTATAACCTGGAAAACATCACCTATTTACTAAATGGCTCTACAACAGTAGACGCCTCAGGATCGCTGACCATTGACCCAGGTATTGTAATTAAGTGTGGAAGGTACGACTATAACATTATTGCCAACGGTCCTATTCATGCAAGCGGAACAGCATTAGAGCCCATTATTTTTACACATATTAATGATGATGATTATGGAAATCCGGCAGATACATACAACAACGGCACTTCATCAATATCCAGATCCAACAGTGGCCGACTACACATAAACAGCAGTGAATTGTCTACTTTAGATCATTGGATCATAAGATATGGAGGCTACAATAGTGATAATTTTGCAGTGTATGTCAGAAATAACAATATTTTAAGAAATTGCCTGATAGAAGAAAGTAACAGAGCTGTGTATTTTGCAGAAAACGCACAGATCACAAACAACCGTTTCGAAAACATTACCTGGCATCCTGTATCCAGATATTTAAATGAAGGAACACCCATATTATTAAACAATTCCATAGATAACGTGGGTTATAATGGCATCATGTTATATGGAATAGCAACCGACACCGTTAATCTGTATCCAATGAACTTTGCAGGCTACCCCAATGTTGCCTATACCATTGACAGAAACATTGTTATCCCAACCAATACTATTGTTAACATTGAACCGGGCACCGTTTTTAAGTTCTTTGGCAACGGAAATATCAACGTTGATGGAGGCTTTAACGTTGATGGAACAGAAAGCTCAAAAATAATCTTTACCTCAATCAATGACGACTCTGCAGCCGGAGATACCAACTTAAACGGTACGGCATCCGTTCCAAGTGCAGGAAACTGGCAGGGTATATACTATAACGCAGGTTCACTGGATAACATAAACCGGTTTGACAATTGTGAAATCCGGTACACCGGGCATGGACTTACCATTACCGATTGCTTTGTTGAGGTGGATTCATTATTGATGAATTTTTCAAGCAGCAATGGAATAAAGATATATGGAAATGCCAATCCTTCAATAACCAATTCCAGGTTGTACAACTTAAACTATGCCCCTATTCAAATGGATCTGTTTGCCGAGCCTACCTTCTCGGGCAACGAAGTGGCCAACGTTCCTCAAATTGGCATCAGTTTAAGAGGACAAACCATTAGCGGCACAGTACCTGTAAGAAACTTTGCAGGCATAGATTCCATTACCTATTTGGTAGATGGACATATGACAATAAACGACCATTTGATTATTCCGGCCGGATTAACATTCAAATCCAATACCGATATAAGATGGTATGTAAACGGCAGACTTGATATTCAGGGAACAGCTGAAAAACCTGTGGTGTTTACCTCCTACCAGGACGATGCCTACGGCAACCCTAACGACCTTGAAGCCAATGGGCTTGGAACACAATACAACAGAGGTTCCCATATCTATTTTTATGATGGCAGCGATGATGCAAGTACTATCTCCCATGCCATTTTCAGATACTGTTACTCAAACGCTGTAAAATGCTACAACGCCTCTCCAACCATTGAAAACACCCTGTTTGAGCAATATAGCTACCAAGGCATTACACTTTCCGGATCCAGTAATCCAGCCATAAACAACTGTACTTTTAATAACATCGCCTTTCCTGTTGCAACCTCATTAGTTACCTACCCAAGCAACCAAAGCGGCAACGTTATTTCCGGCACAACCGGCAGAGGTATCCGTGTTTTTGATGAAACCCTATCGCAAAACATAACAGTAGATCAACATAGTTTTGCAGGTATAGATAACATCCCTTATATATTCAACAACTACACTATTGGAACCAGTTCCATTCTTACCGTAAGCCCAGGTGTGGTATTCAAGTTTCTACCCAGCGGATATTTAAATGTAGATAAAGGGCTGTTGGCAATTGGAGGCTCTGAGCCTGAAAACAGGGTTGTTTTTACGGCAGACAGAGATGATTATTATGGTGGAGATACCTATGGGGACGGCGACAGTAATTTACCAGGCCTCAGCCATTGGCGTGGAGTTGCCTTTAACAATGTATCTATTAACGCAGAATGCCAGCTGGAAAACTGTGTTTTCAGATATGCTACCCACAACTATTACAGTACGATATACAGGGGTGCAGTTAGCTTTGACAACGCCTCACCTACCATAAGAAACTGCCTGTTCGACAACAACCTGGTAGCTATCAGGTCTGCCAATACATCTATTCCAATTATTGAAAATTGCGACTTCATTAATTTCCATGCCTCCGAAGGATATTCTGTATTAAACAGCACTCCGGCCAATCTAATTTCAGCTACCGATTGTTGGTGGGGCGACCCTTCCGGTCCATACCATGCCTCTTTAAATCCTGATGGTCTGGGAAAACGCATATCCGATGGTGTAGAATTTGCTCCGGCAGCCAGTTCTCTAGGGCTCCCTGTAATTGGCGATGTGAGTTTAAATGGAGAAATTAAACCTTATGATGCATCCTTAATACTGCAACACAGCGCAGAAATAATCACATTAAGCACCTTACAACAAAGCGTTGCTGATGTAAGCGGAGATGCCAGTATTTCCAGCTATGATGCCTCTCTCATTTTACAGTATTCAATTGGGTTAATCAGTGAATTCAATGCCATTGAACAACCACTGGCTTCCCTTAAATCAACAGAACCGGTTGGTTTGTCAATACAAGCCGATGACATTACTGCCACCTCAAACATTTTTGATGTATGTATGGACATAACAACTGCTACACATACCAAGGCGCTTGACTTAAAATTCTCTTCCGATCCATCCCATATCAGGCTAAAATCATGCGACATGAGCCAAATACCAGCAACTATTATGCTGGCCCAGGGTTACAATGATACAAGTGGAGATATTGCCATATCCATGGCCTCATCTGAGAACCTTAATCTATTTCAGACTCAAATCAAACTCGTGTTTGAATGTGTTAGCACCAGCATTGAAAGCTCATTAATTGAATTAACGTCGGCTTTGAGCAACGAAAACCAATGCCCCGAAGAACTATCTATCAACGTGGTTACTCCTATTGCCAACATTTTGGGTTTACCAGAAGGCATTAACAAACTTAATGTGTTCTATCACAATAAGAAATTGCACCTGGATATAGAGAGTACTGCAGATATTCCTCCATCTACTATTTCCGTAGTCAACACCTCCGGAAAAGTAGTTCATCTGTTTAAAATTGAAAACTTTGCCAACGGGCTTCATAGCTTTAATTTACCAGTTAACGAAACACTTGGTTCATCGGGAATTTACTTGATTACCATAAGCAATGCCAAATTCTCTATTACCAAAAAGTTAATGATTAAGTAATCATTCCCAGGGAAGAAGTGCCATTTGGGGCACTTCTTCTCATAAATTATAAAGCTATGGATACATATTTACGATATATAAAGCTGGTGCTTGGGGCGGTTATTTTTTCCATATGCACCAATATTCAGGGACAGGCAATTTCTGTTGGTGTACAAATAGAAGACATCAATATTGAAGAAAAAGAAACATTTAGCATTGCTGTTCTTGCTGATACCTTGCTTACTGATGAAGAGATATACTCTTACCGGTTTTACATAACCTACAACACTTCATATCTTGAGTTTAGCCAGATTACTGGTCCGGGCATTGTATTAAGCGATTGGGGGATGCCAACAATTAATGCTTCCAGTCCCGGAACTATTATTGTTGCCGGCGCGGGTGCTACTCCACTCCTGGGCAACGGAAACATGTTTAATCTTGAGTTCCACTCCTTGAGGTCAGGAGGAACCTATGTCAGTTTTAACACCAGCCAAAGCTACTGGAATGAAGGTGATCCATTGATCAGTTTCGAGAACGGATACGTATATGCCTCAGCAAGGTCGCTACCAAATATTTATCCCGACAACCAGAATATGTTTGTAGGGGATGAAGTTACGCTTTCTGTATCAGGCGGATTACCCCCATATACCTTTGCAACCACCGATGCAGGCATTGCACAAATCATAAATGACAATACCCTTCAGGCTACAGCTCCGGGTAAAATAAAAGCGTTTGTTACAGACAACAACGGTGAGGTCAATTATTCAACAGGCCTATTTGACATCAGGGCAATCAGGATGACTATGCCTGATAATATTACAGCCTGGCCATCAGAGACTGTAAACTTTCCCCTTAATATTGAAATTGCACCAGGAACTACCATCTATTCAGGCAGTATAGATATCACCTATCCTTCCGGGGTTACAGCAACTGAAGACGCTTTGCAACAAGGTGTTTTTCCACTGTCGTTTGAACGGCGAAACCTGAGCAACAAAGTCCGGATTTCCTTTGCTTCAGCCAATGGGATTACAGGAAGTGGCACACTGGTTTACATCCCATTTATTGCCAATACCAGCGGCAACCATTACATCCAGTACCAAAGCACCATTTTTAACGAAACACTGTTATCCTTTAACACCAACGATTATATCCGGGTCAATACCTTACCGGTACTGAGCCTTACTCCCTCATCAGGCTCTTTGCACTGGGGAGAATCAATTAATATAAATGTTAACAACGGAACTCCTCCTTTTTCTTATTCTGTTTCCAATGATCAGGTAGCATCAATTGACAATACAGGTTTATTAAACGGTCTTTCCGGTGGAACAACACAGGTTACCGTTGAAGATAATTTGGGTGCCACCGTAACCAGTCAGACATTTACCATATACGACCATAATGTATCCATAAATAATGCAGATGGTACTTTAGACTTTAATACAGTTGTACCCATAACTACATCCCAATTGCCGGTCAACAGGGATTTATTCAGCTTTGAAGCCTCCGTTTCATTCCAAAGCAATTACCTGGAATTTATTGGAGTTGAAGGAGGAAATCCTCAAATGGGCATTGAAGCCCAGGTTGAAGGAAATACCATCCTTTTGGCAGGAGCAACATCTGCAGCCATTTCTTCAGGGAATGTATGCAACCTCCTGTTCAGAATTAAAAACACCCTTAACCTTTACGGCAGTACCAATATCAATTTCAACTGGTTTAAAGCCAACGAAGCAACATTATATACCACATTACAAAACGGGGCCATTACCAGAGTTGACCAAACCAGCTACAGGCCCGTAGCTGATGCAGGGTCAGATTTTTCAGTAGACGAAAACTCGGTTGCCATTTTAAACGGTTCAGGCTCTTACGACAACGATGATGACCCCATAACCTACCTATGGACTGCCCCGGCCGGAATAGTGCTTAACGATGCTACTTTGGCAAACCCGGCGTTTACCGCTCCCGAAGTACACGTTAACACCCCACTCGAATTCACCTTAGTTGTAAAGGATGGCACCTCCGATTCTGACTATTCAAGAGTTACTGTAACTGTGGTACAAATAAACAAAGCCCCTATAGCAAATGCAGGCACTGATGCCTCATATCCAGAAGGAGCATCAGTTGAATTAAACGGCTCAGCCTCTTACGACCCGGATCTTCAGCCCATATCATACACATGGGAATCCCTTGACGGAGTGACACTGTTCAATACCAGCAGCAGCACGCCTTCATTTATTGCACCACAGGTTTTAACGGATACTGAGTACCGGTTCAGGCTAACGGTAAGCGATGGGCTTGTTACTTCTGAAGCCGACACAATACATGTCACTATCCTGCAAGTAAACCAACCTCCTTTAGCTTTTGCCGGGGTTGATTTAATTGTTGATGAAGAAACAGTTGTCCAACTGGATGGATCCTTATCATCCGACCCGGATGGAGAAAGCATAACTTATTTATGGACAGCCCCCCCTGAGGTTAGCCTTTCATCAACAACGGTGGCAAATCCAACCTTTACGGCACCTGATGTCCGTTTAGATTCTTTATTAAAGTTTACTTTGATAGTCAACGATGGCCACACCGATTCATCTCCGGATGAAGTTATCATTTACATCACCAACACCGATGAATTAAGCAGTGATGCTTTCATTGAAAACGTAAGTCTTGCAAATATGGAATCGTTTTCAATTAATGATATTAATTCAACCGTTACCTTGTTAATGCCATACGGATATGACATCAGGGGATTAAATCCTGATTTTGAGCTATCGCCCTGGGCAACCATTAATCCACCGGGTGGAAGCATGCTCGACTTCACAATACCACAGACTTATACCGTAACAGCAGAAAATGGCACAAGTAAACGGGATTGGACTGTAAGCGTTAACATACCTGAGATAACACTTTCCAGGAGCATTAATGCAGGATGGAATTGGCTATCCCTATCAGCAAGGCCCGAGAACTCAGGCATAAGTGCTATCATGTCAAGTCTGTCATTCACAGACAGGGATTACATCAAATCCCCTTATAAATCAGCTACCTGGTATAACGGCGTTGGCTGGTACGGTGATTTAACCGAATTTCCATACTACCTTACCGCACAGCATAAAAAAGCCACATCAGGAACCTGGCAAATAACAGGAAAAGAAATAAATCCAACCCTCGAATCAATTTACCTTGTTTCAGGATGGAATAGTCTGCCATACCTGTTAAAAGATGACGCAGATATTAACAGTGCCATTATCACATCCGGCATACCTGCCGGCAATCCTTTAATCAAAGGCGAAGAAGGATCCTCGGTATATTACCCTGAATCAGGATGGGAAGGAGACATACAAACGCTTAAGGTGCTACATGGATACAAATTCAAATCACCATATTTTGGAAGCTTGAAGTATGATCCTCAGGCAATTTCTTCTCCTCCAATAAATATTGAAGTACTCAAGTCTTCAATTTCCGATTATTCATTCAGCAATAAATTTGAGTTTTCTTCCACCATAATAGCAGAACTCACAAATAACACAGGAACATCAATCACCCGGAATGGCGACTGCATAAAGGCCTATTGCGATGGTGAATTATGTGGCCAGGCAAATGCTTTGTATATAAAAGCTTTAAACAGGTATATTTTTATCCTTACCTATTACTGCAATAAAACCAATGCAGATATTGAGTTTGAAGCCATACAAAACAACAACAGCTACCGTATTGACTATTCTGTTGCATTTAAAGCTGATGATGTTGTTGGTGAAGCTTACAAACCCATTGAGTTTGTTTTACCTATCTCAACAGGTGACAATCCGGAGGATAGCGCACAGGCTCTAAATATATCGCCTAATCCTGCCAGCAGGCACCTCGATGTTAAATATCGCGTCTTAATTAACAGCATCACAATTTATAACACTGCAGGCTCTGCAGTCTTCCAACAGAAAATTAATTCTGAATCCTGTCATATCAACATAGAGTCTTTAGCTGATGGTTTATACTTTATTGAGCTGAAACTGGATAACGAAAAAATCCTCCGTAAGTTCATTAAAAAAGTAAAGTAACTACCTATAACTAACGACCACTTTAAAAGTTTGTATTATGGAAAACGGCAACAATATATACACCGCAGGCAAAACACCAACCAAAAGCTTGGTTGGGAAAAAGCCTATTCATTTGACCAGATGTGTCTTTTTACTCATATCCATTTTTATAAGTATTCATTCCCTGGCAACAATCAATCTGCCCAACATACCATCGGCAGCAGATTTCGACCGGCTCTACGAGTTTAATACAGAGCTGGCCGTCAGGGTTAACCTGGATGACGCTTATCTGGAATCCGGAGCTATAATTGCTTACATTGGCAACCAAATCCGGGGCGCCCAAACAGAATCAAAAGTTTTTCCTTTATCCGGAGATAAAGTATACAAACTACGCCTATATAGCAATAGTGCCTCCGGAGAGGTGATGACTTTAAAATATTACGACATTTTTAATGATAAAATATATGATATCACCGAAACCATAACATTTACTTCAAATGAAGTACCTGATTTCGAAAACCCTACCATACTCCATGCCTTCTGTCCCACTCCGGTGGTTGCCACTTTAGTTTCGCCCGGAAACAATACCACAGGACTGGACAACAGGGTCAACCTCTCATGGACAACATCTTCCGAAAACACCCATTATGGCCTGTTATTATGGAAGAACGGCGATCCACAACCCACAACCACCTATTACTCTAACATATATACTGCCTATACAACAGTATACAATTTAAATAATGCACAAGCGTACAACTGGCGTATTATTTCGTACAATGGATGCAACAGCGACACCAGCGAAACATACTCCTTTAGTACCCGGATTATTCCGGATCTACATGTTATTGGAACTACAACACCTTCACCTGTTCAATCTGCAACTACTTTTAATATTCAATACTCCGTTCAAAACACAAGCGACGGACCTACTACCGAGAGCCGTTGGTATGATGGCATCTATATTTCAGAAGATGATATTTATGATGGATCTGACTTATACCTCGGCAGGGTAGTAAATGAAACCCCTGTTGCTGCCAATTCAAGTTACAACAACAACCTTGACGTGATTTTACCTGCCGAATCTGAAGGCACCTATCATATTTTTGTATTGACAGATATTTACAACAACATAAAGGAAACCAACAACACCAATAATACTTCCGATGCACAACCCATCGTCGTTGAACTAAAGCCTCTGCCCAACATTGGCCTTACTGAAATAACTTTTGACAAAACAGAGGTGCAGCCCGGCGACAGCATTACTGTTTCGTGGACTGTAGAAAACAGCACTGCCATTCCTGCCGAAGGAGGATGGACTGAGAAAGTCTCATTAAACACGCTTTCCGGAATAAAAATCCAGCTCACTGGGTCTCCTTCATATCAGAATGTGCTGGATGGCAGCGCTTCCGTTTTACGCTCAATGAAGTTTAAAATACCTAAAACCTTGCCATTTAGTGGTAATACCCATTTTGATGTAGAACTATTCCCCAATGCTCAGTTAATAGAAGAACCCGGAGGTGCAAGTAACAACACCCTCACTTCCCTATCCACAGTTAACATTGGAAGTCAGTTATATATTTCAATGCCAACTTACGAGCAAGCCGAAAATTCAGGGACACAACTCAGATGTCAGGTTTCAAGGAGCAGCAACAGCGCCACCCCTCTTGACGTCAGCTTATCCGTTGATGTTCCGGGACAAATAACCATCCCTTCCAATGTCACTATCCCGGCAAGCAGTTATAATGCCATATTCTATCTGTCGATGGTTGATAATGCCATCTTAGATGGATCCAGGATTGTTCAAATAACAGCCAACGCAGCAGCGCATGGAGACACTACGGTAGCATTTACGGTCCACGACAATGAAATTGCTACCATATCAGCATCTTTCGATTCACAATCCGCTTTTGAAGGCGATGAACTACCCCTTACTGTATCCCGCAACCTTATAACCAACGATGATGTTATCATCACCCTTTCTACTCAAAAACCAAATCAGTGGTCATTTGAAAAAAGTGTTACCATACCAGCCAATGAGGTATCAGTAGAAACAATAGTTACAATAACCGATGATGACATTCCTGAGCTCAATCAGGAGGTCTCCATTATAGCATCCTCTCCAGGGATGAACCAGGGACAGGCATCTCTATTGATTAATGACGATGATATTCCCGGAATTGAATTCGAGATTTTTACCGATACCATTTCTGAGTCCGGAGGGCCATATGCCACTATGGGCGTTGTGCGGAAAACCGATCCTGAGGATAAAAATGTCAGGGTCAGGCTTACTGCGAGCTCTGGCAACCAAATATATTACCCTGCAGATATCAACATACCGATTGGAACTTCCGAAACCCAGTTTAACATTGGAGCCATTGACAATGCCTTAGTGGACGGCAACAGGGTAATAGATTTAACCTGTGCCGTATATTTATCCTCATGCAACTGTACAACTACCGAAACAAACGGGGGAATTTTCTCTGACGGGATCACTATACTGGATAACGACGGCCCTTCATTATCCGTTACATTCAACCCCATTTCACTACCCGAAGGCAAAGCAGATGCCGGACAAATGAATATCTACAGAAACACCCCCACAGATGAACCTCTTACGGTATACTTATTTCACAACGATGCATCAGAGCTAAGCTTGCCTCCTTCAATTGTTATTGAACAAGGTCAGTCAACTGCCCAGGCAACCATTTCAACGTTAAATGACGATGTGGAAGACGGGAATCAGATGGTGAATATAAAAGCCGAAGCAGCGGGGTTCTCACCCGGCATTGGATGGGTATATGTAACCGACCAAAACAAACCAGACCTGGAGCCCACCGATCTTACTTTAAGCAGTACTACCACATACACCGGCGAACAAATAGAAGTCCGATGCAATATATTGAACAACGGATTTGCTCCCGCTCCATCCGGCGTTGCCATCGAAGTTTATCTATCAGAAAACAATCAGATTGACAGCAACGATGAAGTTATAGGAAAATACCAATTGGCAGCCCCTATTGCTGCTTCTGAATTTTTTGAATTCTGGGAACTGATCACCATTCCTGACCAAACCGGTGATTACTACATTCTGTTAAAGGTAAATCCCGATTCAAAAAACACAGAGCTTGTGTATATCAACAACCAGAGCAATGCAGCTGAATTAACCATCCTGCCCAGTTATAGCGCCACTGCCATTGTTGACGAAACTCAATTTTTAAGCGCAGAACCCATAACCATCTATGGAGCCGCAACTTCATACCAGGGAGATCCTATGCCCAATACCGATATTGATGTTTATCTTATTTCAAACGGCATCAGGGAGGTTATTGAAGTTACAACCAACGAAGCAGGCGACTACACCACAATATTTGAACCATTAGCCTCTGTGGCTGGTCATTATAGCATAGGAGCCTGTTTCCCTGATGAAGATACCGATCTGGTACAGGATGAATTCGACATACTGGGCATGAAACGCATTGGAGACAGGTATCTGATCTGGGACATCCTCTTTAATGTAGACAATCCTGGAACAATCACAATGCAAAACAGGAGCAGTGTTGATTTAACAAATGTAATTTTTAAACCCACCTCTCCCCCTGATGGTTTTGAACTAACCATAGATACTATTGATATACTTCCCGGAAACGGGGAAGCAGCTTTCAGTTACAACATTGTTGGCAGTATACTTACCGAAGGCAATGATTATATTGAAATCCCTGTAAATATATCCAGCAACGAAGGCGCCTCCCATAATTTTGTATTATATTATTATTGTCAGTCGCAAAAAGGACATCTAAAAGCATCCCCTTCGAGCATAAACACCACAATGACTAAAAACAAATCCCGGCTATATGAAATCGAAATATTTAACGATGGTGCAGGAGAAACAGGCGAAACAGTAATTTCCATACCGGATCTGGAATGGATGTCGTTAGTCAGTCAGGATACCATTGAAACCATAAATCCCGGGGATACGGCAACCGTTACATTACAGCTGTTACCCGATGAAAGCATCCCATTAAACACACCTCTGTCGGGTTCAATAGCAATCAATATTGAAAACGGACAGGGAGTTACCATACCATATCGTATTGAAACCGTTTCTGAAGAAACAGGAAACCTTTTGGTTGATGTGGTTGATGAATATACTTACTACACAGAAGAAGCACCTCATGTAGAGAATGCACATGTTGTATTACGACATCCTTTTAGCGGAGCAGTAATTGCAGATGGCTTTACTGCTGCAGACGGAACATTTGCGGTAGACAATATTCCTGAAGGCTCATACAAACTCTACGTCCAGGCCGATAAACATGAAAACTACCAAAATGTTATCACTATTGACCCTGGCCGCACCAAAGAGCAAAAAGTATATTTAAGCTTCCAGGCCATTACCTACACCTGGGAAGTGATCCAAACCGAAATTGAAGATGAATATGAGGTTGAACTTATTATGGAATTTGAAACTAACGTTCCTGTTCCTGTTGTAATAATGGAAACTCCTAAAGAAATGCCTGCCCTAATTGGTGATGAAACCTATACCTTTATGGCTACCCTTACCAACAAAGGCCTTATAACAGCCCAAAATGTAGAACTAACATTTCCTACAGATCCGGAATATGAGTTTATTACCAACTATTCCACTATGGATCTTTTGGCACAACAGGCCATCCAGGTTCCTGTTATTATGAGAAGAAAAGATGCCTATTCATCCCCATCAGCACAATTAAAAGCATCGAGTGCAACACAGGGAGTAACTAACTGTAGAGATGTTTTTGTGGCCACTTACGAATGGGAATGCGGTGAAGATGGCAGGTGGCAAAAAACAAGAACCGGCTTTGTATATGTAGGCAGGGTTTGCGATGGTACAGGTGTAGATACAGATCCTTTGGATGGTGGTGGTTCGTTAGTCCTTGGTCCTGTACGGGGCACTGGCCCAGATGGTGGCTCCGGCCCCTATACAGGTCCGGTCCCTGTTATTGAGCCAACAACTGCAAGCTGTCAGGAATGTATCGAAGGATTATTCTGGGCTTTAGTTGGATGTGTCCCTGGCGGATCCGTTCCTTCCTGCCTGGGTTCCTTCAGAGATGGAATAACTGTAAAAGAAGCGGTTATCTGTGCTCTTGGGGTGCTTAACGCTCCGGGCAATTGTGCCATTGGAATAACTGATGCCTTGATTACCTGTTTCAACTCCATTTTAAATGGCCCGGGCGGTGCTGTAGGAGGCTTGGCAATTGAGCTGCATAATCTTAAAGGTGGCCTTGAAGCAGCCGGGGATATGCCTCCTATAATTGAGCAAGCCGCAACCGACTTGTTATACGTTCAGCACGAAGTAGATGCCATTACAAGATATATGGATGAATACTTTGGCGCTCTGGATTGGAGGAACAAGGAAAGTATCCTGGATTTCACTGAACTTATTTATCATTTTATTGACAACAACCTGCCCATAACCCCAAATGATGTTGCTGTTATTAAAACCGGTATGGCAGACACCGACATTTTACCGGATGAAATTGACGCCTTTGTAACACGATGGAACCAAACAGTTTCCGCATGGAATCTGGGCATCTATTCTCCATCTGAAGAATACCCTGACATTATTGACAAAACGGTAATAAACGGCTGTTTTGATGATGCAGAAGTGGCACATACCTATGCCTCCGACCGCGGCTTTAATGATGTTGGTGATATGTACGACCAGTCCCTTATTGCCCTGAATGAACAGGTTGATGAAGGCCGAAAAAGTGTTTGTGCCTCTGTAACCATCAAAATATCCCAAAAACTCACCATGACCCGGGAAGCTTTTGAAGGTACTTTAACCATCTATAATGGAAATAAAGAAATCGCAATTGAAGAGGTAAACCTGGATTTAATGATATGGGATGAATATGGCCAGGTTAGCAACGACCTGTTTGAAATTGAAACAAAAGCCCTTGATATTTTAACCGGAATTGATGGTACAGGAAGCCTGGGTGCTGACCAGACAGGTAGTGCTACTATCCTCTTTATACCAGAAAAGGGAGCAGCTCCTACCGTCCCCAAAAGTTATTCTTTTGGAGGTACTCTGTCATATCTCGATCCTTTTACCGGAACTACTGTTACCAAACCATTGTTCCCGGTTACTTTAGACGTGCATCCGTCTCCTGACTTAACCTTGCATTACTTTATGCAACGAGATATTTTAGGCGATGACGCTTTAACTCAAGATGTAGTTGAACCAATTGTTCCTGCAGAATTAGCTGTAATGATTGAAAACAATGGCTATGGCACCGCTAAAAACGTGAAGATTGAATCAGCTCAACCTGAAATTATTGAAAATGAAAAAGGGCTGGCAATTCACTTTGAATTAATTGGTTCGAACCTGCAAGGCCAACCAACCCAGTTGGGATTAACAAATATCGATTTTGGAAATATTAATCCTATGTCTGCAAAAATTGGCCAATGGTGGTTTACCAGCGATTTACTGGGACACTTTATCAATTACGAAACCAAGCTTACCCATCTGGACAGCAGAGGAAATCCGGACTTAAGTCTGGTCAGTGGTGCCGAATTGCATGAATTGATAAAAAGCATCAGTGTTTACGGAGCCTTAGATGATGGCATCAATGATTTCTTAATAAATGAAATACAGGACGCTTATGAAGTTCCCGATGCAATATACCTATCTCAAGGTCAGGTAGTATTAGATGTAGAACAAGGTCAGGATGCTATCATGACAGGAAATGTAACCGGAGGAACAACAACCTTATTTGTTACCCCCGAACACATTGGCTGGAACTACATCAAAATAAATGACCCCGGACATGGCCTGTTTTCAATTAAAAGTGTGGTTCGTGTAAGCGACGATCAAATACTACCTTTAAAAAATGTATGGCTTACCCATGTCACCTTACCTGATGGCAAAGAGCCTGTATACGAAAACAAGCTCCATTTTATTGATGATTTCCCATCAATGAACATGCAGGAATACATTGTAACCTGGAAAGTCAATTCCGGTGTTCCGCCAAAAATTGTATCCATTGACAATATCCCTGAACAATTAGTTACTGAACAAGTTACCTCTGCCACTGTAACGTTCAGCAAACCAATAGATGCATCAACTTTTACGTATGAAGACATGACGCTCAGGCTACAAGGTGGTGCTGATATTATGAATTCTTCTGTAAGCATAACACCTATTGATGCCTACTCATTTGAGATAGACCTTACTCCTGTTACCACAGGTGATGGGTACTATGTTTTGAACATACAAGCGGCAGAAGTGAAAGACCAAATGGGCATCAAAGGGGAAGATGGCAAACAGGCTTCATGGACCCAGTTCCTCGGAGCCCCTGCTATTGTCCGGTTTATTGGCTTACCGGATGCTTTTGCCGGGCCTCCTTTCAACGAGATTGAAATAGAGTTTAATTTACCGGTAAACATTGCCACTGTTACACCGGACAGGTTTAGTATATCCAGAGATGGCGTAACTATTGATGACATCATTGAGGTAACACATCTAAGCGGAGATACCTTATTCAGGCTTTCCGGATTGGCCGATTTCATGACTATTGACGGATATTTTGAGCTTAGTGTGGACTTGACCGCCATAGAAAGCTCCACCGGAGTATTTGGATTAATTCACCAAAACACAAACTGGCGGATTGACACCACCCCACCGGATATATTTGAAGTAAGGCCAATATCAACATCCGGTTACGACAGGCAGCATTATGCTTCATTTGAAGTTGAATTTTCAGAACCGGTAACAAACTTTGGCTGGGATATGATTGACCTGTGGAAAAACGGACAAGAACTCCCACTTTCCCAGGTACATGTAGATAAAATCAATTCAAGCACCTGGTTACTGTCTCAATTCAGGTTACTCACCTATTACGAAGGCGACTATACCCTGCAAATCCATATGGAAGAAATCACTGATAGCGCCAGTCTATCCGGTAGTTCGGTCTACGAATACAACTGGACTGTCAACAGGGATGTGCCTGCAGAAGTTGAAAACCTTCACATAACACCAGACCTGGGAATATCCAATACTGATGGTATAAGCTCAGGAAGGGAACTTAACGCCGTAATGACCGTGATAGAGTCTGGCAATACTATTGAATTATACAGAAATGACAACGGAACCTTGATATTATTGGCTCAAAAAGAAAATGCTGCAGTAGGAACGCTTACCATGCCATTCACTTTGCCTTCCGGTGGCAATATGATCCTCGAAGCCCATGCCATTAACAGCCTGGATAATGCATCCATTGCATCCATCCCAATTTATATTGACGAGGCTCCTTTAGCGGCTACAATAAACGGTGCTCCTTCAGGCGAAGCAGACATGCATCCTGCATCAGTAAATATCATCTTTTCGCGGGATATACTTGAGAACACACTCGATAACAGTTTGTTTGAGGTACTGCACAATAATGTAGCCATAACATTGCCTGCTCTTACGGTAACTGCGGTTTCCGATTCAATATTCTCTGTTGAAGGCTGGAATAACCTGCCTCATTTAAAAGGAGAATATAAGCTAAGGCTAAACACTACTGCTCTTCACAAAAAAAGTAGCGGAATAGCAGGTGCCAACTGGATTTCGGTTACATGGACACTCAAAAGCACCAACAACATGCCTGTTGCAGATGCAGGAGCCGATTTGATGGTTACTGAAACAGGAACTTATCAATTAGATGCAACCGGATCCAGCGACCCGGACGGTGATGATCTTACGTATTTATGGTATACTCCTGAAGGAATTACCCTTGATAACGTAAACTCTGCCACGCCTCAATTCACTATTACCGAAGGTCACATTGACAAAACCTATACTTTTATATTAGCTGTTGATGATGGATATTCGGTACAAACAGATAAAGTGGATGTTATTGTTTTATTGGCAACTGATGTAGATGCTGACAATGAAAATCAGGAAATAAAGATATTCCCTGTCCCATCGGATGGATGGGTTTACATCTCTTGCTTACAAAAAATAAAACGGATTCAGGTCTTTAATACCAAAGGACAATCTGTGTATTTAGATTATCCTGATGAAGCAGAGATCTACCAACTTGAATTACTGGATTTGGATTATGGAATATACTATGTAGCAGTTTTTATCGACAAAAAAATTGTGTTGAAAAAAATTCTCATTACTCCATAATACTTCAATCTATACTCAGGGGAGCAGAGAGGCGAAGGGAACTGTCTCAAAAGTTTTCAAACAATATCCAACCACAAGGCTCCCTATAAACACAGAAACACAAAGATTTAATTTTCTTTGTGTTTCTTTTATCTAAAATCTAACGATCTATTGTTTTGTGTCCTCTGCTACTTTGTGTTTTTAATATTAAACTATTTGTACCATATAAAACTAACAAAGTGCTGATTTTTCATTTATAACAAATCACTTGCCAGCTCAGCCAGATAACTACGCTCTCCCTTAACCAGATTTACATGGGCAAAAATATCCTGTCCCTTCATTTTCTCAGTTAAATAAGCCAGTCCATTAGATGTTTTATCAAGATAAGGTGAATCAATTTGCTCTATATCCCCGGTAAAAATAATTTTGGTTCCTTCTCCGGCCCTCGTAATAATCGTTTTTACTTCGTGGGGAGTTAAATTTTGCGCTTCGTCAACAATAAAATATACATCCGATAAGCTACGTCCACGGATATAGGCCAATGGTGTGATTATCAAATGCCCGTCCCGCTGCATTTCTTCAATCAAAATATTTTCACGGCTCTTTTGTCCGTGGCTTCCTTTGATCACACTCAGGTTATCAAATAAAGGCTGCATATAAGGGCCTATCTTGTCGTTTACATCACCCGGTAAAAAGCCTAAATCACGGTTTGCCAACGGCACAATAGGACGAGCCAGTAAAATTTGCTTAAAACTTTTGTTTTGCTGCAAAGCAGCGGCCAAAGCCAACAAGGTTTTACCTGTACCAGCCTTTCCTGTCAACGACACCAGTTTTATATCCTGATTTGTTAAGGCATCCAATGAAAATGTCTGCTCAGCATTTCGGGGCTCTATACCAAAGGAACTATGTTTTTCCACCCTGACAATCAAGCTCCTGAATGGATCATAATGGGCCAAAACACTTTTATTGGCATTTCTTAAAACAAAATATTGATTTGCCGGCATATCCTTTATCGGAAAATCTTCTTTAGCCACGCCTTCCGAATTATACAAATCATCAATGGTTTTTGCATCAAACTCATCGTAAATCCTCACCCCTTTTTCCAACACTTCAATATTCTTAACCTTATCGGTTTCATAATCCTCACTATTTAAACCCAATGATTTAGCCTTCATTCTCAGGTTAATATCCTTAGAAACCAAGGTCACGATCCGGGTCTTAAACTCCTCCTTTATAAAAAGAGCAATAGCCAGAATTCTATGATCCGGAGATTTCTCAAAGAATGAATCCTGCATGGTTTGCGTAAAAGGCTTTCCTGTTGCTACAAATAGCTTTCCTTGCTTAGGGCCAAGAGGAACACCTTCTTTAAATAGTTTTTCACCTGAAATTTTATTCAAGTCTCTTACAAACTCTCTGGCCTGGTAATTAATTTGGTCATTACCTTTTTTAAATTTGTCTAACTCTTCAAGAACAACAATCGGTAAAATCACATCGTTATTTTCAAAGTTGTATATACATTTGTGATCGTGTAAAATCACGTTTGTATCTAAAATAAAAATCTTACTTTTTTTAGGCATAACTCAGAGGTTTTTAGTTCAACATTCTTAAAGATATTTATTTTTAGATGAAAAATTCAGTGTTTACTATTTAATTCGAAAATTTAAAGCTCGCGCAATATGGAATATCAAGAGGTACTAGATTTTATGTTTTCCCAACTCCCAATGTATCAACGCACAGGCAAAGCTGCCTATAAAGCTAACCTCGATAACACTTTAAAACTGGATGCCCATTTTAATCATCCCCACCAAAAATATAAGACCATCCATGTTGCCGGAACCAACGGAAAAGGATCGGTTTCTCACTGTCTGGCTTCTGTTTTGCAAACGGCAGGACTAAAAGTAGGATTATACACTTCTCCACATTTAAAAGATTTCAGGGAAAGAATTAAGGTGAATGGAGCATGTATTCCCGAAAAGGAGGTTATTGATTTTATTGCTGACAACAAAAACCTTATTGAAGAAACAAAACCCTCATTTTTTGAGATGACGGTTGCCATGGCCTTTGATTATTTTGCCAAAGCCCAGGTTGACATTGCTGTAATTGAAGTTGGTTTGGGCGGCAGGCTCGACTCTACAAATATCATTTCTCCTATTTGCTCTGTTATCACCAACATTGGGTTTGATCACACAGCACTCCTGGGTAACAGTATCGATTTAATTGCGAAAGAAAAAGGAGGAATCATAAAACCCAATACCCCTGTTGTTATTGGGGAGTATACCAATATTACAAAACCAATATTTACATCTATCGCCCAAAACAATAATGCCCCTATTTCATTTGCCCAGGATATATACAATATCCCACTGGCAATGAGAGGGGTTGATGCACGCCAGATTTTTCAGATATACAAAAACGACAAACTGATTATTGAGGATTTGAAACTGGATTTGTTGGGTTTTTATCAAAAAAAGAACATCAAAACAGTACTGGCCACTATTGACGTACTACAACAATTGGGGTATCAGATAACCGAAGAAATCATTTTCCAGGGATTGCACGATGTGGTTGGCAGAACAGGACTGCTGGGCAGATGGCAGATATTAGATCACAATCCTGCTGTTATTTGTGACACCGGACACAATGTTGACGGGATAAAATACTTAGTGGAACAAATAAAAAATACAGCCTATAAAAAACTCCACATGATCTGGGGTATGGTAAACGACAAGGACATCAGTTCGGTGTTACAATTACTCCCTACTGATGCCACTTATTATTTTGTCAGGCCAAATATTCCCCGGGGACTTGAAGCAGAAACATTACAAAAAGAAGCAAAAAATTACAATTTACATGGCAAATGCTATCCATCCATTAGTGAGGCCATAAAAAATGCAAAAAAATTTTCCACTCCTAACGATTTGATATTCATTGGAGGAAGCACTTTTGTTGTTGCTGATGCAATATAAAAGTGAAAAAATATTTTGCAAATATAAAAAAGACCTCTATATTTGCATCGCTTTTGAAAACAGGAGCAACACTAACAAAGGTTAATGATTGGTTTTCAAAAGAGTTATTGGGGCGATTAGCTCAGTTGGTTCAGAGCACTTGGTTTACACCCAAGGGGTCGGGGGTTCGACTCCCTCATCGCCCACTCAATAAAAAAAGCAAATCATTCCGATTTATTCGGGCGATTAGCTCAGTTGGTTCAGAGCATCCCGTTGATTTATCACGGGAGGGTTGGGGTTCAACTTAAAAAAAAGGAAAATAAAAGGGCGATTAGCTCAGTTGGTTCAGAGCACTTGGTTTACACCCAAGGGGTCGGGGGTTCGACTCCCTCATCGCCCACAAAGCCTTGCAAATTTTTGCGAGGCTTTTTTTATTTCACAAAACTCAACTTCATGCCTTGCCAT
>NZ_JAPDPI010000064.1 GCF_026013615.1 Plebeiibacterium marinum
GGGAGATACCAAAGTGGCCAACTGGGGCGGACTGTAACTCCGCTGACTTTCGTCTTCGTAGGTTCGAATCCTGCTCTCCCCACAAAACCAGAAACGACTGGTTTTAACAATAGTATTGCCAATGTAGCTCAGCTGGCTAGAGCAGCTGATTTGTAATCAGCAGGTCGTGGGTTCGAGTCCCTCTATTGGCTCTTAAAATAATAATAAGCGGGAGTAGCTCAGCTGATAGAGCATTAGCCTTCCAAGCTAAGGGTCGCGGGTTTGAATCCCGTCTCCCGCTCAAATAAAAGCCATCGGATTTAGTTCTGGTGGCTTTTTTTATTGACTCTTTAATTCTTTTGATAAGTAGTTCGGAAATTTTACAATTATTTGTGTTTAAACATTATCTTTGAATGTATTCAAATACTAACGTTAAAAATAAAATTATGGAACACTTATCAGCGCCTAAATCATCTACAGTATTAACTTATGGCTTGTATCTTGGTTTGGCTTCAGTCCTTAACTTGCTTATTGTAAATTATGGTGGTTTAATGGGTAATGTGGTAGTGGGATTGGTTTGGTATGCAATATTAATTGCCATACTGGTTTTGGGTTTAAAACATTATAAAGAAAAAATAAACAGTGGTTTTTTGAAATATGGTCAGGGACTGGGTTTGTCTACTCTAATAGGTCTTGTGGGAGGTGTGATATATGGTGTTTTTTCTTATGTTTTATATACCATAATAGATCCTTCCGTTCATGAAAAATTAGTTGCTATTTCGCAAGAGAAAGCCTTGGAGCAGGGAACTACAGAGGCTCAGTTGGAGCAGGCAGAAGGTATTTTGAATATTTTTCTTAGTCCGGCATCAGTATCGGTGATGACAGTTGTTGGAGCTGTTTTTTGGGCTTTTGTGTTTTCATTGGTGATTGCTGCAATTGTAAAGAAAGATCCGGAACCCACCTTTTAATCTAAATATAAGCGAAAAGTAAAATATTGTGTCAGGTTAGGTTATGGTTTTAGCCTAACCTGAATATTGTTGTAAATTAACATATTATGGATTTATCTATAGTCGTGCCCCTGTTTAACGAAGAAGAGTCGTTGAAAGAGCTTTTTGATTGGGTGAATAAAGTATTGAAAGAAAATGAAATATCCTATGAACTGTTGTTTGTTGATGATGGTAGTAATGATTCGTCATGGGAAGTTGTTGAAGAGCTTGCTTCTGAAAATAAAGAGGTGCGGGGAATAAAATTTAGGCGTAACTATGGGAAATCTGCAGCGCTTTATAGTGGTTTTGATGCGGCAAGAGGCGATGTAGTGATTACTATGGATGCTGATTTACAAGATAATCCTGATGAACTTCCCGGATTGTACCGGATGATTATAGATGAAGGGTATGATCTGGTGAGTGGATGGAAAAAGAAACGCCACGACCCGCTAGGGAAAACTATTCCGAGTAAATTGTTTAACCGCACTGCAAGGTGGGTTTCTGGTATAAAGCTTCATGATTTTAATTGCGGTTTGAAAGCATACCGCAAAGAGGTAGTAAAAAGTGTGGAAGTATATGGTGAAATGCATCGTTATATTCCAATTTTGGCAAAAAGAAATGGATTTGGCAAGATTGGAGAGAAGGTTGTAATTCATAGGGAACGCCAATATGGTGTTTCTAAGTTTGGGGTAGAGCGGTTTCTAAAAGGGTTTCTTGATCTTTTATCGGTTACTTTTATCTCAAAATTCGGCAAGCGCCCGATGCATCTTTTTGGGGGATTGGGTACCTTGATGTTTATGGTAGGTTTCTTTTCATCAGTTTATCTTGGGATCAGGAAATTGTATTATGTGTATCATGATATACCGCAGGCATTGCTTACCTCCAGTCCTTATTTTTATATTGCCCTGGCGTGTATGATTATCGGTACGCAGTTGTTTGTAGCTGGTTTTCTTGCCGAGTTGGTTTCCAGAAATAGTCCTGAGCGCAATAAGTATCAAATTGAGAAAGTGTTGAAATAGTTCCTGGCTTTTTGCCGGATGTTTTAAGTGTAATTAATGGATAAAAATAATAATATGTCTTTCTATCACGATATAGTTAGTGCTTACGACGAAATATTTCCATTAAACCAACAGCAGGTTTGCTTTATTGAGCAAATGTTTTCACAATTGGGAGGGAAGAAAATGTTGGATGCCGGTTGTGGTACTGGGAGTCTGGCAATTGCTTTGGGAAGGAGGAGTGCTTCAGTGAGAGCTTTTGATTTGGATGTGGATATGGTGAATAGGGCTCTTGAAAAATGTCCCCAGGCTATAGATGCGAAGTTTTTGCAGGGTGATTTGTTAAAGATGGATGGTTTGTTTCCGCAGAAAACTTTTGATATAGTATACTGTTTTGGAAATACCCTGGCACATTTGCCAAGTTTAAAAGATGTGGAGCAGTTTGTTTTGTCTTCGTCGCAATTGCTAAAGGATGCCGGGAAATTATTGGTGCAAATTGTTAATTACGATAGAGTTATGGAAAGCAGGGTGGGATCCTTGCCAACAATCGAAAGCGATCATTATATTTTTGAGAGGTTATATGGTTATCGGGATGATAATGCTATTGATTTTACGACAAATCTGATAGCAAAGTCAGATAATTCAGTTTGTAGGCAAAGCGTGCAGTTAATACCGTTGTTAAAGTATGAGATTGAAAGAATATTGGAAAAGTATTTCTCACAGGTCTCTTTTTATTCTTCTTTTGATAAGGCTATGTGGTCAACGGATTCTTTTCATACCATTATAGAAGCAAGTATTTAGAGCATTAATGGTGTAATCTCGAAAAATACAAAAAGAAAACACCGGGCAAAAAAATGTAAACCGTGAGATTCGTTAAAAAAAATATGCCCGGTGAAAAAAAATGTCTTAAAAGGATGTTTAGGTAGGGCAATTTATAATTTTGCTGTCAATATATGAAATTATTTCACTGATATTATCTGGCTTAAACCAAAGAGTTTCCTGATCCTTTTTAAACCAGGTTAATTGCTTCTTTGCATACCGCCGTGTATTTCTTTTAATTAGTTCAATGGCTTTATTTATGTCGTATTCACCATCAAAATGAGCAAATATTTCTTTGTAACCTACGGTGTTTAATGAGTTTAACTCTTTGTGGGTGTAGAATTCCCGGGCTTCATCTATCAGTCCCATTTGTACCATTTTATCTACACGCAAGTTTATTCTGTTGTACACATCGGCTCTATCCAGCTCAAGGCCTGCTTTTATAATGTGGAATGGCCTTTTTTTTATGGTGTTGGTTCTAAGGGAACTGTATGGTTTTCCTGTCATCAGACATATTTCAACAGCATGAATTACCCTTTTGTGGTTTTGGAGGTCTACTTGTTGGTAAAATTCAGGATCTAACTGTTTTAGTTGCCTTCTGAAGTAATCAATTCCCTGTGTGATATATTGGTTTTGTAATTCATCCCTTAGTTCTTTGTCAATAGTAGGGATATCGTCAATGCCTTTGCAAATGGCATCAATATACATCATTGAACCACCAGTGAGCAAGAGCTGGTCGTGTGTTTTAAATAGATTAGACGATATTTCCAGTGCATCCTTCTCAAATTCCCATGCACTGTAATAATCGGTGATGGAGCGTGTGGCAATGTTGTGGTGGATAACAGTATTGAGTTCTTCCTGGGTAGGGGCAGCAGTACCAATCTTTAGTTCTTTAAAGATCTGCCTGGAATCAGCTGATATTATTTCAGTGTTATAGTGTTGTGCTATCTTAATAGCAGTTTTGGTTTTGCCAATCCCGGTTGGGCCAACAATAACTATTAAATGTTTTTGCATTGCAATGAGATTCAGTTCAACAGTCGCTTTACGATTACAAATCTTCCAGATCGTCTGTGTATGATATCATTGAGTCGGAATCAAAATCGCTGTCCGGGTGGTCCAGATATTCATCTATGTCATAATCATTTGACATCAGGTTTTCCTCCTGGCTGCCTTCGCCCAGGATGTCGTTTAAATCCAGTTGTCTGGGAGGTTCGCCTGCTGAATTGATACATTGGGTTTTGTGGCATTCTGTGTTCGTAATGTCAAAAGATTCTATAAACAAGTTCCTTTCATTAAAAAAATCAAACACATATATCAGGCGTTGCTTGTTTTCGGTAATATACTGACCAATTTTTGTTTCTGCCATAATATTTGAATCACTCGATTCATCGAGTGCCATGTCCATTAATGTGATCTCTTCATTTTTGTGCCACTCAGCATCGGTAATAAAGAAAGATGCCATCTGTCCCTCTTCGAAATTTAGAAGTTGTTGAATAAAGTTATGTAGTTCTAAAAAAGTAGACTCACTACTGATTTCAATGTCTCTAAAAAAATCATCATCTTCTCCTGATATCAATCTTAATCTAACCGTCATGTTGCATAAAAATTTTGAGTGCGCAAATATATATAAAACATTTATTGAGTTAAGGTTTTTTCTTTTGTTAATGGTAAAGGATTTCTTCTATAAACAAATTTGAAAGGTGCTTGTTAATGTTTTACAATATAGTTATATACACTGTTCGGAATTTATAACGTTTTTTAGTATAAAAAGTTTTAAAAAAATAAATATGTATGTTTTGTAAATCATTTTGTATTTTGCTGCCCTTGTTTGCAGTTTTGTTATGTTCATGTAGTGGTTCATCTGAAAATAGGGTGTCCGTACATGATTCCCAAGGTACCACTAAGATTAGTGAGGTAGATTTAGGGCATGGTAAACTGGTGTACGAGAAGAACTGTAAAGTTTGTCATCAGGACAAAGGACAAGGGATTTCAGGATATTATCCACCAGTTGTTAATACAAAAAGAACCAAAGGGGATAAGGGATATCTTATCAAAGTGCTTCTTAATGGATTAAGTGGTCCGATAAAAGTTGAGGGTGAAGATTATAATGGGGTAATGGCCAGTTATAAAAATTTGAGCAATGGAGATATAGCTTCGGTGCTAAATTATATCCGGAGTATGAGTGGTGGTGAGTTTGAGCCTGTTGCTCCCGGGGATGTAGAGGTGTTGAGGTGATTTTAGCGATTGTAAATTATAAAAAAAAGAAATATTTCATGACTAGTAAAAAAGGATTCACAACAAAGTCTTTGCATGCAGAATTTCCTAAGGAGGATGCTTATAATGCATTACATATGCCTGTATATGATGGAGTTGCCTATGAGTTTGGTTCGGCTGAGGAGATTCGTGATGCCTTTGAAGGGAAGCATTTTGCACATGCCTACAGCAGAACATCTAATCCTACCGTTGAGTTTTTTGAAAAAAAATTGTGTGGGTTGACTGGTGCTCATGGTGTTGTGGCATTGGCATCGGGCATGGCTGCCATATCCAATGCCTTGCTGGCCCTGGTTGAAAAAGATGGTAATATTGTGGCGTCAAACCAGTTGTTTGGCCATTCGTATGCTTTGCTTAAGGAAACATTGCCCTCATGGGGTATTGATGTTCGCTTTGTTGATATGGGGAATATGGATGAAGTTGGGAGCCGCATGGATTCAAATACGCGTGTTCTGTTCTTTGAAACCATTACCAATCCTCAGTTGGAAGTTGTGGATGTGAGTGAATTGTGCAAATTGGCTCATTCAAAAGGGGTTGTTGTAGTTGCTGACAGCACCATTACGCCTCCTTATGTTTTCAATTCAGCGCAATTGGGTGTTGATGTAGAGGTAATGTCATCTACAAAATTCATGTCTGGTGGTGCTGCAGCTGTAGGAGGGGTGATTATTGATAATGGATTATATGATTGGGGACATCTGCCGGCCTTATCATGCTGGGCTGATAAGTTTGGGAAGAATGCCTTTCTGACCAGGGTGAGAAAGGAGATATTCAGGCATTTGGGAGGTTGTATGACTGCCCATGCTGCTCATTTTTTTAATTTGGGACTGGATATACTGGCTTTAAGGGTAGACCGCTGTGTTGAAAATTGTTTGGCCTTGGGTGAGTTTTTTGAAAACCATCCAAAGGTGAGCTCGGTAAATTATCCCGGATTACCATCTAATAAATATTATACATTAAGTTCTTCACAATTTTCAGGGAAACCGGGGGCGGTTATGACCATAGATCTGGATACGAAAGATAAATGTTTCGAATTTTTAAACCATTTGGAAATAGTACGCCGGGCAACTAATTTGAACGACAACAAGACTTTGATAATACATCCTGAGTCAACAATATATTGCGAATTTGGAGATGATGAAAAAAAATCCATGAAGATCAGGGATACGATGTTGAGGATTTCTGTAGGGATTGAGGATGCTGGAGATTTAATAGACGACTTTAATCAGGCTCTTTCAAAAATATAAAAGAAGTCTCAGATATGTACAGGATATTGTTGCTGTTGCTTTTGTGTATTGGTTCGATAGGGGTATCGGCGCAGGTTGTAGAAGGAAGTAAATACAAAACAGGTACGCCCAGGAGTTCGTCTGGTTTGGTGAATGGCCTGACTTCACTTACAGAGTGGGGGATTGATCTTATTACCATAGAGCGAGAAAATTCAACTTTCTTTTTTTTACCTGTTGCGGGGTATGAGAACCGGACCGGGCTCAGTATTGGCCTATTGCCATCCTGGAGGTTTTATCTGGGTGGTAAAGAGGAGGGGCAAGGCTTTTATAGGCCTTCCAATATATCGGTTTCGGGTGAATTTTCCACATCGGGGATGTATGAGTTTTACCTGTCGTCAAAATTTTACACAAAAAATAACTGGTATCTGAAAACGAAATGGATGGTTCAGCATATGCCGGATAAGTTCTATTTGTTGGGGAATTCATCTGATAAAAGTGTTTTTTCGGATATTGAAGAGAATAAGCTGGAGTTTACCGGTCGGATCATGAAGATTGTTCGGGATAAGTGGTTTCTTGGGGTTAATTATGACTTTAGTTCATACAATATAAAAAATATAGATGGTCTGGTTTTTAATCCTTCAGTCAGGGGGTATCGTGATGCCTGGGTGGCCGGTGTAGGGCCGTCGGTTACTTATGATAATAGGAATAGTGTTATTTACCCGATGCGGGGGATGTTTTTTGAGAGTAGTTACCTTAATTATTTCCGGGCTTTGGGCGATTATGATTTTTCTACATTTAAATTTGATTACAGAACCTATGTTGATTTAGGAAAAAATGAGCAGGTTATAGCCATGCAGGCAGTGGTCAAGTCAACAGCCGGAGATGTTCCCTTTTACCGCATGTCGGAAATAGGAGGGAAAAGGCTGTTCAGGGGGATTTCCCATCCATATAAATATCTTGACAACCATAGTTTTTATGTGCAGGCAGCTTTTCGTTCCCGTTTATGGTGGCGACTGGGCTGTGAGGTGTTTTCTGGAGTTGGGAATGTGTTTGATAAACTTGGCTCTTCAATGTTGGAAGATATGCATGTGATGGGAGGTGCAGGTTTAAGAATAAGGGTTTTAGAAAATGAGAAGTTGAGTTTTAGGATTGATTATGGTATGACAAACAGGGGTGATAGTGGTGTGTTTTTTACCCTTGGTGAGGCCTTTTAGTTTATGGCTTTAGGTTTATATGTATTAGTAGGGGACAAAAAATTACAGTTTATGAAAATTTCAAAAAAAACGGAATATGGATTAAGGTTTTTACTGGCTTTGGCCGAGTTGAGCCCTAAAAGGTATATGGGTATTTATCAAATTTCTTTGAGGCACGATATTCCAATGAAGTTTTTGGAAGCCATTGCGGTTGCGTTAAAAAAGAGTGGAATGCTGGAGGTAAAAAAGGGTGCAGGTGGGGGCTACCGGTTAAATACAACTCCGGATAAAATTACTCTGTATATGGTGTATGAGTGTCTGGAAAACAGTTTTAAAAAACAGTTGCCTGTAAATGAAGATGATTCGAATAATCAGAAAGCGGTTAGCCTGGTTTTAAACCAAACCATTGAAAATATGGTAAAAATTATGGCTGGCAAAACACTATTGGATATTCAAAAAGAATATAGGAACCTGAACGAAAGCTTGATGTATTACATCTGATGCCCTGCTTTCAATATTGTGCCCTTGCAGCACCGGGATATTGAAAACAGAGGTGCCAGCCAATTTGTTAAAGTGGTTAATGGCTTTTAAAACTTAAAAAAGTCGATATTCTTTATTAATTGATTCGATTGGTTCGAAAGTTTCCCAGAGTTGTGGTTCATTTCTTCGGCAAGCTTTGCGTTGCTTTGGGTAATGCTGTTAATGCTGTTTATTGCCGAAGTAACCTGGTCTGAACCCGATTTTAACTCCTGGCTTGAGACCGAAATTTCTTCCATTAAATTCATGGTTGTCTCCATGGAAGGGATTGCATCTTCAAGTTGCTGGTTTACCCACTCTGAAAGGTTGAGCCCTTTTGTTGTCAGCGACTGGATATCGTCAGCTGCCTTTTTGCTTGTTTCGGCTAGCTTTTTTACCTCGCTGGCCACTACCGAAAATCCTGCACCAGCTTCTCCTGCTTGTTTAGCTTCTATGGCTGCGTTTAGTGCCAATAAGTTGGTTTCGGTAGCAATGGAATCAATTACTTTAATTTTTTCGGCAATTAATAAAATAGCCTTGTTTAATTCGCTTGCGCTGTTGGCGCTCATTTTAATCTTTTCATTGGTTTCAGATGTTGACTGAAATGTTTTGGAAGCATTTTCATTTGAAGAATTAATATTGGCATTCATCTCTTCCATTGATGCAGATATTTCTTCTATGGAACTGGCCTGCTCGTTGTTCCCCTTCGAAAGTGTTTGAGCTATATGGTTGGCTTCTTGTCCCATTTTGTCAACATCTACTGCCGAATGGTTAATGCTCGACAATGAAGTCTTGAATATTTCTGAAAGATTTATGATGCTATTCTTTAAGGTGTTTAATTCTCCTTTGTAGTTCCTTTTTAATTCTTCCTTTTGTGAGGTGTTTATATCTCCGGAACTTAAAATCTTGATACTTTCAATTAATCGCGCTAATGGTATCCTTATCCATCGTGAAACTATAAATAATAAAATTGCAGTTACTGACAGGCCTGAAACCAGAGCTGCCCAAAATGGGTATGCTTCAGGATAAACATAATGTATTTTGCTGTTGATAACCGTAAAAAACACGTTGGCTATCCAGATAATCCCGATGGGTAAAAATATGCTGTTTTTAAATAGTGCTCTTAAAACTAAGGTTCCCGTAATAATGGCAAAGACAAATACAATTAAAATTTTCAACATGCTTTCTTCTTCTATTTTTCTGTTTTCTGATTGTTGGGCGAAGTTTAGGCGTTAAACTTGGCTGGATGTAATAAGGTTTCAAAAAAAAACACTTTTTTTGATAAAACCATTAACAGGTGTGGTAATATTCTAAAATTATGTTGAGGGTTGCCTTAGGCTGTTGATTGTGAGCTATGGGCAATACTTTAGATGAAAGGAATGGGTGTGTTGTGTAAAACCTATCAAATAAGTGTGATAAATGAAGAGGGCTTGAAAGAGCAGGTTGTGGTGTATTTAAATATTGATATGTCAAATAGTTAGGGTTGTGGGTGTGTTTTTGTTTGTTATCTAAAGCATACGTAAATGGTATGGTAATAGGATGTTTTGCTATTGTATATGTTGAACCCATGCTCTAATTTTGTGTTGTAATGTTAGAGAAAGGAGAAAGGTGGCGAGTATCATATAGTATTTATATGTAGCTTTATAAACCCTGAATTCTTTAAATATTGAAATTATATATAATAGTAGATTTACCCGGACACAGTGTTGTGTGTGGAAGATGAATTAATTAAAACATACAAATATGACCAAGATTGCAAAAGATGTTACCGAACTGATTGGGAATACCCCTTTGGTGCAAATTAACCGACTAAATGAAGGTGGGGCACAGTTGTTGGCCAAGCTTGAATTCTATAATCCGGCAAGCTCAGTGAAGGATCGTGTTGCTTTTTCAATGATTGATGATGCCGAAAAGCAAGGTAAAGTAGATAAGGATACTGTGATCATTGAGCCCACAAGTGGTAATACCGGTGTCGGACTGGCTTTGGTTTCAGCCGTAAAAGGTTATCGCCTTATTCTTACTATGCCTGAGAGTATGAGCGTTGAAAGAAGAAAATTGTTGAAAAAGTTTGGTGCAGAGTTGGTGCTTACTCCAGCTTCTGCCGGGATGAAGGGTGCTATTGAAAAAGCCCAGGAATTGGCAGGTGAGTATGAGAAGTCATTTATCCCACAGCAGTTTGAGAATCCGGCAAACCCGGCTTACCATAAAAAAACAACAGCTGAAGAGATATGGAGAGACACAGACGGTGAAGTGGATATATTTATTGCCGGGGTTGGAACCGGAGGAACCCTGTCGGGAGTTGGTGAAGTGTTGAAAAAGAAAAATCCGCAGGTAAAAATAATTGCAGTGGAACCTTTTGATAGTCCGGTTATTTCAGGAGGAAAACCTGGCCCTCATAAAATTCAAGGGATTGGTGCAGGTTTTATTCCCGGAAACCTTAATACAGATATTATTGATGAGGTAGTGAAGGTAGCAAATGAGGATGCCATTCAAACAAGCCACAAAGCTACATTGGCTGAAGGGATATTGTGTGGGTATTCGTCAGGGGCTGCATTGTGGGCTGCCTTGCAGGTTTCAAAACGACCGGAGAATAAAGGGAAAAGAATTGTGGTAATATTGCCGGATACGGGTGAGAGGTATCTGAGTAGCTATGAAATTTAATTATTGAGTATCCACGTTAAATATGGCACTAATATATCATATAACACTTTTAATCTTTTTAGTGCCATATTTTTTCTTTCCATTTATTGAGATTGTTATCTCAGGTTAACTAATAACATTTTTAAAGCTGATTGTTTGACTTGGTACTTCTTGTCAAATAGCCATTGGTATGTCATTTTTTTTAGGATTAATATGATTGACGGATATAAAAATATATTTACGGAAGAGCAGATAAATACAGCAAAGGCCTTGTATAAAGGGTTGTCCGAGGAACAGAGGTTGTGGTTGTCGGGATATTTGGCAGGAATTAATCAATCGGGGGTGTTTTCAGGTAATCCGTTATCTGAAAATCAAAAGGAGGAAGACTCTGATCAAAAGACCATTGAATCCGCCTTATCTGATAGTATTACAGTTTTATATGGCACACATACCGGTAATTCAAAGTTGGTTGCAGAACGTTTTGCTGTAGCAGCTCAATCCAAGGGGGTGAAAATTGATTTGGGTAGTCTGGCCGACTATAAAAACAGGAAACTGAAGGAGGAACGTAATTTGCTGCTTGTTGTTTCAACACACGGAGAAGGCGAACCTCCTGTTTCAGCTGAAGATTTTTATGGCTATATCTTTGGAAAAAAAGCCCCGGCATTGAATAGCTTGAATTATTCTGTAGTTGCTTTGGGAGACAGTAGTTATATTAATTTTTGCCAAACAGGAAAGGATATTTATAGTCAACTAAAAAAGCTTGGGGCTACCAATGTTTCTGATCTTATCGAATTGGATGTTGACTTTAAAGATCAGCTTGATGCTATATTCCCCGGTCTTATTGCTGCATTTTCAAGTGCAAATGGATCGCCTGGAGTGTTTAATCATGGAGAAGAGGATGATAAATTGGCGAGTCCTGATCAGTGGACCGAAGCAGAGGTGCTTGAAAAAATACTGCTGAACGGGGCTGGGTCGCACAAGGAAACCTATCATATAGAATTTGATATTGAGGATAAAGGTTTGGCCTATGAACCTGGGGATGCCCTGGAGGTGATTGCAAAGAACAATAAGGAATTGGTTCATTCAGTTTTGCACAAACTAAATATTGATGAAAATGAACTGGTTACTGTGGCAAATGAGGAAATAACCATAAAGGAGGCCTTGGTGTCAAGATTTGAGCTTACCGTGCTCACCCCACAGGTTCTGAAAAATTATGCCGGGTATGCCAAAAATACTAAGCTGGATGATTTAATTGGTGATGTTGGTTTGCTAAAAGAGTATTTGTATGGCCATGATTTCCTTGATTTGATAAACGAATATCCTGTTGGTATTAATGCTGCCGGTTTAACGGGGATCTTAAGGAAGCTCCCGGCTCGCTTGTATTCCATATCCTCTAGCTATGATTATAATCCTGATGAGGTTCATATTACAGTTGGGGCTGTGCGCTATCAGTTAAATGAGAGAGAGCATAATGGTTTGTGTTCTTCGTTTTTAGCTGATGATATTAATGTTGGGGATGATGTATTGGTGCGGATAAAGAAGAATGAGGGATTCAGGCTCCCGGAAAACGATGCCAAAGTAATTATGGTTGGACCGGGCACGGGTATTGCTCCTTTCAGGTCTTTTTTGCAGCAAAGAGAGAATGACGGTGCTCCAGGTGATAACTGGCTGTTTTTTGGTGACCAGCATTTTGAAACGGATTTTCTGTATCAGTCAGAACTCTTGGGCTATAGGTCTAAAGGGCTTTTGAATAGCCTGGATGTGGCATTTTCACGTGATCAGGAGGATAAAGTATATGTACAACATCGTTTAAGGGAAAAAGGGCAAGAGGTATATAAATGGCTTAAAGATGGTGCTTATGTTTATTTATGTGGTGATAAGGATAACATGGCAAACGATGTAAAACAAGAACTGGTCAGGATTTTAGAAATCCATGGAGGTCTGTCTACTGAAGATGCATACGCATATTTTAAAGAATTAAGGTCTTCCAAAAGGTTTCAGGAAGATGTTTACTAAAGAGTTTTAATCCATTCATCTTTTATAATACGGAATAATGGCAGAAATAAAAAATAACGAAATATTACCCTCCTGGAATCCTTCTGATGTGGAACGGATTAAGGAACAGAGTGATTATTTAAGAGGGTCGCTGCAGCAGAGCCTGGCCGATATTGCTACAGGTTCAATTGCTGCTGATGATACGCAGCTGATTAAATTCCATGGGAGTTATCAGCAAACCGACAGGGATCTGGATGCTGATAGAAAAAAGCAAAAGCTGGAACCTTTATATAGTTTTATGATTCGGGTTCGTATCCCGGGGGGTGTAGCTTCTGCACAGCAGTGGCTGGCTTTTGATAGTTTATCCAATACATACGGTAACAATACATTGAAGTTAACCACGCGACAGGCGTTTCAGTTTCATGGGGTTATCAAGCGAAACTTAAAAAAGATCATGCAGGGCATCAATGATGTATTGCTTGATTCAATTGCTGCCTGTGGTGATGTAAACAGGAATGTTATGTGTACCACTAATGAGTCCTTGTCGCCACTGGTTCCTGCAGCTTACCAAATGGCAAAGGATATTAGCAACCACTTGCTGCCGCGGACAACAGCGTATCATGAAATCTGGTTGAACCAAAAACTTCTTGTTGATGGAAAAAGGGATGAGGAACCTATTTATGGAAAAACTTACTTGCCCCGTAAATTTAAAATAGCAATAGCCATACCTCCTTATAATGATACGGATATTTTTTCGAATGATATAGGCTTGATTGCTATTGGGAAAAATGACCAACTGGAGGGGTTTAATATTTCTGTTGGAGGAGGATTGGGAATGACATTTACTGAGCCTGGAACCTATCCACGTTTGGGCGATATTATTGGTTTTGTTCCCTATGATAATACATTGGAAGTAGTAGAAGAGGTTGTAAAGTTACAAAGGGATTATGGGAACAGGGAGAATAGAAAAAAAGCCCGGCTAAAATATACGATCGACCGTTTGGGACCTGAAAGTTTCAAAGAACTTTTAGAAAAAAGGCTGGGATATAAACTGGAGGATAGCCGCCCTTACAAATTTGAATCAAATGGAGATGTATTTGGCTGGAAACAAAGTAGTAGTGGAAAATGGTTTTTGGGTCTGTTTGTAGAGCACGGCAGGGTCAGGGATGAGGAAAATTATCAATTAAAATCAGGTCTTAGGAAAATAGCCTCCTTGGGGAAATCAGATTTCCGTTTAACAGGAAACCAGGGATTGGTTATTGGTGGAATCAGAGATGAGGATAAGGCTGAAATAGAGTCCATTTTAAAGGAATATAAAATATGGCCAAAGTATAAATTAAGTGGTGCCCGAAAGCATGCAATTGCCTGTGTGGCATTAAATACCTGTACGATGGCATTTGCCGAGGCTGAGCGTTATTTGCCTTCTTTGATGGACAAGATTGAAGTTATTTTGGATGAGAATGGCTTAACCGATGACGATATCTTAATAAGGATGACGGGTTGTCCTAACGGTTGTGGGCGTCCATATCTGGGGGAGATCGGTTTTGTGGGAAGGTCTCCCGGGAAGTACAATATGTATCTGGGAGCTGGTTTTAGTGGGGACAGGCTTAATACTTTATATAGAGAAACCTTGTCGGAAGACGAAATACTGAAGGAGTTAAAGGTGTTGCTGGCCCGATATGCCAAGGAAAGAAATAAAGGTGAACGGTTTGGTGATTTTGTAAGCAGGGTTGGTATTGTTGGTTACCAGTCTGGTATTAAAGAAATAAAATGATGAGAGAAAAGAGGTACAGGACTTTACTTAAAACAATATCATGGAGAACAACCGGTACGATCGATACTTTTTTGGTAGCCTATTTTATTACAGGTAAAGTTGGGTTGGCTGCATCCATCAGTGGAGTTGAGGTTTTTACAAAAATGTTCTTGTACTATTGGCACGAAAGGGCATGGAACCGCGTAAAATACGGAAAAGAAAAGCCAAAGGACCCGGAGTATTTTATATAGTTTCAGTAGTAAATACCTGAAAAAGTGAATACTCAAATCATTCACTTTGGACTTTACTATTCTTTACATACAAATGTTTTCAACGTGTAATTAGTATGGAATTGATACTAAACTAATAAAATGGATGACGATGGAATTTTTACCAATATCAATAAGGATTAATAATCAACCTATATTAATCATTGGAGGGGGAAATGTGGCCTTGCATAAAATTGTACTTCTTAAAAGGTTTACGAATAGTTTTAGGGTTATTGCTCCGGATATATTACCGGAAATTAAACAGATACAGGGAGTGGAGTATGTTGAAAAGGTATATGAGCCAGATGATTTGAAGGGATTTAGGTTGGTGTATATTACTACGGATAAAACTGATTTAAACCAGCAGATTGCAGATCATGCCAAAGCATTGGGGTGTTTGGTAAATGTGGCTGATAATCCTTCATGCAGTGATTTTGTTTCTCCGGCCATTTATGTGGATAGGCATATGACGGTAGCAGTGGGGTCAGATGGAAAAGATGTGCTGGCCTCTGTGAAATTGAGGGATAAGCTTAAGCTGTGGCTTTCTGAAAACTAAAAAATAGTTTGGGATATGGAGAATGTGAAAATTTTTATAGAGAACCGGAAGGGAAATCCAGAGGTGGAATTTAAGTTAGAAGAGATACTTAAAGGTTGTAAGCTCAGTTTTTTCGATAATATAGACCGGGAGTCCGGGGTTAGAGGAATTTATCCTGAAAAAGATAATGTAGCCGTGCTTTCTGTGGGACAGCTTGATTTAGTAGTTAGGGATGCCAGTAGTTTGCCGTATTCTTTGCCCAATGGTATTGAGTTGTATGCTTTGTTAAATAAAGAGGGAGCACCTGTTGGCAAAAATGATGAATTAAAAAAATACTGGGCCGTACTGGGAAAAAGTGGCCTCAAAGATATTGCTGTTAAATTTTCAGGCTATGATGAAAGGGCAAAATGGGGCAAGGTTGTTCTTGCGGGATTTGGTCCTGGCGATCCATCACTTTTAACCAGGAAAGCGGAGTTTAACCTATATAAGGCCGACCAGATTTTTTATGATGACCTGACCAATCATGAATACCTGGATAAGTTTTGCGGGCAAAAAATTTATGTCGGGAAACGCAAGGGCAGGCATAAATTTGACCAGGAGTTGATAAACAATATGCTTTATCAGGCGGCTTTAGAAGGAAAATGGGTAGTAAGGCTAAAAGGTGGCGATCCATTAATTTTTGGGCGCGGTGCCGAGGAGTATCATTTTTTGGCACGCAGGTTTATAACTTCAGAAATTATACCTGGTGTAACAAGCGCCTTTGCAGCAGCAGCTGATGCGGTTATACCATTTACGGAAAGGTCAATGGCTTCTAGTGTAGCGTTTCTTTCGGGGCATGATTTAAGCAAGCTGAAAATACCTCAGGCCGATACCTTGGTTTTTTATATGGGTGCTTCAATGCAACAAGACCTGGCAATGCGGATTGTAGATGAGGGTTGGCATAAAAATACACCGGTGGCCATTGTTCACAATGCTTCTTCAAAGGATCGAAAGATATATCGGGGCTCATTAAGGGAATTGATTACAGAAGGATCTGGTTTGCCATCTCCTGCTATAATCATAGTGGGCAAAACGGCGGCGGCGTATCATCATCAATCCAATAAATGGCTGTATACAGGCGTGTCGGTTAACGACTGGGAAGCAGAGGAGAATATGGTACATAATCCATTGATCAGAATTAATGCATTCACACCCAAAAAACATGTTTTTTCAAACTTAAATAAGTACAATAGGATAGTGTTTACCAGTAGGCATGCGGTAATTCATTTCTTTAAAGAGTTGTTTGCTGCCGGAAAAGATGCCAGGGATTTGTCTGGTATTGTAGTTGACTGTATTGGTAGCCATACTGCTGGTGCTTTAAAAAACTACGGGCTTGTAGTAAAACCATTGACAGGGGAAGAATCGGCAAGTGCTATGGCCCGATATTATTCGGATAACAATGTTAGTGGGGTGCGGATTCTTATTCCTGGATCAGAAAGGGGAAACCAATTTCTTGCAGACACGTTGAAAAAAGCGGGTAACTGGGTCGAACAACAGACTCTGTATGCCATTGAAAAAAATACAGCTATAGTAAAGCAGGATTTAAGTAAATTTTCAGGTGTAGTTTTTACTTCTCCTAAAACAGTTGAAGTTTTTTATGATGTTTATGGACACATCCCGGCGCATCTGCAAATAAAGTGCCGGGGGTCACAAACAGCCCAAAAGTTAAATGAATTAAGTTTAAAATCGGTTAAGATTGGAGCATAGCCTGTCTCAATATGTATTATGGTAATTCGGGTTTGAAACAGATAAGGAATAAGGATTAATCAGGACGGAACCCCAGCGGGACGAGTCAAAACCAAATCGGGGTTTGATTCGTCCTGATGGAAGGGGATTTATGTTGTTTTTTGTACCCTGACCGCGTTCATGCCCTTTAGTCCTTTTTCAAGCTCAAAGGTAACCTGGTCATTTTCTTTTACTTTGTCAATTAACCCATTAATATGTACAAAGTACTTTTCTGTAGTTTCTAAATCCATTATAAACCCGTAACCTTTATCGTCATTAAAGAAAACAACTTTCCCTTTTTTTACGGGATCTTCCTCTTCTTTTTTCGATACGGATATTTTAATGTTCTCAGCTTTAATCTCTTTTTTCTTAGTTAAATCAGGAGGAGTATCGGTAATCATGCCGTTTTCATCAACATAAGCAATCATGCTATCCAGATCACCCCCGCCGGCATTCGATTTTCTATCCTCTTTTCGTTTAAGCTTGTCCTGGCGTTTTTTTAGTCTTTTCTTTTCTTTTTCTTTTTTTCCAAATGTTTCTTGAGATCTCCCCATTAAATAAGTTGTTTATAAATTAAAAAAAATGAGTTACAATACTATGTTGAAATAGTCAGTCAAGTTAGCAAAAGGACATATTTGCAATTGGGTAATACTGATACCTGGTGTAGTTGTGGAAGTCAAATTGCCGGGTAAAATGTTACAGAAAAGGAAACGTTGCCTATTACTAAATTTTTGACAAAGGTAAAATATAAATTTAGAAAATCGAGGGTGTTATACTCTATTTTCATTTCATTACAGTTTTTATCTTAAATGTATTCGATGGAAATCTCTTTTATGAGTTTTGTCACACTTGCTGATTAATGACGGTATGCAGACTTGTTCAATCCATTTAATTTCATTAAAATTGGTAGCTGAATTTTTTCAGCTTGAACTATATTAAAATAAATAATCAATGGATAAGTCATTATTAGCCAAAGAAGTAATGCCTGATAAAGAAGGTTTTTTTGGAGAGTATGGTGGGCGATTTGTGCCACCAATGCTTGAGCCGGTGATGCAGGAGATTACTGAGGCTTACGAAAAAATTAAGGATGATCCTGTTTTTAAAGAGGAACTCTATTACTTGCAAAAACACTACACTGGTCGTCCTTCACCTGTATTTCATGCAAAAAATCTTTCCGAAAAAATTGGAGGGGCGCAAATTTACCTCAAGCGCGAAGACCTGAACCACACCGGAGCGCACAAAATAAATCACTGTTTAGGAGAAGCATTACTTGCCAAAAGAATGGGCAAGAAAAAAATTATTGCCGAAACCGGAGCTGGTCAGCATGGTGTGGCCCTGGCAACGGCAGCAGCACTTGTTGGGCTCGAATGTGATATTCACATGGGAGAGGTGGATATCTATAAAGAACACCCCAATGTGGTCAGGATGAAAATTTTAGGGGCCAATGTTATACCGGCTACTCATGGGCTTAAGACCCTGAAGGAAGCGGTTGATTCGGCTTTTGAGGCTTACGTTAAAGATCCGGTTACTCAAATATATGCCATTGGTTCGGTTGTGGGGCCTCACCCTTTTCCCATGATGGTTCGCGATTTCCAATCCATAATAGGAAGAGAAGCTAAGGAACAGTTTCTGGAGATGACAGGCAAGTTGCCGGATAATCTTGTGGCTTGTGTGGGCGGTGGGTCTAACGCCATCGGCTTGTTCTCTGCCTTTTTGGAGGATGAAAGTGTATCGGTATACGGGGTTGAGCCTGCGGGTACAAGTTTTAATACCGGTGATCATGCAGCTACCCTTTCTTTAGGTAAGCCGGGGATGATTCATGGTTTTAAATGCTATCTGTTGCAGGATGAGAACGGGGAACCGGCTCCTGTAAATACTGTGGCTTCAGGATTGGATTATCCCGGAGTTGGACCACAGCATTCTTACTTAAAGGATATTAAACGGGTTAATTACGAAACCATATCAGATAAAGAAGCCATTGATGCTTTTATGCAATTAGCCCGTAAAGAAGGTATTATACCTGCATTAGAAAGTTCACATGCCGTGGCCTATGCTCTAAAGCTGGCTAAAGACCTTCCAAAAGATAAAACCATTTTAGTAAACCTGTCGGGTAGGGGCGATAAGGATATTGATTATGTGGTAGAAAAGTTTGGAAAGGATTATGGAATAGCTGATAGCTTATAGCTTATAGCTTATAGCTTATAGCTGATGGCTTTTGGCTGGCAGCTTATGAGCCGGGTTGTTAAAAATTAAAAAGGATCCGTTCTTTACCTTTGATATAAAGAGCGGATCCTTATTTTTATAATATTAAGTTTTTAATTCAGTAGCTTCATCATTTCAGCTTCCTTATCTTTCATGTCAAGGCGCTTGTAGGCAACTGCCAAACAGCCTATGATTGATTTGTTTTTAGGTGACATTTGATGTGCTTTTTCCAGCATGGGCAATGCTTTTTTATAACCCAGGCTAATGCTTTCCAGTTTCTGGTTAAAGTTATGGTAATCTACCCTTGACGGATTCTTAATCGACTCATACCTCTTTTTCTCCTTCTTGTATAAATCATCAGTCTGCTTGTAATACACTAAACCCAATTTGGTAATCGATTTCTTGTGGTCGGGATTTGTAGCCAATATTTTTTCAAAGGCAGCTGCTGATTCATTGTATTTTTTTAATTTATCCAATGAAGAGCCATATAGGTATAAAAAGGTTTCATTTTCTGGCTCGCTTTCCAAGGCTGTTTCAAGGCATGATACTGCTTTTTCGTATTTGCCGGAATTAAAATACAGGTAACCTAATTTTTTAGTGAAATCAGCTTTTGAATCAGGGAACTTGGTAATGCCTTCAGCCAATATAGATTCGGCATTGTCGCTGTCTTTTAATTTTTCGTATGCCTGCGACAGGGAGTAATATACATTGGGTTCTGCATAATTTAAATCAATACATCTCTTTAAAAAAGGAATACCCTTGACATATTGGTCTATACGAACGTAGTTTTGTCCGGCTTTAAATATAGATAAAGTGTCTGTTTTGCTTTCGTTTTCATATGCAGTAACCGCTTTTTCATAAGTAACAGCTGCCTTATCATATATTTCCTGCCCTTCGTACATAATGGCTTCGCTCTTTAGTATGTCCCCTTGTTGTGCCATTATTGGGATCTGAAATAAACCTAAGGTAAATAAAATAAGTGTGTTTCTAATTGTCATATTTTTGTAGTTTAATAAGTGAAATGTTAGAATTAAAGAAACAAAGATATTAAAGAAGAGGGGTGGTTTGAAAATAAAATTGAAGATATTTTATAAAATAGTGTTAACGCACACATTTTTTCAGGTTTCCATCTGCTATCACAAATCCCTCTGTATGGCATCAGTAATTATAAAAAAAAACACTACTGATTGGCTAAAAATGCGAAGAGAGTTGTGTTTATATTAATATAAAAGCCCGTCGGCTTGAGACAAAAGAGTTTTATATTTTTAGAAGAAAGTTCTAGTCGGTTACTAGTGATAAAAAATATATACTTTTGAAAAATGGGAGTGATAGATTTTAAGAAAGAACACGTAAGAGATTTAATTTCCTTATGTAGATTGGGGCAGGAGCAGACCGGGTTTGCAGGAAATGTTGATGATACCTTAATTAAATTAGGATTGTTTCATGGGGTTGGGGCATGGTGTTATTATAGATATAAAAACAACCATATTTCGGGTGATATAGAGGAGCGTGACCTTGCAGAATGGAAAAAACATTTCATAACGGCATCTCTTGCCAACCAGCAAAAACTTAAGGTGTATCATCAGGTTCAGGAAATCCTGCGAAAGGAAGGGATTCCGGTAATCGGCCTAAAAGGGATTGTTTTGGCCAGCGGAATATATGAAGATGAAGGAGTAAGGCCAATGGGAGATGTGGATATTTTGGTTCCGGAAGGGATGGGGTTTAAAGCTTTAGAGCTGTTGTTAAAGGCTGGAGCAAGGCAAAACTATGTTTTTAGAAGTGTGTTGCACGAAAAAGTCCATTCGCATGTAAGGGCAATAAACTATAATGGTGTGCTGGTCGAAATACACCAGCGTTTGTTTTCTCTTGGAAACCCATACCATACCAAAGGAGTGGATTTCTTTAAAAACACCTTACGCATCGAAAAGCAGGGAGTGGTAATAAATAGTCTTAATCATGTGTGGTTAGGGTATCATTTGTTGGCGCATGCAGCTTCCAATATCAGAACTGGAGGTTTGAGGTTTGGGTGGCTTGTTGATATGGCTATTTTGTTTCGGCAACAGCCAGATATAGATAGTTACATAAATAGTGTGCTGCAAATAAATCCTTCCAGGAAAAAGAATCTGAGTAATATTGTTGGTATGGTCAAGGTTTTGATGTCTTCTGATATAGTACCAGACCCTGTTATCCCGGATATATTTGAAGCTATGAAATTGCGTAATGTTCAAAAAATTCATAAGGTGGTCAATTTTGATGAAATATGGCACACGCCCCAATTATCGCGTAAAATTCATCTGGCCTTTCGCGAATTATTCCCCGATACCCGATATATGAAGCAATGGGGAAGAAATAAAGAATGCAGCATCCTTAAGCTATACCTTAAAAGATTATTTGGGGGAATTTTTTAACAATGAGCAATGATCAATCACCAATTATCAATTATCAATGAGCAATAAGCAGTAACCTATATGCTAAGAGATAAGAGATGAGTTGTTTTATAAACCAGCAACAAGTAATCAATGACCAATGACTACTTAACTATTGACCAGCAACCGGTAACCAGCAACTAATACCAAGCAACCAATAACCAATGTCCATTGACTAATTGCTAATGACTATTGCCCATCAAAAAAAAATCCCTTCCCAACCCCTTGACAAGGTGCTTGTTATCTTATATCTTTGTGTTTCGTGTGAAAAAACTTTGCAAAAAAGTTTGGCGGGTAAAAATAAAACCTCTT
>NZ_JAPDPI010000065.1 GCF_026013615.1 Plebeiibacterium marinum
GAAAAAGCTAAAAATCACCGCTCTTCGCTAAAAGAAAAGAACTCACTGCGTTCAAACAGCTTTTCTTTCTTAACGCTTCGTTTACTGATTTTTTTACGCTTTTACATGAAGGCGGTTTAGTTACCCTAACATATCGCTCATTATCGTATAACCTTTATTAATATTAACAATATGCATAATCTTCTATTTTTTTCTCTGTCAGTAATGATAAAAAAAGGCTGCTTCAAACACCTTTAAAGCAGCCCTTTCATATTTAGAGTATTATTTTATTTAGATTTTTGTCATACTCAATTCAACTTCCAGCGATAAGGTATCGTCTTCTCCGTCACCATCAAAATCATCATCATCAGATTCTGCAAATACTACGGTAAGGCTACCAGAAGTCAGTTTTTCAACATCCAGTACAGTTTCGTCTTCAGTGCCTTCATCCAAAGTAAGAACATTGTTTTCTAACACCCAGGTTCCGACGCTAAAGTCATCACCTTCAAACTCCACAAGGTAAGAGCCATCTTCAAAAAACTCAATTGCAACTGGCATTTCATCTGTTATTTCCGCCTCCATCTGAGCCTCAAACACTGCTGCTTCCTGAGCGCCTAAAGCAAGAGTCATTACGTCAATAAAATCCAACCCATTTAATTTTATACTTGTTACTTCAACCGAAGAAGTGGTCCATTCTCCAACAATAAGGTCGGCAGAAAAATACTCTTCATCATCGTCTTCACAAGCTACGAATACTGACATCATTAGTCCCAGGAGGGCTAAAAATTTAAGGTTTGAAATAAGTTTTTTCATAATAATACATATTAGTTTAAAAGTTTGGCTAGGATACGGACATTGTTAAAAAATGTTACATAAATTGAGTTTTTTACTGATAATTACGGGATTTTCACGATCTTTTACCTGCTTTTTGAAAGCTGATAAAGAAAATACATTCAATTACTTATCTATTTTTAAAGCAATCCGTTAAAAATTTTAACATCTGGTTATCCTTAAACAAACATCAATATACCATGAACGCACAAAAATTAAAAATCACTTGTATTATTGCCGTAATAAGTTTTTGTATTACCGCCCAGCTACCTGCACAAATATTACCAAACGAAGTTATTGATGCTTATTTTAAAGCTTTTAACAATGCCAGTTTCGAAGAGTTAACCAAAATAACAACCAATGACATTACCATAACAGAAGGCGATTTTGTATTGTGCCGTTCAGTTGACCAGCTTAAAACGGTGTTTCAGTGGGATTCTGTCTTTATACCGGAATATAAAATATTGGATTTTAACCAAAATGGAGCAGTATATGATGTTGTAGTTTCAAAAATGGATGACCGGGTGCGGTTCCTTCATGACATCCCCCTGGTTTCAAACATACAATTTACTATTGAGGAAGGGAAAATAAAAAAGCAAACCATCGGTACCTACTCATGTTTTGATATGGATACATGGAGAGGCAGATTAAAGGGGCTGGTTTCCTGGATCCAACAAAACCATCCGGATTTAAACGGATTTGAGAGGGACATATCACCTAAAGGGGCCATTAACTTCATAAAATCAATAAGGCTATATTCTAACAGGGAACTCAACACCGAAGAAAGAATCTTTATTGATAAGGATATTCAATTGATTCACCTCAGGGATTCTGTTTTTATACATGAAACCTGGACCGACTCAGAAAGGTGGGGACGGTTTTCTTCAAATGGGATGGTGATAACCCAACATGGCAAGGCCATAATGGTAGACACACCAATGGATAATACAAAAACAGAACGCTTATATAATTATCTTAAAAACAAGATGGGAATTGAAGTGGTAAAGCTGGTTCCGGGACACTACCACAACGACTGTATTGGCGGCATTGAGTTTCTGCATTCAAAAGGGGTTCAGTCGCTGGCTAACATTTTAACGGTTAATAAATGCATAGAAGAAAAGCTGCCCGTTCCCCGGCATTCATTTACCCAAAAGAAAATAATGGATTTTATGGGATTAACAGTTGAGTGCGCTTTTTATGGCGGAGGCCATTCGTTTGACAATATTGTAGTATGGTCGCCGGAATCTAAAATATTATTTGGAGGGTGTTTGGTAAAATCGCAAAGTTCAAGGGGCTTGGGAAATTTAAATGATGCTGTTGTTGATGAATGGGCTTCAACCATCGAAAAAATCAAGGCTGCTTTTCCTGAAACTGATATTGTAGTACCTGGCCATGGAAGTCATGGTGGAAAAGATTTGCTATCGCATACCATTGACCTGGTTAAGAGTCATGAACAAAAGGAATAATTGCAAAACACACGCTCTTAATATAAAGTTCAGGGCAACTACGCTTTGTTCCTTGCTACTTGAGCATCCTCCTCCTCGTCCCCTTCTTCTACTTCCGATTCCTTATCCCGCTTAATCATGTTATAAATGGTTGATTTGCCTATATCAAGCTTTTTAGCCACTTTGAGAACATTATTATCGTAAAGACGAAGGTAATGACGTATAATCCTTTCTGAATATTCTTTCAAGGTCATTTCTTCGGCAAGTATATCCAGTTCTGCTGTAGTAGAATTAAAAAGGATATTCTCCTCGTCAATTTTTTTGTCGCTGGCCATTACCGCGCTAAGCTCAATAATGGCTTTGAGTTCACGAACGTTTCCGGGAAAATTATAACTCAGCAGTTTCTTTTTAGCCCGCGAAGTAAAGGTCATACCCTCCATGTCGTTATCTTCGCAAAAGCTGTTCAAAAAGAACTGGCTCAATGTGATAATATCATTTTGCCGGTCTTTTAATGGTGGCAAGTGGATGGGAAGCCCTAAAAGACGGTAATATAAATCCTCACGGAAGTTCCCTTGTTTCACTTCATCAAGCAGATCTTTATTGGTAGCTGTAATAATCCGGGTATTTACTTTTATAATATCATTACCGCCAACACGAGTAATTTCTCTTTCCTGAAGCACCCTAAGCAGTTTCACCTGGAGGTTGATATCCATCTCGCCTATTTCATCTAAAAAGATAGTGCCCCCTTCTGCCTCTTCAAACTTTCCCTTTTTGGTTAATATGGCTCCTGTAAAGGCGCCTTTTTCATGCCCAAAAAGTTCACTCTCTATCAAATCGCGGGGTATTGCCCCCATATTCACTGCAATAAAAGGTTTATTCTTTCTGAGTGAGTTGTAATGGATGGTTTTGGCAACTAACTCTTTTCCTGTACCTGTATCTCCATAAATAGACACGTTGATGTTGGGGATTTTAACCGCTTTTTGAATCAGGGCAAAAACATCCTTCATTACCGGGCTATCACCTATAATAGCATTGCCAAAATTATATTTTGTAGCAATTTCACTTTTAAGCTGAGAGATCTCATCCAGAAGTTTCTTTTTATTACGGATGTTATTGACACTGTTTAAGAGCCTGTCCTTTATGTTTTCATCCTTGGTAATATAGTCGTAAGCGCCTTCTTTTAAAAGGTTTACTGCGGTTGTAATAGAATCCTGCCCCGAGATGATAATAACCTCAATATCGGGATTATAATTTTTAATTCTCTTTAAAATATCCTCGCCGGTAAAGTCTGGCAAACCCAGGTCAAGCGTTACAATATCAGGATTGTCGGGTAAGTGTCTTAAAAAGTTACCTCCATCAAAATAGGTATCAATTTCAAAATCAGGATTGAGCGCCAGGGAACGTTCAATAAGTTTATTAAAAACACGGTCGTCCTCTACAATATGAATTTTCATTGATAACTAATTTTTAAAACACTTAGATTTCAAATATATTTGCTTTTTGTAAATAAACCACATTTTATGAGCCTGTTTTTGGCAGATAGTCGTTTTTGTGGTGTAGATATAATAATTTTGATGAAAGGCAGTTTTAATTAATTATGGAGATTGCCTAAAATATACGCAATGAATAAATCTTATATATATTTTCTACTGGCCCTTTTGTTTTTTTGGGGTTGCTCTACTAAAAAAAATACCTGGGTAAGCCGTAACTTTCATAACCTCACGGCTCATTACAATGTATATTTCAATGGGAACGAAAGCTTTAAAGAGGGCGTTAAATCAATTGAAGACTCAAACGAAGATGATTACACCCAGATACTGACCGTATTCCCCGATTCAAAGGAATCTGCCAAGGATGTTGCCATTAGTGAAATGGACAGGGCAATAGAAAAAGGAACCAAGCTTATTAAAAAGCACTCCATAACAAAAAAGCCCAAGCGCAGGGATGGAGACAACTCTATAAAATACCAGAAGTTTATTAGTCAGAACGAGTTTAATAAATGGGTTGACAATGCCTATCTTCTTATAGGGAAATCTCACTTTTACAAACACGAATACAGCCAATCGCAACAAAGCTTTGCATATATGTTCCGTGAGTTCAGAACAGGTCCGGAGTGGTATGAGGCCGAAATATGGAATGCCCGTGCCGCCATTGAACTGGGAGATTTGGCCAAAGCAAAAATCTTGTTGGATAATTACGATATTGAAGGCAAAGCGCCGGAAAAATTATACGGCTTTTTCGCTTCTGTTTATGCTGATTATTATTTACGCCAGGAAATGTATAGCGAAGCGATACCTTATTTGCAGGAAGCCATTATTGGAGCCTGGTCAAGGTATTACAGGTTACGCCTGAATTTTATTCTGGCACAGGTTTATCATAAAATGGAACGCTATAACGAAGCCAGTGTAGCATATAAAAAGGTTATTAACATGAACCCACCTTACGAAATGGCTTTTAATGCAAAAGTAAACCGGGCGAGTGTAATGTTTGGGGAAGGTGGGTTACCTGCCGTGCAAAAAGAAATTGCCAGGCTGCTCAGGGATAAACGCAACCAGGATTACGAGGATCAGATATACTACGCTTTAGCAATGGCATACAAAGCAGAACAACAGGAAGAAAATGCCGTAGAGAATTTATTGTTGTCGGTAGAAAAGAGCGTTTCAAATGAATATCAGAAAGGGATGTCGTTTTATCAGTTGGCTGATATCCATTACGAGAGGCCTGAATATAAGCCTGCTTATACTTATCTCGATTCCGCATTGCTCAGTCTGGATGAAACTTTCTACAACTACGAAGCCATCAACGACCTTCATAAAGACCTGGAAGGATTGGTTTCACACCTCAATACGGTAGAAAAGGAAGACAGCCTGCAAAGAATTGCAAAAATGGGAGAACAAGCCAGGCTGGCATTTATAGATGAGCTGATTGCCCAGGAAAAATCAAAACAGGAAGAACTTAAAAAACAACAAGCCCAGTCAAGTGACGGGGATCTGTTTTTTGACAGCTCCCTGGCCAATAGTTTGGGCAGGTCGAACCAGGGTGGTAAGTGGTATTTTTACAACCCCACTTCCGTATCACTGGGGAAAAGTGAATTTGAAAGAAGATGGGGTCGCAGAAAACTGGAGGACAACTGGAGAAGGGCCAACAAAGAAGTTGTTGCAGCCGAAATTCCGGAACCCGGTGACCCTGATGATATTTTTGGAGATCCTTTATCAGCTGCCCAAGAAGATACAACCAAAGTGGCCGATGAGCTATTGCAGGTTTTAAGCAAAGGCGATGAAAACCTCCTAAGCAGGGATGCCTATCTAAAAGACCTTCCTTTAACCGAAGCGCAACTGGTTCAATCGGATCAACGTATTGAAGAAGCTTTGATTTCAATGGGAATTATTTATAAAGATGAAATTGAAAATATCCCATATGCCATAGATGCCTTTGAGGAATTGCTCAAACGTTTTCCAAACAGCAAATACCTGGAAGATGCATTAATGAACTTATATTTATGCTACGAAATGCAGGACGATGGTGTAAATATGGCTCAAACCAAAAAGAAAATTGAAACCTTATTCCCTGATGGGGAATTTACCGCCTTTTTAAACGACCCGGATTATTTCAGGAAACGTGAAGAAAGGCTTAAAAAGGTTGAGGAGCTATACCAACAGGCCTATACCGATTATTTGTTCAGTAACTTTGATGCCCCAATAAATAATTATGCCAAGGCCAAAGAGCTGGATGAAGATAACAAGCTGATGGCGAAATTTAAGTTTTTAAGTGGGTTGAGCTATGCAAAACTTGGAGATCTGGAGAGTTTTGCCAAGGAATTGAAAGCAGTGACTGAGTCCTACCCGGATGATGAAGTTGCCCCTGTTGCAGAAAAAATGCTGGCTCTTTACAAAGAAGGGCGCACTCCTGTAAAAGGGCCGGTTACTTCAAACCTGGTTGATCTGAGGAATGAAGAGTTCAGCAAAGAAAAAGTTCGAAAAGGAGTTTCTGCTATGGATTCAGAAAAAGCATCTTCATTTGTGGCCAACCACAAAACTATCCACAGTTTGATATTGGCGGTCAATACGGGCGCTGATTTAAACAGGCTGAAATTTAATATTGCAGATTATAACTTTTCAAAATTCTTGCTTAACGATTATGAAATGTCGGAAACAAGATTGCCGGATGGCTCTCCTGTATTTGCAGTAAATGGATTTAATAACAGGCTGGAAGCTCTTGATTATTTCTATTCCATCAGGGAGCGTTCGGAGATATTCAATGTAGACAACCTGGAATCTTATAAAATGTATGTGATCAATGCTGAGAACCTTGAGTTTTTACTCTCATCGGGTGATCTGAAAGGATATGATGCTTTTTTTACAGACAACTACCTTTCGGCCGAAGCCTTTAAAAACATACCAACTAAAGAAGAGCCAAAGGATGAAGAAAAGATAACTCCGGTAAAAGAAACACAGCCGGAAATCAACAAAGGCATCCAGCAAAAGCAATTGGAAGACAAAAGGTCAATTGAAAAACCTGTAAGCCAGGAGAGTCAAACTCCAACAACAAACAACGTTGCGAAAGAACCGGTATCTCAACAGGATCTACCAGGTGAAAAGCCTTTGAAAACAAAAGAAACTAAGGTTGAAAAGCAACCCAAAGTTGAAGAGAAAAATAATACCCCTGAAAATATAGCTGAGACAAATGAGCCTGTAACAAAACCCCAGGAGGAAGCAAAACAGGATGCCATCATTGAGAAACCTTCAAATATGTTTGTTGTTGAAGAGGGCAAGCATAGCGCTTTGATATTATTTAAAAAAGGACGGATTAACATACAGCGAACCGGCACCATTTTTCAGAATTATACCAAGGCTAATATTGGCAATCATTTACAAACAGAGTTTGGCCCCAAAGGAACAGCCTGGTTATACATTAAGGTTAGTGGTTTTACCACTGCTGAAGAAGCTAAAAAGTATGCACAGAGGGTAAGATTGGATAATTATTTAATGCGCGAAATATCAAGGATGCAATATTATACATGGGCTATTTCCGATAATAATTATCAACGATTAACAGATGAAGAATCTTTTAATCAGTATGACAGTTTTTATAAATCAAATTATTAGAGCATAAGCTATGGTAGATGAGAAAAATGTAAATATCCTTTGGGTTGATGATGAGATTGATTTATTAAAAGCACACATTCTTTATCTAAAAGAAAAAGGTTTTGCCGTTCAAACAGCAACAAATGGCCAGGATGCCCTGGAGATGGTTGGCGAGACCCGTTTTGATTTAATTTTTCTGGATGAGAACATGCCCGGAATCAGTGGGCTTGAAGTGTTGAACCAATTGAAAAACCTCATCCCTGAAGTTCCGGTGGTAATGATCACCAAGAGCGAGGAAGAGGATATTATGGACCAGGCAATTGGCAGTAAGATTTCTGATTACCTGATTAAGCCCGTAAACCCCAACCAGATTCTGCTTACCATTAAAAAACATATCGACCAGCACAGGTTGGTGGCCCAGAAAACCACCAGTAACTACCAGACCGAGTTTGGAAAAATCGGTTTAAAAATTAACGACTCCTATACTTTTAAAGACTGGGTTGAAGTATATAAACAATTGGTTCATTGGGAAATTGAGCTTGAAGACACAAAGGGTGAGATGGATGAAGTGCTCCGGATGCAGAAAACTGAAGCAAACCATGCTTTTACAAAGTTTGTTAAGCGAAATTACCCCGATTGGATCAATAACGAAGTCCAGGATGCCCCTTTAATGTCGAACAACCTGATGAAGGAGGTTGTGTTACCGTTAATAGATAAAGGTGATGAGAAAGTTATACTGCTGGTGATAGACAATTTCCGGTACGACCAATGGCTTATGATAAAACCTGAAGTTCTTAAAGATTACCGTATTGAGCAAGAAGAGATTTACAGTAGCATCCTTCCTACAGCAACCCAGTATGCACGCAACAGTTTGTTTTCCGGTTTAATGCCCCAGCAAATCAAACAGCTCTATCCGCAATATTGGTTAGATGACCATGAAGAAGGGAGCAAAAATCAATTTGAAGAGGATTTGATTGGAACATTTTTTAAAAGGTTTAGAAAAGACATCAGTTATTCTTATCAAAAAATAAGCAATATAGAAAGCGGCAAACAAATGATCGACAATTACACGCAAATGCAAAAAGATGACCTCTCAGTGGTTGTTTTTAACTTTGTTGATATGTTGTCGCATGCCAGAACCGAATCAAAAATGATCAAGGAACTGGCATATGATGAATCTGCTTACCGCTCGTTAAGTAAATCCTGGTTTTTGCATTCTGTGATGAACGACCTGCTGAATAAACTGGAAGGGGAAAATGTAAAAGTGGTTATTACTACCGACCATGGAACCATCCGCGTAAAAAACCCGGTGAAGATTGTGGGCGACAGAAATACTACTACAAACCTGAGATACAAGCAGGGTAAAAATTTAGCTTATAACCCCAAAGAAGTGTTTGAAGCCACAAAACCAGAAGAACTGTTGTTACCAAAACCCAATGTTTCAACCAGTTTTGTATTTGCTACCAATGAAGACTTCTTTGCTTACCCAAATAATTACAACCATTATGTAAGTCATTACAAGGATACTTTCCAGCATGGAGGAGTATCTATGGAAGAGATGTTAATTCCATTTGTTGTGCTTACCCCTAAAAGGTAAATTTTATATAAAGCAATATTCATCAATACTAATTAATGATATTTTTATCCTGATACTATTTGTTTGATACATGAAGAAATTTATACTACCCTCTATTGATAAACTTGAAGATGTCGCTTCTGAGTTTGTAAAGGAATTTCCAAACCCTGGTGTTTTTTGTTTCTATGGTTCAATGGGGGCAGGAAAAACCACTTTTATTCAGGCCTTATGCAAAAAACTAAATGTGGTTGATGTGGTCAACAGTCCGAGTTTTGCCATTGTAAATGAATACAACACCGATAATGGTGACAGCGTATACCATTTTGACTTTTATCGCTTAAAAGAAGAAGAGGAAGCTTTTGACCTGGGATATGAGGATTATTTTTATTCAGACAGTTACTGTTTTGTTGAGTGGCCGGGCAAAATAGATTCTTTACTACCTGAAAAACGGTATGATGTAACTGTAACAGTGCTGGATGACATGACAAGAGAGATTGTGGTTAAGTAATTTTGACCGTAATTTATTGACTATATATACCATCTTCTCAGAAAAAATTATCATTTTTGTCGGTCAAAATATAATGGGATTGGAATAACAGAGCTTGGTTCTGAATTGTATTTGCTACCAATACTGTAATTCTATACCCCAAAAATTAAAATAAACGAACAATAATTATGCAAACGGTAGTAAGCGGGATACGGCCAACAGGAAACCTTCATTTAGGAAATTATTTTGGAGCAGTTAAAAATTTTCTGCGTATGCAGGAAGAATATAATTGCTATTTTTTTATAGCAGATTATCATTCATTAACAACGCACCCAACCCCTGAAAACCTGCATAATAGTGTCCGTCAGATTTTAGCTGAATATTTAGCCTGCGGGTTAGATCCCGAAAAATCTACCATCTACATTCAGAGTGACGTGCCTGCTATAGCCGAACTCAGTTTGCTGATGAGCATGAATGCCTATTTGGGCGAGCTAGAAAGGACAACTTCATTTAAAGATAAGGCCAGGCAACAACCCAATAATGTAAATGCCGGGCTGTTAACATATCCGGTTCTTATGGCTTCGGATATTATTATTCACCAGGCCGACAAAGTCCCTGTTGGGAAAGATCAGGAGCAAAACCTGGAGATGACCAGAAAGTTTGCTACCCGTTTCAACCATATGTATAATCAGGACTATTTTAAAATACCTCAACCATTTAATTATGGCGAGGCATTGATTAAGATTCCCGGGTTAGACGGTTCTGGTAAGATGGGTAAATCTGAGGGGAATGGAATATTTTTGGTTGATGAGCCAAAGCCATTGCAAAAAAAAGTGATGCGTGCCGTAACTGACAGTGGCCCAACTGAGCCAAATTCGCCAATGACAGAGCCAATTCAAAACTTATTTACTTTGATGGATGTGGTTTCAACACCTGATACCATTGAGTATTTTAAAGACAAATATGCTACCTGCGAAATCCGTTACGGTGATTTAAAAAAGCAATTAGCCGAAGATATTATCAAATTCACAACCCCTATTCGCGAAAGAATTAACGACATTAAAGCTAACGAAGCATATTTAAGCAAAGTAGTAAAAATGGGTCGTGAAAAAGCACAGGCCAGCGCCGAAAAAACAGTTAAAGAAGTAAGAGAAATTATCGGAATTAAAAGATTCTGATAAGCTTAAAATATTAAATTATAGCAAAGCATCTTTCGAAAGGAAGGTGCTTTTTTTATTCCGTTATTTTTGACAAAGCATCCACTATATGCTAATATTTTGATAAATAGATCACTCTATCCACAAAAACCTCAACCTTACATCCACCTGATAATCAACGCATATAACATTTTACCTGAAAATATTTTAAAAAAATATAGTAGTATGTATTGCATAGTACCTATTAAAAGACATATATTTGTATTACCAATTACAATGTTATTAAAGGTATTGTGTTATGAAATTTCCTTGTAGAAAAATTTGTTTGAGTATATCCACATTTGCAATAATAGCATTATTGTTTGTAGTGATGGCACCCGGAAATATTCCCTGTAACGAAAATGAAGATTGTTCAGACAACTTTGAAAATTTAATAAATATGGAAAACAATCAGGAAACAATCGGCTACAGAGTAGGAGTTTCGATAGGAAATGATTTATCAATAAGATTATAAAGAACAGGAGGAAAAATGGTTATGAAGGTAGAAAACACAAAGGCACAAATGCGAAAGGGGGTATTAGAGTACTGTATCCTTTCCATACTGTCTGTTAGCGATAAATATGCCTCTGACATTATTGAAGAGTTGAAAAACGCAAAGATGATTGTGGTTGAGGGCACTCTGTACCCATTGCTAACCAGATTGAAAAATGCGGGTTTACTGGCATACAGGTGGGAAGAGTCAACACAGGGACCTCCCAGAAAGTACTACGAACTAACCGAAGATGGTCGCACTTTTTTAAAGGAACTAGATGCATCATGGCAAGAACTGGTAGATGCAGTTACATATATAAATAACAAATAGCTAAAGTCAATATCATGCAAAAAACAGTTAATATTAATTTAAGAGGCAGAGTATTTTATATTGATGATGATGCTTATGCTTGTTTAAGGGAGTACCTCGACCGACTTGAAAAATACTTTAAAAATCAGGACGAAGGACAAGAGATTATTAATGATATTGAAAGTAGGATTGCTGAGCTTTTTGAAGAAAAACTGGCAAATAAAAATGCGGTAGTTACCCTGTTAATGGTAGAGGATGTTATTGCAATGATGGGCCAACCAGAAGATTTTGAGGGAGAGCCTGCAGAAAACAACAGCAGCGAAAAAACATACCAGTCTAAATATACTACAACAAAAAAGAGGCTGTATCGCGATATGGACAACCGGGTAATTGCAGGTGTTTGTGGAGGAATAGCGGCTTATCTGAATACAGATCCGGTGTTAATCCGAATTTTGTTTGCGATTCTCCCATTTTTAAGTTTCGGAATTGTCATCCCGGTTTATATCATTCTTTGGATTGTTATTCCTGCAGCTATCACCACGGCACAAAAGCTGGAAATGAGAGGAGAAAATGTTACTATAAAAAATATTGAACGTGCCATCCGGGATGAATATGAAGATGTTAAGGAACGCTTTAGCAAAGTACGTGAATCAAAAGCCTATAAAAAAGGAGAATCGTGGTGGAACAGGTTGACCAAAAGGGATAAGAATGTTGTAGTGGTTATTGCAGTTATCGTAGGTGCGGTACTTTTAGCAAACCTCATCCAGATTAACGTATGGGACAATGGATTTGTAACCAACGTAGATTATCATCCCGGATTTTTTTTCCACATTATACATTTTCCGGGAATAATGGTTCTTACCCTAATTTTGCTTGTAATCGGACTGATTTTTAAGGCGGTTTTTAAAATTATTATTTACTTGATTGCCTTTATGTTTATTGCTCTGTTGGGATTAAAATTGATAGGGTTTATTATGGGAAGTGTATTTATGTTGTGCTAAATTAACTATAGATCGTTAGATTTTAGATAATAGACATTAGATTGATTTACAATTCGCTTAAACTCAATAAGATAATAATTTTACCATAAATTACTCATTGTATTCAGAATCAGTACATTATAAAATTTTAACAAACTAATGATTAAGATATATCAGAACCAAAACCATATCACTTTGAATAACCTATATTAAATGCAGATTAAATATAAAGACACATTATTATAGAATTATTGTGTAGGTCAATTAAATCAGTCTTGCTACATAATACTTAAATCTTACTACTAATTATAAAAACATGAAGAAAACAGTATATATCAATTTAAATGGATTTGCTTTCCATATAGAGGAGGATGCTTATGAAAGGTTAAAGCAGTACCTCAACAAGATTGAAAAAAGCTTATCTGACCCTGATGAAGCCAAAGAAATTATTTCTGATATAGAAGCAAGAATTGCTGAACTGTTTAGGGGCAGCCACCCTTCAGCAGAAGAGGTAATAACTTTAAACCATGTAAATGAAGTTATTAAAACAATGGGCGAACCGCAGGACATTATTGACGAGGAAGATCAGGATTATAATGAACCCAGGGAAAACCCCAGATCGGAGGAAATGCCTTACAGCAAAAGATTGTACCGAGATCCGGACAGTCGCGTATTTGGTGGAGTATGTAGCGGACTAGGAGCATATTTCAATATAGATCCATTGGTTTTCAGGGTTGTATTTCTATTGGCATTTATCTTATATGGAGCCTCCTTGTTGCCCTATGTAATTTTATGGATAGTAATGCCCAAAGCCGTAACAATAAAGCAAAAACTGGAGATGAAAGGACCTGCAGGCTACGAAAAATGGGAACAAAACCTCAGGAACGAGTATAAAGATGTGAGCGACCGGATTAAAAGCTCTAATACTTACCAGAATGTAAATAAAACATTTTCAGAAAGTGGCGACAAGCTAGGATATGCTTTTCGTAAGTTTATACAAATAATTGGGGGCGGTATTGGAATAGTGATTATGCTGGTTACTATTGCATGTATTGTTGGATTAGTGCTGGCTTTTACTTTTGGCTATACGTTATTTGATTTCACTAACATCAATAGTGTTTACTCATCCATTCCTAATTATTTTGTTTCGGGCCACGAACTAACCTTTGGTACTATTGCAATATTATTGATCACAACCATACCCTTACTTGCGCTGTTCTTTTTGGGCTTTAAACTTGTATTTAAATTTAAAATGCGAGGGGGTGTTTTAGCCCTTATTTTAATATTGCTATGGATTGGAGGTTGGGTAATGCTGGCTTATACATCTGCTAAAGTTGCCAGGTTTTATTCCGACAAAGAAACAACATATTCATCATCAATACTGGAAAATACCCGGAGCGAAGCAATATATTTTAAAGCTAACGCCGGAACAATGCGTCCCGAGTACCAGGAACACCTGTTTGATGTAAATCGCCTGGATGTGTGCGTTGCCGATGAAGAAATATTTGTAAAAGGAAACCCGCGGATAGAAATAAAACATGGACCGGAGTTTAAAGTCACAATCAAAAAGTCGGCCCGCGGAGAAAACAATTTTGAAGCCAGAGAAAATTGCAATATGATAGAGTATTTCTGGTTGCAAAAGGATTCTGTTATTTATATCGACCCCATATTTACCTTAACTGAAGGAGCAAAAATACGAGATCAGAAATTACAAGTGGTTTTTACCATACCTGAAAACTATAAAATTAAAGTTGATGACGATCTGGAATGGGCCGTAAACTCAAACTTTGATTAAAATTGTTATAAACTCAAAACATTACTAAAATGAAATATTTATATAAATTATCATTGATGTGCTTAATGGTGGGAATTGTTACCCCATCTATATTCAGCCAACAAAAGATAGCGAACAAAATGTACAGTGACCTGAGAGCTCTTGATGAAGTCACCTATCTATCCTTTTCTAAAAACCTGATCGATTTTGTTGATTTTGAAATTGATTCTGATGATGAAGACGACAGGGAAGTAACCGGAGATTTGCACGAGGTTAAACTGGTTGTATACAAACCTGATTTTGAGCCCCAAAAACCTTTTCGGGAACAGATTTTGGCATACCTTAAAAAAGGAAAATATGACTTAGTAGAAGAAGATGAAAATAAGGACAACACCGAAGTGTGGGTACACAGAAAGGGACGGAAAATTTACGAGTGCCATATTATCTATCAAGGAGAGCAAAATGGCGTTTTACTCTCTTTCTTTGGTGATTTTACAATTAAAGATGTAAATATATTAAAGCAAAAAATTGAGGATTACCAATAACAACTTGTTTGTACAGAGGGGAAATCAAATCACATAAATTTCCTCTCTACAAATGGATTTACGAATGGTTTTTCTGTTAGCACTCCTGATGTGTATAATTTTAATTTATCATACATTCCCGGGTCATTCCACTCAGCTTTAATTGACTGACTAAAGTGAATATCCGTTAATTCATAGTCAAACCACTTTAAATCTTCCAAAAAAGCTTCTGCATATCCCGTGTCGGTTTCATGAACCCTTACAGACCTAACTTTAACCTCCCCTTCGCCGTTATTAAATTGAGTTGCCCCCAATACTTTATCAATGATAAACAAAATGGTTAAAGCAAAGCATTCTGCAGATGGAGATACCGGCATTTCAATATAACGGTCGCTGTTGGACTTGATGAAATTCTTGAATTCTTCACTTTCTTTACTCCACATAGCGTAAGCATGGTCAAAACTATCTATGAAATCTTTGATGGTTCCTTTGGTCAAACCAAAATCATAAATCATCTGACCAAAATCAAGCTTTGTAGAAGTCAAAAACACTTCTACAACATAGCTGTGACCATGAAGCGATTTTTTACACCTGTCACTGGAACAATCTCTTACAATATGTGCTCCTTCAAACTTAAATTTCTTTCGTATTATCATGTTGTTTTATTCTGTTGTTTAATGTGTTTGTAATGTATTAATCTATATAGAAATACCAACAGTCCTTACTACTTTATAAACTTTATACTTTATGAACTTTATAAACTCAGTACTGTACTTATCCATTCACTTCTCTCCTGATTTCGTATTTTTCAAAATCACCGGCATAGTACTCACTGGTAAAACTACCCTGATTGCTTTGAGTCCCTCTTAATGATTCGCAAGTATGCACAAGCCCAACAAGTTTTACATATACCGATTTGGTTTTTGCAGCAGCGCTAACCTCATCATAAATCATTTTAGTAAGATTCTCCTGCAAATGCCCCCTACGCGATACCCAATCTACAATTCGCTGTAGCTTTGAAATCCCCAAAACATTATAATCAGGTACATAACTTACAATGGCATATGCCCCGTCTCTAAACAGTGTACTAAAGGGGGCTAAATGATGAGAGCATACAGATACAATATCCACCCTTTTGGTAATTGGGTGTTTTTGCCGGTTCTCATTGGGGAAGGTTGCCATCTGCGGGCGTTTTGCCCATCGTCCTGATAATAATTCACTATCATCTTCCAGACCATCTCCACAGTACATTTTGGCAATTCGGTAAGCAGTCCCCTTGTCTCCTCCAACATTGGGATCCGACAAATCAACTTTCATGGCCTTAAAAGCCTGTAATATATGATACTCTGTGATTACTCTCATAATATAATGGGCTTCCTCTGAAATCCCACCAACAGTTTCTACATTATCAGAGATTTTAAAATTGCCCAGTTTATTATATTCTAACCAATATTTCACAAAATCTTTATCCGGAAATATTTTGTGAAACTCCTTATAGACATACCCCTTTAAGTAACCATAATCCCCCTCTTCCATTTTGTCCTTAGTCACTTTTGATTCCACATTCATTTCTAGTCGTTCTGGCTTGGAATTCAACAGGGCTGTTTTATAAATTACATCTTTCATACTCTACTTTTTAATTATTAACAACTCAAACCAGGTATTGGTTGTATAGATAAACATGCAGAAAGGAAAAATGTTTAATTAAAACCCAAACTCAATAAACACACATCGACATTATATTGTATTCCGACAACAAAAAGTTATCAATTTAAAAAGGCAAATATCGATATAAGAAAATCCTATTTATCAACATTTGCCTTTCTTGATGTTTTATAACTAAAACTTTCTATTGGCTATATGCTGCTATTGCGCTGTACCTCTAATCTTCATGGGCTTTCCACTTATTGCTACCAAATCGAGAGGTAAGAATAGTAAGTATTTCATTTGCGGTATATTCCACAGGCTTGTTAGTGATATTCAAAACTGTAAAACCACCTTTTTTATATAGATTGGCAGCATAATCCAGTTCCATCCTAACCTTTCTTCTATCCACATAATCTGAGTTTGGATCCATATTAATACGACTCACCCTACTGCTCCGTTGTGCTATTAAGTAAGCCATTGATATAGTGAGACCAAAAACCCGTTTGGGATCAATCTGAAACAAAGTTTCAGGCACTGGAGTACCTGGTACGATAGGTACATTGGCCACTTTCCACCCAAACATAGCAAGGTAAATGCTCAACGGAGTTTTACCTGTTCTGGAAACGCCTGCTAATACAATATCTGCGGTAGCTATTTTATCCGTATGTTGACCGTCGTCGTGTTGCATGGTAAATTCAATGGCCCTTACCCTTCGGTAATACTCCATGTCGCGCAGCCTAAAAAGCCCAGGCTGCTCTACTGGTTTCATATCTAAAACCGTATCCAGGTAATCTGTCATGTTTCCAACAAGGTCAAAATGCCGGATCTCCTTTTTTTCACAAGTATCAATTAATTTTCTACGGGCAATGTGGTCTACCATAGTGTGTGCGATTACCCCATTATCAGCAAGTACTTTGTCTGTTATTTTATCAATTTGCTCTTGAGAGGAAACCTCAGGTTCAATGACTACAGGAATTTTATGGTTTGGATATTGGATGAGCATAGCTTCAACAAGTGTGTGCCCTGCAACACCTTTCCCTCCGGAAACGATATAGATTGGGGGCATGTTAGATTTTTCTTCCATAATTGAGTGGATTGTTTTATGATTTTTATAGTAACTGGCTTTAAGATAAGATAAAGTTTGAAAGGAAACAATTATAGCAAATGCCAATACTTCTTATTGAAAAAAGAAACCTTCAATTCGCTACCATCACCTTCAATGAGGCTTATTCTTAATCGGTGATGGTATTATGCTTTAGTATAACACTAAAATTTATCAGGTAGAATACTCAATTCGTCAGCTTATATATACTCCTTATCAAGCAAAGCGCAAATGCCGTAACGAAACAGAACTGGATTCGTACAAAAAGCCTTTGGAGTGAAACGAGAAAATTATATAATTAAATAATTACATATGACAGCTAGTTTTACAAGGATTCTCTCCCTGATATTTTGGGGCTGGATACTTTCTTTCACTGTCTCCGGGCAAACACGGGGATTAATTTTTGAACCATCTACAGGAACAAAATCCAATGGGACTACACTGGTTCTTGATCCGGATGGAAACGGTTATGTTGATCAGGCATCTGATGGGATTGGTTTTACAAGTGCGGTTTATGGTACAGATGAAAGTAATCCGGGAAACGATGTTCCTGAATTTGAAATTCCGATGCTTCCTTTTCCAACAATTGGGGGAGGCGAAGCACTAAGAGATATTAGAAGCGGTCCTGACGAAGGGTTTACCGATTTTTCAATTAATAACAATGGTACTGCCAGCTATTACTATCTGGATGATGAAGACAATTTTATCTTTAGATTTAGGTTAGCTGATTTCAGACCCAATGCAAAAGGATATACCGTATTAATTGATACCGATCAGAAGTTTGGAGAAGGGGATGATCCGGATTACAATAGTACTAACCCTGGATTTGAAATCGCTATTATGCTTCGATCTAAGCATGAAGTAAGTATTATTGACATAGATGGCGAGACAGACTGCGGGACTATTGTTAAAACATATTCATTAACAACAAATCATCAGAAATCCATTTCCGGTATTGGACCGGAGGCTGACGGAACACTGGATTATTTCTATGATTTTTATGTTCCTTTTGCTGATATAACAAGTCACTTTACTACACATAATGATGTAGGAGGTCCTGTTACAACAGCAACAAAGTTAAGAATGACGGCAACAACCAATACATCTAACACTTGTGCATTTGAAGGTTCTTTATCCGATGTTGGAGGAGTTGACGATAGCCAGTATGCAGGTTGTATTGAATGTTTATGGGAAGAATTAATCGAAGGTGAAGTTCCTACTGACCCTTCAGGCAATGGAGGCTTCCCCCCGGTGAGGACTGATTGTCCTACCATTGATGGATCTTATTCGCCTGGAACTATAAACGTATATGGAAATGCAGAACCAGGTGCAACAGTTCAGTTTTATGTAAACGGGACTGAATACGCACCATCTGCTACAGTTACTGCTGATGCCATAACAGGGGAATATGTTTCTGGTGATATTATCGCTAGTTTAGATGATGAAATTAATGTCACTGCCACTCTAGCCGGATATTCAGAATCAAAACTGGGATGTAATTCTTCAACAGTCACCAATGCTCCGGAATGTGTAGGAACTTCTTTCCCTGCAACAGTTTACACCCCGAATAACAGCGGTCAATCAGACGTGACAATTCCAGTTGCTCAAATGACACTTGCCGATGCAAGTTCTGCTGTTCTGAAATTTTATTCCAATGGGGAAGACATCACTTCACAAGGTTCGTTTGGGACACCTACCAGTGATGGAACAACCGTTACCTGGGTATTTGACATGACAGGGAACGCTAAAATTCCATGTGGGACTGTGTTTGTAACAATAGAAGACATTGCTAACAATCTATGCCCAACCATTTCAAATACGGCTTGTAATGAAGCAGGAGGTTGTTCGGCTGCATCTGCGAGTGCACCTACTATTACAACAGATCCGATTACAACAAACTTGACATCTATTTCAGGTACATCTGCTAACGGCGCAGGTTTGGAAATTATCATTTACGCTGATGGCGTAAATATCGGTAGTGGCACAACCCAATCTGATGGATCATGGACTGTTTCCGGTTTAGATTTAAGTACTCATAATTGTAAAACAATTACAGCTTCAGCTGGTGCTGTAAATGAATGTGTAACTGAATCTACAAATAGCTTTGGAATTACAGAAATTTCTACTGCACCAACAATAACCGATCCGGGTTTTTGTGGATCATCATCCTATGTATATGGTACTGCTTTTGAATCAGATGGCACAACTCCCAATGTAGGAGCTACCGTATTTATATATTTAAATGGATCCGGAACGCCAGAAGCCCAAACATCAACCGTAAATGCCTCTGGTGATTGGACCGTTAACGGTTTAACTCTTCTTGAGGGTAATACGATAACCGCTACAGTCATTGATAATGACAATTGCCAGTCAGAGAGTACTGTGTCAAATAGTATAACTATTGGAACTCAATCTTCAAATGCCAGTCCGGAATTAACGATAACAACTACAGACATTGTTCCTTCAACTACATCTTTATCGGGTACATGCAGCGGATCTGCCACTAATGTAAATGTATATATAGATAATGTTTTATTGGGTGCCGCAACTAGTGTATCCGGTACAACATGGACCTTAAATCCTGTTCCTGATACAGATGATAATTATTTGTATGAAGGAGGCAAGATTCAGGTTACGCAAAGTGTCGGAGGAAATTGTGAGAGTGAGCTGTCGGATGATTATGAAATAGTTTATTGTGAAAGCGCTCCTGAAACACCAAGTATTACATACAGTCAATCCTGTACCGATATTTCATACACCTCTATTACTGATTTTTCAATAAGTAATATTACAGAAGTCAATGTAATGTATCGTTTGGTTGATAAAAATGGGGATGATCTTGGGTATTCCTTTATGAGTACATCGGATGATGTAACGAATAATACCAGGGACTTTACAACAATTGCATCTAAAATGGTAAATCTAACAGATGAACCACCCAAAGCATTTACTGTAGAGGCATCTTATTTTAATCCTGTGGCAGATTGTTCTGTATCTACTACAGAAAACTTCTATCTGAATTCACAAGGTGAGATAGCTATAGCATCTACAACAGATCCCAGTTCTTGTGAACTTTCTGATGGAAAAATATTGATTTCAGGATTAGGAAATAACATAGAATATAGTTTTACATATAAGAAAAATGGAACAACTGTATCGGGTGCACCTTTTACTGTAACAAGTAGCGGGACCGGCACTTATGAGATGTCTGGTTTGAGCTATGGAGAATACTCTGATATTAAATATACATACAATGGTTGTACAACTACTTCTCCCGAGTCTCAGACTTTATCTTCAGGGGGAAGCACTTCTACTTCATTTCCAGTAGTTGCAAATCCAGCTTCTGTAGAAACAGGAAATGCATCCTCTATTGAAATTGGAAATGCTGACAACGTTACCAACATTTCTAATTCTACTTATACTTATTCATTATATAAGAGTGATGGCACTTTTGTTGGGAGTATGGCCGGAGATGACGTTGGAGGTATCTCCATTTCTACCGGGAATTTAACTGGTGAGACTACATTTTATGTAGTGGTTTCAGAAGGAGCAACATGTACAAGGTTGGCGACAGAGCCTACAGTAAGTATTAGTTCTTGCACCAATCCTACAATTGCTCTTGCATCAATGAGTCATCCAACTACATGCAGTGGTAGTGATGGTGAAATTGTAATTAATGGTTTAGATGCAAATACAACTTATGAAGTATCATATACCAAAGACCTTTCTGGTGTTGGACCTATTTCTTTGGCAAGTGATGTTGATGGTAACCTCGAAATAAGCAATCTAACTTCAGGCGAATATTCAAACATCAGTGTGACTATTGGTAGTTGTACATCAAATATACTAGCAGGACCTTATACTTTAACAGATCCTACTATACCGGCTAAACCTAGTATTAGCGCAGGCAGTGCAACCACATTCTGTGATGGGGGATCAGTAACCTTAACCTCTACTACCGATGCTAGTTATAGTTATCAATGGTATAAAGGAAGTGTTGCCATATCGGGTGCTACAGGAAGTACTTATAGTGCTACAACTTCTGGAGATTACTCTGTTATTGTTTCTGCTAATGGATGTGTCAGTCCTGAATCTGATGCAACAACGGTAACGGTTAATGCGATACCGGCTAAACCTAGTATTAGTGCAGGCAGTGCAACCACATTCTGTGATGGGGGATCAGTAACCTTAACTTCTACCACTGATGCTAGTTATAGTTACCAGTGGTATAAAGGAAGTGTTGCCATATCGGGTGCTACAGGAAGTACTTATAGTGCTACAACTTCTGGAGATTATTC
>NZ_JAPDPI010000066.1 GCF_026013615.1 Plebeiibacterium marinum
ATCCCAGGCCTTGATGTTATTTATAATATTGAATTAGCTGATGTGCTCTTTATATTGGTCTGCAGTTAATAATTCATCAAACTGAGCAACGTCCTTTGCTTCAATTTTTATCATCCATCCACCTTCATAGGGATCTTTATTTACAAGCTCAGGATTCCCTTCCAGTTCTTCATTAAATTCAACTACTTTACCATCAACCGGCATATATAAATCAGAAACTGTTTTAACCGCTTCAATCGTACCAAAAACCTCTTCCTTCTCTAATTCTTCACCTTCTGTTTCAATTTCAACGAATACGATATCTCCAAGTTCACCTTGAGCAAAATCCGTAATACCAACAGTAGCTTTTTCACCATCGATCAAAACCCACTCATGATCTTTTGTATACTTTAAATTTTCAGGAACATTCATTTTTATCCAATTTTAGTTTGTATATCAAAAGTAAAACAAAAACCCATTAGAAATTATGGTAAAAGTCATTTTTTACTTTTATACACATTGATAATTTATTAAAAGCTCAGTTGATTTCATCAAAATTATAAGGAGTCTCCTGATACACATAATAATTCAACCAGTTGGTAAATAGCAAACTGGCGTGACTTCTCCACCTGACTATTGGATCTGCAGACGTATCATCATCAGGAAAATAGTTTAAAGGAGCAGTAATATCTTCTCCCTTTTCGAGGTCCCGATAATATTCTTCTTTCAATGTAGTAGGATCATATTCGGCATGTCCGGTAACAAATATCAATCGTTTATCAGGAGAAATAACAATGTAAACCCCCGCTTCCTTTGAGTCAGCAAGTGTTCTTAATCCAGGAATTTTATCAATGTCCTTTTGTCGAACCCCGGTATAACGTGAATGAGGAACAAAAAACGTATCATCAAACCCCCGCATTAAAGGTTCCTTTCGATCTTTTACCTGATGCTCAAAAACACCAAATAACTTTTCGCCCAGATGATGTTTTGGCACACCATAATGGTAGTACAACCCGGCCTGTGCTCCCCAACAGATATGCAATGTACTGGTAACGTTTTTACGGCCCCACTCCATAATATCCTTTAGCTCTTCCCAATAAGTCACCTCATCAAACTTCAGATGCTCTACCGGTGCACCTGTAATTATCATCCCATCGTATTTTTTCTTTTTTACTTCCTCAAAAGTTTTATAAAACGTGGTTAAATGTTCTTTGGGAGTAGTTTTGGGAGCGTGACTCCTTGTCATCAACAAGTCGACCTCCACCTGCAAAGGGGTATTGGACAAAACACGCATAATTTGAGCTTCTGTAGTAATCTTTAAAGGCATCAAATTAAAAACCACAATTTTTAAAGGCCTGATATCCTGTTTAACGGCTCTGGTTTCATCCATTACAAAAACATTCTCTGCTTCAAGCACTGAGCGGGCAGGTAATTGATCTGGAATTTTTATGGGCATAGTAAATTATTTTAAACAACAAAGGCCGTAAAATACGGCCTATTTTTTTAAAGAACAATGACATTTTACCGTTTTATAAGACCATAAAACAAAATATCCATAACATTGTTAACCTGCTCTATTACCTGCTCAAACTTATTAGATGAGCTAAACAACGGAACCTCAATCCCTTTCAATGCCAAAGCCAACGCAGAAGCTCCCATAAGAGTATTCTTAATCTGGAAAGTGCTGGTCTCAATTCCCTCTTCAAGAATTTTTTTGAGCATGGCTACTTCTTCTTTTTCACTACTCTCTTTAACCAGCTTAACAAATTCCAGTCCCCCGGCTCTTTCATCTGTTAATGCCTTAAAGTAGTTTTCCATTTCACTAATGGTTTTCATCCTAACAAGAACATACTTGTTCAGCTTCTCCTTAGGCTCAATTTCAGACTCGACTATTTCTTCAAGCCTGTTCAAAAGAGTACCTTGTTCCCAATCAATAACTGCCTGGAATATCTCCTCTTTGTTCTTAAAATAATAATATAAAGAACTCTTTCCTTTGTGTAATTCCTGGGCAATGTCCTCCATAGTAGTCTTTTTATATCCAAATTTAGAAAAAAGACCTTGTGCTGCTTCAAGTATAGAAGCTCTTACACTCTCGTTGTAATTCAGATTTTCGCTTATCATAAGTCTTGGTAGAAAAAATAATATTGTGCTATGATACAAAGCTACGGAAATGTATCCTTAAAAAAAAGCAAAAAGCATGATATATGTCAATATTTTACATTTTAGTCGAATATTCTCTCCCGCAAACCTTTGCTATATGACAATTTATTTACATAAGAATATCTACGTCAATTATTCCACTACTGTAAATCCCTTTCTACACAACCCATACAGAGCCAATTCTTATACTATATCATTCACTAATTCGAAATCGAGCTGCTTCTTAACAAGATTTGCTTTTGCCACAATAACATTCACAATATCACCTAATTGGTATTTCTTTTGGTACTTCCGGCCAATGATACAATAATTATCCTCATCAAAACGATAGAAGTCATCATCCAAATTTCTAATCGACACCATCCCCTCACATTTGTTTTCATCCAGTTCTACATAGAATCCCCACTCTGTAACACCAGAGATAACTCCGGAAAATTGCTTGCCAACATGCTCTTTCATAAATTCTACCTGCTTGAATTTTATAGAGGCCCTTTCTGCTTCGGCTGCCACCAATTCCATTTTTGAACAATGCTTACAGTCCTCTTCAATTTTATTGGCATTTGCAGAACGCCCCCCTTCCAGATAGGACTCAAGCAACCTGTGAACCATCATATCAGGGTACCTTCGGATTGGAGAAGTAAAATGGGAATAATGTTTAAACGCCAATCCATAATGCCCTATATTATTAGATGAATACACTGCTTTAGCCATAGTCCTGATTGCCAAAGTTTCTATGATGTTTTGCTCTTTTTTTCCCTGAACCTGAGTTAGCAACCTGTTTAAAGAAGAACTGATCTTTTCTTCGCCCATAGGCATAGCCTCATAACCAAAACGCCTGACAAAACGTGCAAAATTCTCAAATTTTTCAGGATCCGGATTTTCGTGCACCCTGTATACAAAGGTTTTGGCTTTCCCTCCCTTTCCTTGAGATATTTCCTTTTTCCCGATATATTCAGCCACGCGTTTGTTTGCCAAAAGCATAAACTCCTCAATAAGCTTATGCGCATCTTTTGATTCCTTAAAAAACACACTCAACGGCTTCCCCTTATCGTCAATATCAAACTTAACTTCAACTCTTTCAAAAGAAACTGCTCCATGTGCAAAACGTTGCTTTCTTAATCCTTTTGCTAATCTATCGAGTGTTAAGACATCTTCTTTAAAATCTCCATCTCCTGTTTCTATAATTTCCTGGGCCTCTTCATAGGTAAAGCGCCTATCACTATAAATAATCGTTTTACCATACCATGTATCGTACAAATTAGATTCATCATCTAATTCAAAAACTACTGAAAAGCAGAGTTTTTCTTCTTTAGGGCGTAAGGAACAAATACCGTTACTCAAACGCTCCGGCAACATAGGCACAACCCTATCCACAAGGTATACCGACGTTGCACGATTATAACCTTCCTCATCAATTATAGTTTTGGGCTTTACATAATGAGTTACATCTGCAATATGTACCCCTACCTCCCAGTTTCCATTTTCCAATTTCTGAATTGAAAGGGCATCATCAAAATCCTTAGCATCCACAGGATCTATAGTAAAGGTTGTCACACCCCTGAAGTCACGTCTCCTTTTAATCTCTTCTTTCGAAATCTCTTCCGGTATTTTTTCTGCTGCTTCCGTAACTTTTTCCGGATATTTATAAGGCAGGTCATATTCAGCCAGGATTGCATGGATTTCAGCATTGTTCTCACCTACATCTCCCAATACATCAATAATTTCCCCAAAAGGATTTTTTGTATAATCATGCCAATCTGTAATCCTTCCAACTGCAATCTGACCATTAGTTGCACCATTCAATTTTTCCAATGGGATAAACAGATCTTTAAACATCACTTTTTTATCAGTGACCAAAAAGGCAAAATTCTTTGACATCTCTATGGTACCAACAAAGGTATCACGCTTCCTTTCTATCACTTCAACCACTTCTCCCTCAAGAGAACGTCGGCGTTTTTTTGCAAATATTAATATACGTACACGATCCCCATTAAGAGCATTCTTAAGGTTTTGCTGGCTAACAAAAACATCATCTCCATTTCCATCTGCAGGAACAATATAAGCAGCTCCGGAAGAAGTAGCATCAACAATCCCTTCCATATAAGCTCCCCTCGACAATAACTTGAACTTACCCTTTGACACTTCGGTCAAAAAACCACTCTCCAGTAATTCATACAAAACCTCTACTACAGTTTGCTTAAGAGTTACCTTTCTTAACCCCAGCAAATCAGAAATTTGTTTGTAATTATAAGTCCGTTTTGGATTGTTTGAAAATATACCTTGAACCAAACCGGCAATTTGATTCTTTTTCAAACCCCTACTTCTTTTTTTTGCCTTCTTCTTATTTCCTGACATTGAATATGATTTTACACTTGCAAAGTAGCAAAATTACTTCGTGTTTTTTACCACCTAAACGGAGTTCATTCAAATAAATTAAAAAAAAGAAAAAATCACAGCCAACAATATAACTTTCGTGATAATTATGGGTATAACAGCATTATACAAACAATCACAACATTACAATGCCGTTTTCTTATAAATATCTTATAATTATTTTCTTTTCTCTGTATTCTACCCATGCCTACAGCCATCTTTTCTATCCTGTATATCAGGAAAACCAAACAATAAACTATACCGACAGCAATGGCTTAAAACAAGGTCCCTGGGAATATTACCACGCAACTAAAGAAATAAAAGAAAAGGGGACATACAAAAACAACCTGAAAGACGGTGTATGGACTTGCTATTATGAATCCGGCACAAAAAATTCTGAAATCACATATAAAAATGGGGAGCCAGCTGGTCCAGCAACGTTTTATTATAAAAACGGCAAAATAAGGGAACAAGGGAATTGGCAAATTGACCATTGGGTAGGCAACTACCAATACTTTTACGAAAATGGTCAAATCTCATACAAGTGGAACTATAACCAGGATGGTAAGCGCGAAGGAGCCCAACTATACTTCCATAAAAACGGAGAAAAGATGTATAGCGGCACATGGAACGATGGCAAAACAGAAGGAAAATTGCTGGTTTACAACCAACAAGGAGAACTAACTGAAGAAAAGACCTTTGCAAAGGGCAAAATATGTAAGACCGCAACAATTAAGCCTTCAGCAATTCCAAGTCCTTTAGATTCACTAAACAAATTGCCGGAGCAAGAGGATACCCCAAGACTAAAATTTGAAGGTACAGGCAACCACACTATTATTGGCAGCAACGGTAAAGTTAGCGCAAAAGGTTTTTTTGTAAAAGGTTTACTATTTAATGGGGAAAAATTTAATTATGACAAAACAGACAAATTATCATCCATTACCTATTATAGAAATGGTAAAAAAACAGAAACTAAAAATAAAAACCATTAAAACTTAGTCCACGGGTACTACCAAGGCAGGTATTTTTGTATGTTCTATTAATGATACATCGGTTCTGCCAAAAAATGCTTTATGAAAAAAGCCATGTTTATGGTGACCTACGATCACCAAATCAATATGCAGCTTTTCAATTTCTGCCACAAGCATTTCAATAGTACCACCCTCCAGCATTATACTATCTGCAGACAGGCCTGAAAATGATAAATCATCGGCATATTTTTTCAACTGCTTATGTTCCTCTTTTAATTCCGTTTCGCGCAAATCAGCAATATACTGTGGCCCTACCTCGTATCCAACAAAATCAGGTTCCGGGGCAGAAACATGGATAATCCATACTTTTGCCAAATACAATTGCCCCATCTCTTTAGCAATTCCCAACACTTTATCGGTACCTTCTTTAAAATCTACAGCAACTAAAATATTTTTCATTTTCAATAGATTTAAACCTTAATAAAACCTATTGTATAAGTTACGACAATAAGAAATTTTAGTCAACTCACAGAAACAAAAATGGCTGCAACCCATAAGCTGCAGCCATCTTTTTGTATTCGATCAGAAGGACTATTCTTTGGAATCGTCATCCTTTAATTCTTTGTCAATATCCTTTTTTGCTTTTTTAAATTCTTTCATTCCCTGACCAAGACCTTTCATCAACTCAGGAATCTTTCTTCCTCCAAACAAAAGCACAATAGCCAAAATTATTACAATCCACTCATACCCCCCTAAAAATCCACAAATATAAACAGAATTAAACAACATACCTTTTCGTTTTTATTGATTCAAATATACAAATAATCAGGCGTTTATTTAAAAATCAGCCTAAATATATCATTCCCATTTGCAAATAACAACAAGCTCAACAACAGAACCATCCCAACAACCTGAGCGTATTCTAAAAACTTCTCACTTGGCTTACGTCCTGAAACCATTTCGTATAGCAAGAACAATACATGTCCACCATCAAGCGCAGGAATTGGAAGAATATTCATAAAAGCCAGCACTATTGAAAGAAAGCCTGTCAGCGACCAGAATGATGCCCAGTTCCATGAAGGAGGAAAAAGGTTTCCTATAGCACCAAAACCACCCAATTGCTTCACACCTGCTTTAGTAAATACTAATTTGAATTGCTTAACATACCCAACCAAAGTATTAACTCCTTTGTTAATACCGGCAGGCAACGCTTCCCAAAACCCATATTTAATGGTTGTTATCTTAAAAATATTGGAATCCCATCCTAAACCGATGAGCCCCTTCTTAGATACATTACAACTTAAGGATATATTTTGCTCATTCCTTATTAAATCAATTTCAATACGCTTTCCTGCATTTTTCGTTATTATTCGGGAAGCCATTCGTGCAAAACCAGCATCCTCGCCGTTTATCCTGACAAACTTATCGCCTTTCCTGATTCCAGCTTCTGCTGCATTGTTATTCAACAGAACAGAATCAACCACTGAAGGCACCCTCTCTATAGCCAGGCTCTTAACTTCCTGTTCCAGGTATTTTTGTCCAAAATCTTCGGGGATGGCCAACTTAAATACGGAGTCATTTCTTTTTACCGTAATTTCCTTAGCCCCTTCCAATAAAATAAATGATGAAATATCTGATGCAGTCTCCACTTTAAATGTATCAACCGAAGTAACTACATCCCCATCCTGCAACCCAATTTCGTGGGCTATGGGATGATAAGCCAAACCATAAGTAGCATCTTTCACATCAACATAACCTTCTCCCCACTTGAACAAAATCATCCAAAATATAAAAAAGGCCAACAAGAAATTTACCAATACCCCACCAACCATGATCAGCAAACGTTGATACGCAGGTTTAGACCTGAATTCATAAGGCTTAGGCTCTTCTTTCATGGCTTCTTTATCCATGGATTCATCAATCATCCCTGATATTTTTACATATCCACCAAGGGGAAGCCAGCCCACTCCATATTCTGTTTCTCCTTTTTTAAATTTGAGTAAGGAAAACCACGGATCAAAAAACAAATAAAATTTCTCAACCCTTGTTTTAAATAACTTTGCAAAAAAGAAGTGACCAAACTCATGTAAGATCACCAAAATCGAAAGACTTAAAATTAACTGTCCAGCCTTTATTAATATTTCCATCTATTCTCAGTTCAAAAATTTAAGCTACAAATATATCTTTTTTTTATTCTAACCCTAAAGTTTTCATGTTTAAAAACCCTAAAATGACTGGTTGCACAGCCCATATAATTCACTATATTTCAATTCGATGAATTATTGACCCACAACATCAATTGCACAAACACACTAGCCATTAATAATGGACAAGGCGATCATTCTGGCTTCATTATCAGAGGCCATATAATCATCAAAAGAAGGTTTTTGAACAAAGCTGGCCTTAACCATAGTTTCTTCAATAACATCACTCATTTGAACAAACCCTACTTTATTATTTAAAAAGGCCTCCACCACAATTTCATTGGCTGCATTAATAATACATGGCATATTCCCCCCTTGTTTAAGCGCTTTATAGGCAATTGAAAGATTTTTAAACGAATCCATGTCCGGTTGCTCAAAAGTAAGGTTCGGATACTCCAGAAAGTTAAACCTTGGAAAATCAGCTTCGAACCGTTCGGGGTAAGTAAGTGCATACTGAATCGGCAAACGCATATCGGGCAATCCCATTTGGGCTTTCATTGAGCTGTCGGTAAATTGCACAATACTATGGATAATACTCTGAGGGTGTACAATTACATCGATCTGATCGGCCTCCAGTCCAAAGAGCCATTTCGCTTCAATTACCTCAAGACCTTTATTCATCAAAGTAGCTGAATCGATGGTGATTTTATTGCCCATATCCCAGTTAGGATGGTTGAGGGCCTGTTCCGGGGTAACTCCGGCAAGGAAATCTTTTGATTTTCCCCTAAAGGGGCCTCCTGAGGCTGTAAGGTATATTTTTTCAATGGGATTCTGAAACTCTCCGGCAAGACATTGGAATATGGCGGAATGTTCCGAATCAACCGGTAAGATAGGAACTTTATTTTCGGCGGCAATTGAAGTTATAATATCCCCGGCCACAACCAGGGTTTCTTTATTTGCCAGGGCTATAGGCTTTCCTGCCTTAATGGCATTTATTGTTGGCAACAACCCTGCAAAACCAACCATTGCAGTCAGCACAACATCAACCGTACCCATTTCAACCACCTGGGCAATGGCCTCGCTTCCTGCATAAACTTTAATCGGGAGATCTTCCAGCCCATCCCTAAGGGTTTGATATTTATCTTTATTGGCTATAACAACCACATTGGGCTGGTATTTACGGCATTGCTCAATCAACAGATCGACGCTATTGTTGGCAGTTAATACTTCAACCTCAAATTTATCGGGGTGTTTGGAAATTACATCCAGGGTTTGTGTTCCTATAGATCCTGTTGATCCCAGCACTGCTACCCGTTTCTTCATACTATCCTGGTAAAAATGTTATTCAAATAAAATATATTCCTCCGGATCAACCGCCTGGCCTTGATACCAAAGTTCAAAATGCAAATGCGGCCCGGTTGTAAGCTCTCCTGAATTGCCCACATTGGCAATGGCCTCTCCTGCTTCAATCCGTTCTCCTGATTTTTTTAATAATTTAGAATTGTGTTTATATACTGATATTATATCATTTCCATGCTGAATCATCAAGACGTAGCCTGTTTCCACTGTCCATCCTGAGAATATGACTGTGCCATTTAGAATTGACAACACCGTTTCTCCGGGCTTTGAGACTATATCTACTCCAAAATGATTTTCTCCTTCTACAAACTTCTTAACCACATAGCCTTTTAAGGGAGTGTAAAAATAAGCCTGATTCAATTCGGGGATCCTGTCCTTTACATCAAGTACCGACAAGTTATACTTCTCTTCTTTCTCTACTTTTTCCCTGAACTCCTGGTCTTCTTTGCTGCTCTCGAACGATACATGCTCCACATTTTTACCCGACTTATTATCTGAATCCATATCTTCGTATGCCGGCACCTCTCCCTGAACCACTGCTTTTATCGATTCAAAAAACTCATCCCTCTTTTTAATTTCCTGTATCAAAGAATCTACCCTGTTCACATTGCGAACCATCATAATCCGCTCGTTACCATCCGGGAAACCGGGAATATACTCTCGCAAACCAGTATAGGCTATCAGTAACGATACCAAAACAACCAGCACTACAGCTGATGCTCCCACAACCGTAAACACGTTCAATCGGGATAATCGCATTGCCCACACTTCTTCGTAGGTTTGCTCATTAAATATGGCGAGACGGTACTTGTTGCGAAGTTTTTGTATGAAGTTCTTTTTTTCTTTTGAATTGTCCATAGAATTGTTGTCACTCGTGTTTTTTTGACAAAAGCAAAGTTAAAAAATAAAACCACTTATTCAGAAATACAAAGGAGTTTTGATGATGGATTGGCTTGTCTCACATCAAATACTCCGTTTTCTGGTGTATTGCAGATTGGCTGTTGGCCCCAGTACCTTTTCTATCTTTTCCGTTGCACCAACATCTCCTGACAACAATAATTCAAAAAGCAAAATGATTTCTCTTTTTAACGCAGCAGGTTTTGTTTGTGTACCTACATCGCTCAGGTCAATAAAATATTCATCAAATTTCCCCCGAAAATCCTGTATTACTTCCAGATTTAAATGATTTATGGATTCATAGAGCCTGTGGTAATTACCTTTTGATTTTTCTGCAACAAAAGATGCTTTTCTTGTATTGGTAATCATTTGTAATTGCTCGCAATGTGATATACAGTGTTGATCCAGGGATTTTTTTTCACATCCGCCTATCTGTTGAAACAGACATTGCCGGGTAGTCATTAGCTGAATTGGATTATATATACTGTAAAACAACTTAAACCCTTCCGGCTTTTTAAGGTTTATAATGGCTTGCTTATTTATTTCACCTGACACAAAGGCGCCCATGCAATTGAAGCTTTCATAAAGGGATTGCAATGCATACGAATTAGTCATGTTTAAAAACGGACCGGCGATCCATTTTATTTTCCGTTCAAAAGCTTCATAGGCAATTCCTGTATTATCGGAAACCAGGGTATGCGGTTTTATTTTATCAATAAAATCCCTTGCCAGGGTATAATCCTCCCCAATAATTACTGATGGGAACCAGGGAATAAGGTTCCTGTTTTCGGTAAAAAGGCGTACATACTCCGAAAAATATGTTTTTAAAGAAGATGGTAACTTAAAATAAAGATTTGATTTATTATTATAGGAAGGCACATCTTCAATGGAAGAAACAACAACTGAAAGTCCTGCATTTTTAACTTCCGCAGCAGTGTTTTTTATTTGCGGGGGGGTTATTGGGGATACCTTTTTAATATAACCGGGAAGCTCTTGCTTCAAACGGTTTCTTAATAAGGTCAACTCTTTATAAGGAAGATAAACTTTGCCTTCCAGTTCTGTTAAATCAATATTTCTGATAACATAGTCTGTATCATCAATGGTTTTGACCCTTTTTATGATCATACCATAACTTAACGCTTCAGAACCCTTGTTGCCCAGGGCGATCTTTGATTCTATTTTAATGAGTTTATCGGGAATGCCGGCTATTATTCTTAATGGCGCACCTTCTTTTCCCTGAAATTTAATATCCAGGGGAATTTGCGCCATGCTTAAAATATCAATTTTGTTTTTAGCCTCATCTTTTATCTGCTCCTTTTCTTCATAAAGCCGTTTTTCTGCAAGTTCTGTAATTTCAGAGACTGCGTTATTGTTTTGCTCCTTAATCCTCTTTACCGAATGGTCTCTCGGGTTATCAATAAACATATCTTTTGAAATATGATTGGTAAGATACCCGTTACTGAGATCCCGGTTAAAAACCTTATATAAAACATCCTTGTTTTGGGGAATATTATGCATCCCTGATAAATATTGGATTTGCTTTTTATAGGTGTTCACAACAGGATATATATAATCGTATTTTTTTATGCGACCTTCTATTTTCAGTGAATAAACCCCTGCATCCATAAGTTCTTTGATATGATCAAAGGCACAATTGTCTTTTAAATTTAAAGGATAATCAAAGCCAACCGGTGTTGTTAAATATTTATCGCGACATGGCTGACTGCATTTGCCCCTGTTACCGGAATTCCCCCTTGTTACCGAACTCATATAGCATATCCCTGAAAAACAAATACAGTTGGAACCATGTATAAAAACCTCTGTTTGCATTTTATGGTTTTGGGCTGCCCTGGTGAGTTCTATAATTTCATCCAGATTTAACTCCCTGCAAAGGTTTGCCCTTTCTACATTAAAAAGGTTCAGGAATTTTATCTGACCCACATTGTGAGTAGTCATTTGTGTTGAAGCATGGATGGGTAGCGACCTGAACCATTTTGAAATAATATACATCAACCCTATATCCTGAACAATGATCCCGTCAAGGTTAATGTTTACCAGCTTATTAAGCAGACTGATTAAGGCAGGGATTTCATTTTCTAAGATTATGATATTAAGGGTTAGAAAAACTTCACAATCATTTTTATGAGCAACCCTGATTACCGCTTTCAATTCTTCAAAACTAATATTCGAAGCCCTGTTTCGGGCATTAAACTGTGCCAGTCCGCAATATATTGCATCAGCACCTCCTGCAATGGCTGCTTTTATACTGTCGATATCTCCTCCGGGAGCAAGCAATTCAATTTGTTTTTCCACAAGGGCAAAGATAGGTTTTCCGCAGGGTGTCAGCAATTTTCTGTAACAAAAGGATTAATTGCATATTCTTATCCATATCATTCGTCGGTTAAAAAGGGCCATACTTCTATAAAATCGGGTTCAATGTCTAGTTGAATTGCCGGATGCAACAATTTGTTGAAACTTTGTTGTGTAAATCAATAATAAACATGCGAAAAATGAAGTTGGTAGTAAAAATATATGCCGTAGTGGTTATGCTTTTGGTTATGGGGGCAAAACCTGCAAAGTCGCAAGAAAAATCATTGTCGCTTAATGAATGTATCCAGTATGCATTAGAGAATAGCACTACGATGGGAAGAGCCGGCAACACTGTAGTAAGCCAGAAATCAGCTTTGGAGCAGAAAAAGGCGCAGCGGGGCCCGGATTTGTCATTATCGGCCAACGAAAGCTTAAGCTCAGGCAACTCCTATAGCAATACAGAGGACAAATGGAACAGGGAAACCAGCTCGAACATGAATGTTTCGTTAAGTTCAAATATAACTTTGTACAATGGAGCCAGAATCAAAAATGCGATCCTTCAGGGCGAGATAAACGTATCGGCAGCAGAAACCGACATCAAAACTAAGGAAGAATTGTTGAGCCTGGATGTTCTTTCGGCATTTATCTCTGTTCTTCAGGCAAAGGAGCAGGTAAAAAACAGCCAGTCGCAACTCAACGCTACCGAAAAACTTTTGGAAGAGGCAAGCATCAAACGCGAGGCGGGTGTAATGTCGCCGGCCGACTATTTAAATACCCGGTCGCAGTTTGCATCCGACAAAGCTTCTTTGGTAAATTCTGAAAGCAGCTTAAGGCTTGCTTTAGTGGGCTTAATGCAAACCATGAACATGCCTGTTAGCAATTCGTTTGACATAGTACAGCCCGATACGGAAACTTTATTGAAATTGAATACAGAAACTGATGCTGGAATTGTTTATAATGTGGCCTTAGGGATTCAACCCGGTGTAAAAACAGCCCGGCTGGAGTTGGAAAGTGCCGAATACGACATCCAACTGGCAAAAGGGAATTACCTTCCCAAGCTATCATTGAATGGTGGCTTGCAAACCAATTACAGTAGCGTTTCTGATATAAACTGGGGCGACCAGCTTACCAATCAGGTAACGCCTGCTCTTGGATTGTCTCTCTCTATTCCTATTTATCAGCGGAAAGAAGTAAAAAACAATGTAAAACAGGCTGCAGTTGCAAGGGATAATTACGAATATGCTTTAACAGATATAAAAAACGACTTGCGAAAATCGATAGAACAAGCTTGCCTTGATGTGCAAATAGCACAAAGCTCTTACCAGTCGTATGAAGAGCAATATCTGGCCGAGCAGGAATCATATAAACTGGCGCAGGAAATGTTTGAACAGGGGATGTTGAGTTCGGTGGATTTTAATACATCAAAAAACAACCTCTCTGCAGCCGAAAACAATTTTACCGGGGCAAAATACGATCTGATCCTTCAAAACGAAATTGTGGAATATTATTTAGGCAACAAGATTGAGCTTTAATCCGGATTATAATAACAAGAAACCTAATAGAAAAGAGAACAACCCCAATATGACAGGGCGCCGTCTCTTTCAATATAAAATGCAAAAAGCAATGAAACGTAAAAAGATAATTATTTATGCAGCTGTTTCAAGTATAGTTTTAGCAGCACTTTTAGCATACTCTTTTACAAGCAGCAGTAAATCGGGATATGTTTTTGAAACAACAAGGGTAGAGCGCGGATCGGTAAGCAACACCATTACTGCAACCGGCACCCTGGAAGCTACAAATACCGTAGTGGTAGGAACACAGGTATCTGGTGTGATAGAAAAACTGTATGTGGATTTTAATTCGGTAGTGAGCAAAGGACAGCTAATTGCAGAGCTGGACAGGTCGACTCTGAAATCGACACTGGAAAACGCTGAAGCCGATTTTGACAAAGCACAGGCCGAATATGATTATCAGCGTAAAAACCTGGAGCGCATGAAAATGCTGTACAACAAGAATGTTCTGTCGCAAAGCGATTTTGACCAGGCCGAATACAGTTACAAACTAAGCAGGGCCGCATTAAAGTCGTCTAGTGCAAATGTTGACAAAGCGGAGAGGAATTTAGGCTATGCCTCAATCTATGCCCCTATTGACGGCGTGGTTTTAAACAGAGCTGTTGAAGAAGGCCAGACCGTTGCTGCCAGTATGAATACTCCCGAACTTTTTACCATTACCAACGACTTGAGCATTATGCAGGTTGAAGCAGATGTTGATGAAGCCGATATAGGCCTGGTTCAGGATGGCCAGGATGTAGACTTTACCGTGGATGCTTTTCCTGATGATACTTTTTCGGGTAAGATATCCGAAATCAGGCTACAGCCAAACGAATCATCAAATGTAATTACTTATACAGTAATTGTAACTGTAGAAAATCCTGATAAGAAACTGAAACCCGGTATGACAGCAAGCATTACTGCATATGTTGAGCAGGCAAATAATGTATTGCTGGTGACCGGAAAGGCGATACGCTTTAAGCCGGAAAGGGAAATGATGATGGCATATTTTGAATCCTTGCCCGAAGATCAAAAGCCCATGCCGCCGGGGGGTGCTCCGGGAACAGAAGGCAACGGCATGGGTGCCCCAGGTGAAAATGCACCGGAAAACCCAATGCAGGGACCAGCTCCGGGAGAAATGGAAGATAACAATAACTCAAAAACTTTATGGATAAAAGAGGGGAATATGATCAAACCCATCCATGTTGAAACCGGGATAAATGATGGAACTAAAGTAGAAATCATATCAGGCTTATCCCAGGGCGACGAAATAGTTATTTCCATGTCGCAGGGCAAAGTCGACAAAACCACTTCAGAGGAGACCAGCGATGACGACGAACAATCGAGTCCCTTTATGCCCACGCCCCCAAAAGGCAAGGGAGGGCCTCCCAGGTAAACACGCATTACAAGCTGTAAAGAAACCAAATATCAAAGGGATGGATATGACGAGCATAGAGGCTGATTATAACCATATCAAAATGCTCCATTAAAAACAAAAGCAATGAGCAACAACAATAAAATCATAGAAATTAAACAACTTCATAAAAACTATGAAGTTGGTGACGAAACCGTAAGGGCATTGCAAGGAATAGATTTAACCATTAACAAAGGTGAGTTTGTTGCTATTATGGGGACCAGTGGTTCCGGCAAATCTACCTTGTTAAACATATTGGGTTGTTTAGACAGGGCTTCGGAGGGCGATTATTGGCTGGATGGAAGTAACGTAAAAAAATTAAAGAAAAACCAATTGGCAGAGATCAGGAGTGCAAAGCTCGGTTTTGTATTCCAATCGTATAACTTATTGCCTCGTACAACTGCACTCGAAAATGTAGAACTCCCATTACTGTACAACCCATCTGTAAGCAGCAAGCTCCGGCGCGAAAAAGCAGAAGCCGCATTGGTGGCGGTGGGTTTAAAAGACAGGATGAAACACTTGTCGAACCAAATGTCGGGGGGACAGCAGCAACGTGTGGCCATTGCCCGTTCTATTGTTAACGACCCGGTAATTATCCTGGCCGACGAGGCAACCGGAAACCTGGATACCAGAACATCCTTTGAAATCATGGCCTTGTTTCAGGACCTGAACGAAAAAGGCATTACCATAGGATTTGTAACTCATGAATCCGACATAGCGCGCTTTACCAAAAGAAATATTGTTTTTAGGGACGGGCGTATCATAAAAGATATTGAAACAGAAAACAGGGCCCGGGCCATTGAGGCAATCCGTGAGCTCAAAAACGAAGATTATTTACTGAACTAGTTGGGTTTCGCATGGTGGGAACGGTTCTTTAGCCCAAAGCTATTTACAATAAGAACCGTTCCTCTTTTAAATTTATTGAGAGATAAGTAGTCTCAGCAAGAAAACTCCTGTTTTATAGAGACCCCCATCGCTCACCCCTCGTCCTCCCGAATACAAGTTCGGGACAGGCTCTAAAGGGGAAGCCTCTCGCACTGTGTGGGTTGGAATAAAATCGAGTTTTTGCAAGCACTAAGTATAAAAACGAAAGAATGAAACTGATAAACTTATTTAAAATAGCCATAGCAGCAATTAAACGCAACAAGATGCGGTCGTTCCTTACCATGTTGGGGATCGTAATTGGCGTAGGAGCTGTAATAACCATGTTGGCCATTGGGCAAGGATCAAACGAAAGTATCAAATCAAGTATCAGCTCCATGGGAACCAACCTGATAAACGTGATGCCGGCAAGTATGAACCGGGGAGGTGTACAGCAAGGGAGAACAGCCTCCCAGTCTCTGGAAGAAAAAGACGTATATTATTTACAAAAGAATTGTACTCTTATTGATGCGGTTTCGCCGGAAATGAGAAGCTCCGGCCAGGTGGTATTTGGTTCAAAAAACTGGCCTACCGATGTAGGGGGAGGAAATGAAGACTATGCTGTAATTAAAAAATATGAAATTGCCACGGGCAGGTTTTATACACACCAGGAAATAAAAAGTGCGGCTAAGGTATGTGTACTGGGTCAAACCATCGTGAAAAACGTTTTTGGTGAAGATGCCGATCCCATAGGACAATCGATCCGTTTTAACAACATACCCTTTAAGGTGATAGGAACCTTTAAGGAAAAAGGGAACAATACTTTTGGTCAGGATCAGGACGATATGATATTGATGCCATATTCAACCATTATGAAACGGATTACAAGAGAAACCCATTTGCGTTCCATTGTAATATCGGCTAAATATGAAGATAAGATTACAGAAACAAGTACCGAAATTGAGGAGTTGTTGCGCCAGTCGCACAAGCTTAAAGAAGCTGAGGACAATGATTTTGACATCCGAACCCAGGAAGAACTTATCAGTAATTTCAGTTCCATTTCGCAAATGCTGCTTGTTTTATTGGGATCCATATCTGCTATTTCGCTGGTTGTTGGCGGCATAGGCATTATGAATATCATGTATGTTTCGGTAACTGAGCGAACCCGCGAAATTGGTTTGCGCCTGGCCATTGGCGGAAAGGGAAAGGACATTTTAATGCAGTTTTTACTGGAAGCCATACTGCTGAGCGTGATTGGCGGGTTAATAGGCGTTTTGCTCGGCTATATTGTATCCAATACCATTGAAGGCATCATGAACTGGCCTATTTTGATTACTACCGATTCCGTATTGCTGTCGTTTATCGTGTGTACTTTCATTGGCGTTTTCTTTGGCTGGTATCCGGCACGAAAAGCATCGGCACTGGATCCGATTGTAGCCTTGAGGCACGAATAGCTATTTAATTTTCATTCATAACGTACCACAAAATTACCCGGGTTAAAAAATAGATTCCCGGGTATTTGTGGTAAAACTTTCCAAAAACCTAACGCCCCGGTAGGAGTTTCCCCTGGCGTTTAACCTGGGGCTCCAGACTGCAATGGAATATTTGCCGGGATGAACGGCTATAATCCCGCCTCCTACCCCGCTTTTCCCGGGCAAACCTACTTTAAAGGCAAATTCGCCCGATTCATCGTAAAACCCACAAGTTTGCATCAGGGCATTAATACGCTTACACTGACTATGGTTTAATACTTCTTTTCCATCAAATAATTTACTGCCGTGGTTGGCCAAAAACAAAAAAGTATGTGAAAGCTCACGGCATGTCATTTCAAGTGAACAGAGGTTAAAATAAAAATCCAGCACTTCTTCAGGACTGTTTTTAATATTACCTAGCGATTTAATGTAATTGCACAGCCCTATATTGAGGTAGCCAACCGATTTTTCCGACTCCGCAATCTTGCTGCAATAATCAAGCTGTGGGTTTTGAGCAATATCCCTCACAAAATCCAAAAATTCTTTTTTAGGATTCTTCAGATTACAAATAAGTATATCGCAAACCACAATAGCGCCGGAGTTGATAAACGGATTACGTGGAATTCCGTTGTCGCTCTCTAACTGCACCAGCGAATTAAAAGGCGTTCCGGACGGCTCAACCCCTACCCTTTGCCATATTTGTTCGCCCAATGCTTTATACGCCAATGTCACTGCAAGCGCCTTGGCAATACTTTGAATCGAGAACTTTTGGTTCCAGTCGCCAACCCCATATTCAAATCCATTGACCGAAGATATGTAAACACCAAAATATTCCGGATTTACTTTGGCCAGTTCCGGAATGTATGCTGCCAGCTTTCCATTATCGGGTATGGATGCCACCTTATGGAACACCGAACTGATTACTTTTTTTACCCCATTGTTTGTCATGACGCAAAATAGATTTAATGTGTAGATTTTTGATATAAAATAAATTGTAGCGCATATCATTTACAATGATGGAGGTCATAGGCAAGGGGAATTTTACACCTTATGGCCTTGGACACGAAAAGCGGAGGGTTTGCATCTTTAAGCGGAGGGTTTTCGGGGCTCAGCGGAGGATTTCTGTTATATAGCGGCGGCCATTTTTCTGTAGCGGAGGTTTTTTATACCTAAGCGGAGGTTTTTCACTCTGGCAAGTCCTCCGCTGCAGGTTTAGGTTCCTCCGCTATGGCATTATGAACCTCCACTACAGTATTTTCTTCTCCGCTATGCTGTATATATTTCCCGCTTCGGTACCATATGCCTCCGCTTTATATACGTACCTGATAACTTTTAAAAATTATGCCTGGATTCGATATGACCTTTCCGGGATAGATTATTAGATTACCCGCCAATTGATCAATAACCTCAAAAAGCAATTAATGTACGATATTTTAAAATAGTAAAACTACAAAGGAATGGTAAACCAGAAGGTTACCCCTTTGTTTTTGCCCGATTCAACATCAATGGAACCTCCGTGGGCATCAACGGCCAGTTTACAAAAGGTTAGGCCAATACCTGAAGAATAAGAAAGATCCTTTAGCTCATCCGAATTGGAGTCGTACTGGTTAAACACCCTGTTAATCTTGTCCGGGGCAATAGAATTGCCCGAGTTATAAATAGATATCTTAATATAATCTCCCGATTCATCAGAAACCATTTCGGCATCCACTTTCAAAGTAATATTCTTGCCCCCGTATTTTACCGCATTTGAAAAAATATTGGTAAACAACCTGTAGATGGCATGTTTATCAATGCTCATATCAATATCGGCAGGCACCTGGTTTATAAAATCAATTTTATTGCCGGTAATAATAAAATAAACGTTCTCGTAAGCATAGTTGACCAGTTTATGAAGGTTGGTTTCGGTTTTATTTGTTTTAAACTCGGTTGATTCATAGCGGTCAACATCCAGTATGTTCTGGATCAGGTTCTCCATTTCCCATCCTGAGTTTAAAATATATTTGCTATACTCGTTATTATCGGCACTGAGCTCAGCAAATCCAACAATACTATTCAGGGGAGCTTTCAGGTCGTGAATCATCATATTGGTCATGTTCTGCTTAAAGTTCACAAGCCTTACCAACTCTTTATTGTTCTCCTTTAAGGCCTTGGCATTATGTTCAAGCTCATGCTTTTGAGATTCTATTTCTTTGGTACGGCTCCTTACAATATCTTCGAGATTATGGGCATATTCACTCAATTTATCCGAAAGTTTTTCGGCTCTTAAATAAGCTGATGAACTTTTTCTGGCCAACACATAGGCTTGCGAAAATGTAGCTACAAATAAACCCAGCGGCATCAGGTTAACGCTGTTAATTATTTTTGCGTAATAAAGCGCATCATGAAGCGACAGTAAAAAATAAACGAAAAATCCCACAAACATAGGCTTGGCAAACTCCCGGCCACGCAGCATAGCAATAAAAATTACTGCAAGCAGATAAACCGCCAGAATGCCAAACGGAAACAAGGATATGATGGGCAAATAGGAAAATGCTGTTGGCGAAAGCGAAAGTATCAGAACAACAAAGCCAATACTGGTTATGGTTGTTGCCTTAACCACCTGTTTTGAGAGTTCTTTTGGGAACAGTTCGCGCAAAAACAGCGCTGTAAATACCGGTATGCCAAAAAACGAGATGTATTCTGTTTTTAAGGACACGTACCACCCTAAAAACGAAAATGTATCCAAAAATATTTTCTCACCAATATAGCCCAGCCGTAAAAACATGATCAGGCACAGCATACTGAAGTACAAGGTTGATTTATCCCTTCTACGAAAAGCATATAACACCAAATGGTAAATAAAAAGGATAAACAGGGAGCCTACTATAAAAAGCTCAATGCCCACTTGCTTGGTTTTTTGTAAAGCAATGGCCCTTGAGCTCCCAAAATGTATTAAGCCCGTTAACCCGCCTTTACGGTTTTGGAAATTGGAAACCTGTATCAGTACATCAATCGTTTTTGTTGCTGCATAAAAATAGTATTCCATCTGGTAGCGCGAGGGCTTCATGGTTTCGGCCGATTTGCCCACAACCCCGGAGCCTCCCATGTCGGTACCGTTGATAAAGATTTTGTATGATGATTTTATATCGTTTGCTTTAATGGCATACATCCCGGGTTTGGGGACTCTGATTTTAAATGCAAATGTTCCATAACCATGCCCAACGGACAGTTTGGAATCACCCAGAAAATGGTTCCACTTTTTTGATATGATGGAATAACCCGTAGGTGTAAGGGCTTCAAAAGCAGAATCTGCAGGATTAAGCAGGGTATCCTTATAAAAATATGCCCCTCCGGACAATGCAACTACATTATTCTTATCAAAATTAAAATCAGAAAGATCATATACGGCAGATGGGGAGTCTTTTTTTCTAACGCTGTTAACTATCGAAAATTCCAGATAATAAAACAGCATTGATCCAAATAAAACAATAACAGCAACCCACAATATGGCGAATGTGTTTCTGATCATTTATAATATCCCTATATAATTGCGCCTTATTTTTAGTATAAATGTGGTTCTAACACAACATCACATCCGCTTTTTTTTGAATAAAAGCATTCAAATATAAATACTTTATGTTTAAAAACACATTTTATATTAAGGAAAGTTATTATAGGTCATTTTCAGCTGAGAAAGGATGGGTTTTTGTATTTTTTTAAAAAAACACTAGTGTCCGACTAAAATATTATTCTTCAGACTTACATTACTTTTGTCTCAAGCCGACGGGCTTTTACTTTCTTCCTTCAGCTGAAGAAAGTAAACAAAGAAAGCCGCCGCTG
>NZ_JAPDPI010000067.1 GCF_026013615.1 Plebeiibacterium marinum
GGAATCTCTTGCTCTAGAGCTTTTTGCTTCCTTTTTGGGGCAATGCCAAAAAGGGAGTTGGGTTTGGGACAACGTCCCAATATCAAGAAATTCACTTCGTGAATTTCTTAATTTAATGACATTGATCGTGCGGCAGCCTGGGGGTTGGACGATTTGTATTCCGTAACGATCCCAAAAAACTTGAGAACTACCAACCTCAATACAAAAACATCCACAGGTAATTGGTATTTTAAATTTAATCAACCAATAACGCCAAGGAGGTAATGCTCTTAACTTAAGAAATCCACTTTGTGGATTTCTTAAGTTAAAGGTATTAGCCAAGGAGGGGGGCGAGGAGAACGCTATATTTTGTGGTAGAACGGCTTTATGGGCTGGTAGAACGGGTCAGTGACTTGGTAGAAACAGCATTTTGCCTTGGTAGAAGGGGTCAATTGGTTGGTAGAACGCCTCAAGTAGCTGGTAGAACAGCCCAATGACATGGTAGAAGTATCTCCCGGCGTGGTAGAAGGGGGCAACAACATGGTAGAACGGGTCAGGGATCTGGTAGAACCTGTAAAATCAATGGTTTTGGAATAATATCAAAAAAATCACGTGTCAAATAGTGGGTACAATATACTTTGTAATCACTACAATATCCCCCTCGATTTAATTTCCAGGTACTTATTAATCGTATTTACCGTAAGCTCCCCCGGGGTTGTCAGTATGGTTTGGATGCCGTGTTGGTTTAGTTCCCGAACAATCAGCTTTTTGTCGTAAACAAACTTCTCGGCAATGGTTTTAACATAGATGTCTTCTATGCTTGTGGCCCGTTGGTCGGTAATTTTATTTACTTCGGTGTTTTTAAAAAATACAACAACCAATAAATGGGTTTTGGCAAGGGCCTGCAAATATGCGATCTGTTTTCGTGCCGAGCTGATGCTTTCAAAATTGGTGTACAATACCAGTAAACTCCTGTGGGGGATCTTTCTTCTTACTTGTGCATAAAGCAGCTCAAGGTTGGATTCCGGAAACTGTGTTTTTTGGTTGTATAACACTTCCATGATCGACTGCATATGTCGGCCATTTCTGGAAGCCGGTAACATAGAATGAATAGAGTTGCTGAATGTAAACAATCCTGCCTTATCATGCTTGAGCATGGCAATGTTTGATATAACCAGGGAAGTGTTTATGGCATAATCAAGTAGCGTCATTCCCTCAAACGGCATTTTCATCGACCGGCTCATATCTATCAGGTTAAACACTTGCTGCGATTTCTCGTCCTGATACTGGTTTACCATTAAATGGCCTTTTCGGGCAGTTGCTTTCCAGTTGATGGTGCGGTAATCGTCGCCGGTAATATAGTCGCGTATCTGGTCAAACTCCATTTGGTGACCAATCTTCCTTATCTTTTTAATCCCTACTTCAGTCAGGCGGTTTGAGATGGCCAATAGCTCAAATTTCTTCATCTCCACAAACGAAGGGTAAACTTTAACCATGGCATCCTGACTAAAAATATACCTCCTTTTAATCAGTTTTAAAGGTGAGCAGATGTTTATATTCATTGCCCCAAAAAGGTACTCGCCCCTGGTTACCGGTTTTACCTGGTAGTAAAAGTTCTTTTCCTGGGATGGATTTAATGAAAACTCTTCCATAAAATCCCTTTTCTGGAATTGGAACGGCAGTTCATCAATAACACTGACCCTTACCGGAAAATTGAATTTGTTGCTGATAAAAAGCTGTACTTTATTAGTGTCGCCATTCGAAAATCTTTCGGGTAAATTGCGCGAACCCAGTATCTTTTTATTACTTCCCTTGTGGTATATCAGAATAGTGTCTGTGATAAATAAAAAAACAAATAATGTAAACGATATCTGGGCCATAATAAATACCGGTTGGTAGTATTGCCCAACAATCATCAATGCCACAAGCAGTCCCAGTCCGGCAAAAAACCGGTTTGTTAAAAAGAAAGATTTCCAGAAGTTTTGCATATACAATATTGTTTATCGTGGAATCTCTACCGAATCAATAATTTGCCGGATAACAGCATGGGTGCTGATGCCTTCCATTTCTTTTTCGGGTGTCAGGATCACACGGTGCGTTAACACGGGCAGCAATACAAATTTCACATCTTCCGGAGTCACAAAGTCACGTCCTTCAATGGCCGCATAGGCTTTGGCCGCATTTAAAACTGCCAATGAAGCTCTTGGACTGGCTCCCAGGTATAAGCTGTTGGTGGTTCTTGTTTTTTCAACAATACGGGCAATATAGCTTACGATGTCTTTTTCAACGATCACTTCTTTTACTAAGGATTGAAAAGCGGTAATTTCATGGGCTTTAACTACCGGCACTACCTGGTCGAGCTCATGTTGACTCTTTCTGGTCTGAGCATTGGCAATAATCTCAATTTCTTCTTCCAGGCTCGGATATCCTAGTTCTATTTTAAACAGAAAACGGTCGAGTTGAGCTTCCGGCAAACGGTAAGTACCTTCATGTTCTATGGGGTTTTGTGTAGCAAAAACAATAAACGGATTTTCCATTTTCCAACAATTGCCATCAATGGTAACCTGTCGTTCTTCCATCACTTCAAACAAGGCAGCCTGTGTTTTTGCCGGCGAGCGGTTTATCTCATCTATAAGTACCAGGTTTGAAAATATGGGGCCTTGTTTAAACTCAAATTTTGAAGTGCCCGAGTTGAAAATGGTAGTACCCAAAACATCCGAAGGCATTAGGTCGGGCGTAAACTGAATTCGCGAAAAGTCGGTGGATATGGTTTTGGCCAAAAGCTTTGATATCATGGTTTTGGCAATTCCCGGAACACCTTCGAGCAGTATGTGGCCATTGGCCAGCAGGGCGGTTAACATCAGGTCAATAATTTTTTCCTGACCCACAATAACTTTGGTTATTTCGTTTTTTATCTTAAAAACAGCTTTGTTTAGTTCATCCAGATTTAATCTGTTTTCAAAGGGGGTATTATTTTCCATATGGTTGCTTCTTATTTGTTTTTACATTTTTGATAGATATACTCAATGTTTTTACTGAAATGTTCCAGGTCTTCTTCGGTATAGGATGCGTTCAGTCTTAATCTTTCAGCCTGCGAAAAAAGTTTTTTGATGGTTTTATGGGGTATATCCAGTTTGTTTGATATTTCTTGTATTAAGTGTTCATTCGTTTCTGAGGTGTCAATAAAATATCGGGTACGTAAAAATTCAAGAAAGTACTTGAATCTTTTTTGGGCTATATCTAAATGGTTTTTTCGTTTAAAGTACAACCTGCCTATGGTTTCGATAAACGACAGCGTGGTGTTTCGGGGTGGATTTATTACTGGAATTTTCCTTTGGTTTCTTTTTGCTGAGATCACAAGGTAGGTAACAATGGTAAAGAGCAGAATATACCAGGCATATTTAAGCCCTTTTTGCGACAGTATGTAGCGTAGCAAAGATGTAGATGGACGGGGCTTGGCTTTGTAGTATTCGTCCCATATTACCTTGCTGTTCTGTGGCAGGTAGGATAAAGTTTTAAAGGCGTATTCGTAATTAATATCCGAAACCAGGTTAAAATTAGTATAGGCTAAGGGATTCAGGTTAATAAAAAAGTTTCCCTGGCCATATTTTACCCTGATAAAATTGGTTTTTGCTTTATTGCCTAATCCTAAAACGGTTGTTTTCAGGGTGTCGTAATAATTGAAATGGATGTTTTGAAATGCTTTTTTGTAGGTGTATCCAAAGGGTGACTTCAAGGTTTTGTTGACCAGGTTAATCGTTATCGAATCATTGTAAATGTTCTTAATGTTGAAACTGGTGTTTATGTCAAAACCAATGGAATCCAATACCAAATCGCTAAATTCTGAAGCTGCAATAAAGACATTGTTCCCTTTTTTTACATGACTGGTTATTTTATCAAAGTCGGTTTTATCCGGATGAAATGAACTGTTGATAATAACCAGGTCTGCTTTTTCAAATTGATCTCCTGATAAAAAGTTGTATAAGGGCGAATGGCAGGTATATATTGCTGAAGAATCAAAAAGTGTTTTTAATTCATCAAACAGAATTTTGCTTCCGTAAGGAATGTCGTCATCTTTCGAAAAACTCAGGCTCCAGTCAATGGGTTTGGGGGTAATGATAAGAATGAATAGATATAGTACAAAACCAAATCCAAGTGCCCCAAAAACATATTTATTCTTTTTGTTACTCATGTTTGTTGGATTTAGGTGTCATACAATCATTAAAATGATCAAACTGGGTTTTCATTGCCAAAAACTTTGATTCGTCCATAGCAAATTGTCCGTACCAAACATATTCGTAATTCAATACCAGCTGCTTGAATTCCTGTCTGTTCTTTTTAGCTTTTAGTTCATAATAGTAGTCCAGGTTCGTTTTCCAGGGTTGCCAATCTATTTTATTTTCATGGTGTAATTGGCGTAAACACAGCAAGTATAGAATCCTGACGGCTTCTCTGTGTGCTTTGTTGCGTATGCTCACCTGCAGCATGTTGTCCAGATTTTGATTGTGTATGTCATCACTACCCTGTGCAAAATTTAGTTGAGATACGGGTTTGCTTGCACTTATAATGAAGATTCCTGAGGGCCTGATGCCAATGAGTTTGAGTATGATAAAAATAAGGATGAGTACTCCGGTTCCAATTATCAGGTATTTAATGGTGTTGGGTTGTATGCCCATATCGGCAAATAATCCAAAGAACCATTTTATAAACTTATCCCAAAGTGATTCCGGCATTTCATACCTGTCGTACTTATAAATATCCATTTGCCTGTAGGCCTCCATGGTTTCAACAGAAGGGTGGCGGTACACAACTGTGGAATTGTCCCAGGCCGATACCTTTCCGGTTTGTTGCGAAAAGGTTAAAATGCCCGGGGCAACAATCAAACAGAATAATATAATACGATTTAAATACTTCATTTAGTCGTTAGTGCTGTTGATGTTTTTAATTCGTTCCAGAAGAGAGGTGTTGTCCTTGTGTTCGCATAAGCTGAAATATTGGAACGAGAGGATCAGGGGAAGTATTGGGGTGGAAATAACCGTAGTTAGTGTGGATGAAACTGAAATAATAATTGCAGGAATGATGTCCACTGTTTTACTGTTAGATAGCAGGCCTTTAGCTGTAAAATACGATGTTACCGGAACTGTCAATGCCATATTCAAGGCAAAGCCAATGATAATGGCAATAATGACCAAGCCAAATGTTTGCCACCAATGGCCCTTAATCAGGTAAAAACACCTTCTGGCAGATTCCAGATAGGGTTCGTCTTCGTTTAGTTTGATAATCAGTATAAATGAAAATGCCAGGGATATATATATTACAAGAATCAAGGTGGCAAAAACACCAATGGCTGCCACAATTGGATTTCCCAGTGCTCCTAAAAACAAAGCTACTATACCATATGCAGTTCCAATCAGCAATAGGGTTAACAACGAGTATCCCAACAGGGCCATAAACTTGCCGGTAAACATGCTCCATACAGAATGGGTGTTTTCTGCCCGGTTGTTGTTTTTTGAATAATGAACTACGTATGAATAGGTTAGTCCGTAAAAGAATAAATACATAATAATAGACAGGATGTAGATAAGGAAAACCTCGTTGGAGACGTTTTGACTAAATTCCTGGGCCTGACTTGGATTGGATAGTACTTTGAATAAGGTGTTAAAAGTGTTTCTGAAGTAAATAGTACTGAAAATTGAATATACCAGGACAGGGAGCCCTGCATATAGAATAATCATTCTCCAGAATAATTTATATTCTTGCTTTATAAAGGCAAAAGTAGCGTTCAATACATCACTAAAACCGCGTTTCTTTTTGAGTTCAATATTTTGTTCCATCATTAATTGGTGTCTGTATGTTTTTGGTTTCTATTGTTTACTAATTTTTTATGTGCAAATATCGGGTTAATGAAAAAATACCAGATGATAAAACCTAAGGAGCATATTATAATCAATAAGTTGACAAACAGAGGCATGGTGTCGTAATGCCTGGTTACAAAACTTTCTAAAAAGCCGGCAACGATAAATACCGGAACCAGCCCAAGCATAATTTTTAAGCCGCGGATTACACCTTTTTGCAGAGCTACCACCCTTGGGTAAGTTCCGGGGAATAAATAGCTGTTGCCAAGTATTATCCCTGCTCCTCCGGCCAGGATAATGGCTGGTATTTCAAGAGCCCCATGGATATAAATGGTTAAGGTAGATACAGTGAATAGATTTTTTAAGTAAAAAAAAGTTTGAAAAGAGCCCAGCATAACCCCGTTCTGAAATAAAATAAATCCTACAGCAAGGGGTGTTAATATGCCAAAAATAAAGGCCATAAACGAAACTTTTATGTTATTGAAAGTAATAAAAAAGAACATTTCAAATTCACTCCTGCTGCTATATATCCCCATGGGATCGCCTTTTTCAATGTTATCAAGGGTTGTATTTACATAGGCATCCCCTGTAATCAGGCGTATAAACCCATCGTCGTTAACCGCCGAAATGCCACCCAGTACAAATGATATTGTAAAAATGATAACAGAGACATAGAAGTATTTCCGGGCGTGGTACAGTTCCAACGGGAGCTCTTTGAACCAGAAATCTTTGAAACGGTTTGATTTTTCTTTTTTGTTTTTATATACTTCCTGGTGGGTTTGTACTGCCAATGAGTTAAGGTATGATATGGTTGGCGATTCGGGAAAGAAAGTACGTGCGTAGGCCAGGTCATCTGTGAGTTGAATAAACTGTTCTGCAAGCTCATCAGGATTGATGCTTCCCGTATGCTTGATGTTCTTTTCAAAGCTTTGCCATCGGTTCTTGTTTCTGTTGATAAACGTGATTTCTTTCATAAATCAAGTCAGGTAACTGAATGCTAAAATGATTCAATTTTTAGTTTAAAACATCAAATATAATTAATCAGCTCAAATTTGTTACATTTGGTGAAGCTATAATTTATCAGTATTGCTTAGTGCTTGTAAGAAAACTGGGTTTTGAATACTATAAATTAAATTGTTGATTGGTATATAGTACTATAAAGCGTATTATGGAGTTTGTAAATATTGACACCACACAAAATGTGAATCTTGAGTTTAAGTCGGCAAGTATCGGTGATAGGATACTGGCATACTGTTTCGACTTGTTGATTATTTTAACCTGGAGTATTACCTGGACGATCATCATAAACAAAATGGGCGGTTTTGAAGTGTGGAATATTGTTTTTTCATTGCCCGTAGTGTTTTACAGTTTGTTATGCGAACTTTTGTTGAACGGGCAATCCTTTGGAAAAATGGTGTTTAAAATTAAAGTGGTAAAACTGGATGGCAGCGAGTTGACCCTGGCTACTTGTTTGGTGCGTTGGCTGTTTCGTATTGTTGATAATTTGATCTTGTTTGGGAGTATTGCTGTTTTAACCATCATATTGAGTAAAAAATCTCAACGGCTTGGAGATATCACTGCCGGTACTACCGTTATTAAGCTAAACAAGGCTAATTTATTCGAGGACACTAGTTTTGTTGAAGTTCCCGAGAGCTACGATTTAAAATACCCTCAGGTGAATCTTTTAAATGATACTGATGCAAACATTATTAAAGACGTGCTCAAGTTAGAAAAGGCTTCAGGTCCTGGGGATGTTGATTCTGTTGAAAGTATCTTAAAAAAGACACAAAGGGCTATTCAACAAAAGTTAAGCCTTACCGAAGTGGAAGTTGAGCCAAAAGAGTTCCTGAAATCAGTTTTGATAGATTATAATCATATGAATCAATAAACTTTGGGTATGAGATATATAATAGTTTATATGTTGCTAATTGGGTTGTTCGCCTGTAATAAACCTGTAGAACAAAAAGTGCCGGTTGTAGATGGACAGGTTATTAATGCAAATGGGGGCAAATTGTTTTTCTACCAGCAGAATACGGATATTAAGCTTTTGGATACCATTACAGTTAGTGACCAGGGAAGCTTTCGGATATATAAGGAAAGTGTTACTGCCCCGGGGTTTTATTTTTTACAGTTCGAAAATGGGCAACGTATTAACCTTTTTCTTCGTCCGGCCGATTTTATTCAGCTTCAGGTAGATGCCAATGATGTTATAAATAGCTGCAAAAGCAAGAATTCAAAAACTATGAATGCACTATGGGAAATCGACCGCAATACAAAGGAACTGAAAACCCATCTGGACCGTATTTCGGGTGATTTTGCAGGTATTGTAGGAAAGGATTCTGCAGTGGTTCTTTATCAAAGTCTGGTTGCCCAAAAAGATAGCCTCCTGAAAAAATATAAGAGTAAAGCATTAAAACTGTTGAAAGGCATTGATGATGAAGTAGTGAAATGGTATACACTCAATCAAAAGGTTGCAAATATTATTTTGTTTTCCCTTGAGGAGGATCTAAAGCTATTTCTGGGCAATTCTGAAAAATTGATGAAAGATGACAGGTTAAGTGAACTGTTTTATGACTATGACCAGGATTTAATGAAGGCCTACTCTTTTATACGAAGGACGGAAAGATACTCAAAAGGTGAGCAAATGATTGAGCTCAAAGCCAGAACCAATTGGGATGAGATGCTACCCCTGGATAAACTGAATGCAAAATTAATTCTGTTAGTATTATGGAATGGTGATGTTGAAGCTTGTGAGGTCAGACTAAAGGAAATAGAAAGTAATAGAAAGAAATATGGGCACCGGGGATTGAAGGTGTTAATGGTGGCTTATGAAAATAATAAAGAATCATGGAAAGAAAATATCTCTCGTTTAAGTAGTTCGTATTGGAATATTGTTGATACAACAGGAATAGAGTCTACCGATCTGGTGGAACTAGGAGTAAGGTCATTGCCATTTAACTTTTTGGTTTCCCCGGAGGGAACTATTGTTGAACGTGAATTGTGGGGCGCAGAGTTGGAAACGGGGGTAGAGAATTTTCTTAAAAATTATTAATATATTTGGGCGCGGAACAACTAAAATAGAGAGTTGTCAGCATTACCTGTAATCAAAATATGCAAAATGAATATGAGTAGATTTATATTGTTTTTTAGCCTTTTGCTTCTTTTATCTGCCTGTGGCGAGAAAAATAAAATGAGAGTAAGCGGAAAAATTGAAAATGGCGAAGGTAAAGTGTTATACCTGAAGCAGCTGAACCTGAGTGGTGAAGTGGATGTGGATTCCGTGGTTCTGAAGGCCAAAGGTAATTTTAAGTTTTCCCTGCCAAAACTCGAAAATCCAACCTTCTTTTTGTTAAAACTGTCGGATAAAAATTTCATAACCTTGTTGGCTGATTCAACAGAAAAGATTGAAGTGATCGCCAATGCAGAAAATCTATCAAAACACTATGATGTAAGTTCTTTAGGTTCAAATTATATACAGGCTCTGAATACGAGGTTTGACAGGACAAAAACTGAGGTGGATAGTTTGATGAAGATATACAACGATACACCAAAGGATGAGAAAGAGCTGATAGAGGAGGTGCGTCAGGATTTAATTGAAGTTATAGATAACCAAAAAGTTTTTGTCAGGGACTTTGTTATGGCAAACCCTCGTTCTTTTGCTAGTTATTATGCCGTATTTCAGCGTTTTGATGATGGTACGCTGGTGTTAAATGCATATGATAAAGAAGATTTAAACCTGTTCTCAACTGTGGCCACCAGCCTGAGCTTGTTTTATCCTGAATCTCCCCGGTCAGAACAACTTAAGAATTTTGTGCTGAATATCCGCAAAGAAATTAAGATAGGAGAGCTTCAGTCAAAACTTAAAAATGAAGCACAAAGTAATATTCCCGACATTGAAGAAGAGGATTTGAACGGGAAAAAGATAAAGCTCTCTTCTTTAAAAGGTAAATTGGTATTGTTGTCGTTTTGGGCATCATGGGATGAAAAATCAAGAAAAGAAAACAAAAACCTGATTAAGATCTACAACAAATATAAAGCTAAAGGATTCGAAGTTTATCAGGTGTCGCTCGACAGGAGTAAAATTCTTTGGGAAGGGGCAGTGGAACAAGATAAGCTTCCATGGATAAATGTAAGCGATTTAAGGTTTACAGACTCCTATCCGGCACGTATATATAATGTGCAACAATTGCCAGCCAATTATTTGATCAGCAAAAAAGGAGAAGTGATAGGTAAAGATTTGTTCGGAAGAATACTTGATGAGAAGCTAAATGACTTGTTAAATTAAATTTTGCATAAAAGATATGGTGAAGGAACTCAGTTTGGGTTCCTTTTTTTGTGTGTACTTGAATATTTACTTCATTTGGTTTAAAAAGTATAATGCTTGCTTTTTCACGTAAAAAACTGATATATTTGTCCGTTCAAAAAAATTAAGCAGTTGCTTATTGGTTAAAATGGAATTGCAGCAAGAGGGTAAAAAAATATATTTTGCATCAGATGTTCATCTGGGCGCACCATCTATTAAAGACCATAAGGCGCATGAAAAAATGTTTGTTGATTGGTTAAATGAAATAAAGCCAAGCACCAAAGCGCTTTATCTCTTAGGTGATATATTTGATTTTTGGTACGAATACCGTTATGTTGCCCCTCGAGGATTCACACGTTTTTTAGGAAAAATAGCAGAATTTACCGATGCCGGGATTCCTGTGCATTTTTTTACCGGGAATCATGATATCTGGGTGTTTGATTATCTTCCGAAAGAAACGGGGATGGTGCTCCATAGGGAACCTGTGTCGGTTGAACTGGACGGTAAAAAGTTTTTTATCGGACATGGTGATGGCTTAGGACCATATGATAAGGGATATAATTTTTTAAAAAGTATTTTTACCAATACAACTTTACAGTGGCTTTTTTCGCGTTTGCATCCTAACTTTGCAGTAGGCCTGGCAAAAAAATGGTCGGCGCATAGCAGGTTAAAGAACGAAAACTCGGAAGAAGCAAAATTTTTGGGTGAAGAAAAAGAATATTTAATGCTTTATGCCAAAGATGTTTTAGCAAAAGAATATTTTGATTATTTCATTTTTGGGCACAGACATATTGATATAAACAGACCTATTGGCGATGGTAGTCGTTTTGTATACCTGGGGGATTGGGTAAAACTCAGGTCGTATGGAGTCTGGGATGGCAGTACGTTTGAACTAAAGTATTATAAAAAGTAGTTATAAAATAAGCTTGGTGGCTGTTGTGGTAACATGGTGGTCGCTAATGTGTTAGCAAAAGTCGAATACAATGGGAATTTATGCTGTTGCCACAAGTACGGGCTGTTATCTGCCCGAAGTAGTGGTGAAAAATATTGATTTTGCCAATCAGTTATTTTTAAATAGCGATGGCAGCAAGATCGAAACTCCGGGCAAGGAGATAGTAGAAAAGTTTGAGCAGATTACCGACATTACCGAAAGACGTTGTGTGGGCGAAGGATTGGTTACTTCAGATATTGCTGCAATAGCTGGTAAGCGAGCACTGGATGCCGCCAATTTTGATAAGGAAAACCTTGATTACATTATAGTAGCCCATAACCTTGGGGATATTAAGCACGGGAGTAGGTTTCCGGATATTTTGCCAACCCTGGCATCAAGGGTTAAACAAAAACTCGATATTAAAAATCCAAAAACAGTAGCTTACGATATTACATTTGGGTGTCCCGGCTGGACTCAGGCCATGATTCAGGCCAATTATTATTTAAAGTCTGGAGATGCCAAAAGTGCGCTTGTTATCGGTGCCGATACCTTGAGCCGGATGATGGACCCTCATGACCGTGATTCGATGATTTTTGCCGATGGTGCTGGTGCTGCACTTCTTGAGGCTGTTGAAAGTGATGAGCCAGTAGGTATTTTAAAGCACGTATCGCGTACCGATACCGAGGAGCATCTTGATCTGTTGCAAATGGGACCATCATATAATCCGGAATTAAAGCATGATCACCTGTATCTGAAAATGTTGGGACGTAGATTATATAATTATGCGTTGACTAATGTGCCTCTGGTAGCTCAGGAGTGCCTGGATAAGAACGGACTTACTTTAACTGACGTTAAAAAAGTTCTGATCCATCAGGCTAATGCCAAAATGGATGAAGCCATCCTGAAAAGGATATTCCGCTTATATGGAATCAGGGAAGTGGATTACGATGTGATGCCAATGACCATTAAAACCTTGGGAAATAGTTCTGTGGCTACAGTCCCAACCTTGTTCGACATGGTTGTTAGGAACCAATTAAAAGGGCATGAGCTAAATAGTGGCGATTATGTTATGATGACCTCCGTGGGGGCCGGTATGAACATTAATGCTTATATGTACAAAATGCCATAAAATTAGATTATTCAATTTCTTAATATGGGGGTATTCTTTAATTTAGGGTATCCCTTTTTTATGCCTAATTATATCAATATCATCTTTGAACTGCCTCCTGAATTTTCTTTATGTTTGCTGGTCTCCTTGTTGAAAAATAGCGATATTGTAGTTTTTATATTACTGACCGTTAAGTATTTGGAGTAACTTCTTAGGGTCTTTGAAAGGATATAAAATCCACATATCTATAATTTGTAAGCTACAAATTGGCTCTACACCTATTAACGGACATGCTTTTCTTTACGTGCTGAAAGCACAGCTTATCATAGCCCCAGGTAAAACGCAGTGACACCTGGGGTTTTTCAGTTTTATACCTCAGCGTCCTGTAAGGACAACTCGTTCATATTTTATAAAAAATAGTGTTATATTTAATTCAAAATATTATCTAATATGTCGCAATCTTTATCAAAACTCTATGTACATATCATCTTTCACGTTAAAGACCCATCTCATACATTCATCAGGAAACCTGATAAAAATAGTCTGTATAATTATATAGGTTCTATCATAAAAGACAATGGCTCTATACCTTTAATTATTAATGGTACAGAAGATCATATGCATATCTTCTGTGTTATGTCGAAAAATATAGCACTATCTATGTTTGTTAAAGATATTAAGAGACATAGTAGTAGGTGGCTAAAAGGTTTTGATAATTTTTATCGGGTATTTAAATGGCAGGGTGGTTATGGTGGTTTTTCCGTTAGTTCGTCTTTATACGATAAAACATTTAATTATATAAAAAAGCAGGAAAGACATCATGAAACCATGTCTTTTAAAGATGAATATTTATTGTTCTTAAAGGAATATGGTATCGAATATAATGAGGAGTATTTGTGGGGATAAATTCTTGAGTTGTCCTTTCAGGACGCTGATTGATATTGCTTATACACCCCAGATGACACTGCGTTCTATCTGGGGCTAGGATGAACCAGGCCTTCGGCCTGCTTGTATTTAAAACCAAACAAGGATCAGCTAAAAACTCTTTTTCATCAGGCCCCAATTTTGTTCCTGATCCCTTTTTTCTTTTATTTTGTGAAAGATGTTTTATAAACTGAGTTCAATAAAAATATGATGGAAATAGTGGTTGCGTTTTTGGTTGGGAGTATAGGCTGTTTTGCCTTTTTATATTCTTATTATACTTCAAAAAAGTCACAGCTTAGGCAACAGGTTCAATTTTTTTCTGAGGAGAACAATAATCTGAAATCTCAAAATGTTGAGATCCTGCAAAAATTAGAAAAAGTTAATAATGAGCTGATGCAGGCAAAAATGCATATTGCTGCCATTGATACTGAAAATGCTCATCTGATTAACTTAAATAAACAACGCCAGCAAGAGATTGAAAACCTTCATGAAAGGCTCAGTAAGGAGTTTGAAACCATTGCCGACCGTGTATTGATTAATCGTTCAAAGCAAATAAGCGAACAGAGTAACCAAAAGCTATCGGATATATTGTCGCCCTTGCAGGAGCGCATCACACGTTTTGAAAAGAAGGTGGAAGAAACCTATGATAAGGAGGTAAGGGATAAGTTAAGCCTAAAGGCCGAAGTAAAAAGATTATACGATTTAAACCACAGAATCAGTGAAGAAGCTCAAAACCTATCCAAAGCTTTAAAAGGAGATGTGAAAAAGCTGGGCAATTGGGGGGAAGTTATTCTTGAAAGGGTACTGGAGCAGTCCGGATTGACCAAAGGCCGCGAATATCGTCGCGAAGTGGTGGATGAAAACAGCAATGGTGCCACTATTCGCCCGGATGTTATTATAGATCTGCCTGAAGGAAAGCACCTGATTATTGATTCAAAAATGTCATTGTCGGCCTATGAAGAGTTTGTAACGGCTGAAGATGAGGAAACAAAAGCAGTTGCCTTGAAAAACCATAAAGAAAGATTACGGCAGCATGTTAAAGATTTGTTCGAAAAAAATTATATCTCTGCTAAAAACATCAACTGTCCGGACTTTGTGTTGATGTTTATTCCTGTTGAAGCTTCATTTGCCGCAGCGGTTGAGAATGATAATGACCTTTTTTCTTTTGCCTGGGAAAAGAAGATAGTCCCTGTGAGTCCGTCAACATTGTTGGCTACATTAAAAACAGTTAGTTCCATATGGCGGCAGGAAAACCAAAATAGAAATGCACAGGAAATTGCCCGTCAGAGTGGGGCTTTGTACGATAAGTTTGTTGGTTTTGTGGCAGATCTGGAGAAAATAGGTTCCAATATCAATACACTTCAAGGTAATTACGATACGGCATTGTCAAAACTTCAGCAAGGTAAGGGTAATCTTATTTCACGGGCCGAAAAAATTAAAAGTCTGGGAGCCAAAACAAATAAATCAATAGAAGATAAGTTTTTGAATTAATCATATCAGGAAAATAGTTCGGGATATAGTCGTAATTAATTCGGGATGTGTTCCTGTTTCGTTCGTAGCTCCTTCGGTTCTCGTTCGGTTCTCCTTCGGTTCTCGTTCGGTTCTCGTTCGGTTCTTCTTCGGTTAAGAGGTATTATAACCGAAGAAAGACCAAATTAATTCCTAAGGAATTGCATTCGAATCGCGACTAAGGTACGATGCCTTCCCGACCACAGCATAAAGAATGTTCCACGTGGATAAAAAAGCAATAGAAATTTTAATGTATACGGAAGGTTTGTTTACGATTTAATATAAATAACGCATTTTTTACAACAAATTAATATCGTAAGTTTGTATAATTAAAAAATACACCTACATTTGTATCCATAAAATTTTTGAGAAATGACAAATTTAGTACATCATCACGGACATCATTATAATCTACCATAGGTGGGCCGGGATTGTTGTATATAAAAATATAATTATGAAAGAGGGCTTGCCGATAAGGAAGCCCTCTTTTTTTGTTTTAGAAAGAACAATTGTTAAAATGTAGATATGAGCTAAGTCGGCTGTTTTCATAAAGTCCCTTATCTCTTATCATTAATAAAAAAGTTAAAAGTAAGATGGAAAAACTTAGAATTGCCCTACAGAAAAAAGGAAGGTTACACGATGATTCAATGGCTCTTTTAAAAGAGGCAGGTATTAAGTTTAATACTGGAAGCAGGACTTTAGTAGCTCAATCATCTACATTCCCAATTGAAGTGTTGTTTTTAAGAGATGATGATATTCCACAAACCATTGCCGATGGAGTAGCCGATATTGGTGTAGTGGGTGAAAACGAAGTGGAAGAAAAGGATTTTAAATTAACCATTGCCAAGAGGTTAGGGTTTAGTAAGTGTCGCTTGTCATTGGCTATTCCCAAAGCTGATGAATATAAGGGTCTTGAATATTTTGAAGGAAAGAAAATTGCGACCTCTTATCCGGTTATCTTAAAAAAGTATTTTGATAAGATGAATGTCAATGCGGAGATTCACGAGATTGCAGGTTCTGTTGAAATTGCTCCGGGAATTGGCCTGGCAGATGGTATTTTTGATATTGTAAGTTCAGGTAGTACCCTTGTTGCCAATAGACTAAAAGAAGTAGAGGTGGCTATGAAATCAGAAGCTTTGTTGGTACAGGCTGAAGGATTGTCGGAGGGTAAAAAGGCTTTGATTGAAGAGTTGTTGTTCCGTATCAATTCTGTGATGGCTGCTAACTCTAACAAATATATCCTGTTGAATGCACCCAATGATAAAGTAGAGGAAATTGTAAGTATATTACCAGGAATGAAAAGTCCTACCGTGTTGCCATTGGCCGAAAAAGGGTGGAGTTCGGTTCACTCGGTTATTTCTGAAAAGCAGTTTTGGGAAATCATTGGCAAACTTAAAGATCTTGGGGCACAAGGAATATTGACCTTCCCAATTGAAAAAATGATATTATAAAGAGTATTTCTTATGACAGGGGTGTGCGTTCGGCTATAGAAAAAACCGGATGCCAGCTCCTGGTAATAAAACAACGTGCATGCAGGTATTTAAATATCCCCCAAAAGAAGATTGGGTAAAATTACTACAACGCCCTGAAAATGATTTAAGTGGATTGTTTTCTACAGTTCAGGGAATTTTGGACGACATAAAAGCAAATGGAAATAGTGCCGCAATAAAGTATTCTGAAAAGTTTGATGGTTTTGCTGCAAAGGAGTTGTTGGTTTCTAAAGAAGAAATTGATGAGGCGTGTATGCAGATATCTTCGAACCTCAAGGAAGCTATTTATAAAGCAAAGCTGAATGTGGAGACTTTTCACGAAGCTCAAATTGTTCCTGAGAGAGTTGTTGAAACAATGCCAGGTGTAGTATGTAGGCAAAAAAGTGTAGCCATTGAAAAGGTTGGGTTATATATTCCCGGAGGAACTGCCCCCCTGTTTTCAACGGTTCTGATGCTGGCTTGCCCGGCTAAGATAGCAAAGTGTAAAGAGATTGTTTTGTGTACACCCCCTGACAGGGAAGGCAAGGTTCATCCGGCCATATTGTACACGGCTTCGCTTGTGGGGGTTACCAAAGTATATAAGCTTGGGGGCGTGCAGGCCATTGGAGCCATGGCATATGGTACAGAAAGTATTCCCAAAGTGGATAAAATATTTGGTCCGGGTAATAGCTATGTAACGGCAGCCAAGCAATTGGTAAGCCTTAAAGATGTGGCCATTGATATGCCTGCAGGACCATCAGAAGTTGAAGTTCTTGCTGATGAATCTGCCAATCCGGCTTTTGTGGCCTCAGATTTATTAAGCCAGGCAGAACACGGGGTGGATAGTCAGGTTATTTTGGTTACCAATAGCATCGAACTCATTGCCAAAGTTGAAGAAGAGCTTGAAAAACAGCTGAGCCGGCTTTCCCGTAAAGAAATTGCGGTTAAGGCACTTGAAAACAGTCGTATCCTGTTGTTGGGTTCTAAAGAAGAAATGATTGAAATGACCAACCAATATGCTCCTGAGCATTTAATTATTGCTATGAGGGATGAGGATGAGGTTGCCAATAAAATAACCAATGCAGGTAGTGTGTTTGTGGGGAATTATACTCCTGAAAGTGCCGGTGATTACGCATCAGGTACCAACCATACCCTGCCAACCCATGGTTATGCAAGGGCATATAGTGGCGTTAACCTGGATAGTTATCTTAAGAAGATAACCTTTCAAAAAATTTCTCCTCAGGGACTGCTGGAAATAGGCCCTGCCATAGAGGAAATGGCAGCTGCCGAACAGTTGGATGCACATAAAAATGCAGTTACCATTCGTTTAAATTCATTAAAGTAAATTTTTAATATCTCGGGGCATAAATCATGAAACCATTAAATCAACTTATACGCCAGAATATCTTATCCTTAAAACCGTATTCTTCAGCACGGGATGAATATACAGGAGGTGAAGCTATATTCCTGGATGCAAACGAAAACCCGTTTAACTCTCCCTATAACCGTTATCCGGATCCCTATCAAAGAGAACTGAAAGAAAAGATTGCCCGCATCAAGGGGATAGCTGCAGAATATCTTTTCCTGGGAAATGGTAGCGATGAGGCCATAGATATTGCTTTCAGGGCTTTTTGTGAACCCGGTAAGGATAACGTGGTGGCCATTGACCCTACTTATGGTATGTATCTGGTGGCTGCTGACATTAATAATATTGAAACCCGTAAGGTTAAGCTGACAGATGATTTTGATCTGGATACAGATGGGCTGTTACAAGCTTGCGATCAAAATACCAAGCTTTTGTTTATCTGTTCACCAAACAATCCTACCGGGAACAGTTTTAAAAAGGAGGATATTGTAAAAATTATTGAAGGCTTTCAGGGTATTGTGGTACTGGATGAGGCCTATATTGATTTTGTTCCGGAAAAAAGTTTTGTGCACGAATTAACCAGATATCCTAATGTTATAATCCTGCAAACCTTTAGTAAGGCTTGGGGTATGGCAGGAATTAGACTGGGAATGGCGTTTGCCTCTCCTGAAATAATCCAGATCTTTAATAAGATTAAATATCCCTATAATGTTAATGTCTTGACACAAAAGAAGGCACTTGAATTGCTGCAAACAGAGCAAGACATGTCAGATTGGGTAAAGGTGATTTTAAGCGAGAAGTCAAAGATGAAAGAAAGACTGGATGGGTATTCTTTTGTTCAGAAAATATATCCTTCTGATGCCAATTACCTTCTTGTGAAAACTGATAATGCCAAAGGTATCTATAATTACCTGGTAAATGAAGGTGTTGTAATCAGGGATCGTTCTACAGTGACCCTATGCGAAGGATGTTTAAGGATAACTATTGGATCAGAACAAGAGAACCAATGCTTATATCAGGGATTGGATAAGTATATGGCTGACAACTAGCCTTTGTTCCTTGTAAGATACCAGTTGTAAAAAAAGCAAATTTATGAAACGAGTATTATTTATTGACCGCGACGGAACCATTATAAAAGAACCACCAGTTGATTTTCAGGTGGACAGTTTGGAAAAACTTGAGTTTTACCCAAAGGCAATTACCAATTTAAATAAAATGGCTTCAAAACTGGATTTTGAATGGGCCATGGTAACTAATCAGGATGGGTTAGGAACAGATTCGTTCCCTGAAGACACCTTTTGGCCTGCGCAAAATAAAATGTTGAGCACTTTGGAAGGTGAGGGTGTGGTTTTTGATGAAATTTTCATCGATCCATCAATGCCCTGTGATAACTCGCCAAACAGAAAACCTGGCACCGGCATGCTCACTAAGTATTTTAGTGAAGAATACGACCTGAAGAATTCTTTTGTGATTGGTGATAGGCTAACAGATGTTCAGTTGGCAAAGAATCTGGGGTGCAAGGCCATTTTTCTGGCCGAAGAAAGTGCTTCCGTTGAAATAAAGAAAAACGGGCTTGATGAGGTTTGTGCCTTAATTACAACTGACTGGGATCAGATATGCCAATATTTGTTTTCGAAAGAAAGAACGGCTTCGGTAGTGCGTAAAACATCCGAAACAGATATTGCTATCAAGCTAAACCTCGATGGCAACGGTAAGTGTGATATTTCTACCGGACTAAACTTTTTTGACCATATGTTGGAGCAGATCGGAAAGCACTCCGGTTGCGATTTAAGTATAAAGGTAAATGGTGATTTGCATGTTGATGAGCACCATACCATTGAAGATACTGCTTTGGCATTAGGGCAGGCCTTTAAAGATGCCCTTGGCGATAAAAGGGGTATTGAGCGTTATGGTTATTGTCTTCCTATGGATGAGTGCAAAGCATTGGTAGCACTTGATTTTGGAGGACGCCCCTGGTTGGTTTGGGATGCGGATTTTAAGCGTGAAATGGTGGGGGACATGCCTACAGAAATGTTTATGCATTTCTTTAAAAGCTTTTCTGATGCCTCGTTGAGCAATTTAAGGGTGGAAGCCAGTGGTGCCAATGAACATCATAAAATAGAAGGTATTTTTAAGGCTTTGGCCAGAGCTATTAAAATGGCCATTAAAAAAGATGTTTTTAATGATACCCTACCCAGTACAAAAGGGGCATTGTAAAGTATTAAAATATTAAGACATTCAGGCCTCATTCGGTCTGATGTCTTATTTTATTGGATCTGCCAATCTGCTTTTCTTGATTTCATTTATGTATCCATACATATTTGTTGCAAAATATTTACTAACTTTCACCTTGTTATTGATTGAATTAAATGGTGTAAATGGCTGGTATTGCAAGCAAATCAGGGTTCCCAATAGCTGGTATACTTCCTCGTGAAGAGATGTTGGAGGTTAAGAAGACCAGAAAAAAACTTATTATTGGAATTCCTAAAGAACTATCTAAGTTTGAAAACAGGATAGCATTAACCCCTCAGGGAGTTGAGCTGTTAGTTGAAAACGGACATACTGTTTTGTTTGAGACCGGGGCCGGGGAACCAGCCAACTATTCCGATTCTGATTTTTCGGAACGGGGAGCTTCCATTGTCAGGTCACCAAGAGAAGCCTTTAGTGCCGAAATCATATTAAAAATTTCTCCTTTTACAGAAAGCGAAATAGACCTGTTGTCTCCAAATCAAACTGTTATATCCCTTGTTCAATTGTATCAGCAAACCAGGGAGTTGATACAGAAGATGATGAGCAAAAAAGTGAATGCTCTTGCCTTTGAGTTGATAAAAGATGAGAATGGATCTTTTCCTGTGCTTCGAAGCATGAGTGAAATTGAAGGAACAGCTTCAATTATGATTGCCAGTGAATATTTAAGCAAGGCCCATAATGGTAAAGGGGTATTGTTGGGAGGTATAACAGGGATTTCTCCTGCCGAGGTTGTAATTCTGGGAGCAGGAACTGCAGGGGAGAGTGCTGCACGTGTGGCCTTAGGGTTAGGGGCTACGGTTAAGGTTTTTGATAATTCAATAAAAAATTTAAAAGATCTGCAGGATAATGTAGGGCAAAGGGTGTTTACTTCTGTATTGCACCCAAAAGCACTTACCAAAGCATTAATTTCGGCTGATGCCGTAATTGGAAATTTACGGTATTTGCAATCCGGCTTAAGGTATTTTGTTACAGAAGACCAGATAAAACTGATGAAACCGGGTTCTATCCTTATTGATTTGGGTATAGGGCAGGGTGGATGTTTTGAAACATCTGCCTGTACTGATTTTGCCCATCCCGTTTTTCGGAAACACAACGTAATTCATTATTGCGTACCTAATGTGGCTTCGCATGTGTCGCGTACATCAACTATTGCCTTGAGTGATATCTTTGCTCATTTACTATTGAAAATTGCTGATTCTGGTAGTATTGATACGATTGTAAAGGAAGATGTTGGTTTTAGTCATGGGGTATACATTTACAAAGGTATACTGACTAATCATTATATTGGAGAAACCTTTTCGTTGCCGTCAAAAGATATAGGTTTGCTTATGGCAGCTTTTTAGTTCTTTTGATGTACTTCTTAAAACAATAGTTCGTTAGTTTTTTATAAGTGTTAGATTATGAGATACTTAATAAAATCAACTCAAGTTAGGTAAAGATCTTATTTTAAGCATCTTGCAA
>NZ_JAPDPI010000068.1 GCF_026013615.1 Plebeiibacterium marinum
GCCGTCCTATCAGCTAATAGCTATATTATTATACGGATCCGATCTTATTTACAAAGAGCTTATAAAGACCGGATCCGGGAAAATGTTGTTCCTGATAAAAGATGCTGTAGTAGCAAGCAATTAAGCTAAAGCGAAGCGTCCTAAAGGCGTAGCCGTCCTATCAGCTAATAGCTAATGACCTTATTCATACGGATCCGATCTTATTTACAAGGAGCTTATAAAGAACGGATCCGGGGAAACGTTGCTCTTGAGAAAAAATGCTGTAGTAGCAAGCAATTAAGCTAAAGCGAAGCGTCCTAAAGGCAGAGCCGTCCTATCAGCTAATAGCTAATGACCTTATTTATACGGATCCGATCTTATTTACAAAGAGATTATAAAGAACGGATCCGGGGAAATGTTGTTCCTGAGCAAAAGATGCTGTAGTAGCAAGCAATTAAGCTAAAGCGAAGCGTCCTAAAGGCGCAGCCGTCCTATCAGCTAATAGCTAATGACCTGATTCATACAGATCCGATCTTATTTACAAGGAGCTTATAAAGATCTGATCCAGATGCTGAAAATGTTGTTCCTGAAAAAAAATGCTGTAGTTGCGAGTAATTAAGCTAAAGCGTAGCGTCCTAAAGGCGCAGCCGTCCTATCTGCTAATAGCTAATGACCTGATTCTTACGGATCCGATCTTATTTACAAGGTGTTTATAAAGAACGGATCCGGGAAAATGTTGCTCCTGAGAAAAAAATGCTGTAGTAGCAAGCAATCAAGCTAAAGCGTAGCGTCCTAAAGGCGCAGCCGTCCTATCAGCTAATAGCTATATTATTATACGAATCCGATCTTATTTACAAGGTGTTTATATAGAACGGATCCGGGAAAATGTTGCTCCTGAGCAAAAGATGCTGTAGTAGCAAGCAATCAAGCTAAAGCGAAGCGTCCTAAAGGCGTAGCCGTCCTATCAGCTAATAGCTATATTATTATACGAATCCGATCTTATTTACAAGGTGTTTATAAAGAAAGGATCCGGGAAAATGTTGTTCCTGAAAAAAGATGCTGTAGTAGCAAACAATCAAGCTAAAGCGTAGCGTCCTAAAGACGTAGCCGTCCTATCAGCTAATAGCTATATTATTATACGAATCCGATCTTATTTACAAGGTGTTTATAAAGAACGGATCCGGGAAAATGTTGTTCCTGATAAAAGATGCTGTAGTAGCAAGCAATTAAGCTAAAGCGTAGCGTCCTAAAGGCAGAGCCGTCCTATCAACTAATAGCTATATTCATCACCTCACCCCTTCTTCTCTAATTCATTCAGGTGCTCCATTTTTTTACGCTGCAAAAACTCTTCAATACCCTCTAAATGCTCTTTTACCTTTTTGTTTCCAAACTCATAAACCTTTGACACCAAACCATCCAGAAAATCACGGTCGTGAGAAACCAAAATCAAAGTACCATCATAATTCTCCAGAGCCTGCTTCAACACATCCTTTGAACGCATATCCAGGTGATTGGTAGGTTCATCAAGAATCAATAAGTTGTATGGCTCCAGCAATAGTTTCACCATTGCCAATCTTGACCTCTCACCTCCCGAGAGCACTTTTACTTTCTTATCAATATCCTCTCCGCCGAACATAAATCCTCCCAAAATATCTTTAATCCTGGTACGAACTTCACCAACAGCTATATCATCAATGGTTTGAAAAACAGATTTTTCCTCGTCAAGCATAGATGCAGCATTTTGAGCAAAATAACCAATATTGATATTATGACCCAGTGTAATCTTTCCTCCATGCTCAATCTCTTCCATAATGGCTTTTACCAAAGTAGATTTACCTTCACCATTTTTTCCCACAAAGGCCACTTTTTCGCCACGCTCTATAGTAAAGCCTGCTCCTGAAAAAACAAGATGCTCTCCATACGTCTTTGACACATCCTCAGCAATAACAGGATAAGAACCAGAACGTGGCGCCGGAGGAAAGCGCAACTTCAACCGGGAAGTATCTACCTCATCCACTTCAACTATCTCTAGTTTTTCGAGCATTTTTACCCGCGACTGCACCTGGTGCGTTTTGGAATACGTACCCTTAAACCGCTCAATAAACTGCATGTTTTCAGCAATCATTTTCTGTTGCTCATCATAGGCTTTTTGTTGTTGTTCGCGACGTTCTTTTCGCAACTCCTGATATTGCGTAAAATTAACCTTGTAATCATAAATACGGCCCATGGTTAACTCAACGGTACGATTAGTGATATTGTCAACAAAACGCCTGTCGTGAGAAATAACAATTACAGCTTTAGCACTATTAATCAAAAAATCTTCGAGCCACAACACCGACTCAATATCCAAATGGTTGGTAGGCTCATCAAGCAAAATCAAATCCGGTTTCTTTAAAAGAATTTTGGCCAACTCAATTCGCATACGCCACCCACCGCTAAACTCAGATGTAGGCTTGGTAAAATCTTCACGAACAAAACCCAGTCCCAGTAAAATCTTTTCCACTTCACCATCGAAATTGATTTCACCCATGCTATAAAGTTTTTCGCTTAAAGTAGAAACCTGCTCTATGATATCAAGATATTCCTGCGACTCATAATCAGTCCGTATAGTTAGCTGCTCGTTAAGCTCATCAATTTCTGTTTTCATGGAAAGCACTTCGGCAAAAGCCTGAGAAGCCTCTTCAAAAACAGTACGGTTATCCTCTGTTAATAAGTGTTGGGGCAAATAAGCAATCACATCTCCTTCCGACTTTGATATACCACCATGGTTTGGTTTGCGCTCACCCGCAATGGTTTTTAAAAGGGTAGATTTTCCAGCCCCGTTCTTACCCATCAAGGCAATACGGTCGGTATCATTTACCACAAACGAAATATTGTTAAAAAGAGTGGTTCCACCAAACTCCACTCCTACTCCATCAACTGATATCATAAAATTATACTTGAAATTTTCGGCAAATATACATGGATGATATGACATTATACTAATCACCGGATTAAATGATGCATACAAAAGCAAAACACATAGAGATTTGTCAACAATTTTTCATCACTCGCCCATTTAATAACATCCCTTTACTATAAATTTCTATCTTTAACCATCAAAAATTAAAACCCATGACCAGAATAATTATTGTTTCATTAATCACCTTGTTTTCGTTTCAGCTATATGCTCAGCAAGAACCTCAGTGGACGCAGAGCAACTGGCGACAAACGCAATACCCCGGCACTTCTTTTTTAACCGGTTTTGCCGAAGATGTTAAAAGTGATAACGAAACCATTGCCGAAGCAATGGAACGTATTAAAAATATGGCCTTAGGAAATTTAGCCCAAAGCGTCATTTCATCAGTTAAGAGTGTATCGCAAAACTATGCACAAAGCACCATGTATGGCGACAGTGAAGAAATCAAGAAAACATTTGAAACACAAACTCGCTCTGAATCCGATGCTGAGATAAACAATGTGAAAACAGAAACCTTTCACAACACAAAAACAAACTTTATTTATGCATTCAGTTATGTAAACCGCTTCGAAGTAATTGGTTATTACAAGGCCAACATTAGCATGAACATTCAGCAAATACAAGGTTTTATTAACACTGCCAACCAACTAATAAGTACTGCCGAAAAAACAAAAGCAAAAGAGGAACTAAAAAAAACCATTCCTTTATTCTCTGAAACAGAATACGCCCAGGGATTATTAACTGCTGTTGATAAAAATATTGACGACAGCGGTTTACTGATGCAAAAATCCGTAGAACTTCGCAACCAGGTTATTAATAAACTTGCCGAACTGGAGCAAGGCGTATATATCTATTTTGAGGCCCTGGCTGATGTATTTTCTTCGAGCGACAAAACTTTGGAAAACAAACTAAAAGCCAACCTGGCTGACAACGGGTGTAGCTTTACCAACGACAAAACAGTGGCAGACTGGATTGTGCAAATCAATGCAACATCAAGAAAAAACACCATATACATGGATATATATTCAAGTTATGTTGATGCTGAAATTAAGCTCACTAAAGTATATAACCAGAAAGTAGAATACGAGGATAAGATGAGCAAAAAAGGGAACAGCACAAAAAACTATGAACTTGCAGCTGTTAAAGCCTATGAAAACCTGGCCTCCATTTTATCTGATAATATTTTAGAGCACATCGAAAAATAATATATTTTTGTAGTCAAATTAATTATTGCCTCACATATCGAACTTAAATATTAACGTATGAAAAATTTAATTATAGCGATTTTTTGCCTTTTCACAATTTCTGCTTTTAGTCAGACAGACAAAAAAGTAGCTGTATTTAATCCGGAAGGAAGTGTAATGGAAAGTTTAAAAAGCATTGTCAGGGAAGAAATAAGCAATGCCATTGTAAACACCCGGGGTTACACTGTTGTAGAAAGAACTATGATTGATAAGGTTTTGGCTGAAGCCAAATTCCAGAGCAAAGGCTTGGTCGACGATTCACAAATAAGTGAGTTAGGTAGAATGATGGGGGCAGATTATGTTACCTATGGTTCGGTAGTTGCCTTAGGAAGCAACTATTATATCTCACTTAAAATGGTTGATGTTGTTACGGCCAAAGTAATATTACAATCAACCGGCTCTACGCAACAAGGAACTAACGATTTAATTCAGGTAACACGCAGCATTGCCAACAAATTAATTGCCAGTGGCCAATTAAACGTACAAACTTCGGCCCCGGCAGCCAAGCCCGCAGTGTCTACACCTGTTGCTTCCGGAGATGAGTGTTTATTAATTGCAATACGTCCCAATTCGGATATTCCATTAGCAAGAACTGTTATTGATTATATCACACAAAAATTCGCAGGTAAATATCCTGTTAAAGTGGCAACCACTGTTTCCAGCAGCCCTGTCAGTTCTCTTTGCGCAAGATTCAGATCGCAATACAACTGTAAATATATTGCCTTAATAACACTTAAAGACCTGGACAAAGAAGTGTATTATATTGCAGAGACTTTAAATGCTGTTAACAAAAAAAGAGTTGAAGGCCCGGTAAAAAAAGTATTAAAGAAAAAGCAATATTCAAAAATGGATATTGTTAAAGATATTGCCGACAACTATAACCATTTACTTTGGTAAAACTTATAAGTATCATACATATAAAAAAAGGGTGCCTTTCCAAGGCACCCTTTTTTTTATCATCTATTTTTCAATCACTTCACCTTCCTCGGTAAAACTATGTTTCACCTTTTCATCGCCAACCAACAAAACAACATTATAGCTAATACTCCCTTTATGTGTTGTCACCTCCTGAGCTTGTTTAACCTCAAACTCATCATATTTATCAGCAATAAAATCAAGAGCTGCCTCTGGTAAATCCTCTTCAAAAATAACCACTGCTGTCTTCAGCCACTTACCATCTGCCGAAAAATAAGCCTGACTCTTAGAATCCATTTCAAATTGAACCTGATAGTTTTCCTTTACTTTTTTCCATACTGCATTTTCTGCATCAGGATACTTTTCTTCAAAAGCTGCTTTTACAGTTTGCGGAACATTCACATCCTGTGCAAAACCAATTGTTGCAAACATTAAAACCATTGAGATAATTAGCATTTTCATTTCGTCTGTGTTTTTTAAGTTAAAATATAACGTTTAGACTGCTCTTTTATAATTGGTCACAGTGGTGTACACCATAGTGACTTTTGTGAATATCTATGTCTAAATACTAAAACTCCATATATGGTTTTAAAAAAAATTGCTGTTTCGGTAAACCTAAAAAGGGAACCGAATAAAATCCTGAAATACGCCTCTCAACTAGCAAAAGACTCTAATTCAAAACTAAGTTGCATTTGCCATTTAACCGATAAGAGCATACCCTCCCCCAACAACAACCTCAACCTAAATAATTTTATCTCAAAACTTGAATACATTAAGGTTATTGATGATATTTTAACCCCCCAGGAGATAGGCTACGAAATAATTATTACTCCAACCCATATCATAAAATATTTTGAAAATATTACCACTATCTTATCTCCCTCACTAATCATTACAGAATTAACAGACTTAAATTCAATCCACAGCTCCATAAAAAACATAAGAACTCCACTTCTTATCTTCCATAACCCTAAAGAAAGCGAAAATTAATATAGGAGCTTGGTTAACATGTTTCACCCTTTCATCACCAACCAACAAAAAAAAAACAGCTACACTAAAGAACCATAGCATAGCTGTTATATGAACAATCTGTTACTGAACAAGCCCAATACAGGCTATTGAAGTCTACTAATCTTCAACTTCTTTTAATAATTGAAAACGAAGGTTCGGCTTTGAACCTTTCTCTTTTCGAGGAGGGTGTTTCTCTTTTTTCTTTATTGTTGGTCGCTTAATAGTTTTTGACATGATTCAATTGTTTATCCCTGTTTAACACCTAATTGAATTTTCTTTTATATTTAGACTCACAAACCCGCTTCCGGTCACACTCTTTTCTATTATTTTTACAACATATTTTTAAATAATATGGCCAACATACAACATACGCTACCATTATATTTACAGAACATGTTGCTAGACCTTATTAGTGCAGGGATTTTGATTTTAAATAATCAGAACAACCCAATGTACTATAACAAAACATTTGCAACAATTGCAGGAATAACAGGAACTCAGGAACCTGATGTGCTTGCCCAAAACAACATGGTTCAAAACATAATAAACCTGGTTATTACCTATAAAACCCAAGGTTTATCAAGCTTTGAATTTTTTATTGAGGACACACCTTGTTCCCCATGCAAATTCAGAGGTTCATTTGCCAAGGATGCCACCATCATTATTACGGAACAAAGCAGCCCAACAGATGAAGTTGAGTCAAGATCTATTCAGGCCATTCTGGACGGGCAGGAAAATGAACGCCGAAGGATAGGCAGGGAAATACATGATGGACTAGGGCCATTGATGTCGTTTATAAAACTCAGTCTCGACTCTGTACTAGATGACAAAAAGTCGGAATTAACCGATTCCCAGACAGAACAATTACAAAACATAAGCAAAACAATAGACATGGTTTCCAGCGACTTGCGCTCCCTATCGCACAAGCTCGTCCCCCGCACCCTGGATGAGTTTGGTTTACAGGCAGCTTTTACTAACCTTGCTTCTAAATTAAACGAGTCAAAAAAGGTTGAAGTTGAGTTTTATACCAACCTTAGCAGCAATACCCGATTTGATAATGAAATAGAATTAAATATTTTCAGATGTGGCCAGGAATTACTTAGCAATTCGTTGAAACATGCCAGAGCGAGCCACATCCTGGTTCAGATAATATTACACAAAAATAGTATAGTATTAATGGTGGAGGATGACGGTACAGGTTTTGACCAGTCAGAATCAACAAAAGAAAACCAAGGCATTGGGCTCACCAATGTTGCAACACGAGTTAAACTCCTCAACGGGGTATTTAGCCTGGATTCAGTTATTAACAAAGGAACCGTTGCAAGCATAGAGATTCCTGTTTAAAGCACAACCATGGAAAAACTAAAAATATTACTAGCCGACGACCATAAGATATTCAGGGAAGGGATAAAAGCTCTTTTAGGCAAAGAAAAAGAAATAGAAACCATAATGGAGGCGCCTGATGCAACCGAGGTAATTAAGCTGGCCAAGGCTCACAGTTTTGATGTATTGATCCTCGATATTGATATGGGAACCCCCAATGGAATTGAGGTAACAAAAGCCTTAATTAAAACAGATGCTGACATGAACATCCTGATTTTATCGATGCTGGGGTTGCCCGAATTTATTATGCAGGCACTGGAAGCAGGTGCCAAAGGGTACATCCTGAAAAACGCTGGCAAGGATGAATTGCTCACTGCTATAAAATGTGTTGCAAAAGGTGATAGTTATTTTAGCAAGGAGGTATCCGTTAGCCTTATGAAACAAATACAAACACCTAAATCAAAACAAAATAAAAAAGAAGAAATCCCACTATCTAAAAGAGAAGTAGAGATTCTGAAACTAATCAGCCAGGAATATTCAAATCAGGAAATAGCTGATAAGTTGTATATCAGCATACGAACCGTGGACACCCATAGAAGAAACTTATTGGAAAAACTTGGCATAAAAAACAATGTTGGTTTGGTAAAATATGCCATCAGCAAAGGCATTATTGACTAATTTGAAACAACCAAAGCTCACAGTAAAAGGTTTGTTGAAATGTACAAACATCAAGTAAGGCCGGACAACAGGAAATATTGTACCCGGCCTTATCAGCTATCATAACTATATAAAATCCACAATCCTGTTATCAAATAGCTTTATGATAATACTTACCAACTTTCTGTCGAGCCCTCATCAACCTCATTTTCACAGCACTCTCCGAAATTTGTAATTCTGATTGTATATCTTTTACTGAATAATTATTCTGATATTTCAGTTCAAGCAATACCTTATCCTGCTCCGGAATTTCATCCAGAGCCCTGTAAAGATACAACTCCTGATCCTCCTTCAACCGCCGTTCTTCTATCCTATCCATATCATCATCCTCTGCAACAGGTACTGACAACAAATCAAAAAACTCCTGCTTACTCCTGCTTTTTACTTTAACCGAAGAAGCGCAATGATTAAACACAACGGCGTAAAGCCAGGTTGAAAACAAGGAATTTCCCTTGAAAGCATTTTTTTTGGAAAACACCTTTACAAATATGTCTTGTGTTAAATCAAAAGCATCATCCATGTTATGTGTAAAAGACAAGCATTTATTAAAAACCTTTAGATAATAACGGTTATATAAAACCTCAATACCATTACTATCCCCTTGGTAATACTGCTGTATTAACACCTCATCCGAAATCTTAATTTGATCTGCACGTTTCATTTTCACATAATTATTCTGTTAAAAATATTTATATGAATGTATTTGTAGACAGCTATAAAAATTAGAGGTGAAAAACGTATTTTTTATTACTTAATTTTCGTAGTAATCACAAAGAAAACTAAGAAAAACTCGTAGCAATAAAACTTCTGTCTTTCACCCCACTTCAAATTAAACGAACTCCAACTATTTTTTATGAAGGGAATCCTTCATCCCTCAACACACTTCAATTCCGGCCAACAAACATCCTCCTCAACTGCACCATTGAAGGCCTTTCCCCTCAACCAGACCAAACTCTTGTACTGGCTTCCCTATTTTGAATACAGCTCCAAAACTTATTTACTAAACATAACAAGCTGAGCCTATTGATACTACCATACCAATTGAACGTGGTTTTATATCCTGAAACAAATCAACTATCAAACAGATAATCTGCATCCGAGTGTTTATCCATATAATCCTCCTTAACGCTTGACTTTAGCTCATAGTCATCATTAAAATCACTATCATCATCCATAATTTTGTATGCCTGATCTATCGACATCTTTACCATGTATACAATAGTATCTGTTTCAAAGCGAAGGGCTGAAATCTGTTTGCCCGAAGCATCTTTATAAACGATCAAATCTTCGTTAAATCCCTGACTATACACCAATTTTAATTGCTCTTGCAAATCCTTTGGCAATTTATAATAATCTATCAAGGTTCTTTTTTTAGGTTGAATGGGAGTATTTTCCATTTGCTTTAAAATTTTTACAGTCTTTTCAATTCGTATTTATCTTTACGTCTGTCGTTCATATTATTTACACTTCCATGGGTACGCAACTCCCTCAAAAGATCTATATCAACATCTGCTATTAGTATCATTTCCGTATTTGGTGTGGTTTCTGCCTTCACCCCGTTGGTAGGAAACTGAAAATCGCATGGAGTAAACACCATTGACTGGGCATACTGAATATCCATATTATGAACCTTGGGTAAGTTGCCTACGCTACCGGCAATCACTACATAACATTCATTTTCAACAGCCCTTGCCTGAGCGCATATTTTTACACGCGAATATCCATTTTGGGTATCTGTTAAAAAGGGCACAAACAAAACATCCATACCGTCATCGGCTAAAATCCTTGACAGCTCAGGAAACTCAACATCATAACAAATAAGTATCCCGATTTTACCACAGTCAGTATCGAATGTACGCAACTCATCCCCTCCTTTCAAGGCCCATACTTTCTTTTCATCCGGGGTAACATGGAGTTTTTCAAAACGTTCTATTCCCCCATCCCGTTTACACAAATACCCCACATTATACAGCGAATTATTTACCAGCTCCGGCATACTTCCTGTAATGATATTTATGTTGTAACTGATGGCCAACTTTGCCATTCCCAACTTAATTTCATTTGTGTATTTTGCCAATTCACGAATGGCATCCGGTTCACTCAAGTCATTAAACTCGGCCATTAAGGGTGCATTAAAAAATTCAGGAAATAAGGCAAAATCACTTTTATACCCACTTAATGCATCAACAAAATATTCAACCTGCTGCATCAGGTCGGTTAAGTTTTTGTATGGACGCATCTGCCACTGAACTACTCCAAGCCTGACAATCTTTTTTACTGTAGCAGCTTTTTTCTGGGGCTTTTCGTAAAAAACATTGTCCCATCTCAGCAATACCGCATACTCCTCTGATTCCACATCTCCTTTAAGGTAATTTTTTAATATCCTTACGGGATGAAAATCATTAGACATTTGAAAGTTTAAAACCGGATCATTGATCTCTTTGGCTTTAACTTTCTCTATATACTGCCGCGGAGAAATTTCATTTGAATATTTGTGAAAATTCGGTATCCTGCCACCAAAGAGTATTCCCTTTAAATTGAGCCTTTCGCACAGTTCTTTCCTATAATCATATAAGCGCCTGCCCAACCTCAATCCTCTGAATTCAGGTTTCACAAAAACATCAATACCGTATAAAATATCGCCATTATCGGTATGTGCATCAAATGTATTGCTGGTTATATCACTATAGGTATGATAGTCTTCAAGCTCCGAATTGCTTACAATGATAGAAAGAGCACATCCTGCAATTTCTCCATCAACTTTTATAACTACCTGGCCTTCCGGAAAAATCTCTATCAGCTTTTCTATCTTATCCATAGCCCAATATGCATTATCCAATGCATGATATGAGCTGATCATCACCTCCTTAAGTTCCGAATAATCATTTATGTTCAGGTAGCTCAGCTGTACATCACTTATTTCTTCTTTCATTTTTATCGCCAAATTGTTTTCTCAATCAATTTAACTGTTTAGACTTAAAAAATGAATTTAGTAACGCACCTTTTTTCGCAATCCGGGTTACTTTTTTGAAAAAAATATGTTGGGTACGCTGTAGTACTCACATACCCAACCACATCACAACTTATACTTATGGAATTTCGCTCACATCGTTACGAAAAGGAACAGCAGGTAGCCCTGCTCCATTGATAAGGTTCCCGATGACAGCATCTTTAAAGGCATAACGGGCTATTACAGGATTTTTTATTTGTTTGTTAGACAACACTATAGTTTCACCATCTATTTCAGCATCTGCCGGCATCAATTGCCCATTATTACCGGCAATCTCAAATCCTACCAACTCGTTTCCTCCGGAGGCTTTTAAACCCTTGCCATGGTCAAACCAAATACGCAACTTATTGCCTTCAATGGTTACTTGCCTGAAAACAGGGCCTGAAGCCACAACTTCATCGCCATATACCAATTTACGCGCTGCAAGTTCAAAACGCTTACCAACACTTTGTTTGTTTTTAAAATGAGCATCAGTTGAGTCTCCGATGTCGTATGTGGCAATCATGGCTGTATTATACAATTTTAAAGCTTCTGTCTGTGATTCACGTAACACAGGCCAATAGGGGTGCTTCCACAACGTAGATAATTGTGCATAAATAAAAGGGAAATCACCCTGCCCCCATGCTTTACGCCAGGCTAAAATCATTTCAGGAAACAAATACCTGTATAAGTAGGATTGCTTTTCATATGCATTATTTTCACCCTGATACCATATTACACCACGAATGGTATAAAAACTGATGGGAGCTACTACGGCATTGTAAATAGATGATGGCTGATTTTTATTTTTGCGTTTGGGTTCACGGGGCTTTTTAGGTATTTCCTGGCCTTCTTCTTTTGCTTTTTCAGCCTTCAATTCCCAGGCTGTCAGGTCTTCTTTATACTTTTTGTAAGTTTGAGGAAAGTCGCGCTGATATTGATCCCACTCGTTTTGCCAATACATTAAACGCGGATCCTTATTGTAGGATTCTTCCGGAGTCCACGCTTCACAACGGGTTGCACCCCACGAGGCATCAATTAAACCTACCGCTACTTTTTGCTGATGATGCAATCCCCTGGCAAAAAAATATCCGCCTCCGGTTATTTCTGCAACTGTTTCGGGCGAACATACAACCCATTTGCCTACAATATCGCTTTTTATAGTATCCGAAAAGCTTCTTTGGGCATCAAAAAAACGGATTTGGGGATAATCGGCATTTGCAATTTCTTCCTCAGAATTATTTGATTTTTTTACCGACCATTCCATATTTGACTGACCTGCCGCAAACCATACCTCACCTATCAATATATTTTTAATGGTGATGGTATTTTTTCCGGATATTGTCATACTGGTAGCATTTGATGCTTCCATCGGATGCAACCACACCTGCCACTTACCATCTTTATTGGCTATTGTTTGTTGAGACTGATTCAACAAGCTTACAGTTACCTTTTCATCAACATTTGCATTACCCCAAATATGTACCGGCTTACCTTGTTGAATGACCATATTATCTGAAATTAACGATGGCAAAGAAATTTCTGCATTTGTTGTATAAACAGATACGATAAACAGCAATACTGTAACAATAATCTGACTTCCTTTCATTTATTAGTAATTTTCGATTTAAAACATAAACAAAGAAAACTGTTTTAATAAAGATTGCCAGATATAATATTATTTTTTTATCAAATATAAATGAGTTGTCCTTTCCGGACGCAGATTTACAATACTGACATCCCCCAGGTGTCACTGCGTTTTACCTGGGGCTGTACTAAACTGTGCTTTCAGCACGCATAAGGATCTATCCGTTAATAACTTATGTAAACTTAGCGATTATAACTCTATTAATACGCAAAGTCCTATACCGGTTATTCCTGTTATCCTATCTTAACCGATGTCATGGTTAAGGCACCGGCAACCGGTTCATCATTAAAAACGCTCACTGCATCATCCCTATCCTGTAAGGCAACAGCATACAACAGTGGAAGATAGTGTTCGGGGGTGGGTATAGCTAATTTGAAGGATTCGCCTTGTTTTGAATAATTTAGCAAGGCCTGATGATTCCCTTCTAAAATAAACTGTTTCATTTTGTCATTTGCTTCTATGGCCCAGTCATAACCATAATTCTCATTTAGTTTTTGCCAATGGAGCATACCCAGGTTGTGTACCAGGTTGCCACTTCCCACAATTAAAACACCCCTGTTCCTTAATTCTGATAATTCTTTGGCTAGCTCGTAATGCTGTTGCGGGGTTTTATAATAGTCAAGACTCAACTGTACAACAGGGATATTTGCCTTGGGATACATATGCCTGATAACAGTCCATGCTCCATGATCAAGACCCCACTTATCATCCAATGCCACTTCTGCAGTTGTTGCAAATCCTTTTACTTCATTGGCCAATTCCGGCATTCCCGGAGCAGGGTATTGTATATCATACAACTCTTTGGGGAACCCACCAAAATCATGTATTGTTCGTGGATGTTCCATTGCCGTAACCAACGTTCCCTTTGTTTCCCAATGGGCAGAAACAACCAGTATGGCTTTGGGTATTTCAATTTCAGAAGACACCTTCCTGAATCCCTGTACAAATTCATTTTCTTCAATGGCATTCATGGGGCTTCCATGTCCCAAAAAAAGCACTGGCATTTTTGGAGTATTTCCAAATGACCCTACTATCTTGTTTAATGCATTTAATTTCATGGTTCCTAGTGTTACCGGCATGGCCGTTATTAATGTTTTAAAAAATGTTCTCCTTTTCATATACGCTTACCTTTCTGTATTATGGCCTGTTAAAAAAAACAGGCAGGAATTCTTCAATGAATTTTTCTATACAAAAATAACCCGGCACAAGGGGATGAACACTTGATCTATGATAAGAAATTAAAAACGGGCTATGCCGTAAGAAGTAAAACCAGATTCTTTATGACTACTTCTGTTTCCGGATCCGGCTCAGGCTTTCGGGGGTAATACCAAGGTAAGAGGCTAAATGAACAAGCGAAACACGCTGAAATATCTCGGGATGTTCCTTTAGCATTTCATTGTATCTATCCATTGCAGTTTCCCACATGGTGGCATTTAACCGGTTTAAGGCATTGATATATGCTTTTTGAAACAGGATGCGAAAATACCTTTCCAGACCAGGGATTTCAACAAGCAATTGCTCCAAACGGCCCACGGGGATTCTCAACAGGTTTGAATCCTCTAAGGCTTCAATATTATATTTTGATGGTAACCTGGTAAAATAGCTGTCAATATCTCCTATCCAATTGTTATCCATCCTTATTTGATACACATGTTCTACTCCCTTTGAATCAATATAAAATGAACGCAAACAGCCTTGGGTGATAAAATACAAAAAATCACAAACCTGTCCTGAAACCAAAAGATCCTGCTTTTTTTTAATGAAAACAGGTTCAAAAGCCGATTTTATAACGGACTCATCTTCTTTTGACAGATGTGCCCATTTATTAATATAGTATAGCAATTTGTTGTTATCCGGCTTTTCCATATTTTATAAATTGTAAATCAGTCTAATGTCTATTATCTAAAATCTAACGATCTATTGTAAAGACTAAGCCCTGTAATACTAGCCATGTCCTTACCTATCCAGTAACACGTAATTAATCCAAAACCTTATCGCGCCTGAATATATAATATATGATAAAGATGATGATCATTAAACCAAGACTTATGGTTATGGCAAAGTCTGTGGGCCGTTCCGACAATAAATTTACCAGATTTACTGAGTTGCTTTCATATACTGCTAAATCGGCATCATGAGAAATATTACGGCCATACTCTATAACCTGAAACATAAAGGCAATTACAGATATAACTGCAATACTCAATAACAAAAGGTCGGTATATAAAGATGATTTTTCAGTTGCTTTATGGTGGAGTATTCCCATTCGTTGTTCACAAAGCTCTATTTTGCTTACTACCTGACTAAGGATAGCATCTTCAAAATCCCATCCCGTCAAAATCTCCTTGATATACAAACCTACGCTTCTTTTGTAATAAGCAAAATTCTTTTTGTATTCAATCAGTAGTTCGTGCGAATCGATTATCTCACGATCTAACTTTCTATTGATGTCTTTAAGCTTGTTTTTATGCTTATTGTCTTTTCTTTTATAGCTCAAAAACGCCGTAGCCAATGTAATCTCAAGCAAATCGTTTAACGCTTCAAATGCACAATAATAATACTGTGAAATAAGCATGGCATCCCATACATCAGAAAAAGGCTGAGTGTAGTCTATAGTACCATCAGCATTTAAACCCCTCCCATACGAATCTTCACGAAACAGATAATTCAGCCAACGGTAGGCACATTTATCAGCTTGCATAGCCCCTTCAATCATATCTTCATCGCCACAGTCTTTTAACCAATGTTTTACAATCCTTGACACATTATTCTTATCTGCTGATTCAAACATTAGGGTCCGGGTTACCCAATTCACTACAATATTATAGTTTTCGGGAGTACTTTCGGGAACAAGTATCTTGTTTGATTTGGCATTTTTATAATCAAATAAACTATGAATGATAAATTGCGAGGAGTTATGCAAACTTAACAATGCCCTTAAAAATGTTTCAATCTTTGTTTTATAAAGTTGTTGTGAAAGCTGTTCGCCTAAAGTAACAGCAAACTCCTGCAGCAAATCAAGATTGTCTTCAATTTTATATTCCTCATTAAGCACGTCAGTAACATCAACATCAAGTTCTAGTACCCCCACCGAATTATTGTAAAGTTTAACAACCAGCGATTCTGTATCTACACTAACACTTTCGGCATGTTGCATATCTTTAAGCAACTGCGTTTTAACACGATCAAAAATCTGTTTTATCTGGCTATCGTCCGGGTTGCCTGTTAAATGTATAAGCTCTATGGGCTTTACCAACGAATTTTGGTCTACATTTCTAAACCGGCTTCTTGAAGGTGAGTTGCCCACGGTGGTATGTGTAAAAACAACGTTTTTAAAACCATAATCTTTGCTCTGTATTTCTTCTTTGGTCTTATTCCAAAATAGGGTATATTCATCAGGGTTGTATATTACCGTTTCGTCATACAGTTTAAAGTGTGTGCGAAATGGTGCCATTATATGTAATTTCATTGTCAGTTTATTTTTTAGATAATTCTATTTGTTCATTGGCCACCCACATTGTTTTTCCTTTTAAAGGCCCATTCATTATTTTAACCTGGCTCCTGAAACCGGACACAGATCTTTTGGGGGAATTAAATGCTTCCTTAAATATTTTGCTCCATTGCGTTACCACAACTTCTGTTGACAAAGGGAGGATGTAAGCAGGTTGTTTTATATCACTGGTAGTATATCCATAAATTAAATCGTGATTGGCACTAAATAAGTAGGCTTTCAAGAATTCTTGTTGGGTTTTTCTTAACTTTTCAGTCAGGCTTTTATAGTATTCTGTTTTTGAACAGGTACTTATGGCCATATTTATGTTATCAACAAATTCGTCTGAAACTTTGGGACTGAACTTGATATGAAAAGGCAAATCTTTAACAAAGATTGAATCATCCGGGGTATTTGGTTTATCCGACTGCCCCAAATAACAAAAATCACTTGCATCTGCAGGAATTTCACTACTCATTACAGTTAACTTCCCAACCGGCCTTGCTTCTATTAAAAAATCAATATCCCCATCCACTAACATTTTAAAACCATCTATGGTATTCGGCACTTCAACATAAACACTATCCTCATCAATACCCGGAAATTTAGTATATCCCCGTATGCGCCCAATATGTTTGTTGGAATTCACAAGGTCTTGTACCGTTTTATAATGATAAACCTTGTGCCCCGTTTTATTATAGTAATACAAAACATATTCGATATGCACTATGGGTTTTGAATATTTAAAGGTTGTGGAGTCTTCACTTTTTATGTACGGAAAGGCAAAACTTGGATATCCCGCTTCCAGGTGAGTATGTACAAAACCCCAGTCATAGTACTTAAAAATAGGCAGATAGTCGAGCTCAATTAAAATTGATGCAATCATTTGTGCCACAGGTCCGTTTTGGGGTAAATCTTCACCAATAAATGGCTGCCAGTTTCCTGTTGCCACATGAATTGGCTTTAATGGCTTTACCTGTTGGCCGGAATGGCAACCTGCCATAAATAATAAAATAAAAAATACGTGAATTGTTAACTTCATGGGTGAATAGCATATATGATAAATTCCTCTGCAAAATATAAATTCAGAAAGACTTCTACAATTATGAAAGAAATTTCATTATAAATGTTTCTATAGTTATTCCGTTCTATATAAAAGCAAATATGATTTCCCATTAATGTATGTGGTAGATGAACTATTTTCAATTATTTTTTCATTCGTTACATCAAAAAGTTCAGCATAAGCTGTATGTGCCGCATTTGAGGTTCTGATGTTAGCTACAAAAACAATTGAGTCAACACCGCATCCAGCCTCTGTTTTGCAAACAGGCAGGACGCTTAGGTATTGGCATTAGTGATTTTATTTTTCTCTATCGACCCAATTTTCTATCTGAATATTAGAATCAAGTAAGTACATCATTAGAATTCTGCTAAGTTATCTTTGTCTGTTCTGGATTCTCTTATTTCATTTATTATTTCATCAGAATCCTTTGAATCGTCCCATGCTCCGAATAAACTTCTTAAATCGAATTCTTTATTTTCTTTTACTTCAATTGATTCTGTTAATTTTACAATTAATTTCTTTTTCGACCCGTTATCTAACCTAGTCAAAAATCCAAAATATTTATCTATCGATCTACTTGTTAATGCTAATCCCATAACCAAAATTTTACTTCATTTCAAAGATACAACATTTACCAAGACTAAGAAGTTCTATTTCTGCGGTTTTTCATCATTAATGCCAACGGTTTACGACGAAACTTAGGCTTGTGTCGCGCCTGCGATAGCTATTAAAACATAAGCTTCGTAACTTTAATAAATTAACCATAAATATTATTGACCTAATGGTGAATGGCTTTGCTATATCCTATTTTAAAAATTTAGCAATGTGAAGTCTCTAAAAATTGACTCTATACATTTAGACATGTCTTAAAATAAGATAAGAAACAAACCTATTCCTTAAATATGCAGTCTTTTATTCCTTAAAAATGCTCTCTTAAAATATATCAATCCCCATAATACAGATCACTTGGGCCGGTTTTCGTCAACACCGCATCCAGCCTCTGTTTTGCAAACAGGCAGGACGCTTAGTTATTTGCGTACTTTTTACAGGACATCAACTTTCGAAATAATTTGATTTACATGGTCGATTCCATATAATAAAGCAGATTCATCAATTTGCATCCAACTAAACAAGTCTTTAATAAGTCTGTAATTTTGTTTTGCATAGGTTGTGTCTTTCACAGCATTTCCTAATCTAAAGCAAACTGGTTCATGATGAGCAATTCTATTTCTAATATCATTTATTTTCTCTAATTCATTGAATACATATCTATGATTATATTGAATTGTAGGTGTACTAGTTGGTTTCGCAGGAAAAATTCTAAGTAGCGATTGACCTCCAGAATGAAATTGCGGTTGAGAAAAAAGATACCTCCAAAAACCGAAATCCATCTCTGCAACCAGTTTAGAGTGAGTGTAGTTATGATTCAATTTTCGTAATGTTCTAGTAATTATTTGTCCAGTTTTTCTACAGCGATTATTATCAAATATTCCACCAGGATTAACAGAGTCTCTTAACCAATCATTTCCATGAACTGAACTATAATGATTGTCTATCGAATTTCTAAGAGCAATTTCAAAACAACTTATTATTGTAAAAAGCTCTTGAGAAAGTTTCAAGTTGAGTCGATACAAAGTCATCGCTTTGCGAGTATCATTTGAACAAGCAGTTATATATCTACTCATTCGGGGTTGTGACATTATTTTCTCAAAAACTAAATACTTCATAAACATTTCTTGTAAAATACAAATTTATGCATTATATTTGTATCATATTATTCCCAGTAGCCCCTGATTTATATCAAGCTATTGGGTTTCTGCTTTTATAGACCCACCATATTCTATCGTTTTATTTTCACTTCTAAGTTTTGTTGTATGTATGGTAACGTTTGCGCTATAAATGTGTTGCCGACTTGCGAAATACAAACCTTTCAAGCTATACTATACTTAATGCGGAATACATGCCTTCAGATCATAACGTAACGGCAATTATTTATTAGCGCGTGTTATACCTTGGCCTTTATTCATTTATTAGATTTTCTACCTCTTTTATCAATTCTTCTTTTTCCGGAAGTACATATGTATATTTTGATGCAAAAACATTATTATCAAATCCCCCTAAAATATATTCTGCAGCAACTTCGTCCTTTTCTGCACATAGTATAATTCCTATTGGAGGATTATCTAAATCATCATTTACTTCTGTTTTATAATAATTTAAATAGGTATTGAGTTGACCCCCATCAGATATTTTCAATTTTGTCGTTTTTAATTCAATTAAAATATAGCATTTCAATATTTTATTATAAAACACCATATCTACATAATAATGAGTATTGTTAATTGTTACGCGTTGTTGAGAACCGACAAACATAAAACCTCTACCAAGTTCAAGTAAAAAATCTTCAATATGTCTGATTAATTTTCGCTCCAAATCTTTCTCTAATATTGGCTTTTTCTCAGGTATACCTAGAAATTCAAATACATATGGATTTTTTACAATATCTGACGCAGAATCAATTACTTGTCCTTCTCGTGAAAGTTCTAATACTTTATCTTTATTTGGTTTCCCTGATGATAATATTAGTCTTTCATAAAGGGAACTATCAATTTGTCGTTTAAGTTCTCGAAAAGACCAAGATGAATTTAAAGATTCTTTTTCATAAAATGAACGTTTATTTTTGTCTTCAATGGTGATTAACTCACAAATATGCGACCAACTTAATTGTCCAGACAGTGTTTGGACATCGGGATAAATCAGGTAAAGCTTCCTCATATTAAACAAGTTAGAACGAGAAAATCCACGTCCCAATTCCTGTGTTAAAACTTTTGACAATTCTAGAATTTGTTGTCTAGCTGATTTTGAATCAATTCCTGTCTGTCGTTCATTTTCAACTATTTCTTTTCCAATAAACCAATAGGTTTCAATCAATTGGCTATTTATAGTCTTGATAACCCTTTTGCGACTCGTAAGTATTATTGATTTAATATTATCAACTAATGAGTTACTCAGTTTATTCATATTACTTTTCATAGCCATAAAGATAATTTAAATCATCATTTGTTGAATCTTATGCAGTTTTTTTGCTGGCTTAGGTATAACGTTTACTGGATGAAGCGTGCGGAGATTTAATGAACCAAACCATCCAAACGGCTCCAAAGCCAAAGCGTTGTATTTGTTTTTATCTTTTCATTTCAAAGCCAAATCAACGATTTGGCGCTGCTCGCCGAAGCCATCAACCATCCAAAATCAGTCGGCTCATTTATGCTTTATTAGCCATTGTTGAACTAAACCCGCAAAGCGGGGGCTTAGGCTAAAACTAACAAAATTCGTAAGATAATTACATCTTCTACCATTATTAATTTTAAATATAAA
>NZ_JAPDPI010000069.1 GCF_026013615.1 Plebeiibacterium marinum
ACCTGGGGTGTATTGGATATGTAAATCAGCGTCCTGTAAGGACAGGTTAATAATTAATATCCATAAATTCTCTTCATTATACTCAATGTTATATTTTTTTAGGAAAATTAGATACTCATATTTAAAAGACAGGCTTTTGTAATGTCTTTCTTCAAAAATGAATGAGCTGTCCCTACAGGACGTTGATTACATCCTTACATAACCCCATGCGTTGCATGGGGCTAGGATAAGCTGTGCTTTCAGCACGATATACAAAATGCTTTCACAAAAAATCTTCAACCTAAAATATATAACATTATTCCAATAAAATAGAACCTTAGCCTGACGGCTATGCCCTTTAAGCGTTTGGGGTAATACAAGCACTAATTATCGAAATTCTGATAGTTTTTATTAAATAATTGAAACTCCTATTATCCGGTCTTATATATTTTTGGTTATCTGCATTTACCATACAATAACAATCATGCCATTCCATACTCCTGGAAATGAAACGAGCCATGAAAAATTCTTCTCACACAGGAGAAGCATTATCAGGGAGTTCCAGGTCTGTACACACATACAGGCATCAAAGGCAATTAAAAGTTAAAATTATAAAGAGATAAAAAATAAATCCCATGCAAAGCAAGTCTGTTCTATTAACAATCTGCATCATTACATCAATAATTTTCCCCGGATTATCCTATGCACAAAACTATGCCATTAGTCTTCCAGGTGGATCTAACGGCAGTGTTAGCAACATCGCTATACCAGCATTAAACTTAACCGAATTGCCTGTAACAATTGAAGCCTGGTATAAACCTGTATCTTACAATGCTTATGGCGGTATTGTTTATTACAGGGGGGCTTCAACAGATGGGGGAATTCAGTACGACAAATGGACCAATAATAAAACACTGCGGGCCATACGCAATTCAAGTGGCCAGGTTGTTGCAAACAACGAACCCACCCCAAATGAGTGGAACCACGTTGCTTGTGTGTTTACTAATGAAGCAACCACTATTTACCTAAACGGAGTCAAAACCACTGCCTCTTTAAGCGGACTTCCTCTAACCTTTGATGCTGGTATTTACATTGGATGGGATGCTGCTATCGCAGACAGGACTATTAATGGTTTATTTGATGAAATAAGAATATGGAATACCGCACGAAGCGAAACTGAAATCAATGAAAATAAATACAATACCCTTAATGGTACCGAAACTGGTTTAGTTGGTTACTGGAACTTTGACGATCAGGCCACTGTGGCAACTGATTTAAGCCCAAATGCCAACCACGGCACCATTAATGGTGGCACCTATGCCGAATCTTTTAGCAGATCAGATGCTGATGACGATGGTATCCCTGACTTCATCGACAACTGTCCTAACACCTCCAATACCGACCAGGCAGATGCTGATTATGATGGCATTGGCGACGTATGTGATGATAAATTAGAGGGAGAAGGGATTTATGATATTGTAACAAACAATGCATATGTAACCGCAAGTGGAGCTAATTTTGTCTCATTCCAGCAAAATGCCATACTATCTTACAAGGGTTATCAATACATCACATTTTGGAATAAAGAAAAACAGGTATGCCTATCTCGTAAAAAACTGCCGGAAGGGAACTGGCAAACCATTGCATTAACAGACTATACTTCTGCACATGATCTTGGAGACAATCACTATAACATTTCCTTTGGTATCTGTAAAAATGACGGAACCATTCATATAGCTTTTGATCACCATAACGATCCCTTGCACTACCGGATCTCAACGGTTGATTTAATCAATGATCCTGATAATGCTGACTGGTCTGCTGATGCGTTTAGCGAAACAAGAAACTACCTGGTTCCAGGACAGGCTATGATTGATAATGATGATAATTTTGATGGAGGAATAACCTATCCCCGTTTTATTTCAAAGCCTGATGGTGATTTACTTTTTGAATGCCGCACCGGATGGAGTGGAGATGGCAACTCTCACCTGTGGGAATACAATGGATCGGACAATAGCTGGAGTCACATTGGTGAATACCTTCACGGACGATCAGAAGGAATGCCTGTCGGTTACATCAATAATTGCGGATATATCAATGGGCTTCACTACACCCCAGGAGGCACACGCCTGCATGTTTCTTTAGTATGGAGGGATTCTCCCGATGCCAATACCAACCATGATATTTGCTACGCCTATAGTGATGACGACGGCAGAACCTGGTACAACTCTGATGGTGTATTGATCGGAACAACTGGAAGCTCAGATGTAAGTCAGTTACTAAATTTATACTCAGAAGGATTTCAAATTTTACAGGTTGATCAAAACCGGGGATTAATCAACCAGGAAGGACAAGCTGTTGACAGCAAAGGAGGAATCCATATCCTTCAGTCATATTTAAAAGACGGAGTAAGTGAAAGCTCATGGTACGACAGAAGGGTTAATGCATTTATGCGCCATATATACCAGGATGATAATGGCATATGGAAAAATGAAATCATTGCTGCATCCCGTATTGACAGGGGTGATATAGCTGTGGATGCTGCTGATAACCTATACGTTCTGGGACCTGATTACAGGGTTTACTATGCAAAAGCAGATGAAAAATGGGCTACCTGGTATGACCTGGATTTATCTCAGGATGGGAAAGTCGTAGCCGAAGGTTTGTTTGACCGCGAGCTGTTACTCGAAAATCATATCCTTTCATTTGCTGAAGCCCATAGCGATCTGGATGGTAAAATTATAGTCCCTCACTATTCCCTAACCGATTATGGTATTGAAACAAGCATATCCGAAAGTAAGCCGGCAATAAACAATACATCTATTGCCTGCTTCCCCAACCCTTTCCTGTCTGATTTTCAAATTTCAATCCAGGAAAAAGCGAGATATCAGCTGTCAGATCTGAATGGCAAAATTGTTTTGTCCGGATACATTACACCATCAGAAAAACTTGGTAATACGCTAAGACCAGGAGTTTACTTCTTAACTATTATTTCGGGTTCAAACACATCAACATTTAAAATAATTAAACGTTAAACCGTATTTTTTCAGATAACGTTCAAATATTAAATTGTATTAAATATTAAAAATAACATATACTAATTAAAGCAAGAACGTACCTTTGTTCTTTAAATATTAAAAGCTATTTTTAATACATAAATACACCTAATAGTAAGTAAAAAGTATGCATAGATATATTCTACTGTTCTATTTTCTGATCGCCAGCATTAGCTTCCAAGCCCAAAAAATCCTGAACTTCGAAAAATTATCTATTGAAGACGGACTTTCATCCAGCAGGGCCAATGCTATTATTCAGGATAGCAAAGGATATATCTGGATTGGGACCTGGAATGGATTAAACCGTTATGATGGCTATACTTTTAAAACTTATATACCTGATTACAAAGACTCCACTACCTTAACCAACCGTGAGGTGGTGGCTTTAATTGAAGACTCACATGAAAACATATGGATTGGAACCACCTCAGGATTAAGCTGCCTGAATCCCAGAAACGACAAGATTACTTCCTATAACTTCAAAAACCGGATTATCTCATTACTGGAGGGCTCCGACGGAAATATTTGGATTGGTACCTGGGGAGGCGGATTGCATATATTAAATGTAAAAACCGGACAATTTGAACGACACTTCCATAACGATATAATAAGCGACATTAGTGAAGATGATGAACACAATATCTGGCTTGCAACCTATAACGGACTGATAAAATATGATCCTAAGTCAAATTCACACACACGATATCTTTACGATCCAACACGCCCGGATAATTGTTTAAGCAACAATACAACAACCCAGGTAAAAATATCTCCTGACGGAGCCATATGGGTAGGCACATGGGGCGGTGGTTTAAACAAACTTACCTTTAACCAGGATACTAAAGAATATGATTTTCATCGTTATAAAAAATCTAACAAACCCTATAGTTTATGTTCTGACGTAGTTTATAAATTATATGTCGATCGCTTTTCCAACATCTGGTGTGGCAGCTGGGATGCAGGCATTTCACTATTAGAACCCGAAGAACAAAAAACAGCTCCTGCAAAGGCAAAATTCCACAGCTTTCAACATACCGTTAGTACTCCTGAAAGCATATCAGGAAACAATATCTCAGCATTATTTGTGGACCGCTCCGGATTATTATGGGTTGGTGCCACAAAAATAAATCGTACTTCCGTAGTAAAAAATGGTATCAATACAATCATAACCAAAAGTCTTGAGAATGGCAGTTACAACTATAGGAGTGTGGCTTCTATTGCTCAATATGAAAATAATTTATGGGTTGGAACTGCAAGTGAATTAAAATTGTACAAAAAAGACAATGACCAATTTCAGTTTGTAAAAGATATTAATGACCTATCCTACATCCATAACGGATATTATTACTCATCCACATCGGTATTGGATATTACCAAAAATTCCCATGGCCTTTGGATAGCAACCGACGATGCCGGTGTAATACTGTTTCCGGGCAATAACGCAATAACGCAAACAAAACCCTCATTTAAATATTTTAACAGCGACACACCTACTAAAATACCAGGCAATAAAGTCAATTGTATCTCTGTTTCAAAAAACAATCCGGATATGATATGGGTAGGCACCATGCATAGTGGATTTGCCAGTTTATTATATCAGGACAACAAAGCATCAACAACAATCATAAAAAAAGGAGATTCGGAAAAAGATTTATCTGATAACAGCATCCGCGCCATACTTGAAGACAAAAATGGAATGGTATGGATTGGTACTCAAAATGGGTTAAACTGTTACAATCCGCAAACCCAAACCATAACAAAGTTCTTTCATTCATTCCACGACTCATTGAGCATTAATGACAATGTGATCAATAAAATATTTGAAGATTCAAATGGCAACTTATGGATTGGTTCAAATTCAGGAATTAATAAGAAAATAGAAATTAAATTACCCAACGGGGATATAAAAATTGCTTTTAAAAACTTTCCTACCTCCCAAAGAATCGGCAACGGAATTATTACCAATATTTTTGAAGACAACAATGGTTTCTTATGGATTAAACCATACCAGGGAATTGTAAGATTTGATCCCCATAACGAAAGAATTATTAAAGACTACTTAACAAAGGATTTTCAATATCTTTCGATTGAAAGAAACAGTACTTTTAAATCAAAAAATGGAACAATATTTCTGGGAGGCACCAAAGGCTTAATCTATTTTCACCCTGACAGCCTGATGCAAAATTCGTACCCTCCCAAACCATGCATCACTGATTTTCTGGTTTTTAATACAAGCATCCACAACCAGTCGTACCCATTTAACAACGATAGCCTTAACTTATTGATACAATACAAAAACAAACTGGATCTATCCTATCAGGACAAAGCCATCAGCTTTGTTTTTTCTGCAATGGATTACAAAGATCCGGGCAAAAACACGTATGCCTATCTGCTCGAAGGATACGACAAGGTGTGGAATAACATTGGTTCAAGAAACTCTGCTACCTATACAAACATTCCCCCTGGCGATTATACGTTTCATATTAAGGCTGCCAATAGCGACGGGGTGTGGTGTACCCAGCCAACATCCATCAACATCCATATCTCTTCGCCCTGGTGGAAAACGATATGGGCCTACATATTATATGGTATTGTTTTTATAGCCACTCTTTACTTTTTTAAAGAATATTCCATAATTCAGATTAAAGAGAAGACCCGTATCATGCTTAAAACGGTAAAAATTGAGAAAGAAAATAAGCTTAACGAATTAAAAACCTTATTCTTTACCGATATTACCCATGAATTCAGAACTCCTTTAACTCTCATACAAGGCCCTGCCGAAGAGTTAATCAGTCAAAATGAAGATTCACCCCAGGTAGTCAGTCAGGCTAAGCTAATATTAAAAAGCACCAACAAACTACTAAGGCTGGTAAACCAATTAATGGATTTCCGCAAAATAGACAGGGGTAAAATGGAGCTTTTCCTGCAGCAATGTAACGTCACCATGCTTTTAAATGATTTATTTGAGAGCTTTAATAAAGTTTCCCAATCCCGTTCTATTGATTTTGAAATTGTTACAGACGATCCACAAATCAACATCTATGCTGATACCGATAAAATAGAACGGATATTAGACAACCTTGTTTCAAATGCATTTAAATATACCGATGACGGTGGAAAAATAAGGGTATATGCCAATTTAAGTGAAGTAGATTCCCTGGGCACCTGCCTGGTTTTAGAAGTGGAAGATAATGGTATCGGGATTTCCACAGATAACCACGAGAAAGTATTTGAAAGATTCTTCCAAACGCATCAAAAAGCAACACACAGCACCGGAGGAATAGGTTTATACCTCTCAAAAACATTTGCCGACCAACATGGTGGTTATATTGAACTCCTTAGTGAATTAGGTAAGGGAAGTGTGTTTAAGGTAGTCATACCTGCCAACCTGAACATGCTGAATTCTAAAAACTTTAACACCGAAACAGAAAGCGAACTTCAACAAACAACAACTGCCAGTATACCTGGCGAAGTCCAGCCAAAAACATCAGGCAGGAACATAAAACATGATAACGAAACTCATTACAAGGTACTTGTTGTTGAGGACAACTCTGACTTAAATGAATTTATTATAAACGGACTATCTGATGAGTTTGAAGCTACAGGAGTTTATAATGGCAAGGAAGGGTACGAAATTGCAAAGAGTATGAATCCTGATATTATTATCACCGATGTAATGATGCCGGAACTCAACGGATTTGATTTTTGCAAACTACTTCGCAACGATGTGGCCACTTCACATATACCTGTTATTTTCTTAACTGCAAAAACCCTGATAGAACATGAATTACAGGGCTTAAAACTTGGGGCGGTTGATTATATATTTAAACCATTTAACTTACAATCCTTAAAGCTTAGGATACACAATGCGCTAAAATCCCGCATTGAGATTCAATCAAAATTACGAAAGGACCTGTTATTAGAACCGGATAAGATTGAACTCCCATCACTAGACGAGAAGTTAATAAAAGATGCCGTAGATGCAGTTAATAAGCATCTTGACGATCCTACTTTTGATGTGGAAAAATTTAGTGAGGTAATTGGATTAAGTGCAAACCAGGCCTACAGAAAAATCAAATCCTTAACCGGACAAACCGTTAAAGAGTTTATCCGGAACCAGCGTTTAAAAACCGCAGCCGCAATGTTAATCCAGAATAAACGATCTATTTCGGAAGTCATCTATATGGTTGGTTTTTCCAGTCCTTCTTATTTTTCAAGATGCTTCAAAGAGTTTTATAATTGCACACCCAAAGAGTATATTGCCAACAATGGCACATTACCAGAAGATTAAAGGTTGTATAAACCCAGGGCACAGAAAGGCATTTCCTCCTAAGGAAATCGCCTTTACGTGGCAACTGAAACTACAAGAGGTGAATCTTGATACTCTTTAATACACCCCTCTGATTTACCAGCTTAAGATGTGCGGAGAGTAAATGCGGACTTTTCTAACTGGGACTATATTAAACCGTAAGAAAGAACAGAATAACTGTCGGATTTAATACAAAACAATATTGCTACAAAAGAAACATGTTGCATGTTGCTGAGTAAATTATTGATATCAGGACATACAATAAGGTTTATAGGCGATATATTGATAATATCACCTTTACAATGTGTGGTTAAATGAATAGTGCCATTGACATTTAATATACAAACAGAGTTGAGAGCCCAAATATCAATGATTTTGATGTTATCAACTATGGTATGGCATAAGAACAACTATGAGTTATCTGTTGCGCCAAAGAAGAAGGCGTCTATAATTTTGTTCTATATGAGTTTCGATAAGTAAAAAGGACGAAGCGAAGTTGATGTTGCCAGGAAGTTGGTACAGAGCAGCTTTAGACGCGATTCAATGCCTGGTAAAGAAAAGTATAATGTATACAGACACCTGCTTGTGTCACAAAAACAAACAGGTATCAGGTAGTCACGGATTATGTATCAGAACTTTGTAATGAGCGTTGAAATTGCAATAGATTTTTTAATACATATTGCGGGTTAAAAGCACCCCTTCTTATCAGTCTTCATTTTGGACAACTCCGTCTTTTCCATACTTTGAAGGGGAACAACCAAACTGCGATTTAAAACATTTACTAAAATAAAATGGATCTTCAATACCCACTTTCCAGGAAACCTCCGATACATTATACTTGTCTTCAAGCAACATTTCAGCCGCTTTTTTCATCCTCTTTATTTTTATAAGCTCATTGGGAGAATACCCGGTGATTCCTTTTACTTTTTTATAAAATATGGTACGCGACAATTTAGCTTTCTTGGTAAACTGAGCCACCGTAAACTCAGGATCTGAGAGGTTCTGATCAACAATATCGTTAATCAGGTCGTAAAACTTCTGGTCTTTTTCATCGTCACTGATTATGGCTTTTTTAACATCAATATCTATTGAAAAGTGTTTTTTCAGTTTCTCACGCTGCTCTATTAATGCATATACCCTCGACAATAAATATTTTAAACTGAACGGTTTCATTATATATTCATCCGCTCCGCTTTCACTTCCCTGGAGTTTGATGGTATCTGATGATAAAGCAGTAAGCAATATGATAGGGATATGCGATGTTTCAAAATCGTCTTTTAACAATCGGGTTAACTGAAGTCCGTCCATTTCGGGCATTTTAACATCGCAAATGATCAGCGTAGGATTTATAGCCCTGGCTTTTTCAAGCCCCTCTTTTCCATCTTCGGCCACTTCTACATGGCAATGGTGCATCAGTTCCTCTTTCAAATACTCCCTGATATCGTAATTATCATCAATAATAAGCACTTTCCACTGGTGTGGAACCAACGGTTTTGCAATGGATTGATCCTCCTGTTTTATTTCCACTACCTCTTCTGCTTCCTCCACATCATCTTCATCCAAAAACCTCACATCATGATATACCTCTTTTTTAGAAGGCAATTCTATTGTAAATACAGAGCCCCCTTCAGGGTTGGGTTCATACCAAACACGTCCTTTATGCGCTTCCGTAAACTCTTTAACCAGCTCCAGACCAATACCCGTTCCTTCTGCCGAAAAATTGAGTTTCATAAACCTACTAAACAACATATCCTGCTGCTCCTTAGGTACACCTACCCCAGTATCTATAACACTAATAGTACACTTGCCATTCTCATTATCTTTTAATAACTGACAGGTAATGCAGCCATTAGCTGGCGTAAACTTAAATGCATTTGAAAGAAGGTTGAATATCATTTTTTCAACCTTGTTTCTGTCAATATAGATTTCCCATGCACTATCGATGCCTTCAAACTGATAATCAATATTTTTTTGGAAAGCAGTTTCTTTAAAAGCATAGTAGGCATTTAAAGTAAAATCCCTGATGTCCGTTTTTTCCAAATTCAAGGTCAATACATTATTCTGCAACTTCCTGAATTCCAACAATTGTTCTATTAACCTTGACATCTGCGAAGTATTCCTGTCAAGCAATTTTACATTTTTGGTAACTTCGGCAGGCAATTTATCAATGTCGTGGAGTCTTTCTATAGCCCCTTTAATCAGGGTTAAAGGCGTACGGAATTCATGAGATATATTAGTGAAAAACCGCAGTTTATAATCGGTTAACTGCTTCTCCATTTTTACCGCATTATTAAGCGAATTTATCCTGATAAAGAAACGGACAAAGATAAAAGCAAGTGCTAAAATGATTAAAAAGTAAACAGCTATTGCATAAGTGGTTTTCCAAAATGGAGGCAATATGGTCACCTTACAGGTTCTTATAAAATTGTTCCATTTTCCATCGGCGTTGGCCCCTTTTACTTTGAATATATATTCACCCGGTTCCATATTTTTGTAGGTAGCCCAGTTATTTGAATTGGGCAAACTCCAGTACTGATCGTATGACTCCAGTATGTATGAATATTTATTTCGGGTGGGATCTGTTAAATCCAGGCAGGAAAAATTAAAGGTAAAGGTATTTTGATCATATTTTAAGATGATTTCATTTGTAGAAACAACAGATTCTGGCAAATCAAACTTCTTCTCTCCGGCCTCAATCCTTTGATCCAGCACATAAAAATCTGTTAACAAAACCTTAGGAACCTTGGGATTGGCAACTATAGTTGTAGGATCAAGCCTTAACAGCCCATCCAGGGTGCCCCATAAAAGTTCACCATCATCCTTTACCAGACAGGCGTTTTCATTATAAAAATTACCATATGAATTTTCAGAAAACTGATAGGCCAGGAAGGTGTTTTTATTCTCGTCATAATGAGCCAGACCACTTTCGGTGCTCACCCAAAGAACACTATCCTTACTTTCCATTATAGAGTTAACAATACTGGAGGGCAACCCCTCTTCCCTTGTATACTTAATAAATGCCCCTTGACTATCCAGACTTCCCCGGTCTAATAAGTTCACTCCCCCTCCGGCCGTGCCAATCCACAACCGCTTGGCGCTATCTTCAAAAACAGTCTTTATATCATTACAGTTCAACCCAACAGAATGACCCGTATTATATGTATATAAAGTATATGCTTTCGGATTTTTGATAAAAGCATCCGGATCAAAAGATATCAATCCTACATAGCTACCAACCCAAATCTGCCCTTTAACATCCTGCAACATACAACGCAAATAACTTTGGTTTCCGCTATCTTTAAAAAAGTGGGTAAATTCAAATTTGCCATTGGTTTCCTTTACCAGGTCCATTCCCCCACCAAAGGATGCAATCCAAATCCGGCCTTCTGTATCCTGGATAATATCAAACACTGAATCAAAACACAAACTCAAAGGATTATCTGCCTGATTTACAAAATGCCTGAGCAACTTTAAGGTTTTCCTGTCGTACAAATAAATACCATTCCCCTTTGTTCCAACCCATAGCCTTCCTTTATTGTCTTCTAAAACAGTATAAGGATTAATCCCTTTTCCTACCAGTCTTTTAAAATTCAGCTGCTGATCGTAAAAATACAAGCTCCCGTTTTTAGTCCCCAACCAAATATTCTTATCAGTATCCTGATATATTACTTTAACATTGTTGGAAGAACCGATGGCTTTATGCTCCTCAGGTTTAAGGTACTCAACCTTAAACTTTCTCCTTGCCACTTTAATTGCCCCGGCGTATTCACTTCCCATCCATATGTTTCCATAATTATCTTCAGTTACAGAAAGGATATAATCAGAAGCAGGACTATTACCACCCTTATTATAGGTATAATTTGTCAGTTCATCTTTAATTTCATCGTATCGGTACAATCCATTACCATAGGTAGTGATCCAAAAAATACCGTTGCCATCGATTAATACATTATACCTGCCATCATCAATCACCTCTGCTATTGATGGTGCTATTAATTGCATGGTTTTATATCCGCCATGATCCGGGTTTTGATAAATTACTTTTCCTGAATAATCATATATCCATACACCGTGGTTTTTATCAACCACCATTTGTGGGGGACTGTCGAAAGGCGTTTCCTTTTTACATGGGTTGCTAACAAATGTTCCATTATGAATATCTAAACTTAACAATTCATTGGACCTGGTTGAAATAAACAGGTAATCACCATAAGCCTTTTCCATATCGAAGAAAACATGGGGCTGTGAATATTTATATGGTTCCAAAAACATTTGCTTTTGAATATCCCATCTATGAATCGCGTTACTTCCCGACAAAAAATAAACAACACCATTATATTCTATCGCCCTCCTGAATTCACCTAAAGAACTATCCTCAAAAAACATAGTGATCTGGCCGGATTTATCAATCCGGTTCAATCCCTTTGTACAACCGATCCAGTTATTTCTATTTGAATCCTGAAATACAAACCTAACTTCAGATCCTGTCAGTTTATGGTTGCTTTGGGAGCATATTAAATCAACAACCGGTTTTCGTTCCCCATCCTTCACTATTTTAACACACCCTAAATCTCCCCACAACCAAATATGTCCATCCTTATTTTCAATATAGTTGGTATACAGCAGAGGAACTTTCCTGTCATCATAGCTAAAATCGACAAATTGCTCAGTTTTGGGATTATAGCAGCTGTAAGAATTATCATATTTCTTAATCCACAAAAAGCCATCGTTATCTTCTGAAATCTGCTTGATGCGCTGATCGGAAAGATTTGTGTTAAAACCTGCCTTGGGCCTGTGTGTAATAAACCGGGTTCCGTCATAACGAACAAGCCCATCAAGGGTACCAAACCATATAAAGCCCTGTTTGTCTACCAAAACACTTCTTACGGTATTTTGGGCTAATCCATCTTTTGTGCTAATTTGTGTAAAAACTAATTCTTCCTGTCCGTATAGGTTGGAAACTAAAAGTACGAACATCAATAATTGGCAAAATCTTCTCCTCATCATAATTCTTATACAAAAACCTCTGGTTTTACTGCAGTGCAAAAACAACCACTAAAAATAAACAATTTACATGAAATGGCATCCCTGAGCGATGATATTTCATGGGTTTGTATGATAATCCATTAAAAAAACATATTTTGATACTATCTTGGGTTTTCAAAAATAATTATACAAACGCTATGCTGAATTACACAAAAATTAAACTAAGTACGATTGCCTTTGGCCTGATGTTGTTATTACTATCAGGATGCACACCTCCTAAAAAAGATGTCTATCTGTTTTCATATTTTATAGATAAAGGAAAAGATGGTTTGCACCTTGCATATAGCTATGATGGACATAACTGGGAGACTTTGAACAATGGCAAAACTTTCCTTGAACCCCTTGTTGGCAAGGACAAGCTTATGCGCGACCCAAGTATTACTCAGGGTAATGATGGTACATTTCATATGGTTTGGACTACCGGTTGGTGGGACAAAGGGATTGGTTATGCATCATCAAAGGATTTAATTCATTGGTCTGAACAGAAAAACATCCCTGTAATGGCCCATCTTGACAGCACAAAAAACACCTGGGCTCCGGAACTGTTTTATGAAGAAAAAGAAGATGTATTCTACATCATATGGGCCTCTACTGTTCCAGGCTCATTCCCAGAGGTTGAGACTACAACAAATGAAAGGGGCTTAAACCACCGCCAATATTATACTACTACAAAAGACTTTAATTCCTTTTCACCAACACAGTTATTTTTTGACCCCGGATTCAGTGTAATAGATGCTGCTATTATTAAAAGGGAATCAGATTATATGATGGTTGTTAAAAATGAAATGTCGGTACCTAAAGAAAAAAACCTTAGAACCACATTCACATCTGACCTTTCAAAAGGTTTCCCGGTGGAGGTTTCAGAAAGCATTAGTGGCGATTGCTGGGCAGAAGGACCAACTCCATTGCAGGTAGGCGAATATATTTATATCTATTTTGACAAATACAGAGAGCATAAATATGGTGCTATCCGTTCAAAAGATGCCCAACAATGGGAAGATGTTTCTGATGTTATCAACCTTCCTAAAGGCATCAGGCACGGTACTGCTTTTAAAGTATCAGAAGATATTCTGACCAAATTATTAAGTGATAATCAGAATCAAGAGTAAAAACAAAAGTTTTATAGCTTCTTTGTGCCGTAATAGATTTTTGTTAACCGGGAGAAGAAATATTTTACATCGACAATAGTACTATATTACCTGTAAACTTTTTTTCGCTTAACAGGTTTGGTATTAGTGAAATGTTGTACGCTACGAGAATTAATCTTCCCCTGGCAGGGGGAAGTACCACATCAAAGATGGGGGGAAGGGGGTATGATTAATAAAATCTTGTCTATAAATAGTAAAAAAGCGATTGGCTTCATTAAAATAACAGACCCGAATTACAATATTATAGTAATAAACTTATCAACATCCTGTAATTATTATAAAAAAATTAAGGCATTTTATGAAGATTGGAAGGAGATAAACAGGTATTATTTATAGTTATTGCATTAGTATATAATTTACCCCCTTCCCCATGCCTTTAGCATGGTACTTCCCCCTAACAGGGGGAAGATTGATTCCCGTTATGTTTAGGTTTTTATGGCAAAAAAACTTCTTTTCGAACACTAGAGGGTAATGCCTCAAGCTATGATGTTATAGCCTCTCAGCCTATTTTAACAGTGTCGGCAAGCGGGGAATCAATTTTTAGCTTTCGTATTACTGGAAATTGTATTACACTACTACACACTTGCAGACTGAATAAGTAACTACCAGGTAGCAATGAGCTATATATTAAAAATTCACTTTATAATTGAGATGAATTTCCTTCAACAAATCCTGTTTTTTGTTGAAGGAACCTTGAACGAACCTTGAAGGAACCTTGAAGAAAACTTGTTTCGCTTAGGCTCACTTTTTCCTTTCTTGTTCTCTCAAATAATATATGTAAACAGGGTAGCATGTCATGGAGAAGTAATACTATTTTGACAATGAAATGAGCACTTGGTATAATGCCGATAGATTAATGACTGTGTTAAATGCGAAGCAAATTTAACGCTCGTGTCATTAACAAATCGGTATTAAACCTTCTAGTTTCTGATACATTATTAGTGCTATTCTGTAAGCAATTTATATACTTCATCGGCGAACCTTGCACCCAGATGAATGTACCCCTCGTTATTGTAATGCCATTTATCAGAGTATTTATAATACCTGGTATCCCTGACAATAGATGTATTACTATCTGTTTTGGCAAATTTTTCCTGTGCATATTGGATCAGCTCACCACATTCCCATACTTTTCCATCAGAATCTTTCCATGAATCAGAAATTTTGCCAACAACAACAGGCAAATCATCTTTTAAAAAGGCTGCCCTCAACAAATCCATCAACCTCTTCAGGTTCGCATAATATCGCGATGCGCATTCCTCAGTAGTGGCATCTGATTCGCCCTGCATCCAGATAATACCCGACGGGATCAACACATCTTCTACTCCATCGTTATTAATATCACGGGTAAACATGGCTTGCTTTATGGTTTGTAAACAATGGTCGTATTGGTTTAGCCCGTTAGTTCCTATAAAATCAGGTTCCCAACAACCAAAATTGCGTGCCATTGAACTGTCTATTGAAGTACCTCCCTTTGAATACTTTATCAGGGCAATCTTTTCGCCTGGAAACATTTCCTGTAACCTTTTAGCAAAAGACAACTCTACTCCAAACCTTTGTGATAATGTATTATTTTTTCCGTCGGATGAAAACTTTACTCCATGTCCTGGTTTCAGATTATCCCATAAGCCAAGTCCTCCTCCCGATTGGTTATCTCCAACAGGATTACCATGAAAAATATAAACATCTTTGAATTTCTTATCTAACGAATCCGGTAAATCCTTACAGTAACCATATCCATCCATATTGGATTGTCCTCCAAGGTAAAACACACGAATCGTATCTTTTTTTGTTTTGGCTGAAAGTGTAAGTGGCAATAGAATTAATAAGGCAATTATTACTTTGTACATCGATAAAAATTTTGATTAATAAAAAAAGCAAGCCAATTTATTAAAAAATGGCTTGCCAGTAACATACTATATAAAACTATTTCAGGACAACTTATTTGTCTCTGCCTCCTTATTTTTTGATTATTTTACGCACCCATTGATACTCATCTGTATATATTTTTAGCAGATAAACACCTTGTGGCAACATGGTGACATCAATTTTATCAGCCGAATAAACATCATTCTGTTTATATACTAATTGTCCATTAATATCCCTGATTTCCAAAGTTGCGTTAGCTGTATTATCCTGTAATCTTACATACAATACATTTTCTACCGGATTAGGATATAAGGTCAATTCTTTTTCCTTCTCTGCATCAATAGCTGTAGGCGTATCTGTTACTTTAATAATACCCGTTGAATTCAGGTTCGATAAGTCCCAATACAATCCATCACCGGGTGTTGCGGGACTAATGGCGTCAAAACTACCAACAATATCATCGCTACTAATAATCCGGAATGCTTGTCCTGCAACCAGGGTTCCTTCCGTAACAACTACTTGCAATGTACCTGCAAGGGTAGCAGTTCCTGAAACCGTAATTTTATCGGATGCCGGCGCACTGGCATTTACCTTAGCATAATAAATAGCCCCTGTAAGTAAAGTCAGGTTGTTGTTTATGGTCAGATTACCTATTTCTGTAGTCAAGCCGGGCATTAGATACGCACGGTTATTAACCGTTACCTCTCCTGAAATATAGCCCGTTCCGGATAATGCAGCCCTGCTGCCAACACTAACTGCTCCGGTACCGGTTGCACTTCCTGTGGTATTCTGAACAATAAGAGATCCACGCTCAATTACAGTACCACCCGAATAAGTATTGCTATTGGTCAAAGTCCAGCGCCCCGATCCTGTTTTAATTATTGCTGCTGATGCACCTGTATACTTATACTGAGTATCCGTTATTCTCCCGTCGAAACTTACCGAAGTATTCTTTCCGCCAATTTTCCACGTAATTGTATTGGTTGCCTGACCGCCGGCTCCCAGTTCGGAAGTAGAAGTCCCTGTCAATTCTCCTATTTCGACAATATCATCAGAGCTATTTTTATATACAGCTAGAACATTATTACCCAGGCTTATTGATGCATTTGGATACCCCAAACTGTTACCGCAAATAAACCATCCATCGTTAGATGAAGTCGCTACATTAACCGATCCTGTAAACAACGACCAGTCACCATTTAAATGAGAACGGGTATAAGGCGTATTTAAGTTAAGAACTCCCCCACCTGTCAAATCTCCATAATGGTCGCATCGTCCATCCAAGTTCAAAGCGGCTGTATAACCGGCCGGAACTTCCATATCCCAATAAATATCAGAATAAGTTCCTGGGCTATTCAACATTTGTACGGTGGCATCTTTAATAATAACCTTATTGTTACCAAACCCATATGAATTGGCCGATTCTGAAGTCAGCGCTACGGTACCTTCATTCAGGCTAAATGCACCGTTTAAAGTATTAACCGCAGAAAGACTCAGCGTACCCTGCCCACTCTTAATCAATTGCCCCTCTCCGGTAATTGCACCACCTAAGGCTAACGATTGACCTTCTACATATATTTCGCCCCCTGTAGAACCAACAGTGATCTTTCTGTTTGTAACATCATCATTACCTGTATAATATAATTTTCCTCCATTTATCGTTAAACTGGTAGCACTATTACTTCCACTACCAATACTACTTGGGTTACCTATAGTATTTAGCCTGCTTACTTCTAAAAACCCCGAAGTTATTTCAACGTCTCCTGTAAAAGTGTTGTTTTCATTAAGCACTAAATAGCCACTTCCACTTTTAACAAGTCCACCATCTCCGGCAATAGCGCCATCTCCGCTAAAAGTATAAGCCTCTGATGAAACAAACTCCATACCTCCGATAGGCACATCTTCCGCCACTACCACACTATGATTACCATCATTATTAAAAATGACATTATCCCCATATGCAAACACATCCAGCTCCCCATTGTTGAGCCAGTTCTCATTTTTCAAATAATTCCAAACATTATTGCTATTACCATCCCAAATAACCGTTGTAGCAGCCCTTGGCGGTGTAGTAATTAATACTATTGACTGTCCTGATAATTCCACTGAATACATAAAATCATTAATGCCTAAATTATCATTAACCCCAATCATATTAATATCATCAACGGATCCTGTAAAACTACCAGTAAAACTCATTAAGGTATAGGTACCTTCTGCCAATGCAGCATTGATTTTATTTACTTCAATATTTAAAGTTCCATTAATATTTACATCCCCACCTATTGAAATTAAATCACTGCCATTGGTAATCCCCTCCGGGTCGTTGGATAAATCCATAAAAACAGAGGCTCCATCTTCTGCTGTAAATGCGCCATTCACTGTAGTTTCACCTGGATTAGATTCATTTCCCACTATCAGTTTAGCTCCGCTCTGTAATTCCAATGATGCCAAAGAACCTTCGCCGGCAAACGTACCTTTGCCTTTTACAACTGCTTTACTATTGCTCAGGTTACCATTGGCCACAAGCATCCCCTCACTTACAGTAGTATTTCCGCTATAGTCGTTATTTGTATTTATTGTTAAAGTACTTAAGCCTCCTTTTACCAGTCCCATGGTACCCGATAATTTTCCAGTACCACTAAAAGTATAGTCAGAAGGGCTCATTACCGTAACCATTGACGGGCTTAAAGCTTCATTTATAAATATATCAGAGCTGTTATCTCCCGTCATAGAAAATAATACATCATCCCCATCTGTATAAACAGCCGGAGTGTTATCCATTAATTTCCAGTTCTCAGTACTATTGATGTCCCAATTAAAATTACTGGCACCAGTCCATTTCAATTTAGCCTGAGCTATTGGCGCTAATGGTGGTTTCTGCATTCCTTCGCCAAGAAAATACCCCAAATGTGGAGGTTGGTTGTACCCAACATTTTGCCATGCTATTGCCAAACGATACTGAGGATCGTGCATCAAGGTAATAAACTTATGCTCGGTCACATCCGTAGTAGTAAAGATCCTGAGTTTTTCGTTATCTGTGGTTCTAAGGATTAGCTCTTCACGCCAATCTCCCAAAATATCAGCAGACAAGTTTGGGGTTGCTTTTGTGCTGTTGTTTGAAGCACATCCGCTGGCATTGAGCAAGGTGCCTACATTATATTTTGAAATGGTGATATTATCCAATAACTCCCTGGTTAAATCTCCGTCCCAATATATCAGAAAGTTAATTGATGGCCGTCCACCAATGACTTCTGCATCCAGGTTAAACACACCACTATAAGCAGTTGACCACATTTCATAACCAAAATGATCGGGGTCAATATCGGCAGCAACGCCCCTCCCCACATCTCCATCAGCTTCATATTGCCATAATATTTCACCAGTTGCAGCATCTCTGTATGTCATGCCATTATCGCCTTCCTCATGAGGAGAGAACACTTCCAAACCGGGTCTGTTTGGATCCATATCCGAAACGTGCAAAGCATCACCATGCCCCAGGCCGGTATTATATAATCCGGATCCATCATCATCTACGGTCATGGAACCATATACTATTTCATCTTTTCCATCATTATCTAAATCTGCTACACTTAGATTATGGTTCCCTTGCCCTGCATACGAAGAATATCCGTTATTGGTATCAAAAACCCAACGCTGGGTTAAATCAGAACCATTTAAATCCCAGGCAGCCAACACTGTTCTGGTATAATAGCCACGTGCCATCACCAAACTTGGTTTCTCCCCATCTAAATAGGCCACACAAGCTAAAAACCGGTCTACCCTGTTACCATAACTATCGCCCCAGCTTGACACAGAGCCACGCCCGGGAACATAATCAACTGTAATCATTTCGTTACCGGTATCACCACTAAATACCGTTAAATACTCAGGTCCCGCAAGAATATAGCCTCCTGAATTCCGGTAATCGGCAGTATGGTCGGCACTAGCTGCCGGCCCTGTACTTAAATAACTTCCTGTATTATCTGTAGTACCCGGTGCTGTTTTACAGGCCACCTCGGCTTTTCCGTCGCCATTTAGATCATACACCATATATTGTGTATAATGTGCTCCGGATCGGATGTTAATTCCCAAATCTATCCTCCACAATTGGGTACCGTCAAACTCGTATGCATCCAGAATTGTATTGCCTGTATACCCTGATTGAGAGTTATCTTTAGAATTAGAAGGATCCCATTTCACCACAAGCTCATAATCTCCATCTCCATCCAGGTCGCCAACACTACAGTCGTTGGGCGAATAGGTATATACAGAACCTTCGACAGTTCCACCAGCAGGCCTGTTCAGGTTGATGTCCTTATAATTGGCAGACCATATTTCCACACCTTCTGACCGCTCCTGCTCTACCCCATCTACAACGGCAGCGACTGAATATAAAGCCGCTTCAGATGAATTGTCAACATAATTGGTAGAACCAGATATTGGTGTTTCATTTAGTTTAGTATCTCCCCTGTACACATAAAAAGACACATCTTCCGATTCTGTACCTAACCATCTCCAGCTCACAAAAACCTCATTGGTACCAGTTCGAACAGCAACAACTCCCCTGTTTATGATTTCCAACTGCCTTTGTCCATATATATTTGCACATAGAGTAAGTAGTGTAAAAAACACTCCTAACTTAACTTTTCTGAACTTTTTCATTATATATATTCAATAGTTTCATTAATAATCCTAATCTGCATATACCAGAAGAGTATGAGGCACAAGGCACAAGACACAAGTATCAAGTATCACGATATTCTCTTCAAGTAATCCCTACCTGGCGCGCTACATAGCGTATGTTTTTCTTTATTATCATAAACCTACCACGCGTGAGGACACGCGCAGTCAATGTCATTAAATTAAGAAATTCACTTCGTGAATTTCTTGATATTGGGACGTTGTCCCAAACCCAACTCCCTTTTTGGCATTGCCCCAAAAA
>NZ_JAPDPI010000006.1 GCF_026013615.1 Plebeiibacterium marinum
ACAAAAACAGAAAGATGCATGAACTTAAAAATTTCGCCATCGGTTCACTGGGTACTTTAGGAGTGATGGAAGCAGCAGATGCTCAAATCTTCTCGGCCCAGGATGCAGATCCTCAAACAATGATTATCCGGTCTGCGATCACCCTGCTAGCAGGAGTTCTTACAACCGTAATTTCTAAATGGATGCAACGCAATAAGGTTGAAAAAACATCTAATAAAAATAAAGAAGTTACGTCGCCTAAAACAAAAGGCAACATTGTGAAAAACATATTTAAGGTTAAAAACAAAAAAAATAAATAGTCATGGGAACATATAAAAAAGGAATCAATGGAAGATTCACAGGAAAAGTAGGAAACACAGTAGGTAGTCAATGGAAAGGTATTCCTGTTATGAAATCGCTACCAGATTTTAGTAATCACAAAGCCAGTGAAAAACAACTGGCACACAGAGCAAAATTCAGCCTTGCCACCAAGTTTTTACAGCCACTGTATCCGGTGATACAATTGGGTTTTCAAAATCAGGACAACTTAAAGTCACCCTATAATGCAGCCATGTCGGAGTTAATAAAATATACCATTGAAGGCGAATATCCTAATTGTAGGGTTAACCTTGAAAATCTGGTTTTAGCTGTAGGACCATTACAAGTAGCTAACAGACCAAGTGTTGAAATTAATGGTGAAGAAGTTGTTTTTAACTGGAGATACAAAGCCTCTAACAATGATCTGTTTGCCAACAATGGGGTTATCATGGTAGCCATTGCCGAAGGGTATTATCCGGAGTATTCCATTTGCGAAAGCATCCGTTCAGCAGGTACTGCCACTATGCTCCTGCCCGATGCCCCTCCCGGAACCGAAGTCCATTGTTACCTGGCATTCGCTGCCATGGACGACTCAAAGCGGGTAAGCAATAGTATACACGTTGGTACGGTTGTAATACCGGATGATGAATGATTATTTACAGTTTACTAAGGATATGAAGTTGGAAGCATGAAGCGATTAACATCTTGTTTTTCCTCGTTGTAAATCACTTCCAAATTCCAACTTTATACCAGGAGCTAAACAGAGTTCTAAGGAACGGTTCTATATCACATATTACACATACAGAACCGTTCCATAACTAACTACTAAAACAATTCCACTATGAAACTTATATTCTTAATTCCAACAATAGAGCCTGAAATCATCCCATGTTACAAACAACTACAATCAGGCAATCACGAAATCCACGTTATATACGAGAAAAACAATACGGATTTTAATGGTAACGGACATATCCTTTTATATAACCGTGAAGACTACCGCATATCTGCGCCATTGATAAAACTGGTTCGTAGTATTAAACCTGATAGAATTGTAATGCATGGCCTTTACCCTGTCGGAAATATTCACCTGGCCCAATACTATGCAAAACTTAAAAGAAGAACCCCGGTTATCCTTGCTATAGACAAACACTGGGAAGACAAACAAAATAAGATTGTCTGGCAAAACTACGGCATCAATGTAAAATATGCCATTGATTATGTATGGGCAGATGAAAATCAATGTTTAACACGTAACATAGTTAAGAAACAATTTATCTGCGACGGTTTAACAAGCTTTGATACCCCACTTGAATGGGCACAAACGGTATAATTGATGGATTGATAGGTACTAGTTTTTAGTTGTTAGCTATTAATTGTTGGTTTATTTAATACACTCAATTCCAACTACTCCTAAAAAAGTTAATGTTCAGTTAAAATTTTTGAATACCGGGATCATATCATTAATTTAACTATAGATTATTAACCAGATAAAATTTACTACTATGCTTACCTCAATACACACAATAACAGATAGTATTATTATTAGAAAATCCTTTAAATGGAAAAATAACATTTTTAATAATAAGCCATTGCTCGACTGCAAAGATCTATATAACAAAATGGAAAGCTTGCTTGAGAAGTACCTGAATAAGATAGCACAATTAAAGATGAAAAGCACCAATATCTGCATGTACATCTCTAACTTATATTCTGTAAAAAGGCGATTAGACGAAACCCCGTGGAATATTCCGTGCAACCTAAACGCTGATGAGAATAAAATATTCCTTCAGGATTTAGATTTTTACATGATGATTTCAGGAATACTTTTAAAAGCCAACAACCTATTTAATGGTTTTATTGATAAATGTAAAAGCCTGTCTGTATTACAAATGTTGCCCATATTTAATGGGCACCCCAGGAGGATTAGAGAAACCTTAAGTCAATTACCGAAAAGCAAATGGTTCTATTCTATAATGTATCAACGAGAAAAAAGCATCTTTTTAAATGAAATCAATACGCTTGAAAATCTCACTAGTAATACAAAAATGTCGCAGGATATTGTTATTCCTATTCAAAACATTTTAAACACTTTTAATACTCCAACTTTAAATCAGGAAGAAGAAGAGCACAGAACCGGAATACTCCAAAGAATCAATTCCCTGAGCAATCAGTTCAATGGTACAAAACCTGATTTGAATGACAATACCTGGAATATTTTAAAGCAAATGCTTACCGAAACAATGTGCGTTAATCCTGATCCTGGTTTAACCCGGGATTATATCAACTGCATCAATATGCTTAAAGCAAAGGAAGATATGCATATTACCAAGGAGGTAAAGTATATTAAAGCTTTGATTAAATCATTGCATAAAGCACAACTAAAAAATAAACATCACCAACCTGATGCGATTAAACAGCTTCAATTAATTTACGACAAACTACTCGAATATAAAGAAGAAACTAAGGAGGGTTCTCCTTGTGGCAAATTTATTGAATGGACACAAAATCCAAAAGATTTTGTTAAAAAGATGCATGCCTTAATAGCTAATGGTTGCATAAGTATAAAAGGGAACTCTGATACGATACCCATTGTAGAGGTGCTTTCAAAATTTGTAAAGGTGCGAAAACAAAACAATTCAGGAACCATTTCCCCCAACAGTCTCTTAACCTATTTCAAAAAAGCCAGTACCGGGGACTTGTAGATAAGTTAAAAGTTCAAAGTTGAAAGTTTAAAGTGATTTACAGCATTGAGTTCGAAGTTCAAAATTGAAAGTGATTTGCAGCAATGAGTTCGAAGTTTAAAGTTGAAAGTGATTTACAGCTTGTAGTATAAAGTTAGTAAAGGTCTATGTAAGGTAGAATTCCTGTTTTGGAGTTCTGCTTTTTTTGATAATCCGCCCTAAAGGGCTGAAGGCCTTACATATCGCAACTTGGAACATCGTTCTTTTGTGTTCGGAAAGAGGTTTAATATTAGTAAAGTGTTGTACGTTACGGGAATCAGTCTTCCCCCTACCCGGGGAAGATTGATTCCCGTGATGTTTAGGTTTTTATCGTAAATCTCTTTCCGAACACCCAAGGGCATCGTCCCAAAATTTTAAGCATAATGTCCATTCTGGCTGTAAGTCAGATACATTAGCCATAAGTTTCATACTTTCAACCTTTTGATGCTATACCCCCATACCACAATGATGTGCATAAAGAGTAGCTCCGTTGGCGGGATACTCCTCCCTGGTTATAAAACTTATTGACTTAAAGATTTGAATTTTGTAATTTTATCTGTCATGCAAAAAGAGCCTTTCTCAAGTAGGGTTTGTCACTTTTTTACCATTGAAGTAATTTAAATCAAATAATAAATCAGCAAAGTCATGGAAAATCATTCAGAAAATGTTAGTAAATGTCCTGTTACAGGAGCTACAGGGAAACATAGCCATGGAGGCGGTGGGACAAGAAACCGTGATTGGTGGCCAAACCAATTGAAACTAAACATCCTTCGTCAACACTCCTCATTATCAAACCCAATGGGAGAAGATTTTGATTACGCAAAGGAATTTAAAAGTCTCGATTATAAAGGCATAAAAGATGACCTTCATAATTTAATGACTGACTCTCAAGACTGGTGGCCAGCCGATTTTGGTCATTATGGGCCTCTTTTTATTCGTATGGCCTGGCATAGTGCAGGTACATACCGCACCGGGGACGGACGCGGCGGTGCCGGAGCCGGACAACAACGCTTTGCCCCTTTAAACAGTTGGCCTGATAATGCTAACCTTGACAAAGCCCGAAGGTTGTTATGGCCTATCAAACAAAAATATGGCAAAAAAATATCCTGGGCCGACTTAATGATTCTTGCCGGAAATGTGGCTTTAGAATCTATGGGATTCAAAACATTTGGATTTGCAGGAGGTCGTGCCGATGTTTGGGAGCCGGAAGAGGATGTTTATTGGGGTTCTGAAACAGAATGGTTGGAGAATGACAAACGGGATTTGGATTTAGAGAAGATGGACACCCCCCTGGCTGCCATCCAAATGGGGCTTATTTATGTAAATCCGGAAGGCCCGGGAGGTAATCCAGACCCCAAACTGGCAGCAAAAGATATTCGCGAAACATTTGCCCGTATGGCAATGAACGATGAAGAAACGGTTGCTTTAATAGCAGGTGGTCATACCTTTGGAAAATGTCATGGTGCAGGAGATGCTGCTCATGTTGGAGCAGAGCCGGAAGCTGCAGTTATGGAAGCACAAGGCCTGGGTTGGCATAGCTCTTTTGGTAAAGGTAATGGCGACGACACTATTACCAGTGGTTTAGAAGTTACCTGGACACAAACTCCGGTAAAATGGAGTTACTATTTCTTTAAAAATCTGTTTGAATTTGAATGGGAATTAACCAAAAGTCCTGCCGGAGCCCATCAATGGGTAGCCAAAGATACAGAGGGTCAAATGCCATATGCTCAAGACCCCCGGAAAAAGCACCGCCCTACCATGCTTACTACCGACCTTTCATTGCGTTTCGATCCTGAATATGAAAAAATTTCGAGGCGGTTTTATGAACATCCACTTGAATTTGCTGATGCCTTTGCCCGGGCATGGTTTAAATTAACACACCGCGACATGGGGCCCAAAGCACTTTACCTTGGACCAGAAGTACCTTCAGAAGATTTAATATGGCAAGATCCTGTTCCTGCTGTTGACCATACTTTAATAGATAATAAAGATGTTACTGAATTAAAATCAAAAGTTTTAAGCTCGGGGTTAACCGTTTCGCAGCTCGTATCCACAGCATGGGCTTCTGCTTCAACATTCCGTGGCTCCGATAAACGAGGTGGAGCAAATGGTGCAAGAATCCGATTAGCTCCGCAAAAAGACTGGGAAGCCAATAATCCAGAACAGTTAAGCACAGTATTGAATAAGTTAGAGCGTATTCAGGAAGAATTCAACAATGCTCAATCAGGCAATAAAAAAGTATCTCTGGCCGATGTAATTGTTTTAGCTGGATGTACAGCTATCGAAAAAGCAGCCAAAGATGCCGGAATTGAAATCATTGTTCCTTTTTCCGCTGGTCGGATGGATGCTACACAAGAACAAACCGACATTAACTCTTTTGCAGTAATGGAGCCTATTGCCGATGGCTTCCGTAACTATCTTAAAAAGAAATATTCCATGTCTACCGAGGATATGTTAGTGGATAAAGCACAATTGCTAACACTGACCTCCCCTGAAATGACCGTTCTTATTGGAGGTTTACGGGTGCTGAATACCAACTATAATGGCTCAACACACGGTGTATTCACTGAAACTCCCGAAATACTAACCAATGATTTCTTTGTAAACTTGCTTGATATGAGTGTGGCCTGGATGCCAAAAGACGAGGCAAAAGAATGCTTTGATGGCAGAGACCGCAAAACAGGAAAGGTTAAGTGGACTGCCACTAGAGCCGATCTTGTGTTTGGCTCTAATTCTGAATTAAGGGCATTAGCAGAAGTTTACGGTAGTTCGGATGCAAAGGAGAAATTTATAAATGACTTTGTAGCTGCCTGGAATAAGGTTATGAACCTTGACCGTTTTGATTTAGCGTAAAACAAAAATATTTAATACCAATCATAGTTTGAAAAAAACAGAAAGTTATACTTTCAAACATTGGTTGGTATTAATAATTTGCCAGTTTGCAAAAGTTATTGCATCAATCCATCTCACCTCTCTGCACTATGCCCTCACCCCTTAGCTCTTTGCCCTTAGCTCTTAGCTCTATACTCTTAGCTCTTAGCTCTCCGCCATACCAATCAAACCTAACTTCAATGGTACAATAACTGGATTTTGTTTTTAAATAATGTTACCTTTTAATACACAACAAAACATCAGTATAAAAAACTTATGAACTACCAGGCATACATAATAGAACAGGTGAAGCGTTTTTTCATTACAGTTGGAGATGTTTCCTATTTTACCGGCCGCTTTTTTAAAGAGGTAGTAAGTCGCCCGGTGGAGTTTCAGGAGTTTGTGAAACAATGCTACATGGTAGGCTATAAATCATTACCCCTGGTTGCCACCACCAGTTTAATTATGGGAATGGTGCTAACACTTCAAACACGCCCCACCCTGGTTGATTTTGGTGCCGTTTCTCTCATGCCGAGTATGGTAGGAATTTCAATTGTACGCGAAATAGGCCCGGTTATTACAGCACTTATTTGCGCCGGAAAAGTAGGCTCAGGAATTGGTGCCGAATTGGGTTCAATGCGCGTTACCGAACAGATAGACGCTATGGAAGTATCCGGAACCAACCCATTTAAATATTTAGTTGTAACACGTATTTTGGCCACAACAATAACATTACCCATATTAGTTGTTTTGGGAGATACCGTTGGACTAACAGGATCATTTATAGTAGAAAACATTAAAGGATCTGTTTCTTTTACCCTGTTTTTTAATCTTGTATTTGATTACCTGTCATACGGCGATTTATTGCCTTCCATTATTAAATCTTTTTTCTTTGGGTTTGCTATTGGTGTAATAGGGTGCTATAAGGGCTATAATGCCCAACGGGGCACGGCAGGTGTTGGACTGGCCGCTAATTCGGCGGTAGTAATTACATCCATGCTGTTATTTTTTATCGACTTTTTAGCCGTACTTGTAGCTGATATATTTTATGAGTTGTAAAATTTAAATACAAATAATGCTATCGGACGAATCACATAAAAAAAACGGTCAACAAAAGATCATTGAGGTAGTACAACTACACAAGGAACTATCAGGAAATCCTGTGCTCAATGGTTTTGATATGAGTTTGTACGATGGCGAGTGCCTGGTTGTAATAGGAAAGTCCGGTGCTGGCAAAACGGTAATGATCCGGTGCCTGGTTGGCCTGATGACAGTAGATTCCGGCAGTGTCAGCATTTTAGGGAAAAGCATCCCCGACCTTGACCAAAGCCAACTGGATCACCTGAGGCTCGACATAGGTTTTTTGTTTCAGGGAAGTGCTCTTTATGATTCCATGTCAGTACGCGAAAATCTGGAATTTCCTCTAAGGAGACTGCGGAAAGAGTACGCCGATAAGGATGCAGTTGACCATATGGTGAGGGATGCACTTGCCAGTGTAGGTTTGGAACACGCCATAGATTTGATGCCCTCAGAACTTTCCGGAGGCATGAAACGCCGCATTGCCCTGGCCAGAACACTTATTTTAAGGCCTCAGATTATTTTTTATGATGAGCCTACAACCGGTTTAGATCCTATAACTGCAAAAGAAATCATCAAATTGATAAAAGATATACAGGTTAAATACAAAACATCATCATTAATTATTACGCACGACTTAAATATTGCCAAACTAATATCAGACAGGGTTGTTATTTTAGTAGATGGACAAAATTATGCAGAGGGTACATATAAAGAATTAGCTGCGGCTGGTGATCCTGTAATTAAGGCGTTTTTTTAAAAAGTGCTGGTAAGAAAACTCGATTTTATACCGACCCACACAGCGCGAGAGGCTTCCCCTTCAGAGCCTGTCCCGAACTTGTATTCGGGAGGACGAGGGGGTGAGCGGTGGGGGCACTATAAAACAGGAGTTTTCTTGCAGAGACTAAATTGGAAAATCACTAACAAAATGGGTTAGCTTAAAGATATAGATACAATGCAAAAAACAACATCACAAAAAACAAAGCTTGGAATAATGGTACTTTCCGGAGTATTACTCTTCACCATTGCCATTTATTTAATTGGTGAAAAACAGAGTTTTTTTACCCAGAGTTTTGAAATAACTTCTGTTTTTAAGAATGTAAAAGGTTTAAGATTGGGTAATAATGTGCGGTATTTAGGAATCAATGCAGGAAATGTTGAATCGATTGATATAATTAACGACACAGCAATCAAAGTAACCCTGAAGATGGATCTTAAAACCAAATCTTTTATTAAAAAGAATGCCTTTGCAAAAATAAGCTCAGATGGTTTGGTTGGCGATATGGTGGTTAACATTGAACCCGGTCCCGGGTTTAGCGAAGGTATTGAAGACAATGACCAAATAATGGCTTATGACCCTATAGCCACCTACGAAATGCTGAGTACTTTAAGTGAAACCAATGAAAATGCAGCTATGGTAACTGCAGGAATATTACAAATCACCAATTCAATTAATAAAGGTGAAGGAACTTTAGGTATGTTGGTTAATGATAGAAAGGTGGCCCAGGATATACGCCAAATCATTAAAAACCTGAAAGAAACAACCAGAAGGTCTGCCACCCTGATGGAAAAACTGGAAGATGTTTCAACCCTGATTAAGAGTGATCAGAACTTAATGGGTGTAATGCTCAACGATACATCAATAGCAAGTAAAGTACGCCTATTAATTAACGATCTGAATTCCACCGGTAAGGAATTCAATACCATGTCTAAAACTTTAAATAGCTTAATAAATGACCTTGCCTGTGGTGAAAACAGTCTGGTTAACACCGTTGCTCACGACTCACTGTTAAAGAACGACCTAAAGGAAACATTGGAAAATATTAATTCCGGAAGCCAGAAATTTGACGAAAATATGGAGGCTCTAAAACACCACCCGTTGTTTAAAGGATACTTTAAGGACAAAAAAGATAAAAAGAGGAAAAACTGACACCTAACAAAGTCATTATGACATCATTACACACCACAACCCTGTCAATTTGACTTTGTAATCAAGCCATCTGTTTTTTGCAAAAAATCATAAATATTTGAATTTCAAAGATTTTAATATTTTTCTTAAAAACCATCCTCAAATATGGCATTTAGTTTGAAAATGCATTATCAGAACATTTAAAATTTGTTGAACTAAAATTTTGGAGGATTAAGTTATGACACTTGCAAAATTATCAAACAACTGGTTTCCATCAGTTCCTTCATTTTTCGATAGATTTTTTGATAATGAATTGATGGATTGGAATAGAACAAACTATTCCAGCACTGATACAACTTTACCTGCAGTAAACGTTAAAGAAAATGAAAATGAGTTCTTAATCGACGTTGCTGCGCCGGGCTTAACAAAAAAAGATTTCAAAGTAAACTACGACAATGGCCGTTTAACTATTTCATCAGAAAAGAAGAATAAACATGAAGAAAAAGATGGTGAAAAAGTTACGCGCCGTGAGTTTAGCTATCAGTCGTTCCAACGTTCTTTTTCAGTTTCTGAAAATGTAGTAAATGCGGAAAAAATTGCTGCAAATTACGAAAATGGAATACTTCATATTTCGCTACCCAAGCGCGAAGAAGTTAAACCACGGCCTGCAAAGCAAATTGAAATTAAGTAAGTAATTTGGTTAGGGCAGAGAATTCTGCCCTACTTTATTTTCTATAATATTATTACTGAGGAATAACAACATAAACCCGAGTCCCTTTATTGACTTCACTTTCTATTGTTATGGTTCCCTGATGCTTGTCAACAAACTCTTTACACATGATTAAACCAAGCCCGTTCCCCTTTTCTTTATCCGTTCCATAAGTTGAAGTATACTCTCCAATATAAAACACTTTATCTATATTTTCTTTTGAAATACCTACTCCGTAATCCTTTACTGAAATATGTATCTCATTTTTTAAACCATCTTTTCTTTCTTCCACCCCTACTTCAATACTCCCTTTTCTATATGAAAATTTTATTGCATTCGATAACAGATTTCGTATCACAGTAGATATCATATATTTGTCAGCGAATATTTCCTGATACTTTGTGAAATGGATCACTATTTCCAGTTCCTTTGATTTTATATTCTGTTCCAGTATTTTAATGGTATCATGAATAGTCTCAGATAGGTTTATTACAGAGGGGTTAAATTCTATTGAATTCCGCTGAACCCTTGACCATAGCAGCAGATCTTCCAATAAATGCAAGGCTCTGTCCAAACCTGTTGAGATATTTTTCAGGAACGATTTTAATTCTAACTTGGAATACTCTTCAAACCTCTCACATACTAAATTTGCCAAAGAGGTAATAGACCAGATGGGAGATCTTAAATCGTGGGATATTAAGGACAAAAACTTGTCTTTTGTTGCAATGGCTAGTTTTAATGACTCTTCCGATTTTTTCAAGGCTTCTTCTTGTTTAATCCTTAATGTAATATTCCTTGCCAATGCTGTAGCTCCAATAATTTCGCCGTTATCATCTATTATGGGATTAAAAAAACTCTCGTAGTATTCTTTATCTTTTTGGCCGTATGCCCGGATATTTGAATGCGACTCTCCATTCATAGCCATTTCATAATTTCTTTGGGCCGCTTTTCTATCCTCTTCATCTTTAATGCAATCTAATATATTATCCCCTATCCTAATATCCATGTTATAAGCATGCTTCATTACCTGACGGTGAGCAAAATTGAAATACATGTATTTAAAATCTTTATCAATGGACAGTAAGATGGTATCTTTTTGGCTTTCGATACTTGATTGAAGCAGAATACTATACTTATGTAGTTTTATTTCATTTAATTTATTCCTGGTGATATCCCTGCCAAAACAGGTTACCCCGGTAACCAAATTGTCCGTCATAATTGGCGACATGGAAACATGAACGTAGATTGTATTTTGTTCATCAACATCAAACGATTGTTCAAAACTATAACTTTTCCCACCCAATGCCCTGTCATATCTTCGTTTCCATACTTCTGAGATACCCTCAGGCAAAACTTTCAGGATGTTAACGCCTGATTTTAACTCAACACCAAATACATTATAAAAATCCGTTTTAAATGTGTCATTTAAATATATAATACAATAGCTCTTATCAACAGCCCATATACTATCCGAAGTATTTTCAATAATGTTTTCCATTTCATTAACTTATACCGCATTAACAATGCATTTGGTATTGAAGTATAATGCCGATGGTTTAATGATAACGTTACTGAAGAAATGATTTAACGCCTTAATCATTCATAAATCGGTATTAAACTACCGATAAAAGTTACAAAAAAAAGATTTGCAATACGAGTTTTTAACATATTTCAAATCATTAGTGTATTATTTCAAATTGGTTTAATTGAAAAACGGGATAGATACCTCAAACTCACTCCCTTTATTAACCTGGCTGTTAACTATTATTTTGCCATCATGTTGATCTACAAATTCCTTACACAACAATAGCCCTAAGCCAGTTCCTTTTTCCTTATTGGTACCTGTTGTTGTATAGTTTCCGTTCAGTGTAAACAAGGTGCGCTGTATTTCTGCAGGAATCCCTACTCCTGTATCCTTTACAATAATTTTTGCAACCTTTTGCTTACTGTGATTAGTTTCAATGAGAGATTTAACAGTGATTGAGCCTCCTTTGGGAGTGAATTTAATTGCATTAGACACCAGATTTAATATTATTGTATGTAACATATTTTTATCGGCGTTCAATGCCAGGTCATCCTGGGTGTCTGATACTAATTCAATATTCTTATTACCAGCAGTTTCTGATAACAATAATATTATATCATCAACCAATGACTTCATATTTATTTTTTCTGGATTAAATTTAACAAGCCCCGATTGCGATTGCGCCCATGTCAATAAGTTATCCAATAAATTATAGGTTTTAAGGGAACAATCCTGAATATACTGCAGATAGGTTTCTCTTTCTGTATGATCATAGCTTTTATGGTTTTCCAGCAGCAATTCAGTAAATCCTATCAGGCCATTAAAAGGACTTTTTAAATCGTGGGCAATAATAGAAAAAAACTTATCCTTTGTCTTATTCGCTTTTTCCAACTCCTGTGCAACAACCTGTATTTCTTCCTTTTGAGTTATGAGCTCTTCATTGGTATCTTCAATCTGCTTTTTTTGTTCGGCCAGCAAAAGATTTGCTTTACTTTTTTGAAGAAAACTGTGCAGTATAACCAACACCAGCACAAGCATCAACAAAACCCCTACCAGCAATGAGTTTCTAATCATTTTTTGGAGTTTTTCCTCTTCTGCACGTACTGCATCCTTTTTCTGCTGCTCTATTTTAAGTAATTCCTTTTCCTTTTCAAATTTATATTGGTATTCCAGGTTAGCTATGGACCTCACGTTCTCTTCATTAAACAAACTGTCGCTCATATTTTTAAAAACAGTATATAAGTCATATGCTTCCTTATGCTTCCCCAATGCAGCCTTGCTTTTGGCCAACAATTCAGCACTTTGCGCTATCAAGTCTATATTTCCTATATCATTAGCTAACACATAAGCTATCTGGCTATATTTTTGCGCATTTATATAATCATCCTGCTTTAAGTAGGTAAGCGATAAACCCACATAACTTTTCATTACGATCTGTTTGTTATCTATTGCCTTGCCAATGCTTAACGAATTATTATAAAACTTTACGGCTTCATTATATTTCTCCTGCAAGTTAAGGATCTCTCCTAAATCCTTATATGCATTGGCCAGACCTGTTTTATTGCCAATCTCAGTCTGTAAAACCAGTGCTTTTTGATGGTTTTCCCAGGCTTTATTATAATCACCTTTAGTTTTATATATGAGTCCCAAATACTCATAATTATAGGTGAGACCAGTTTTAAAACCAATCTGTTCAGAATAATCTAGGCCCTTTTGGCAAAACGAAATTGCTTCATCATATTCTCCCTGAATATTTAAAATAAAAGCAACATTTGAAGCTGCTACAGCTGCATCTTTATAATTTTTCTGACTTTCGTCTATATGAAAGCTTTTTTGATAATACTCTAATGCTTTAGGATAATTTCCCATTACATTATGAACCACCCCAAGATTATTAAGGGCATAAGAAATTGACTGTTGGTGCTTTGTTGCCTTTGCCAACTCCAAGGCCTTCTCTTCATATTCAAGAGCCCGCGAAAAATCACCAATATCACAGTAATTAGTACCTAAATTGGCATAAGTATTACTTAGTGCTAAAGTATCATGTAATTCCTGATTTATTTCCAGGGCTTCATGTTTGTATTTCATCGCCCGTTCAACATCGCCCTGAAAATAATGGATATTCCCGATTTTAATCAAGGTCTTGGCTATACCCCTCTTATCATTGACTTTTTTAAAAATATCGAGACTTTTATTGCCATATTCCAACACCTTATCAAAATCAGATATAATATAATGATAGCATGAAGCAAGAAACAAAGCCTCTGCCATACCAGAGGCATAATTTAAACTATCCGCTATAACATATGCCCTGTTTATATATTCCAGTGAACTATCCGGATTTATATTTTGAACAGCACCTCCTAATTTATTTAGTAATTTTACTTTATTGGTATCTACGCTGGTATGTTGCTGTATAATATTCCTCAGGCTATCGATATGAGTTGTTTGAGCAGTAAATTCAACTATATCAAAACAGAATAGAAAAATGAAAATAAGAAGAAATTTATACCTCATATCAAACCACAATATTATAAGATGGGATTCACAGTATCACAATGCTTATATTCAATAAGCGTAAAAATAATAATTTAATCCTATTGACACCCCCGGTTGCCTTTGTTTATAATCAATATTTAATAGCTTTATGCCACAAAAGGAAATACCATGCATTTTAAAACACAACTTGTCCGGGGAAAGCTGATTAAACGATATAAACGATTTTTATCTGATATAGAATTGGAAGATGGGAGTATCGTTATCGCTCATTGTACCAATTCGGGAAGTATGAAAACGTGCATTGAAGAAGGGGCTCCAGTATACCTTACACCCCATAACGACCCCAAACGAAAAACAAAGTATACATGGGAGATGATATTTATTAATAACCACTGGATAGGCATCAACACTTCTATACCGAATATTTTAGTATATGAAGCTGTCAGGGATAGGATAATTCCACAACTTAACCAATATACTACAGTAAAAAGAGAAGTAAAATACAAAGACAGCCGGTTTGATATTTATGCAGAAAACAATAACGAGAAGTGTTTTATTGAAGTTAAAAACGTCACACTTCGCAGCAATAACAAAGCTACCTTTCCGGATGCCGTAACAACCAGGGGACAAAAGCATTTGCGCACATTAATTGAGGCAAAAAAAGCAGGATTCAGAGCTGTGATGTTCTATGTAATCCAAAGGCAGGATATCGAGTCCTTTTCACCTGCAAAAGACATCGACCCGGTATATGCTGCCACACTAAAAGAAGCCTATGATAACGGAGTTGAAATTATTCCGTACATAGCTGCAGTTTCACCAGAGAAAATTGAATTATTAAAAGAAGTAACCTTTCAAGTATAATAATAGATTGTTAGATTCGAAACAAAAGACAAAAGGCTGATTTACAAAATATTTAACACCTGTATTTTACAATACTCAACTCATCTTTTCAACCTGCATAAAATCAATTTATCCAAAAAGCTGAACTGAGCATTGTATCAACAAAGGTTAACCAAAAAGGCTTTTTATATCATCAACTTCCAGTGTTTTCATAATGTTTTCATCGGTTTGCACTATATCACCTGCAATTTTTTTCTTTTTATTCTGAAGGTTAAGGATTTTTTCTTCAACCGTATCCTTACAAATCATTCTATAAGCAAACACCTTTTTATCTTGTCCAATCCTGTAACAACGGTCTATAGCCTGGTTCTCAACAGCTGGATTCCACCATGGATCAACAATATACACATAGTCGGCAGCCGTCAGGTTCAGTCCTGTCCCCCCGGCTTTTAAGCTAATTAAAAACACCCTTAGCTCTTCATTGCTTTGGAAGTTTTCTACCGATTTTTCCCTTTGCGAAGGAGAACACTGTCCATCGAGGTATTCAAAATCAATATTTCTTCGGCTCAATTCACTTTTAATCAAATCAAGCATTTTTACAAATTGGGAGAAAATAAGGATCTTATGTTTTGCTGTTTTTTCTGTTACATGCTGAACTATTTCCTTGATCTTAACTGATTCGGAAGTATCAATTTTATCATCGCCCAACAGAACCGGCGAATCACAAATCTGACGAAGCCTGGTAAGAGCCTCCAACACCAACATTTTGGATTTTGCCATCCCTTCCTCTGCAATATTGCCCAACAGCCTGTTTCGGAATTCGTTTCTGTAGGCATTATACACCTTCCTTTGTTCCGAATCCATCTCACAATAAATTACATCTTCAGTTTTTGCTGGCAGTTCTTTGGCCACCTTCTCTTTGGTTCTTCTAAGAATAAATGGATTGATCAAACGCTGAAGTTCGGCGGCAATATTATCGTCCCCATCCTTATCAATCCTGTTCGAAAAGCTCTCTTTAAATGCGGTAACCCCACCAAAAAATCCCCTGTTTACAAAACTCATTTGTGCAAACAAATCAAAAGTGCTGTTTTCAATAGGGGTACCCGACAAGGCCAACCTGTTTTTTGCCTGTATCAAATTCACCGCTTTAAACCTTCTGGAAGCCGGGTTTTTAATGGCTTGCGATTCATCCAAAACAAGGTAATTAAACTTAAAATCCTTTAAAAACTCAATATCCCGAAGTAACACTCCATAGGTAGTAAACACCACATCAAATGCTCCAAAAACATCTGTATTCAAGGCTCTGCTTATTCCATAATGGTAAAAAGCCCTAAGCTCCGGTGAAAACTTTTCAATTTCCTTTTGCCAGTTAAACAGCAAGGTTGTTGGAACGATAATCAAGTTGGTAGTGTCATCCTTTTTTAATACATGCTGGAGAAAAGTAAGCACTTGTAATGTTTTTCCAAGCCCCATATCATCAGCCAAAATTCCTCCCCAGCCCATTTCATCAAGAAAATTTAACCAGTTTAATCCTTCCTTCTGATATGGACGCAGGTCTGCCTTTATTTCAACAGGAACATCAGTATTTGATATTTCCTTAAACTGCAGAAGCCTGTTGCGCTTTTCTGATATTTCGTTAATTATTTCTGCATCACTAATATCATCAAACAATTCATCAATAATTGAAAAGCGTAATTTAGAAACGGCCAATTTCCCGTCTTTTAGCTCTCCATGCCTAAAGTATTTCTCGAGTTTATGGAACCACTCTGTCGGCAACAAGCCCACTTTTCCATTATCCAGTTGAATATACTTTTGCTTGTTTAAAATCGCCTTCCTGATATCTTTTAAACTAACCACATCATCTCCAAACGACACTTTCACATCCACTTCAAACCAGTCCTGACCACTTGCTACCGATGTAGTTACTTTTCCCTGATGCGGAGAATAGCGGAAATTTTTCAAATCTTTTAACCCATAAACCTCAATCTCCATATTTTGCATCTGGTCAAAAAACTTATAAAACCACATATCCTTACTAAAATCGTCATAGTGGAGATAAAAGACTTTTTCTTCTTTCTGCTCATCAAAATAAGGATGTAAAGAAGCAATGGAGTCTATAAAATCCTCTTCCAACTCAAAATTCCTTACATATTCCTTTATTTCCTCCCCGTTATGAATCAATACGTTTCCGGAATGGTTTAAGGCCACTGAAACTCCGTTATGGTATTCTACCTGGGGGGTTATAATCAGATAATTATATTGCTCTGTCAGGTATATCTGTTTTGACCTGAAGTCTAGCTCAACAGTATTTACATCCAGACTCCAGTCTTCAAAATTTATTTCAAAATTCTTTGACAATGGCAAAACAACATCAGCAATAAACTTATTTTTATATTGTTTCACCATTTTAACCGGTTGCTCCCATGCTTCAACATGTTTAGCCACCGAAAAATTGGCAGGGATATGGATTAATCCATCCATATTGTAAACATGAAACTCTCGTTGTTTTTTTTCTATATGCAGGGGATCTATTTTTTTATCACCAATATTAACCTCTAAATCTACACCAACAAACTTTTCATTTTCATAGGTATAATACCTGGCCTCCGCCAGCTCTTCCGAAATCTTCACAGGCAACAAATCTGCTTTTCTAAGGCGGCTATCATCCGTTTCATGGGTATAAACAAACCGTTCCTTCGCCATCAGTAAAATCAACTTTTTGGTTAATGAAAACCTTCTCTTTTCAGACGAAGAATCTTCCTTTAACTTTGCAATCAGGTCGATAATATTTTGTTGGTTATCCGTTACTTTAACAAGCGTTTCAAACTCATCATACCTTTTAAAATGCGACGTTAAATATCTCTGATCTTTTGATGTTTTAGCTGTAATAGCAAATATTTCAAGTTCTGAATCTTCAACAAAGTAGTATTCATCCAAAAAGCTATCCTGATCTGCAGCACCATAATCAATCACAAAACCTAAAGCAAATTCATCTGATGCCTTGGGTATATTATCCAGCACCAACGTTTCCTCATTTAGTTTTTCAACAAAATTCACAAACGAAACTTCATTTAAGGATTGTATTGGAATCAAGCCTTTCTGATCAGGCCGTGACGAAATATCCAGACCTCTTTCCGGAACAAATACATGCTGAAAATAAACAGAAAAATCATCATCCTCACTAAACCCATATCTGATTAGGGTTTCTTTCTCAATATCTTTCAGCCCCTTATTAAAGATCACATCCAATAAGTCGGGCGTATTGGATTCTGCTATTGCCATCAGGGCAAATGTTTCCAGCTTATTTAATCTGGGCGTACCCGAACCTGTTGCCGAAGAAATATATACTTCATCATTCCTAAACCTGATATATACCACATCCACATTAAAATTATCATCCCTGATTTCAAACAGAACCTGATTAGCCTCTATTTTAACATCTTCAATTTTAATTCCTTTATATGAATGTTTCAGGTTGTTTAAAATACTATAAGAAGAGTATTTGTTGATAACATCTGAATCGATAAACTTATAATCTTCAATTCTGAATCCCAAGGCAGTACGCTGAACCCTATTAGATAACATTTCACCCTGAACTGCCTGAGGCAAAGCATCATCTCCTGCATCCGTCACATATAACAACGAAGCCACAGAATGCTTACATATGGTTCCCCATTCAAACGGGCAAGTACATTTGATGCTTATATCCCCTTTGTTTAAATCCTTAATGATAACAGAGTATTTTTGCGAACCCTGAACAGAAAAGTGCCATGCATCAGAAGCATCACTTTTGTAGGTAAGCGTTACTGCGCCATCATTATATAAATCCTTCCCTTTGTTAATTACTTTCTCAGAAGCCCTGTATTTGATGAATCGCTCTATATAATCTTTCTTGCTATGCTCAGGCATATTGGTTCCTTTTTTCAAAATAGTTTGCAAAGATACAAAGAGCATCCGGGATGGGAAATATTTTTATCGAAAGTTATTACAAAGCTTGTACATTCCAGAATCGAAAAAAGGGATACCCCAAAAGTTAAACTCTATAACAGAAACTTTTGAAGCACCCCATTTTCTTTTTTTGAACCTATTTTGTACTGGCAAGAAAACTCGATTTTATCCCAACCCGCACCCTCCAACTCTCCTGAACAAAAGTTCGGGACAGGCTCTAAAGGGGAAGTTACTGCTGCACAGCACACTGGAACTCACCCCCTTTAGGGGAATCAAAGGGGTGACCGTAGGAATCATGAGTTTTCTTGCAGGAACTAATTTGCATAACCAGCTACTAATTACGAAAGAGGATCTTTCTATCAACAAGCTGTAACCTCTCTTTTTTGAGCTACGTTTTTAAGTGCAGTTGCAATCTCTTCCGAAACACCTAATTTCCCATCTATCAATGATGTTGAGGTGATCACTCCCTTTAAACAAACTTTTCCATCAGACAATCGATAAATATCCTGGTAAAAAACATACTTGATTCCCTGATGCTCCGCCCTTAAACGAACCACAAAATTATCGTTGCTCTGCAAAGGAGTTTTATATTGCAAATCGGCCCTTGCAACAACTGCTACCACACCCTTATCATATAATTCCTTAAAATTCAAACCTATTTCATTTAAAAACTCGTGGCGGGTATGTTCTAAATAGTTCTGGTATACTGAATTATTAACGATCCCCTGAATATCGCATTCATAATCCCTCACTTTAAACTCCAGTTCAAAATCATATTGTTGAGCCATTTCTTATCTTTTATTTAGTAAATCTTTCATTAATGTTACAAACCTGTCAATATCTTCTTCCTGCGTATCAAACGAAGTCATCCACCTAACTTCTGACCGTTCCTCATTCCACACATAAAAGAAAAACTCTTTTTGTAATGGTTCGATAATATCTTTGGGCACCTTAGCAAAAACCCCGTTACTTTCAACTTTCTGTGTTATTTCAACTTCTTCTATGCCCGATAGCTTTTTTGCCAGCTTTTGAGCCATTTGGTTGGCATGCTCCGCATTTCTTTTCCAAAGATCATTACTTAAAATAGCCATAAACTGAGCCGAAGTATATCGCATCTTAGAATGCAATTGTGCTGTTTGCTTTCTTATATACTTAACCACTTCTGTATCCATGTTAAAAAACAAGACTGCTTCACCAAACATCAGCCCATTTTTTGTTCCTCCAAACGACAACACATCCACACCTGCATCCACTGTCATTTCTTTTAGTGAACAATTCAGTGAAACTGCAGCATTGGCTATCCGTGCTCCATCCATATGCAGAAACATTCCTTTTGAATGGGCGAAATCTGCTATTTTCTTTATTTCACCGATGGAATAAACCGTTCCAAGTTCTGTTGCCTGGGTAATACTAATAATTTTTGGTTGAGCGTGGTGCTCAAACCCAAAAGCATGCATATATTTTTGGAAGCCTTCAACCGTTATTTTACCATCCTGTGTTTCTACCGGCAACAACTTGCAACCACTTATTTTTTCAGGAGCTCCACACTCGTCAACATTAATATGTGCCGTATCTGGACAAATTACGGCGTTGAAAGGCCGGGCCAATGCCTGTATTGCAATTACATTTGCCCCTGTTCCATTATAAACAAAAAAAACATCTGTTTTTTCTCCAAAAACCTCTCTGAATTTATCAATAGCACCCTTTGTGTATGCATCATCACCATAACCTACCACATGACCTCCATTGGCTTTGGATATAGCGTTTAACACCTCCGGATGTACACCGGAATTGTTATCACTTGCAAATCCTCTTATACTTGACATTTTTAATTAATCTTTAAATTAGAAGAACACGAATTTGCAAAGATTATTTCAAACAAAAAAAAACGATGCTCATACATCGTTTTTTCGCGTCTATATAATGCTACAATATCATAACTTCTAATTTTCAATCCACGAAATTATTTCATCGCTTTGTGGTTTTGTTTTTGGAGAAAGCACTTTTTCCAATTCCCCCTTTTCATTTATCAGATATTTCTGAAAGTTCCATTTCACTTTACTATCCTGAACACCATTTTTTGATTTTTGAGTTAACCACTGGTATATTGGTGCCATATCATTTCCCTTTACTGATATTTTTGCCATTATAGGAAAAGAAACGCCATAATTCTTTGTACAAAACTCTCGTATTTCTTCTGCAGTTCCGGGCTCCTGGCGCAAAAAGTTATTGGCCGGGAAACCAACTATTACAAAATCGTCACCTCCATACTTCCTGAACAACTCTTCTAAACCTTCATATTGAGGGGTAAATCCACATTTTGAAGCTGTATTGACAATCATCACCTTTTTTCCTTTCAACCTTGAAAAAGAAAAATCCTCACCTTCAAGAGTTTCTACAGTATAATCATAAATACTAGATTGGGCACTTATACATATTGTTGAAAACAACAACAAACCAAATAATATTATACTTTTCATTTCAAACATTTTTTTATAAAACAAAACACATAATCTAAATTATTGTTTATACATACTTGGTCAATCTTTTCTAACAACCTATCACTTATGATAATGTAATATATCATCCATAATTTCTACTGCAGAAACAACAAAAACAGGACAAAGATTAGTAAAGACGCCTGCGTTTCGAGCTTTCTCCTTTTCTCCTGCAACTGAAATATCATACTTTATCAGGTCTTTACAATTACAAGATCCATTCTTTTCCTGAAAACTTCTTAAAAAATCATTTGCCATTCGATATAACTCTGCCTTATCTTCAGCCGAACCTGCCTGTGTATAACCATTTTTAATTCCCAATGCCATTAAAGCCCCGGTTACTGCCCCACAAGTATTTCCTGTTTGAGCAATCCCACCCCCAAAGGCAGAAGCCATTAGTTGTAACGTATTATCGTTTGCTACATCACCTGCAAGAGCAACTAATACCGATTGCGCACAATTACATGAGGCAGAAAACTTTTCTTTCGCAATAGCATTTTTATTCATGTGTATATAATTTTCAGATTCAGGAGTACTCAATAAAGCTCATCAAAAACCACTATCCAATGTAAGAAACATTTCTCACGAATTGCTTTTTTGTTTACTATCTCAAATTTAGCAATAAAAAAAGGAATCTGTTACGATTCCTTTTTTTTGAGTGTGATATTTGTTGTGTTGATATGAGGATGCTTATTCCATACATATTTCTACGCTCGCTGCTTTTTCAACAACAGCCTTATATTCAGCCGATGTCAAATCTTTAAAAAAGTAATTAACCGGATCAACTTCCTTACCTTTGATATGTACCTCATAATGTAAATGGGGACCTGCACTTAAACCCGAATTTCCGACATACCCCAATACATCACCTCTTTTTACATTTTCGCCTCTCTTAACCTTGAATTTACTCATATGAGCATATAAAGTAGTTATTCCAAATCCATGATCTACCTCCACTACCCTACCAAAACTATCCGAAACCCTAACACTGGTAACTTTACCATCGGCGGCCGCAAATATCTTGGTTCCGGTAGAAGCTATAAAATCAATACCTTCATGCTGGCGCCATCTTTTTAAAATTGGATGAAACCTACGAGGAGCAAACCCAGAACCTATATACTTTAAATCCCAGTTTGCAATTGGAATAATTGCCGGAAGATGCTGCAATCGCTGTGCGTTAACGGCTGCCTTTTTAAACAAATCACTATAGGATGCATTTTGAACATTCATCCTGGCCACTATTTCATCAAGCTTCTTATATGAATTTATTATTTCCTTGGGCATATTTGAACTTAACAATTCCTCGTATCCATCCGTACCCCCTGTACCTGCTAATCTTAAAGCTGAATCCATAGGGTTTTCTCCAAGCATAGCCCTGTATAAACTATCGTCCAATACTGCTAACTCTTTTAATGACCGATCTGCTTCGCTCAACCGCTCCGCAAATATCTCCTGGCGTGAAAGAATATCTTTTAGTTGTTGTGCTTGTATCTTTTCTTTAGGAGTGGCATAAAAAATAGCAGTACACGCATAACAAACCAATCCAATAACAATACCACCTATACTGAATGGCACCATTTTTTTTGCCTTTGATTTAAAAGTATTCTCTATTGGAATATATGAAAGTGTATTCGGATCGTATATATATTTATTTGCCATGTTTCATTTTTTTCTTAAACCTACTTTGTAAAAGCTGATCTACTATTTAAACACGTTGGGAACTGAACAAAATCATTATTACAAATCATTAAAAAATCCATAACGCCTTGATTATGCTATGTCTTTGTTACGGTCGGTTAAATAAAATGTTTCACTATATACCCTGTGCTTATTACAATAGGTTTGTAAAAATAGAATATTATAGCATCTCTACAAACAAATTCCTTTATAAATTATCCAAAAACACCAATCCATTAATCTTACTTTTCAATGCCTTTATCAACAATAAAAATAAGTTCATCAACAATAAGGAACCTTCTGTCGAAAGACACTGAATCTGTTAACTCCAACTTCAGTTATCCAATAAAAAAAATGATTTTTTTAAACAAATATTCCAATTACAGTAGATTCTCCCAGAAATACATTCGTGGATTACAATCCTGAAAGCCTGTCTTTTTATATAGGTTCATAGCATTGAAATTGTCATCCCTTACCTCCAATGTTACTTTGCAAAAATCTTTCAATCTTGAGTATTCCGATATTTTGTTCAGCAAAGTATAACCTGCACCTCTTTTTCTATATTCAGGGGTAACCACAAAATCATGTATGTTCAAAAGTTTTTTAGCCTTGAATGTTGAAAACCCAACAAAACAGTTAGCTAAAGCAACATATTTTTTATCAGTTTTCAATAAAAAGCCTATATAATTATTTTGCTTCTGTAGTCCCGATATTATTTTATCAGCCAAATCCTCAGATAATTCCCTTCCCAACCCCATCTCATCCAACATATAATCATTCATTAAAGAAACCAATGCATCCCTATGTTCTTTCCTCTTTAAATCAATTACATCGTAGGTATATATTAACTTTTCCATAATAATCCTTCTTCATTAAATTCTATATCTCTCCACTTACCGTCTTTAAATTCTTTTAACTGGGTATAACCAACTTTTAGCAGTTCTTTGGCTACAATTGAATATGAAGCCATTTGCTTATCAGGATAATGTGCATCGCTATTTACAGTTAAGGGGATATCATATTCTTTGAGCAATGGAAATAACTCTACTCCAGGAAAAAGCAGTCCGTTTTTTTCATATGATTTTGTATTGATTTCAACAATTACTTCCTTTTCAGCAACTAACTTCAGCACCGATTTAACTTCATCAATATACCAGTCTTCCGATTCATCAAAAAACGCTTTATTTATATTATGCATTTTTATTTTATCAAAATGGCCAATAATATCAAATTCCTCTTTTATTATCATTTCTCTGGTTAATTGATAAAACCTTTTGACCAACTTTTTAATATCACCCTTAAAGATATTTTGAAATCCATTTTCAAAAACATCATCAATCCCCCAGATTTTACCATTTTGAAAAAGCTCAACAAAATGAACACTCCCAATTTTATAATCTAAATCCACTTGATCTAAAACTTCCTTATTAAAACCCTCCAATGCAAACAGATAGTCTAATTCTAACGAAGTATGAATTTGTATTTCCCCAGAATACTTTTTCTTCAATAATTCTATCTCGGCAATATATTCAGGAAGTTTCTCCATCTTCATTGTCCAAAAACAATCAAATGGCACAGGAGCATGTGATGAAAATCCGATAACAGGCATCTTATCTTTGATAGCTTGCAGAACAAATTCTTCCATTTTTCCATATCCATCGCAATAATTACAATGTGCATGATAGTTTGTCCACATCATTTAAGTTTCTTTTTATAATTTTTGACCTTAAAAATCTAACAATTTTATATAAAATCAAACCTTTCTGCTTATAAAAAACATGCAGTTACTTAAATAATTTTTTAAGCGCCTGACTCTTAAAATATCAATACATTAATTAACTTTGCGCTCGTTTTTATTATTACAGAATATGGGCTTAATTGAAGAAATACAAAGAAGAAGGACATTTGCGATTATTAGTCACCCGGATGCAGGGAAGACAACCTTAACCGAGAAACTTCTTTTATTTGGAGGGGCAATTCACGTTGCCGGTGCTGTTAAATCAAACAAAATAAAGAAAACAGCCACTTCCGACTTTATGGAAATTGAAAAACAACGTGGTATTTCTGTTGCAACATCTGTAATGGGATTTGAATATAAAGACCACAAAGTAAACATACTGGATACCCCTGGTCACCAAGACTTTGCAGAAGACACTTTTAGGACATTAACAGCTGTTGACAGCGTAATTATTGTAGTAGATGCTGCCAAAGGAGTTGAGGCCCAAACCCGCAAGCTTATGGAAGTTTGCAGGATGAGAAAAACTCCGGTAATGGTATTCATTAATAAGATGGACAGACCAAGCAAGGATGCATTCGACCTCCTTGACGAAATAGAAGAAGAACTAAAAATTAAAGTTCGGCCATTGAGTTGGCCAATTGGTAACGGCCCAACATTTCAGGGAGTTTACAATATTTTTGAATCTAACCTAAACCTGTTTGAAGCAAGTAAACAAACTGTTCAGGAAAGTATTGCATTTTCCGACGTTAACAATCCCGAGTTAGAAGGATATATTGGAGAAAGTGCTTCGGAACTTTTAAGGGAAGAGATTGAGTTAGTTGAAGGTGTTTATCCGGATTTTGATATAAATGAATATTTGAAAGGTGATTTAGCCCCTGTATTTTTTGGCAGTGCCCTAAATAATTTTGGAGTTAACGAGTTATTAAACTGCTTTATAACCATTGCTCCTACCCCGCAACCATCTTCAACAATACAAAGAGATATTAATCCTGATGAAAATAAATTTACTGGTTTCGTTTTTAAGATTCACGCCAACATGGATCCCAATCACAGAAACAGGATCGCCTTTGTAAAAATATGCTCAGGTAAATTTGAAAGAAACAAAAACTATCATCATGTCCGACAGGGTAAGAACTTCAAATTTTCGAGCCCAACGGCTTTTATGGCTGAAAAAAAGTCAATTATTGACGAAGCTTTCCCTGGCGACATTGTAGGTTTGCCGGACTCAGGTAATTTTATCATCGGTGACACAATAACAGAGGGAGAAAAAATTAATTTTAAAGGATTACCGAGTTTTTCTCCTGAGTTGTTCCGCTACATTGAAAATGCTGACCCTATGAAGTCAAAACAATTGGCCAAAGGTATCGACCAATTAATGGACGAAGGAGTTGCCCAGCTATTTACCAGCCAGTTTAACGGACGTAAGATCATAGGAACCGTAGGAGCCTTACAGTTTGAAGTAATTGAGCACAGATTAAATAATGAATATAATGCCAAGTGTAGGTACGAACCTATTAATTTATACAAGGCATGTTGGGTAAGATCTAAAAACACAGCCCAGTTAGAAGATTTTAAAAGGAGAAAAAATCAATACATGGCTAAAGACAAACAAGGCAGAGATGTGTTCCTGGCTGATTCGGCCTATATGTTACAATTAGCTCAACAAAACTTTGAAGACATAGAATTTCACTTTACAAGTGAATTTTAATTGCTTTATAGAAAATAATTAAAACATTTTTTTAAAATTTAGGTATATTAAATTATATCTAAATTTTAAAAGATGGAAGCAATATTACACTACCTAAAGCCAGGTATACAACACTCAAAAGATTATACCATACAAAATGAGGACCTGGCCTCAAGTTTAAAAACCGGGGATATTGAATATGTTGCCACGCCATCTTTAATCATTTTCATGGAAAAAACAATCTGTGAATTTATCCACGAACGGATTCCGCCTGAATATACATCTGTTAGTGCAGAAATTAATATAAAACACATGGAGCCAATGGCGCTTGGTGAAGAAATAAAATGCACCATCCATTTAAAATTTGTAGAAAAAGAAAAGCTTTTTTTCGACTTTGCCTTGTTCAACAAAAACAAAGATATAGTGGCCATTGGGGCTCACGAAAGGTTTATTGTATTAAAACATCAATTCCCGAATTCTTCAAATAAAGCTTAATTTTTATTATTCAATTAATTTTTTTTAACCCTAAGCGCTTTGTTTTCCCTTAGTTGTCTTTTGATTATAAGGCGGGCATCTTTGTTATCATCGTTAAGCACCAGGCCACCTATTAATTCATCCATTGAAGAAAATCCCATTTGCTTGTCAACCCATCCATATCCAAGGTATTTACCCCCTCTAACAACAACAACAGAATCTTCATCAATATTCCTGCCCTGATCAATAATTACAAAATCGTCCATCTCATAAGCCAGGCTATCAATAAATTTTTGAGCCCTGATATTGTATGTTTCAGGAAGCTCTAAATCAACACATGCACCCTTGCATAACTTTATCTGATATTGAAAACAACTTCCGGTAGAATCAGACAATCCAGATAATTTCTGACATAACTCAAACTCTTCAACCATCCTGAAAAGAAATTCCCTACCTTCTTTTTGTGATTCAAATGAATTAATTGGTGTTGTTCTTCCATCATTTTTAAGGATATTAAAGCGTATATACCCCTTTCTATCATTAAAATAGAAAAGACCATAGTTAAACCTGTTTTTTCGTTGAGCCTTATTATATATAGGTCTGTTTGATTTAATCTCTGCAGATTCTTTTAATAAGGCTAACAATTCACTTCCTGTCAATTCATAATCAACACTCGCAATTTCCCCTTTCATTTTAACAGCCTTTTGGGTTTTAGGCTGACCAATATGAGTTAAAACCCTATTGCGTATATCCTTGCTCTTGCCAATGTAAATCAAATCATTTTTTTCATTATAAAAATAATACACCCCAACATTTTGAGGTAATTGCTTAATCTTTTCAATATCTAAATCAGGATGAAGTCCTTGAGCACTAAAAATTTTATTTTGAGCTAAAGGGAATATAACTCCGTTATTCTTTTTTAGCAATAACTCAAAAAGGGTAACTGTAGCAATAGCATCTCCGGCAGCCCGGTGTCTGGCATTATTCTGAATATTCAGCTCTAAACAAATATTACCTAAACTATACGATTTATAACCCGGCAAGAATTTTCTACTTAATTTTACCGTACATAGAGTTTCTCTTTTAAACTCATATCCAAGAGCTGCAAATTCGGCCTGAACGAACCCATAATCAAAACCGGCATTATGAGCAACAAATATAGTCCCTTCCGTAATATCAACAATCTTCCTGGCTACTTCATAAAACTTAGGTGCTTCTGCAACCATTTCATTGCTTATTCCTGTTAGTTTAGAAATATATGGTGGTATATATTGCTCCGGATTTATTAATGAAACAAATTCATCAATTACTTTATTTCCATCATGAAGATATATGGCAATTTCAGTAATTTTTCCATTATTAAAATTTCCTCCTGTAGTTTCAATATCTATAATAGTATACATTTGACCTTCCTAAGTTTCTGGTAATCTGCAAAGAAAATAATTTGATAGCACCATACCAAAATTTCCCATAAAAACACCCTGCAATTTCTTTATAAAAAACACTCAAATCCCTTGCTATTTCTTTGATAGAAGAAAAATTTAAACTATTTTTGTTATGTAAGGTTGATATAAAGAAAACCGCATCAGTTTTATTTAGATTGTTAAACTCAACACTACAATAGAACCGAGTTAAGTTGTTTGATCTAAGGGCGGGCCTCACCTTCGGGTTATCATTTTGATACGGAGGATTACCGAGGATCTTAATACACTCAAATCCTGTATACAGGAGTTTAAATAGTCCATGATTGATGCGGCCGGCATAAAAAGGGGATGTTATTTTAACATCCCCTTTATTTTTTATAAATCTTTTATAAGCACGTTATAATCTGAAGAGTATCTGAGTTTTTTAAACTTATCCACCACTCCTTTAACTTTTTCCAGACTTTCCGTTTCTTCAAAATGAAGATTATTACTGCCTGTAGTTTCCAGCATATCCAGAATTTTAGAGATAGTAAGCTGATTTATGTCAAGAGCTGGATTGTAAGAGGTAATTCCACTTGATTCAATGGTTACTTCTATTAACACCTTACACCTTACTAAATCATACAAAATTTCATTGATCAATCGGATTGGAAATCTTAACGCCATGGAAAGTTTTAAGGAGTTCAATGGTTCTTCCCCCTTTTCAAAACGTTTTATCACCTCATAACACACCATTAATGCCACAATCCTTTTATACTCAAGGCTTACATTTTTTGTATCTGCCTCAAACTCAAAACTATTAACATTTTGCACAGCAAAAGAAATTTCGGCACCAAACATTACAATCAGCCAACTTGCCTGCATCCAGAACAAAAACAATGGCAATGCGGCAAAACTACCATAAATGGCATTATACCTGGAAACACCTACCATAAAATTGATGAAATAGTATTGCAAAACCTGAAACAACACTCCCGCAACAACTCCACCAACAAGAGCTGACACAAAATTCACTTTTGTATTGGGCATAATCAGGATAAGCATTGTAAACGCAAAACATATGAGCACATACGGCAAAAGCATTGATAACATTTTACCAACATAGCTTAAAGCTTCATAATCATTGAATTTTGCTGAAACAAATACAATCATACTACTACTTGAAACTAAGAATAGAAATGCTACGATCATCAATGCAATATAATCAGTAAATTTTCTGGCAAAATTTCTTGAACTCTTAACTTCCCAAATGTCATTAAAACTTTGCTCAATGTTACCTAAAACCTGCATTACTGACCAAAAGAGAATTATTAAGCCTACTCCTATTATCAATCCACTTTTTGTACTTTTTACATACTTCTCTGCCAAAAGCAAAATATAGTTCAACACTTCTTCCTGTCCTACCATTTTATTGGTAAGCTCCGATTTTAATGTCTCATCTAAACCAAAACCTAATGCAATACCATATAATAATGCCACCATTGGCACTACTGACATCAATGAATAAAACGTAAGTGCGGATGCTTTTTGCTGGCATTTATCGTAAAAAAAACCCTTTATAGCCAAATATAAAATCCTAACAGTATTTATAATAAGAACATGAGGCCGGGAAAGTTCAAATTTCTGGATACGCCAAATGTCTTCAGTCAGATATTTTACAGCTTTTGAAAAGAACTCAGTCATTGCAGATATTTTAAGCAAAAATACAAACATCTTTCTAACCTGATACAAGAATTATACAGGCCAACATTAGAAGAAAAAAATAGCAAGTCGATAAGCCGGGTTCTGTCATTTCCGAAGAAACGGTCTATCATTTGTCTTGAATTATGGTCACCCATAATTTCCAGCAACCTACCCCTCACGACTGTAAACATCAAAGCGAGTAGCTCTGTATCCGAAGAAATCGTGATATATTTGGTCTTGCAATCCATGAGATACACGGCTACTTATGTTACCATAAGTACCGGTGAGCTCTTACCTCACCTTTTCACCCTTACCAGTCAATGACTGGCGGTAATTTTCTGTTGCATTACTCTATCCTTTCAGATAGCTTCCCGTTAGGAAGCATGGTACTCTATATTGCCCGGACTTTCCTCCATAAATGGCGATAGACTGACTTGCTATTCGATGCAAAAATAAGATAATTATTCAATTTGATAAGGTAAATACGAATCCAATTCCCTTACATACGCATTTTTAAAGCCTTTTGCCTTAATCTGGCCCAACTCAGCAACCGCTTCTTCATATTTATATTTCCCTATCGTATATCTATAAATTTTATCGTCGAGATAAAACTCCATAATATTTTTTTCTTCAAGTCCCTTAAAATGACTTAAATAAACAGGAAATCTAAAGGCACTTAATTGTATTGTATAGGTTTTATTTGGATCCGGCTTAAAATTTATTCCTGAGGATACTGATTTACCACCTTTAAGAATGTATTTACTCGTGTTTACAATAAAGGCCTGAGTATACCCCAAATCACGATAATAAACCAATTCATTTTGTGCAGCCTTTTTATTTGGATAACTTCCTACAGTATAACGCATGAAACCATCGGCACAATCAAACTCGCGGGCTTCTTCAACATTATTAAAAAACCCAGGCTCTCCTGCAGGATATTTCAAGGCAATTATCTGAATAGCATAATCTGGTTTATCAGATAAGTTAAATACACTAACAATTTTTTTTGAGGTTCTTAACGGACCTAATTTATCTACTTTATTTTGGCCATATATTGGACTAACCAACAGTGCAAATACGGCTAAAAACACAATATATCCTGATTTCATTTTCATTGTCTTTTTATCTTACGAGTGTTATTTATTCTTTACCCTCCAAACAACAACTTCAATCCTTCTATTTTTAAGCTGTTCTTCATTACTACACAGAACACCTCTTTTACATTTATTTACTATATATCTTTCACCATAGCCACGTGGAATAGTTGATTCCCCATCAACACCTTTCTCCATCAGCATACCTTCCACTTTTTCACCCATGCGCTGTGAATTAAACAAGTTATCAAGCTTACTTCCCCTGGCATCTGTATGAGAATTCAATTTAACTACAATTTGGTTATTTTTTTGAAGATATACGGCTAATCTATCTAGAGTTTTTAAACTTTCCTCCGTTAATTCCATTCCTTCATAATACAATACCATACCACTTATATCATCCAGAACGTCATCATTAAAAATTGGGGTTAAGGCCAATCCATTGCTATTTAAATCAGCTAACTCCATAATATTAACTATCATACGTTTAGCATTAAACTCACCATCCTTTGAAAATACCAATTCAAACTCCTGCCCCTCTTTTCTGTACTCATCAGGAATAACCACGTTAAAAGCACCCTTATCATCAGAAACTCCGGTTGCTACAACTTTGCCAGTTGCATCATCAATAATTTCCACTGTAACTCCTGCTGCAGCAATATTACTATAGGTAGATTTTACTTTAGCATTAAATAACTCTGGAAACATCGACAAATCTACTACAGGCTTTTCAACCACTTCCTCAACAACTATAGTTTCCTCTGGTAAATTTTCTAAATCAATAACATCTCCTTCTTCCGGAATAACCTCTTCTTCTTTCTCTCCAATGAACTCCACCGTAAATATCAAATCCTCTCCACTTTCTGTACGACTACTAGATAGAAAACCTTTTTCAGGATTTTTAGGACTTACAATGTACGCAAAGTCGTCTGCTACTGAGTTAAACGGTTGATACATGTTCCTAACATTTTTCCATGCTCCTTCTTCGTAATCAGCCCTAAACAAGTCTAATCCACCAAATCCATAATGTCCATCAGAAGAGAAATACAAAACATTATCATTACTTATGTAAGGAAAAACTTCATCACCAAAGGTATTTACCTCAGGCCCAAGATTTTTCACTTTTCCATACATTCCTCCCCGTAACCTTTCTACCCTGTACAAATCTTTTCCTCCACGGCCTCCGTTACCTTCCATATTTGATACGAAATACAGGAATTTATCATCTGGAGAGACAGCTGGATGACCATAATCGAAATTTTCATCAATAAATGGCAACTCTATTTCTTTATCCCAATCATTTCCGTTATAATTTCTTTTATAGAGCTTTAATCGGCTTTCACCACCCTTTACACGAACAACTTTGGTATAATACATAGTATTAAAATCGGAAGTAAAAGAAATTGCACCAATATGATAAGGAGTTACTAATGCTTTGGAAAAAAGTCTTCCCTTTTGAATTTCATGATCCACTAAATCGGAATAATATAAATTCAGGAATGCTTTCCCTTGCCTATCAACGTTTTTAGATCCTGATTCAGAAGCAGATGAATATACTACCCCATCTTTATAAAACTGAATACCAAATGACTGTCCTGATGTAAAAATTGGTGAAGGGTTTACCCTGTAAGGTTCTTGATCGGTGTGAGCTGCAGCCCAATTACAGGACTGGATTAACTCATTAACCTGAACAGGATTGGCCCCTGCTTTTAAAGCCTTTTCGTACCAAAAAACAGCACCTCTATCTTCTTTTGCATAAAGACCTGAACGATGGTAAACTTTTGCGTAAATAAGAAAATCCTCTTGGGTAGATAGTTTATCTTCCACTTCAATTAATGTAGTAAGAGCACGTTCTATGTTATTTAACTCAAAATAACACTTACCCATTTTAATTTGTACATCACTACTTAGTTTTTCACCATCATTTTGCGCCTCCAGGTATACTTGTAATGCCTGGTAGTATTCTGCCTTTTTATAATAACTGTTGCCCTTATTTACCAACTTACTTTGGGCAAAGGTACTTTGTACACCTAAACTTATAATAATGGCAAAAACTATGTTTTGTACAATCTTCTTCATAATTAAAGATATTAAAGCTATGATTACTATAACATTACGAAAACACCCGTAAACAATATAAATCAGCTAATATGTTAGGAATAAATTTTACTTTTGTTAATCACAAATTTCAGACAATTTTATTAAATATTCTATTAATAACAGAAATAATACTAGAAATATCTTATCGATCTCATTCCAGCCCTCCTGTTAAATGTAAAATCGAATTGAATACAGATCTCGTGAGACCCTAGTTTAGCATATTGGTTTAACGAATTAAAAGAATAATCAAACGAATACCTAAAAGTATATGGTGACTTTCTATTTGGTTTAAATTCAGCCAGGAACACCGCACTTGATATAGAACGATATGACAATCCCAACCATAGAGTTTCCATCAATAACACATTACCTGAAATATCAAATTGCAAAGGAGCTCCGGCAACCTCTCTAAATAATAGCGTAGGCTTAATTTTAACGTCATTCCAATCAAACACATATCCACCATACAGATACATGGTCATATTGTTAAAATCCAGAGTGTTTTTAAAACTATTCTGATCCTGATCAAAATTATTAGAAAACATTTTAGGAACAGAAAATCCCGCAAAATAATCTTCACCATACAAGTAAGCTCCAAAACCTACGTTCATTCCAATTTTAGACTGCTTGCCTTCAAAGACAGGATCTCCATACTCATCAGTAATTGCTTTTGTACCATCATACACAATTGAACTGGCTCCCAACTGCAATCCTAAAGATAAAAACCTAAGTCTATCAATCTCTAATTTATATGATGCAGAAACCATAGCATCGGTTGTACGAGAAAAACCAATCATATCATTCATAATGGAAACTCCAAAGCCTAAATTAGTATCTTCAAGAGGTCCATGCACATTTAATGCTTGGTTCATTGGGGCTCCTTCCATACCAATCCATTGGTTACGGTTAATCAACAAACCACTCATAACATCCCTTGTACCATTATAGGCAGGATTTAACAGTCCTTGGTTTCCTATATAATGATTATACTGAGTTACATCCTGCCCATAACTACTAATAAAACAACTACCTGCAATTAGTATTATGAACAATCTTAATATATGGTTATATCTCATATCTTTATATTTCTTAGTTAAGACTCAAGTTATATATACGTACCTTATCTTCTTAATTCAATATAGCCACTGTACTCCTTCACACTTGTCTTTTCTTCTCCAGTAACATTAACTTCAACACTATATACATAAAAGTATGTTCCATTTGGCAAATCAGTTCCTATTGATACCATATTTGCTGTAGTCGAGGTACCATCCCACCATTCACCATCTCCTCCATAAGTATCACCCTTAGATCTATACACTAATGCTCCCCAACGGTTAAACACTTCTAATTTTGATTTTTCGGCACTATATCTGCCATCTTCTTCAATCCCTGAAATTTTGAAATAATCATTAATATCATCTCCATTAGGAGAGAATGCATTTGGAATCAAGAATGTTTTTCCTTCTTCAATACCTTTATTTCCCACAAAGATATACACTTTAGCTGAGTCAATACGGGGTCTTGTATCAGGATATTCTATATTCTTAAAGTAATATGTAACAGAATCTCTACCGAAGAATCCTGGTATTTTAGTATAAACTAAAACTCCTGTCTTTTCATCAATGATCACTGAACCACTTTCAATATCTTTTATAACTTCAGCTGAATTAGGATTAAACCAGAACCTAAGATTGCCATCACCTTCTACTTCAGGATCATACAACACATCTATTGCAGGATTCCAAGTATCGTTAGTAAACTCATCGGATCCAGGAACAATCACAGTCCCAGTATTATCACCTTTTGCAAGATTTAAATAATCATCTTCAGCATTTAATGGGTACTGCTCTAATCTAACTATTCCATCCATTTCAGCACTACAGCCCATATTGCTAACAGCCTGAACCGTATAAATACCATCTGCAGATCTTCTTCCAAAATTAATAGATCCTCCTGTACTCAAACTATCTACTGCTGGATCAATTTCAGAACCATTTAATAAAAGTTTATAAGTAATTGCATCCTCTTCTGGTGCGGAATTATCCAATATTAATTCATCAGAATCTACAAGTCCATAACATACTTCACTTGAACAATCCAAATCTCCAATCTGGAAAATTTCAATATTCGGTGTAGGATTCATTATTATCTCGAAAGTATCAACTGTACTAACAAAACAACCTGATTCAAAGTTTCGAGCTATAACATGATATTCACCGTTGGGTATATAATTCACAAATTCAATAACATCACCGTTACCATCCTGGAACCCAAGCGTAACACCATCATCATCTTTCAATTGGTATCCTATTCCATTTTCAGAATTTGTAACCTGAACCTTAATTCCTTCATCTCCTTCACAATAACTATCTCCTCCTACCAGAGTATATTGAGGAGCCAATGGAGTATCTTTATACGAAATTTCAATTACATCTAGTAACAATGAATCACAATCTCCTTCAACCATTGACATTGCCCATATCTCATATGTCTCTTCTCCCGATACAGGTTCTGTTACCACCCATGAAACCGGATCTCTATCAGTACCTGTTATGGTATCTAAGATTGCACCATATGAAGCTTCAATTCTATATCTTCTATCTATTTCGAAACCATCAAGTGTAATTGTTGCACCTATTGAACCACATACATTCTCACTATCAATAGATACCTGATGCTCTTCAGGTTTGCTTCTAGCATTCAAGGCTATACTAACACCACCATTAATAGGTATAATACAGGCATCGCCGCCTCTAGTAGCCTGGAAGGTATAAATTCCTTCTGTAAAATTGGTACCTAATGATAATATACCAGAATCAGTTCCTGTAACTTCAGCTACAACAACATTTGTTTCATCTATAACCTGATATACCACATCTGCCTCATGATCAGATAAGCTGAACTCAACACCTTCGCCATCACAATACACGTTGCTATCATATACAACAGTTTGGTCTACGGGAGCAACACTTTGATGAACATCTACAACTCCGTTCATACTGGATGTACAACCTTTATCTGTAGTTGCTATAACTGTATAAGTTCCAATATCAGTAAATCTACCAAAAGTAATAGTATCCGTTTCTGCTCCTCCAATCGCTGGTGAATCCAATTTATCATCCAATAATGATCCATTAAAGTATTGAAGCATATAGGAAACACCCTCTTCTGAATTGTCAATTGAAATCTCTGCACCTAAAGCAGGGTCACAGAATTCTCCTGAACCTATCATTTTATATGCCTCTGGTAACGGATTAACATTCAGCACTACTCGATTGGTCATTTCCATCTCACAACTAACTGAAATACCAACTACTAAATATTCACCTTCTCCATTAACAAGTGGAAAATTCATACTGTTTCCATCTCCAGTAATTGTTTCTTCTGCATTTTCACCTGCAACTCCATACTTATGACTTAACCATAGTTCATACGTAACTCCGGCTTCGGTATCATTCAATCCAAATACAACACCCGGATCACCGTTACATATCTCACCTTCACCAGTAACAACTTGTTTTGTAACTACTCCGGCAATATCTATAAATACAGAACCTGATAAATAGATTGAACAACCATTTAATGTAGCCATTGCCGTGTACTCGGCATTGTCTTTATCGACAATAGGTGCAAAATCAATATCATTACCATCTCCTACAATCGATGGCAAACCAGCATCGTAATATTCCGATCCAACCTTTTTTACCAGGTTATATTGTACACCAACCTGCGACATAACAACAGTAACAATTGAACCATCTCCACAACCTGTACCAACGTAAGTTTCAGAAATAAACCTATCTTCAGGCAATGGTTTCTCTGTAATCGCAAATGTTCCATTCATTAAAGATTCACAATATGTAACTCCGTCTGTGCGTCGGGCAGTAACTTCATAGGTTCCTGTACTCGAAATCTCTATTTCCAGGACACCTCCAGTTCCTATAATTGCTGGTCCATAACTACCATCATCCAAATTATGCCACCTGTATTCAACATTTGATTCTGAACCTGGCAGATGTATAGTAGTACTTTCACCAGAACAATAATCACCATCACTTGTTAAATCATAAATATCTGGCAATGCATCAACTACCACTTCAATAGTGTTATTCATAGTATTGGTACAACCAACTTCAGGAACAACTGCTTCAACAGAATAGACTCCTTCTGCATTATAAATACCGGTAAACAACAAGGAAGAACCTGCTGCATCTGTCCCCGTAACTGTTTCTAACACTGTGGCACCATTGTATAAACTATACTCAACACCTTCCTCCTGATCATCAACACTTAAGGTAACGCCAGCCTCTCCTTCACAAAAATGACCATTATTGTCAGCTACCAAATTAAATGCCGTAGGTGTTGGTATTATTGAAACATTAGCATAACCATCCATCAACAATTGACATCCAGTAGAAGTCTCAATATTTGCAGTATATACACCTTCTTCTGATACTAAACCGAATGATAAAGAGCTATTATTTCCTAATAATGAAACACCTGTGTCATTACCATCACGAAATAATTTATATGTAACAGTATTATCCAATGAACCATCTAATGCTAATTCTACTCCACCAACATTTTCACAATAACGTCCATCTGTAAGTTCATTCTCATTTGCTGGATCAACTACATATAATAAATTTGTTTTTAAATCTTCTCCTTCTATAGAAAATGTTCCGGACATATATCTTTGACACCCACTAATTACACTTTCTGCTAATATAGTATAAGAACCAATACCAAGTTGGGCACTAAAATCAAGCTGAGATCCAATACCAGTTAAGACTTCTATCGGAATTACATCATTAAGATATAATGTATATTCTACTTCAGTCTGGGAATTATCCAAAGAAATCACATGACCTGATCCTCCATTACAACCTACAGCCGGACTAGAACTCAATGATGTTAAATTATATATATTAGGCAATAAGTATTCTGTAACCATTACCCTGTTATTCATTTCAAAACGTTCAGCAGGAACATCAGTATAAAAAGCCTCTACCCTATATTCATCTGTTCCCTGAATATCGTTCCAACGAACATCAACAGGAGTAGCGCTACTATACATAATAGAAGGCTCTACCTTTGAATTATCTGAAGTCCTTAATAATTCGTACGTGATACCATCCTGAGGAGTACCTCCAACATATACGCTTACCCCAGTTTCACCCTCACAATAAGCAGGTTCCGTGGTTAATACATCCAGTAATATAACACTATCAAATACATTTATTGTAAGTGATTCTGAAGACATACAATCATTTCCATCATATACATCAACAGAAACAACATCTCCATTCACTAATGTAGCTGATTCAAAAGTATTATCCGGTCCTCGTGGCTGAACTACAGTACCATTAACTGCAAATACATACTCAGCCCCTCCTCCTGCAGTAAACACAATATTTGTACCTGCAATAATTGAAGATCCAGGTACTGCATTTAAAGTAGCTGTTGGTAATGGATTAACTGTCATTGTTATATTACCGGTAGGTGTTGCACAGCCGGAAGTACTATAAGACACTATGGCAGAAATACTTTCCCCATCATTCAATGTATTTGATGAGAATTGAGATTCACTACCTGGTCCTTGCACACTAGTCCCATCAATGAAAAATTCATATACGTCACCTCCTGCTACAGTATATGTAACTTCGTCGGTAGCACAAATAATATTATCTGCATCTGAACTTGAAAGAGAAACTACCGGAACAGGATTTACATTAACTGTTACACCAGAATGGGCTGCGGTACAACCATAAGTATCAGTTGCTGTTACAGTAATATTATCATTATTTGCTAAGGTAGTTGATCTAAATTCTTCAGAAACATCTGGCCCCTGTACGCTTACGGTGTTCACAAAGAACTCGTAACTAACTCCGCCTCCAGCTGTAAACACAATCTCTTCTCCCTGGCAAATAGTAGTTTGGTCGGCAGTTAATGTAGCCACTGGTTTACTAATGGTAACATTAACTGCTGAACTAATATTTTCACAATTATTTCCATCAAAAATCCTGACTTCTACGGCAAAATCATTTAGAGAGTGCCATGTAAAAGTATTATCTGCTTGAATTCCGGTTTCAGGATTTCCATCAACAAAGAACTGATAAGTTAAGCTTCCTGTACCAGCACCTGTCGCAGTAAATAAAACATCCTGGTTTTCACAAACCGTACTAGCATCTCCACTTAATGTTACTGTCGGTAAGTCATGCACTGTCATTGAAATTGGAGGTGAAGCTCCAAAACAATCACCATCATAGGCTACCACAGAAATTTGATCTCCATCAGCAAGTATTGAACTTGAAAAAGTATTATTTACATCATCTTGTAAAACTTCCGATCCATTTCTATAATATATATACCTGTCAAAACCAGGTGAAGCAACAAAGTCAACAACTGAACCTAGACAAACTACATTTCCACCCGCACTGGTAATATTCAATGCTGGTATCGGATTGGCATTGATTGTCATAGTAATTACATTTGATGCATCAGCACACAATGTTGTATTATCTGTTGCAACTACATATATCTGGTCACCATCCTGCAAGTCTGGAGTTGTGTAAGTTGTTGATCCACTATGAACCGGATCATCAACTGCTCCCCTAATCCTATGGAATACATAACTATAATTTCCACTACCTAAACTTCCCGCAGCATTAAAAGTAACATCAATACCGGCACATGCTTCTGTTGAACCTGGTTGAGGGGCACTAACACTAATGTCTGCCTGAACCTGATTTATAACAACATCAACAGTAGCTGTATTTGTACATGTATTGACATCTTCAACTGTTAATGCATAAGTTCCTGCATTATTAATATCTACATTTGAAATTGTAGGATTTTGATCTGCATTATTAGTCCATCCATTAGGTCCTGACCATACATAACTTATCATACCATTAGGTAATCCACCTAAATTCAAATCCTCTCCTTCGCATAAAGGACCATTACTTGAAATAGAAGGTGATGGCAAATCATGCACCGTTACAAGCACAGTTGCTTCATCACTTGAACACCCAGAGTTATCTTCCACAATTACCCCATAAGTTCCTCCATCGGATAATGCAGCAGGATCTATTGTTAATATACTTCCATTTTCACCTGAAATAAGATTTCCATCTTTCGTCCATATATAATTAACATAATTACCGCTTCCTCCCGAAGGTACAGCTGTTAAAATAATGCTAGTATTAAAACAAACCGGATTATTATAACCAAGAGAAACAGTTGGCCTCTCATTCACAGAAACAACAGTAGTTCCTGCAATACTATTCGAGCAGCCTAAATTATCAGTTACAATAACATTATAAGTTCCGCTAGCAGCTGTAGTAGCAGCTACAATAGTAGGATCTTCTTCATTGCTGGAAAAAGAATTTGGTCCCGTCCAAGCAAATGTACTATATGTCCCTGATCCTCCTGAAGGTTCTGATGTCAGATGCAAATCATTTCCCTGGCAAACAGGAGAATCACTACCTGCATTAATTGTGGGATTTTCGTTTACCACAACAGTAGTACTCTCACTATCTGTACATCCATTCCCATCAACAACAGTTAGAGTATATACACCATCACCAGCCAAAGTAATTCCTGAAACAGAAGGACTTTGACTACTTGATGAAAATGTATTTGGTCCTGACCAGGAATAACTTGCCATGTTTACAGGACCTCCTAAAAGATTTAAATCATCACCTTCACATACAGCACCATCATTATTTGCCGATGCTATTGGTAACGTATATATCGTAACACCAACGTTTGCAGCATCACTAATACACCCACTATCATCCTGAACTGTTACACTATAATCACCAGCATCACTAAGAGCTGATGAAGCTATTGTTAAGGTGCTGCCATTTTCACCGCTTATAACGGATCCATCTTTTCTCCATACATAATTAATAAAATTACCACTTCCCCCATTAGGAGTAGCGGTTAATATTAAACTTGAATTCAAACAAACCTTATCGTTATAGCCAACAGAAACCGTTGGTCGTACATTTACAATTACATCAGTTGTAGCTGCAGCTGTTGTAGAGCACCCAAGGTCGTCAGTTACAGTAACACTATAAGTTCCTGAAGCCGCAGCAGTAGCTGCCACAATAGTAGGACCTTCTTCACCACTTGAAAAAGTATTAGGTCCTGTCCATATAAAGGTACTATACGTACCTGAACCTCCTGAAGGTTCTGATGTCAAATGCAAATCACTTCCCTGACAAACAGGAGAATCACTATCTGCATTAATGGTTGGGTTTTCATTTACAACAACAGTTGTACTCTCACTATCTGTACATCCATTTCCATCAGTAACAGTTAGTGTATAAATACCATCACCAGCCAAAGTAATTCCTGAAACAGAAGGACTTTGACTACTGGATGAAAATGTATTTGGCCCTGACCACGAATAACTTGTCATGTTTACAGGACCTCCTAAAAGATTTAAATCCTCACCTTCACATACAGCACCATCATTATTTGCCGATGCTATTGGTAACGAATATATCGTAACACCAACGTTTGCAGCATCACTAATACACCCACTATCATCCTGAACTGTTACACTATAATCACCAGCATCACTAAGAGCTGAAGAAGCTATTGTTAAAGTGCTACCATTTTCACCGCTTATAACAGATCCATCTTTTCTCCACACATAGTTAATAAAATTACCACTTCCTCCATTAGGAGTAGCGGTTAATATTAAACTTGAATTCAAACAAACCTTATCGTTATAACCAACAGAAACAGTTGGTCGCACATTTACTGTTACATCAGTTGTAGCTGCAGCTGTTGTAGAGCACCCAAGGTCGTCAGTTACAGTAACACTATAAGTTCCTGTAGCCGCAGTAGTAGCTGCCACAATAGTAGGGTCTTCTTCACCACTTGAAAAAGTATTAGGTCCTGTCCATGTAAAGGTACTATACGTACCTGAACCTCCTGAAGGTGTGGCTGTCAAATGCAGATCACTTCCCTGACAAACAGGAGAATCACTACCCGCTATAACTGACGGATTTTGTCTGATCACCACAGTAGTTTGAGCAGTATTCGTACAATTTTTACCATCCGATACAACCAAAGTATATACCCCCGCATCAGCTACTACAACAGGATTAATAACAGGATTTTGAGCACCACTACTAAAAGTACCCGGCCCTGTCCAGCTATATGACAACATTCCGTTTGGCTCCCCAGTCAAATTCAAGACTTCGCCTTCACACAAAGGTCCATTATTATCAGCATCTGCAATAGGCAAAGGATTAACCGAAACCGCAACCGTATTGTTCATAGTTTCTGAGCACACATTATGCGAATCATTTTTTGCATCTATATGATATGTAGTATTAATGGCAGGTGTAACACTAAAACTTATTGCTTCACCTGTACCAAATTTAGTATCTATTACATTATTTCCAGCATCAAGCAATTCATATTCAACCCCAATATCAGAATCTAACAAATTAACGTTAGTGGATTCATTTTCACATATTTCAGCATCATCAACAGACAAATCGTATCCATTTGGATATAAATAAATGGTTGTATAATCCGATTGCGTGTTAAGTGGACCCCAATCGCTGTCATATTCATACAAATCAAAATAGATACGTATTTCATGATACTTTGCATCTATCCTATTATCTATATGAAACACAACATCCGTTTCATTTCCGGATCCGCTAACATCAATCCAGCTAGGATGATATTCAACCACGGGCCCACCATCAATTATAACGGTCCTGACTTGCCAACTAACATTTTCAGTATCAGCATGCCACGAAATATTTGTATGAGATATAGTAACATCTCCCTCATTAGAGCAATACTGAGAAGCTAAATCAGTAAAAACACCACTTCCCCCCTTTAACGAGGACACTTTAAATCCTTTCGAACGTGCATCATTAGCATATAAACTCTTTGCCGTACTTAAACTAGCATCCACCAGTTTATCCTGAGCAACAACATCACAAATGCTTGCTACATGAACAACAAGCAATGAGACAAATACAACTAATAATCGGTTTAAGTTTTTCATCATAATCACATTATATAATGACTCCTGGTTTTTTAGCCATGATTAAAAAAACGAACAATTTTAGAAACAAGGTCCCAATTTGCATTAAAATCATTCTTTATCAATAACTTATTTTAAATACCACCCAAGCCAACACAACTCGGACAATACGTTAATTTTCAATATAATAAACAAACACAACTAATCTCCCCAACGTGCCGAAACAACACTTAATCCATTTGTACGCAGCTTCAATCCTTTAGTTACACGTAACATATAGCAAAACCGCCGACTTTGTTAAACTATTAGTTTTCTTACACCAACCATTTAATTTAAATGCTTAAAAGTATACATTAAACTCTTTTTAACAATCCCAACATTTAATTTTTATCTGATTGACCAAGTAAATTCATCATTTCAGGACTTCCTTCAAGAGCAATTCTTGCTACTTTCAAATAACTACTTACCCAATGTTGTACTTCTATTGTTTCTTTCCTCACTTTATCATTCAACATTCTTACAACTGCTGTAATCCTAACACATTTATCCGACAGCTCAGTTATATCCAACAATCCTTTTTTCAGTTCGTCCAAATCACTAATTTTAACCCCATACTCTCCAATGCTTCGCAAATATTGTTCATTTGACTTTAAGTTATTTACAAACACCGACACCTGAGTAAACCACTTATCGTAAGTCCGCGCCCTAACTCCTGTCAAAACCAAAGCTTCCTGTGCTTCTATATCATTTACAAATGCCACTCTTGCCAACTTAAGATATTTCATATATTTTTTATGAATATCATTCTGCATTCTCTTCTTCTCTGCATGACATTTTGATTTTTGCACAGACTTATCCCGAGCTTCATAATACAACACCCTTAAGCGCTCCCACATTTCACGACCTTCTTTCAACCTTGCCTGATCGTAACCATATCCACTCACAGCATCCTTAACCTCTTCCACTTTCATGCTATAAGAAGTAATCGAATCCAACTTCAACAAGAAGTCACTTTTTGTAAATTTCGTGTAATGCATATTAAAATTATTCTTCTAATTTGATATTACATCTATATAATAATTGATATTATTTACAAATCTTAAATTTTTAAATGAATTATGCAAATTTATTTAATATTATTTTCAATTGTATTAGTCTGAATTTATAATGTAAAAGCAATATTCAAAATATATTGATTCTATTAAATATATGATACCGCATATTTAAAATCAGATAGGAAATTTTCTTTTTTATATATGACATATTAAAATATTCATAATACATTTCTAAGTAAGAAATATTCATTTTAAAGAAATATCCATATAATTAAATTTTATATCAATAGAGATACTCAAACCTCACGTATCAAATGAAGAAACAACTTTAATTGAAAAAGAAAACTGTATAACCAACCAAAGCTTTTATATCAAATATTAAATCAAAAAGGCATCGCAAACATAATTCTAAAGCACAAACCTCATATACGAGATCAACTACAGCTCAAACCTTTAGTTGCCAATAAATTTGATCATTAGATATTTACAGCTCCAATACAGATCAAGACATAAAACAAAGCAATAACGACAATTTGATAGCGCCTAATCTCAATCCAAAGACACCATATAACAACATATTAGAAGAATATGCTATGTATCACAAAGACAGAAAACTCCCTTGTTTTCTACAATTGTAAAAAGCTGAAGAAATCTATCTAAAAAATAGCAGGAAATGATGATATGCGAGACTTTCCAAGACCTATCACGGAAAGCACTATGGATTACTCGAATGGTTTAATGTTCTATTTTGGTAAGTATACCAAATTCAACCTAAGTCCATTCAAAGATACTTCCGTAGCCTTCTCAAAAACGCCTCAGATCTGAAGCTATAAATGATAAGACCCGAAATTTTAGTAGACAGTTAGTTCCAGGAGTTATGTTTGATTATAAATAAGCTTTAGACTCACTAAAAGGGATTTACTTTTAGCAAGTCTAAAGCGGTTACATTTTTATTGATTTTTTTACTATTGTTGTTTATCTATTTTAACAAATTTAATATCAGATAACAACCATAGTTGCACCAAAACCATATTCCTTAAAAGAAGCATCCTGATAGCTATGCCACTTATATTTTCGATCCAAAGATTTTCTTATTTCATTTTTCAACACTCCATTTCCTACTCCGTGAATAAAAACAATTTTTTTATTCTTATTCTTTTTATTCTCTTCCATCACCTTGTGAAACCGCTCCATCTGAAAACCCAAAATTTCCTTATTACTCATCCCCCTGGTATCATCCAACAGCTCATCTATATGAAGATCTATTTCAAGCATCTCTTTATCATCCCTTCTTTTCACGGACGCTTTTTTAGGTTTTACCTCTTTTTCTTTAATTACTTCATGAAACTCTTTACCAGACAATTCATCAATTTTTTCCTGAAGCTTACCTTTTACAATATAAACCAGATTTGCCCTGTCTTCAAAATAATCATTATCTACAAAACCACCATCTTTAAGCAGTTTTGCACCAACAACCTTAAACTCTTTTGTTACAGGATTATAATAACTATAATCAACTTTTTTCCTAAACAAAAGCAATTGAACCACAAATTTCACTCCATCGATTTGACTTATTGATTCGCCACCTAATTCAATCTTTGTATTAGGTTCAATCTGTCCAGAAAACTTATATTTAACACCATTCTCCGTTACCTCTCCCAATGTATACATGGCAAAAAAGTTAGAATCATTCACCAAAAACATACTTACATCACCCTGAGCCTCTTTACCCCTAACGAAAGCAACCAAAAATTTCGGATCTCCCTCTTCATCCTCTTCTTCATAATGGTAATTCTCCACATCTTGCTCGTTTGCGATAATTTCTGTATCCCTGATCTTTTTCTCAACCAAAACAACATCTGAAATTAAAGCAGGAACCTCAAATCCATCTTCATCCAGAACATAAACCATTTTACCACCTTCAACCCTACTTACAACACCCCCACCTACTTCATTCAAAAACCTAACTTTATCTCCAATATTCAAACCCATTTTATCTATATATTTATTTTTTGCGCCTATGAAATTATAAAAATACTTCTCTCATTTATTATAAAGTTAACTATTTTTGCACCCTATTTTCATTATAGATTAATTAACAAGTATATAAGAAATGAATAAACCCAATATAAACATCAGCGAATTCAACTATTTCCTGCCAGAAGAAAAAATTGCCAAGTATCCACTTTCTAACCGCCACGACTCAAAATTATTAATATATAAAAACTCTATTAGCGAAGATCATTTTCATAATATTGCAAATTATTTACCACAAAATAGTCTTGTTGTATTCAACAACACGAAAGTGATTCAGGCTCGTATGCAATTCCAAAAAGAAACAGGAGCCAAAGTTGAAATATTTTGCCTTGAGCCACATGAGCCATCAGACATTAACTTATCTTTTCAGTCAACAGAAACATGTATATGGAAATGTATTGTTGGGAATTCAAAAAAATGGAAAAACGGTGAGCTTTCTAAACAAGTAACAATCGGAAAAAAAAGCACTAATATATCAATAGACAGAATGAGCATCCATGAAGATGCACAAATAATAAAATTCGAGTGGGATAACAAGCAAATTACTTTTAGTGAAATCCTGGAAGAAACCGGAAAGATTCCGATTCCTCCTTATCTAAACAGAAGTACAGAAGAAATTGATTTAACCCGCTACCAAACGGTATATTCAAACCACAAAGGATCAGTTGCAGCTCCTACAGCGGGCCTTCATTTTACAAACGATATAATTGATACTATTCGCAAAAAAAGTATTGAAACTACCAATGTGACTTTACATGTAGGAGCAGGAACATTCAAACCTGTTAAAAGTGAAAAAGTAGCCGAACATGAAATGCATATCGAGCATTTTTTTGTAGAAGAAAAAACAATTGACCTATTAATAAAACACCATAACAATATTACCAGCACGGGAACAACAACTGTAAGAACTCTTGAAAGCCTATACTGGCTTGGGGTAAAACAACTATCAGGCATTGACGAATTCTATGTAAATCAATGGGATGCCTACAATCTACCTTCACATTATACAACAGAGCAAGCTTTATTAAAACTGAAAGATTACTTAAAACAAAACAAAACCAACATTTTGGAGAGCCACACCGGAATCATGATCGCCCCCGGATATATATTTAAGGTAGTCAACAGGTTAATTACTAATTTTCACCAACCCAACAGTACTCTACTACTACTAATAGCGGCCTTTACAGGCAGTAACAAGTGGAAAGATATTTATGATTATGCACTAAAACACAAATTCCGTTTTTTAAGCTATGGAGATAGCTCATTGCTCTTTAATAACCAACTCTCTGAAACAATTTAGCAAACCTATAATAATATATAAGAAGGAGGCAGATCTTAATTGATTCAACTGCCTCCCCAATCTTTTTATGTCCACTTACAACTACCTTTTCTTAAGCTCATCCTCAAGTATTTCTTCAATATCTGCATAGCAAGAGCCACATATCGTGGCCGCATTAGTCTCATCCTGAACTTCATCCATAGTTTTCAAATCTTTTTCCCGGATTACCTTCAACAAATCCCCTTTCCGCAACATCATATGTTTACAAACAAAATCTCTATCTTCAAACATCATATCAATATCTTTTTACAATCTTATAATTACTCACAAATAGTTTATTTCAATTATTCAAAATAACACTATATTTTTATTGATAAACCCGAAACTTTTTAAAAAGTTCAATCCGTTAAAAACTCAAAAATGAAAAGTTAAAGAAGAGTTAAAGTTGCACAATAGCACATATTTCAGCTCTAATATTAACATTATTTAACACTTGCTATTACACCCCTGTTTTTGAAAAAATTAATTTTGAGATCCTTTAAAACAAGTTGAAAATATTAATATTAACAATACTAAAATGGAGCAATCTATAGATATACGAGAATTAAATGAAAGAATTAAAACAGAGAGTTCTTTTGTTGACCTTTTAACCATAGAAATGAACAAAGTAATCGTTGGGCAAAAACATCTTGTTGAAGGATTACTTATAGGACTTTTAAGTGATGGTCATATTTTATTAGAAGGAGTACCCGGACTAGCAAAAACCCTTGCTATAAACACCCTGGCAACAATTGTTGATGCTGATTTTAGCAGAATACAGTTTACTCCTGATTTATTACCTGCCGATTTATTAGGTACGATGATCTACAGTCAGAAAAAGGAAGAATTTGTAATCAAAAAAGGACCTATTTTTACCAACTTTGTATTGGCTGATGAGATAAACCGTGCTCCGGCAAAAGTTCAGAGTGCCCTATTAGAAGCCATGCAGGAGCGTCAGGTAACCATTGGAGAAACTACCTATAAACTTCAGGAACCCTTCCTTGTTATGGCAACTCAAAACCCTATTGAACAAGAAGGAACCTATCCGCTACCAGAAGCACAGGTTGACCGTTTTATGCTTAAAATCGTAATCGATTATCCGGAAAAAGAAGAAGAACAAATGATTATCAGGCACAACCTGGCACAATCATTTCCAAAAGCTTCATCTATTTTAAAACCAGAAGATATTATTAAAGCAAGAAAAGTTGTTAAGGATGTGTACATGGATGAAAAAATAGAAAAGTACATTGTTGACATCGTTTTTGCAACACGTTTCCCTGAAAAATACAATCTTGACAAATACAAGGAAATGATTTCATATGGGTGTTCACCACGTGCAAGTATCAGCTTATCGATGGCTGCTAAAGCATACGCTTTTATTAAGCGAAGAGGGTATGTAATTCCTGAAGATGTAAGAGCCGTTTGCCACGACGTATTACGCCACAGGATTGGTTTGTCATACGAGGCTGAAGCTAACAATGTAACATCAATTGAGGTAATCAATGATATATTAAACACTGTTGAAGTACCATAATCTTTTATAAAACCTTAGCTTTTAAATAGCTAGCATCAAGGTTTACAGGCCTATTTTTTAATACAAAAGAACATTAGAAATTTAGCCTTCTTTTTTGATAACAGAATAAAAGATTACAATGGAAACATCAGAACTCTTAAAAAAAGTTCGTCAGATTGAAATAAAAACTCGCGGACTTTCAAACAATATATTTGCTGGTGAATATCATTCTGCCTTTAAAGGTAGAGGTATGACTTTTAGCGAAGTAAGGGAATATCAGTATGGGGATGACATCAGAAACATTGATTGGAATGTAACAGCAAGGTTTAACCATCCTTATGTAAAGATATTCGAAGAAGAAAGAGAGCTTACAGTAATGTTATTGATTGATGTTTCCGGATCCAGAGAGTTTGGAACATCTTTCAAATATAAAAAGAATGTTATTACAGAAATTGCAGCAGTATTAGCATTTTCAGCGATCCAAAACAATGACAAGATCGGCGTCATATTTTTCTCTGATAAGATAGAAAAATTCATTTCTCCACAAAAAGGAAGAAAACATATCTTACATATTATCAGACAGCTAATATCATTTACTCCTGAAAACAGGACTACAAATATTGGTGAAGCGTTAAGGTATTTGACTAATGCCATAAAAAAAAGATGTACCGCTTTTGTTATCTCTGATTTTATGGATGATGATTTTGAAAATCCTTTGAAAATTGCCAATCAAAAACATGATGTTGTTGCTTTAAAAGTATACGATAAAAGGGAAACTGAAATGCCTTCTGTAGGACTAGTTAAATTAAAAGATGCTGAAAGCGGAGCATATTCATGGATAGACACTTCCAATCGAAAAGTAAGAGATTCGTTTGAAAGACACTGGATTGAAAATGATGAAAACACAAAATCCATTTTCAGAAAATGCGGTATTGACAACACATCAATCAGAACTGATGAAGATTACGTTAAGGCTCTAATGTATTTATTTAAAAAAAGGATATAACATTACAACGGATTGTTACTTGAAAGCAACTTAAGCTGGTTTTATGTATTAAAATCACACTGCTTTTACCTTGCTTATGGCAAGTACTGCAGTAAGTTGTACATTATATTTTCTTAACGAAGCAGTAATATAATATATTCTATGAATATTAAATTTTTATATAAAAATTCAAAGACAGGAATCATAGTTTTGGCTATGTTGCTATTATGCCTTTTCCCATTTACTACCACAAATGCGCAAAACATAAATGCTTCCGCTACTCTTGATTCTACAACCATCCTAATTGGGGGACAAATTGACTTAAAACTGGAAGTTAGTTTACCAAATGGAACAATGGTTAATTTCCCGACATTTAATGATACAATTACTTCAAACATAGAAATTGTTGAGAAAGGCGGGATTGACAGTTTGAAACTTGATAATAACAGGATTGTTTTATCTCAGATTTTCAGAATTACTTCCTTTGATAGCGGACTGCATTATATACCCCCTATTAAATTTGAAATACTGGATGGTGAATTAAAAAAAGTTGCCGATACAGATCCATTGAGCCTTATGGTAGTGAATCCATTTAAGGAAGTAGATCCTCAAAAAGGCATGTTTGATATTAAAGGCGTGCAGGATACGCCTTTTAAATTATCTGAAATTTTGAATTACATTTACCTGTTTGGGGGAATTATATTGGTAATTGCCCTGGCAATATGGGGATTTATCTACTTCAGAAATCGAAAAAAGGGAGAAGGTTCCATATTTATTAAAGCAAAACCCGACGAACCACCTCATGTTATAGCCCTTCGTGAACTTGACAAAATCAAGTCTGCAAAACTTTGGGAAAACAATAAGGTAAAAGAATTCTACACTTCTGTATCGAATACTTTGCGGTTCTACATTGAAAACAGGTATCATTTGCCTGCAATGGAACAAACATCCCATGAAATTTTGAAGGACATAAAAAAGAATACAGACATTGATAAGCCTATTCTGGAACAACTAACGCAAGTATTGGAACTTTCTGACCTGGTAAAATTTGCCAAGTTTGAGCCACTTCCCGACGAACACGCCTTGAGCTTGATGAATGCTTATTTTTTTGTAGACAAAACAAAAGAAAACATCATTAAATCGCTCGAGGAAGAAAAGGAAGCTCTAATGGAAAAAGCTAAAGATTCCAATAACTAAAGCATGCATTAAAAATAATGCCAAAAGATTAAAAAAATGAATAGTATTACATTTTTACATCCATACTTCTTTTATTTTTTGCTGGTATTACTTCCAATGATTGGCTGGTATATCTGGAAACATAAAAGCGCACAAGCATCATTGCAAATTTCATCCCTTAAAGGATTTAGCAAAGCTCCTGTATCATGGAAAGTTTATGCCAGGCATTTACCTTTTGTATTTCGATCCCTGGCAATTGTATTTTTAATAATAGTGCTTGCCCGTCCGCAATCAACCAATAGTTCACGAAATGTAATTACTGAAGGAATTGATATTGTGATGACTCTGGATATTTCCTCAAGTATGGAAGCATTGGATTTTAAACCCAATCGATTAGAAGCTGCAAAAGATGTTGCAAGCGAATTCATGTCGGCAAGAGAAAACGATAAAATTGGACTTGTGATTTTTGCAGGAGAAAGCTTCACGCAATGCCCGCTTACAACTGATAAAGCTGTATTGGTAAACCTTACCCATGACATTAAAACCAGAATGGTTGAAGATGGTACAGCGATTGGTTTAGGATTGGCTACAGCTGTAAACCGGATAAAAGACAGCCAGGCAAAATCTAAAGTAATTATCCTGCTTACTGATGGTGTGAATAACAGAGGCGAAGTAGCCCCGTTAACAGCTGCAGAGATAGCAAAAACATTTGGAATCAGGGTATATACTATTGGTGTTGGATCTAAAGGGATGGCTCAAATACCTGTGCAAACCCCTTACGGAACAAGATATGTGGAGGAAGAAGTGAAGATTGACGAACCAATGATGAAAGAAATAGCTGAGACTACAGGAGGTCAATATTTTAGAGCAACCAATAAAAATAGCCTAAAAAAGATTTATGAAGAAATTGACCAAATGGAAAAGACAAAAATTGAGGTTAAAGAGTATACAAAACGCTCCGAAGAATATTTAATTTTTGCCATACTGGCAGCTATTTTTATTGTAGCAGAAGTATTTATTAAAACAACAATCCTAAGGAACCTTCCATAGGGTTAACTATAGAACAAAACATATGTTTAGATTTGAAAATCCTGAATATTTATATTTTCTGGCGATTATTCCAATATTAGCCTTTCTTAGCCTTATTATTGGAAAACAAAGGAGGAAAGCACTGGAAAAATTTGGTAATCCGGAACTATTAGATTCCCTGATGCCAAGTGCATCTAAAACACGACCTGTTATCAAGTTTTACATTATGCTTTTAGCCATAGCTTGTCTCATTATTACCATGGCAGGACCTCAGTTTGGTTCTAAACTAGAAACAATGAAACGAAAGGGTATTGAAATAATGATTGCTTTGGATGTATCAAACAGTATGAATGCCCAGGACATACAACCAAGCAGATTGGACAGGGCCAAAAGGGCGATTTACCAACTTGTAGACAAATTAAACAACGATAAAGTAGGATTAATTGTTTTTGCAGGACAGGCCTACACGCAGTTACCTATTACTACAGATTATCCATCAGCCAAGATGTTCATATCATCAATAAATACAGGAATCATTCCAACACAAGGAACTGCAATTGGAGCTGCTATAGAAAGAGGCATAAGATCGTTTAGCTCCCAGGAAGATATAAACAGGGCCATCATAGTAATAACCGACGGCGAAAATCACGAAGATGACGCCATTGCAGCAGCAAAAGCAGCAGTTGAAAAGGGAATTAAAGTATATACTGTAGGAATGGGCTTACCCAAAGGCTCACCGATCCCTGTCCCTGGAGGAGATTCCAACAACTTTATGAAAGATCGGGAAGGCAATGTTGTTATTTCAAAGTTAAATGAAGAAATGCTCATTGAAATTGCTAAGAACGGTAACGGCGAGTTTATTTCAGCAAATAACATACGAAAAGGGATCAACAACCTGGTTGACCACCTTTCAAAGCTTGAAAAAACAGAAATGGATGCTAAGGTATATACCGATTTTGATCATCAGTTCCAGTACATTGCATTAATTGCCTTATTACTGTTACTTATTGATTATATGGTATTAGAAAGAAAAAACAAGTATTTTAAAAATATTAATCTTTTTGAAGAAAAAGAGGAGGAGGCAAAATGAAAAACACACTTAGTTTAATTGTGCTTTGTTTTTGTATTTCTTTTGTATACGCCCAAAAAGAACGCAAGTTTATTAGGGAAGGGAATACAGAGTTCTCAAATGAAAAATATATTGAATCAGAGATTAAATATAAAAAAGCCCTGGATCAGCTTAAAGAAAACCAGGCTTCATTTGAGGCTGAATTTAACCTTGGAGATGCGTATTTTAAACAAGAAAAATACGAAGAGGCACTGAATCAATTCAAGAGCATCAATCAAGAAGGTTTAACAAAAGAGCAGAAGGCCATTATCCATCATAATCTAGGCAACACTTACCTGGCAAAACAGGATATTGATAATGCAATAAATTCATACAAAACCGCATTAAAAAACAATCCTTTTGATGATGAAACCAGGTACAACCTGATTGCAGCTCAAAAAATGAAACAGCAGCAACAAGAGCAGCAACAAAATCAGGATAAAAACAAAGACCAGCAGGATCAACAGAATCAAGATCAACAAAACAAGGATCAGCAAAACCAACAAAACAATCAGAAACAAGACTCTGATGGTGATGGCATTCCTGATGAAAAGGAACAAGAAGATCAAAATGGCAATAAAAATCCAAATCAGGATACGGATAACGATGGAACACCAGATTACCAGGACGAAGATTCGGACAACGATGGCAAACCCGACAAGCAAGAGGCTGGAGAAAACCCTTCAGAGCCAAAGGATACGGATGGAGATGGAACGCCAGATTATAGAGATACTGATTCGAACAATGATGGTACTCCCGATAGTCAGGATAGCCAACCTCAGCAAAATAACATCTCAAAAGAAGATGCTCAAAGGATATTAAATGCACTAAATCAGGATGAACAGGAACTGCAGGACAAAATGAAAAAAGTAAAAGGTCAACCTGTAGGAAATATTGAAAAAAACTGGTAATGATTCAGAAATTATTTATGTTATTTTTGTGCCCTGAAAAGCATATGCTTTAAGGATAATGGCCTCATCGAATAGATAGACCTGGATTTCTTCCAAACAAAGATGCTTATCTGGACGATGTATTTGACTTTTGATTATAAACTAAAGAAAATGAAACACAGCATATTATTAACAATAGTAATTTTCTTCGCATCCATATCTATATTTGGTCAGGATGTTAAATTCACTGCTCAAGCAAGAAACGCAGTACTTGCCGGAGAAAAATTTCAATTGGTATATAGTGTAAATAAAGAAGGAGAGGATTTGAGGCTTCCACCGTTAAATAACTTTACGGTATTAATGGGGCCAAGTGTAATGACAAGCTCAAGCACTCAAATAATTGGTGGAAAAGTCACACGTAATCAAGAGTATTCATATACCTATATTTTAAAATGTGATACCCCGGGAAAATACACACTTGCATCTGCTCAGATAAATATTGATGGAAAAAAGTACGAAAGCAATCCAGTTAGTATTGAAGTAGTTAAAAACGAGGGTACCAGGCCACAACAACAAAATAGTACCCAGGAATCCGAAAGTAGCAACTTTTCCAAAGACGATTTATTTATCAAGGTTAGCAAAAACAAATCCAGCATATATATTGGTGAGCCGGTAGTATTGACAACAAAAATATACACTCGTATTAACCTTGATAATATTTCAGACATCAAACATCCTGACTATAGGAATTTCATTGTTCAGGATATTGAAGATGGCAACAACATTCAATGGAGCTATGAATTTGTAAATAACAAACAGTACAGAGTAGGCACCTTTGAAAGAAAGGTATTATACGCCCAAAAAACAGGGAAGCAAACAATCGAACCTACTGAGATTGAATTTTTAATTAAGCAACGGGTAAGACGCAGATCGAACAGCATTTTTGATGACTTTTTTGATAATAATTACCGTGTTGTAAAAAAGCGGGTTTCATCACAAGCATTATCAATTAATGTAAAGCCCTATCCTACAGCCAAACCCAAAAGTTTTTCAGGAGGAGTTGGAAACCTGACCATGAACGTAACCACCTCTCAAAACAAGGTTAAAGTAAACGATGGTGTAACTATTAAAGTTGTAATAGCAGGAACAGGAAATCATAAACTTATTTCAGTTCCTGAATTTAATTTTTCAACAGATTTTGACACTTTTGATCCAACAACAAAAAATAATTTCACAAATACGGTTTCCGGAATGAAAGGTTCAAAAACATTTGAATACCTGATCATCCCAAGGTTTGGAGGCACATACACCATTGATCCTCTAGTTTTTAGTTATTTCGATCCTAAGTCTGAAAAATTTGTCACATTAAAGTCAGACCCAATAGTAATTGAAGTTGAAAAAGGTTCAGAAGAACAAACCGGCTCCACCTATATCCCATCAAGTGTTAACCGCGAAGATGTTAAATTTATAGGCAAGGACATTCGATTTATAAAAACGGATAATACAAAACTTAAAGAAAAAGGCACCTATTTATTTGGATCCCTGATTTTTTACCTTGGTTACATAATTCCAATAATTTTATTTGCTCTTGCTTATTTCTTAAACAAGAAGAAAATTCACGAAAATGCAAATGTTCAATTGGTAAAAAACAAAAAGGCAAATAAAATGGCCCGCAAAAGATTAAAAAAATCGTCTGTTTATCTAAAAGATAAAAACCACGAAGCGTTTTACAATGAAGTATTAAAAGCTTTATATTCCTATTTAAGCGATAAATTATTTTTACCAGTTAGTGAATTAAGTAAAGAAAAAGCTACAGATCTGATCATAAAACGAGGGGTATCGGAAGAAGTAAAAAATGAATTAATTGAAATACTTGACACCTGTGAATTTGCCAGGTTCTCTCCTTCTTCAGGGGAAGCACAGGAAATGGACAAATTATATAATAAAGCTTTAGAAAATATTAGTAAACTAGATAGCCAAATAAAATAATAAGATGAAACAATTACTTTTAACATTAACATTATGCTTTTTGGCACTCAATATCGCTCTTGCTCAAAATGATAACCGATTTGACAAAGCCAACCAATTATTTCAGGATGAGAACTATTCCGGGGCAATTTCCTTATACGAGGAAATTTTAAGCTCCGGAAAAGAAAGTGGATCATTATATTTCAACCTTGGTAACGCGTATTATAAGCAGGGGAAGCTACCACAGGCCATTTTAAATTATGAAAGAGCCAAATTAATGCTTCCGCATGATAAAGATATTGCCTATAACCTTAAGATGGCAAACTCTCAGATAACAGACAAATTAGAAACTGTTGGTGAGTTTTTTCTTGCTACATGGTTATCTGGCTTTAGAAATTCAACTAAGTCTGATACCTGGGCACTGATTTCGATCATTTCTTTTGTTTTAGCATTGGGTCTTCTGGCAGTATTTATGTTTTCCAATACTAAATCAATTAAACAAGCCAGTTTTTATATAGCTATTATATTTATTGCTACCTGTATGTTATCACTTAGCTTTTCGTACGGGCAAAAGAATGAGCTAACCAACAGAAACTTTGCTATAATCTTTTCACCGTCGGTTACTATAAAAAGTTCACCATCTACAGGCGGAACAGAATTATTCATCCTTCACGAAGGAACAAAAGTTAAAATACTTGAAACCGTAGGTGAATGGCACCGGATTCAAATCAGCGATGGCAATGATGGGTGGCTACCCATATCAACAATTGAAGTTATTTAAAACCATAAAAAAAGCGACTTTTTTTTTACAAAAGTCGCTTTTATTTTTTCATGTTAACTGATAGCATCCTTGCTATCATATATGTCAAATACTTTATCCAGCTTCATCAATTTTAAAAGGTTTAAAACATCCTTTTGAAGGCAACACAAATAAAAACCTCTGTTATTTTGCCTGGCTGTTTTTAATGCTGATATCAAAACTCCAATACCTGAACTATCAATAAATTTTATATTGGACAGGTTCATCAGAACATTTCCGTTATTGTTATTAATTACATTGGAAAGTTCTAGTTTTACTTCTTCAGCAATTGCAGCATTAAGCCTATCTGAATCATTCAGGCTTACAACTGCCACACCTTTATTTTCTTCTACTTTTATCATGAGTATATCTAAGGTTTAATAGGTACTAACAACGTGATCAAGCTCTTCTTTAGCTTTTTCACAAATATCATTAAATTTTTCAATTAAATTCTCTAATTCTGAAAGATTAGCATTTGCCCTAACCCACTTAATTCTGTCTTCCGGATAGCCTTCAAAATTTTTTTCCAAAACAATAATCTCATCTTTTTGGGCTTCTGTAACACTATCCTTTCTTTTCAACTCAATAACCCTTAATTGCTTCGCCAACAACTCCAGGTTCTTCAAGTCATTATTACCCAAATCATTCATCCCCATTGAAACAACAGAAGATTTTGCTTTATGAGCTATTGCAGCAATTTTTAACCAGTTTTTATCTTTTAAGCTCTCATCAAACCCATCTGTAAACTCCGGCATCTGATCTAAAAATATTTCTACCAGTTCTTTAACAATACTTTTATCTCCATCTGCAATGCCCTCTAAATAAGAAAGATCAACATACTTATACTTTTCTTCCATAATTTCAAGGTTTTTTTGTCATAACAAAATTAATATTACAAAACTACTTTTTTTTACGAAAATACCATATTATCAAACCTTTTTTTAAAAAGACATGGCACATATTCGCAAGAACTCTGTTAATAATCATCTTTAAAAGAGAATTTATATCATATTTGGGTTTATGCTAATTTCATACATTTGTTTGACTTAAAAATAATTTAAAGAACAAAAAATGAAACATACTGCCTTTTATGAATTACATAAAAATCTTAATGCTAAAATTGTACCCTTTGCTGGCTATGAAATGCCCGTAGAATATAGTGGTATAACAAACGAGCACCTCCAGGTGAGAAATAGCGTGGGCGTTTTTGATGTTTCGCACATGGGGGAGTTTTGGGTGAAAGGCCCCAAAGCTTTGGATCTTATCCAAAAAATCACTTCAAACGACGCCTCCACACTCACTATCGGAAAAGCTCAATACAGTTGTTTCCCCAACGGCAAAGGGGGAATTATTGACGACCTTTTGGTATATAAATATGAGGAAGAAAAATACATGTTGGTTGTTAATGCAGCAAACATTGAAAAAGATTGGAAATGGTGTGTTGAAAACAACACCATCGGTGCAGAACTTGAAAATGCATCCGACAACATTTCCCAACTTGCAATCCAGGGACCTAAAGCAATAGAAACACTGCAAAAATTAACAGAAATAAACTTATCTGAAATTCCTTATTACAGCTTTGTAACAGGAAAAATTGCCGGCATTGATAACGTTATCATCTCAAATACCGGATATACCGGATCAGGAGGCTTTGAGTTATATATGTACAACAAGGACGCGATAAAAATTTGGGAGGCTGTTTTTAAAGCAGGTGAAGAATTCGGTATATTGCCAATTGGGCTTGGTGCCAGAGATACACTTAGATTAGAGAAAGGCTTTTGCCTTTATGGTAACGACATAGACGATACCACATCTCCTATAGAAGCCGGCCTTGGATGGATTACAAAATTTACTGAATCAAAAAGTTTTATTGACAAAGACTTTTTATTAAATCAAAAGACAGAAGGTGTTAACAAAAAACTAAAAGGCTTTAAGATGATTGACAAGGGGATTCCCCGCCATGATTACGAAGTTATTAATGAACAGGATCAAGTAATTGGTAAAGTAACATCAGGTACCCACTCCCCTATTTTAAAACAAGGAATTGGGATGGCGTATATTAATACAGAATATACAAAAATAGGAACAGAAATATTCATTAAGGTTAGAAACAGAAAACTTAAAGCAGAAATTGTTAAGGTACCATTTGTATAGAATATACTAAAAATGACATTTATCAGAATTTTTACGATATTTTTATGATTGTAATCAGCTTTTGGTCACAACAACTCAAATGCACTATTTAACTATACTGCAGCACATTACTGCTTATACAAATATAGTTTATGCCCCAAATAGATAACCTATAGTTATAATGCATAACTATGTTTTATAAGATTTACTGTGTTTTAGTTGCATATTTTTCTAATTTTGCGAGTGTAAAACAAACAGTTCCGCTATTTAGCTATAGAATCACGGAATAACCATTGTTTACATGAATAATTATTAACGCATTATTAATAAAAATTCATTTTAAAAATTAGTAACCATTAACAATAAATTATCCTATTGGAAATGGCAATTATAAGTGTAAAAAATTTAATTATCTAACAAATGAAAAAGCATAATTTTTACGCCGGACCATCTATTTTACCGGAATACACAATTAAAAATACGGCAGAAGCTGTTGTGAATTTTGCAGGAACAGGTTTGTCTGTTATGGAAGTATCACATCGCTCCAAAGAGTTTGTAGCGGTAATGGATGAAGCTATTTCTTTAGTTAAAGAGTTACTTGATGTTCCAGCTGGTTATGAGGTAATTTTTGTTGGTGGTGGAGCCAGTACACAGTTTTGCATGGTTCCATTTAATTTATTAAAAACAAAAGCCGCATATTTAAATACTGGTGCATGGTCAACTAAAGCTATTAAAGAAGCTAAATTCTTTGGCGAAGTAGTTGAGGTTGCTTCTTCTAAAGATAAAAACTTCAACTATATACCTAAAGGATTTGATGTTCCTGCAGATGCTGATTATTTACATATTACTTCTAACAACACCATTTATGGTACTGAAATTAAAACAGATCTAGACCTGGGTGTTCGTTTGGTAGCAGATATGTCATCTGATATTTTCTCTCGTCCTATTGATGTTTCAAAATATGACGTGATTTATGGTGGAGCTCAAAAGAACCTGGCTCCTGCCGGAGTTACTTTTGTTATTGTTAAACAAGATGCCTTAGGAAAAGTGGATCGTGCTATTCCTACAATGTTAGATTACAGAACTCACATTGATAAGGAATCAATGTTCAACACACCTCCAGCTCTGCCTGTTTTTGCTGCTCTACAGACGTTAAAATGGTTAAAGAATATGGGTGGTGTTGCTGAAATGCAAAAGAAAAACATTGAAAAAGCTGCCCTTCTTTACGATGAGATAGATAGCAACAAATTCTTTAAAGCAACTGTTGAAGCAGAAGAAGACCGTTCATTAATGAATATTTGCTTTGTTATGAATGACGAGTACGTTGAACTTGAAAAGGACTTTATGGAATTAGCAACATCTAAAGGGTGTGTCGGCATTAAAGGTCACCGTTCTGTTGGCGGATTCCGTGCTTCTACTTACAATGCACTTCCAAAAGAAAGCGTTGAAGTATTAGTAGCTGCAATGAAAGAATTTGCTTCTAAACACTAAGATTTTTCTTTCTTTACAATAATGGCCGGAGCCTTTATGGCTTCGGCTTCACTTTCTATTCCTAAATATAACAAAATCAATTTATTATATCATGACTAAAGTATTAGTTGCCACAGAAAAGCCTTTTGCAAAGGCTGCTGTTGACCAGATTGAAGCAATTGTTAAAAACGCAGGTTTTGAATTTGCAAAACTTGAAAAATATACCGATACGGCAGATCTACTAGAGGCGGTAAAAGATGCGAGTGCGTTAATTGTACGCTCAGACCAAGTTACTGCAGAAGTTGTTGATGCCGCTAAAGATTTAAAAATTGTAGTAAGGGCTGGTGCCGGATATGACAATTTAGACCTGGAAGCATGTTCTGCTAAAAACATTGTTGCCATGAATACTCCCGGCCAAAACTCTAACGCTGTTGCCGAATTGGCTTTCGGAATGATGATTTCTATGGCAAGAAATGCATATAACGGAACTGCTGGTACAGAATTGAGAGGAAAAAAGATTGGCATCCATGCATACGGAAACGTGGGCTTATACGTAGCTAAAATTGCACAAGGAATAGGAATGGAAGTTTATGCTTTTGATCCTTTTGTAGATGCTGAAAAAATCAAAGCAGACGGAGTAACTCCTGTTGGTTCTGTTGAAGAATTATACTCAACCTGTCAGTATATTTCATTACATATTCCTGCTACTCCGCAAACCAAAGAATCAATTAACTTTGATTTATTATCAAAAATGCCAGCTAACGCTGTTTTGGTTAACACTGCTCGTAAAGAGGTTATCCACGAAGCTGACATGATCAAGCTAATGAACGAAAGAGCTGATTTCTCATATATTTCAGATATTGCTCCTGATAACAAAGATGAATACGCAGCGTTTGAAGGAAGATACTTCTTTACACCTAAAAAAATGGGTGCTCAAACTGCTGAAGCTAACATCAATGCCGGTGTAGCAGCTGCAAACCAAATTGTTGGATTTATTAAAGAAGGAAATGCTACTTTCCAGGTTAATAAATAAAAACTGTTTTAAGATACGTTAAGCTATTTTACAGATAGCTATAAAATATAAAAGGGAAACCCTGATGAGTTTCCCTTTTTTTATGCTCTTACACTCCTTTATAAATTCTTATATCAATCTACACTAAAACTATAAATCCGATTTTTCCTTGAAGCATCCAGCTCCTTCAAACCACATAATTCATATTCCGGATTTCTTTTCAACGTTTTATCTTTTATAATTACATAAAAAGAATCCTTTAAAGTCATTTTATCCCTTAACTCGTCATAAGTTATATTTTGCACTTTTCCATTACTATAAAACTGACTAGAGTAGCTCTTTTTACCCAGATAATAAAGCGGTCTATCCAACTCCCCTTGCGATTCTATAATATATTTATCAGTGTTACTGAATTGCTCTAAATTATTATTAACCATACCTAACACCAAAGCCAATGAAGCAAGAACCGGAACAATCAGGCTAATAATTATATTTGTTTTCTTTCTTCTAATCTCATTCCAATAATGGACTACCAACAATGCTATAGGAGGCATAACTGGCAATACATAAGTATGTATCAAACTTTTTGAAACCGTAAAGAACAACGGAGTAAACAACAACCATCCCGTTAAAAAGAAAACCCATCTATCCTTAATAGCAACCTTCCTGTTAATCCAAAGTTTTGAAATTACTATCTGTACCCAAGGAAAAGCCATTCCCAAAAGAAACAACCAAACTATCCCCAACGGCTGTTGCTTTGGAAAACCATATTTATCTCCTGTCCACGACGAATCAAAAAAGCGTTTAAAGTGCTCGCCTACTATAAAATAATCAATAAAACCCTCACTATGTTTTTCTGCCAAAATATACCATGGAACAGCTATCAATGCAGCAAGAGGCAATCCCAACACCCAAGGGATTCTTGAAAAAAGGTTTTTCCATTCCTTAAACCACAATACCCATACAAATATTGGTGGAACTGTTAATATCAACACAATAGGCCCTTTTGCCAACAATCCTAACCCTACCCCTGCAAACATCAAGTATCCCCACACATTAGTCTTTTCACTAATTATTTGTTTCCAAAAGCCTATCATTACTAATGTTATGGCCAGCAACAAACTTGTATCTGTTGAAACCACACCGGCATGAAGCATGAACTGGGGAAGTGTAAACATTACAAATGCAGAAACCAATAGACTCATCCCCTTATCCTTAACTGCTTTTCCTATTATTAAAACGATAAGAACACATAAGATAAATGCAGGAAAACGAACTGCAAATTCATTCACCCCAAATAATTTCATACTTAAAGCTGACAACCATGTATTTAAAGGAGGCTTGGCCCAAAAAGGAACACCATAATCAATCTGGGGAGTAATCCAATTATTTGTTTCATACATCAACCTTGCTATTTCTCCGTATCTTGCCTCTGTTTTATCCATTAATGGCAATATGGCATTAAGCAGTAAACGCAACAATAGTATACCAATAAGGCTGTTGCGGTAAAACTTCTTATCGTTTATCATTTGAGATAGTTTTTGCATTATATTTTTTGTTTATCTTATATAAATCATACCACAATTTTATTGAATAGGAAAATTTAACCTTGGACTCATCCTTATCAATCCACGCCTTCAATGGAATTTCCCGGGCGATTTTTCTCATTTTTTTTCCTTTATAATGATGCTTTATCCTAAAAAACAACTCAACATCAAACAACCACCTGGAAATAAAACTATCTTTAAAAATAAACTGAGCCAAATCTCGTCTAAACACCTTACATCCACATTGGGTATCATAAACATTCATATCAAGAATTATTGATATTACAGTTGCTATGCCTCTGCCTATTATGTGTCTATACAATTTTCTATCAATACGATTATCAATCTTTTGAATTCTTGAACCAAAAGAAAAAACAATGTTCTTTTTTATTCGCTTGCTTACTTTAAGGCATTCTTTTAAAGATGTTGCCAAATCAGAATCCAAAAAGGCAATTTTTTCAAAGTCAAGGTTTTGGTTGTAACAATACAATACTCCATCACGAACAGCAGCAGCTTTGCCTCCATTTTTCTTCAGGCAATTTATATACACCCTATTAGGGGCTGTCTCTTTAATTTCTTCCAGTACCTTAAGCGTATTATCCCTTGATCCATCATCAGAGAACACAATTTTACACTGACTTGTTTCATTTAAAAACCTGATAAAATCATTTTTGGGAAGTCTGGTTTCTTCATTATAACACGGAACAACTATCGCGATATTTTCATCCATAGTGTAATATTTATTCTCCTTAACTTTTAAAACCCTGCAAAAATACTAAATCATTTTAATTCCATAGGTGATTTTTCGCCAAATGACAGCATATGTAATTCTATCAGATAAAAGCCGAAATAAAACGCTTGCAATGACAAAAACATTTTATCCTTCAATTCAATAACCCATAAATTCAAAAGCACTCCGATAGGCATTTTTTTCATTCACATAATCCAAAAATGAGCTATAAAACGGATGCTGGCCAATTGTAGCACTATCTCCAATTACCACCAGTTTCTTTTTTGCCCGTGTTATGGCAACATTCATTCTTCGAATATCAGATAAAAACCCTATATCACCCTTTTCATTACAACGCACCAAACTAATATAAACAACATCCCTTTCCTGTCCTTGAAATGAATCGATCGTATTTACAGAAAGATTTAAATCCAGATACTCAAACTCTCCTTCTATATCTTTAAAACAATCCTGCATTAATACAACCTGAGCTTTATAAGGCGAGATCACTCCTACTGATATTCCTTTGCTAACACCCATATGTTCTAACGAATTAAAATAAATTCTGAAATGTTTCATCAGCACCTCGCACTCTTCCTGGTTAAAAGAGCTTTTGGTTTCAGAATCCATCTCCTCAAAATATCCACATCCAGCAGTATCTATAAACTCCATAGCCAAATCCTCTTCAAAAAGCTTCCAATCACCAACACAATCACTGGCAATCAATTTATCATCATAAAAATATCGACTGGAAAACATCATAATATCTTCGTTCATCCGATATTGTTCCCGAAGCATAACTCCTACATTGTTACGCTTTATAACCTTTTCAAAAAGGGTTTCTGCTAATCCGGATTGTGCAGCCTCATATGATTTTATGGTAGGAGGCAATTGAAAATGATCACCTGCAAAAACAACCCTTTGCGCCTTGGTTATAGGTATCCATGTAGCTGGTTCCAATCCCTGAGCCGCTTCATCAATAAAAACAGTTTTGAACTTCCTGTCGCGGATTTGATAATTTGAAGCTCCAACCATGGTAGATGCAATCACCTGTGCATTTGACAATATATCATTTATAATATAAAACTCAAGATGCTCAGCTTCTTTCTTTAGTTTTCCTGATTCTTGAAGCAACAGCCTTCTTTGATTCCTTTCCTCATATCCAAAATTCCGTTTGTATTTTATGGCCAATTGATAACATTCCTCGGCCTGCTTTTTTACAGCTTTTAAGTCCTTAAAATTATTATGATGTGCAATTTTAGCATCCAGTGTTTTTAAAAGATTTTCTTCGGTTACTCTTGCTGGATGACCAATCCGAACCACATTCAACCCTCGTTCACCGAGTTTTTCAGACAAAAGATCAACAGCTGCATTACTAGGAGCACAAACCAAAACCTGTCCTTCTTCTCTAACAGTATGACATACCCCCTCTACTAATGTTGTTGTTTTACCTGTTCCTGGAGGCCCATGAACAACAGCTACATCCCTGGCATTGACTATACTATTCAGAGCTTCATTTTGGCTGATATTTAATCCGGAAACAACAATTTTCTCCCTCACCAAAATCAAGCCCTCTTCCTCTCCTAACAAAATCCCTCTTAAATATTCCAGGCGTTCATCCTGTGGCTGCATTACTATCTTCAATGCACGCTCCATTTCTATATAGGAATTCTCGTCAAACAACAATTGAACACCAATATTGCCATTCCTCAACCATTTGGGTTCTTCATCCACATTTAGGGTTATCATCATCCAATGATCACGCACCTGATTTACAACCCCGTTAACTGCGTGTTGGTGCTCATTATTATTACCTGCATTAGAAAACAACGAAACCAACTTTCCAGACTGGAAAAGATGAGCTTGATGATGCTCTTTAGAACGCAAAACCTTAACCAACAACCTCTCACCTGTGTCAAATTTTGTACGTTCCACTTGTAATGGATACCAGCACACCCCTTCTTTCCTGCGCTCTACAATACTAGCGCCTGACATTTTAAGTTTATATTGGTTTAAGTCTTCCTGTTTTTCCAACTGAAGTAATGACAGTGTTTTTTTAAGACCCTCTATTATATGTCTCATTTAATATTTTTTTTGCGAATATAGGATTTTGATAATGAATATTGTAATTAATACAAATACATCCCTTCCGCAATAGAACATAGTCTTATTTTTAAATAAAAAAATATGAATACCCCCATTATACATTACCGTGTACTTTAACGCTATTTTCACTTTTATATGATTAAACATTGATATAAGACCATTACAAAACAATACAATGCAAAATATCTCATACCTGATATTCCATACATTCAAAATACATTACAATCTAACAATGTGCATCTTACACCCATTCTCAAAGCAACTACAATCTTTATATCAGCCAAAGTAAATGTTAAAAAATTTGCTATTAAAAAAATGTTATGTAATTTCGTGTTCGTTAACGGTAATATAACATACATATTTAATGATGGAATCAAAAAACTTTATTAATCCAAATTTTGTATTAGAAAGCAAAACTGCTCAGGAAATCTACCACAAATATTCTGCAGACAAACCAATCATTGACTACCACTGTCATCTTGATCCCAAAATAATAGCTGAAAATAAAAGCTTTCCCAATCTGGGAGATATGTGGCTCGGAGGCGACCATTATAAGTGGAGAGCAATGAGGATTAATGGAGTTGAAGAAAAGTTTTGTACTGGAAATGTTACAGATAAAGAGAAATTTTTAAAATGGGCAGAAACGGTGCCTTACACAGTTGGAAATCCTCTATACCATTGGACTCATTTGGAACTGGCCCGGTATTTTGATATATATGAACTTTTATCTCCCAAAAACGCAGATAAAATATACAACCAAACTCAGGAAATGCTTCAGACTCCCGAGTACAGCACCAGGAGTTTAATGAAAAAGATGAATGTTGAAATGGTTGGAACCACTGATGATCCGGCTGATTCTCTTGAATATCACCTCCAATTAAAAAAAGAAGGATTTGAAATTAAGGTATTACCTTCATTCAGGGCTGACAACGTACTAAAAACAGAAGATGCGGAAGCATTTAAATTGTATGTTGAAAAACTTGGTAAAGCAGCAGATATTTCAATTACAACATATGCAGAATTAATTGATGCTCTGGATAAGAGACATGAATTCTTTCATGAAGTGGGATGCCGTGTTTCCGACAGTGGGCCGGATCGCTTTTTCTTTGCACCATACACAAATGACGAGGCAAGCACTATCTTTAAAAAAGCCTTAGATGGTAAATCATTAACGATAGAAGAAAAAGAAAAATACTGCACAGCAGTAATGGCCGAACTAAGCAAAATGAACCATAAGCGAGGGTGGGTTCAACAATTCCATGTGGGTGCACTTAGAAACAATAATACCAGGATGTTTAATAGTCTCGGGGCTGATACAGGTTTTGATTCAATCAATGATCCACAGCCCGCTTTAAAGATGTCACAATTTCTGAATCACCTTGACAGCACAGATCAATTGGCAAAGACAATCCTATATAACTTAAACCCTGCCGATAATGAGATGCTATTGACTATGTGTGGAAACTTCAGCGATGGCACTACGTTTGGAAAAGTAACCTATGGGGCTGCATGGTGGTTCCTTGATCAAAAGACAGGAATGGAACGCCATCTGGAAGATCTTTCCGTATTAAGCTTAATAAGTCGCTTTATTGGAATGGTAACTGATTCAAGAAGTTTCCTTTCATACCCACGTCATGAATATTTCAGACGAATAGCTTGTAATTTTATCGGAAACCAGGTAGAAAAAGGATTAATACCTAATGATGAAGAAATCTTGAAAACAGTAGTGGAAGGGTTCTCATACAACAATGCAAAAGCATATTTTAATTTTTAATAATTATATAATAAATAAACAATGGCAAAAAAAGTAGTAACCTTTGGAGAAATCATGCTTCGCTTTGCAACTCCGGGGTACCAACGTTTTTCTCAGGCTACATCGTTTAACGCCTCTTTTGGTGGTGGTGAGGCCAATGTAGCAGTATCACTGGCTAATTACGGAGTAGATGTTTCATTTGTAACCCGTTTACCAGAAAACGATATAGCTAAAGCGTGCAAAATGGATATGCTTAAGCATTCCGTTAATATGGATAACGTTGTTTATGGGGGTGATAGATTAGGTACGTACTATTTAGAAACCGGAGCTGTAGCACGTGCAAGTAAAGTTGTTTATGATAGAGCTTATTCTGCTTTTTCTCAGATTAAACCGGGAATGGTAAACTGGGAAGAAGTGCTAAAAGATGCTGATTTCTTTCATTGGACAGGGATTACGCCTGCCGTATCTCAAGGTGCAGCAGACGCTTGTCTTGAAGCCATTCAGGTTGCAAACCGTTTAGGTGTTACTGTATCAACAGACCTTAACTACCGTAAGAACCTTTGGAAATACGGTAAAACAGCTAATGAGGTAATGCCTGAATTAGTTGCAGGATGTGATATTGTACTTGGAAATGAAGAAGATGCAGAAATGGTTTTAGGTATCAAACCTGAAGGCGTGGACGTTACCGGAGGTCATGTCGAAGCTGAAGCATACAGAAGTGTTTCTCAACAAATAATGGCTAAATACCCAAGAGTTAAAAAAGTAATCACAACGCTTCGTGGTTCAGTAAATGCCAACCATAATACCTGGTCGGGAGTGCTTTATGATGGCAAAACACTTTTTAAAGCCGCTGATTACAACATCACTCATATAGTTGACAGAGTGGGTGGTGGTGACTCGTTTATGGGTGGATTAATCTATGGATTATTAACCTATGAAGGTGACGACCAAAAAGCTTTGGAATTTGCAACTGCTGCATCATGCTTAAAACATACCATTTACGGTGACTACAACCTGGCAACAGTGGAAGAAGTAGAGAAGTTAATGGGTGGAGATGCATCAGGAAGAGTATCAAGATAAAAAATAAAAGCTGTTCAGAAACAAGGTTGAGTCAAGGTATATCCAAATATGTGTCTTATAAAAGTTTTTGAAAAATTTAACCGATTTTAATAGCGTAAACGTACCTTTTAAAATCAAATATATATTTGAAGCAACTTTTGTTTTTGAACGCTTTAATGATATTTCATTTTTTCTTTGATGGTAGATTGTTAGATATAATGTATTGGTGAAGTTTTCCGGGCACAAAAAAACTTTTTCATCAACACCTCTGGATTTAGATCTTCAATCTGCCATCTTTTATATTTTTAAAATAAACACATGGTAAATGGTAAGGGGAATAGATATTTCAATCATTCAGTTACCCAAACCTTTTATTTAAAAACCTAAATAAAATGGCTAAATATTCAAAATTAGAAGTATTTCAGGCTATGAAAGAAACAGGTGTGGTTCCTGTTTTCTTTGACAAAGATATCGATGTATGCAAAGCGGTGCTTAAATCATGTTATGATGGCGGTATCCGCGTTTTTGAGTTTGTAAACCGAGGTGATTTTGCACATGAAGTTTTTGGCGAATTAAACAAATATGCGCTTGAAAACCTACCTGGCATGATCTTAGGTGCAGGATCGATTGTAGAAGAAGCAACCACTGCCTTATACATCCAGTTGGGTGCAAACTTCATTGTTTCTCCCCTACTGAATGAAAACATGGCTAAAATCTGTAACCGCAGAAAGGTAATGTGGTCACCAGGATGTGGAACTATATCCGAAATCAACAAAGCACAGGAATTAGGATCTGATTTGGTTAAATGTTTCCCTGCTTCTGAGGTTGGAGGTCCGTCGTTTGTTAAAGCCGTTAAAGCTCCAATGCCATGGACGGATATTATGCCTACCGGAGGAGTGGATACTTCGAAAGAAAACCTGGAAAAATGGTTTGATGCAGGTGTTACCTGTGTAGGCATGGGATCCAAATTATTCCCTAAAGAAGTTATGGCAAATAAAGACTGGAATGCCCTAACTGAAGTTGTTAAGGAACTTATGGCTAATGTAGAAGCAGCCAGAAAATAAACTACTATAGATAAGAGATAATAAGCAAATGATCTTTGTTAAAACTCTTATCTATTGCATATAAAACTTATAACTATAAAACTACAAATAGCATAATATTGAATACCAAATCAATACAATGCTGTTTATTCATCGTAACAATATGATTCCCTTAAATTTAAAAGACAAAGTAGCTGTAATTACCGGAGGCGGTGGAGTACTATGCTCAACTATGGCAAAAAGCCTGGCTTCTCAAGGTGTAAAAACAGCAATTCTAGACTTGAACCTGGAAGCGGCTGAAAAAGTTGCATCAGAAATAACTCAAGAATTTGGAACAAAGTCAATAGGTCTTTCTGCCAATGTATTGGATAAAGCTTCATTAGAAAATGCAAAAGAAGAAATCAATAAAACATTAGGTCCTGTCGACTATTTGGTTAACGGTGCTGGAGGTAATGCAGCTTCTGCTACCACAAAAGCAGAGTTTTTAACAGAAGATCTATTTGACAAACTTGAAGACACCTTCTTTGGTCTACAGATGGAAGGTTTTGATAAAGTTTTTGCTCTAAATTTCCAGGGAACTTTACTTCCTTCAATGGTTTTTGCCAAAGACATGTTAGAGAAAAAAGCTGGATCGATAATAAACGTATCCTCTATGAATTCTTACACGCCTCTAACAAAAATCCCGGCATATTCAGCTGCAAAAGCAGCAATAAACAACTTTACTCAATGGTTGGCCGTTCATTTTGCCAAAACCGGAATAAGGGTTAATGCTATAGCTCCAGGATTCCTTTTGACAAACCAAAACCGCTTTTTGCTAATTGACGAAAAAACTGGTGAAGCGACCCCTCGTGGAGAAAAAATCATAAGAAACACTCCAATGGAACGATATGGAGAGCCTGAAGAATTATGTGGAACATTGATGTACCTTCTTTCTGATTGGTCTAATTTCATTACTGGTGTTGTAGTACCTGTAGATGGTGGATTTAGTGCATATTCCGGAGTATAATCATAAATGAAATAAGCATAAAAGCTGAAATAAGTGTTTTTTTTCTATTTTTATTGCCTTTGGTTATTATTATAGACAATCAAACTCTTGAAATCATAGATAACATTAAACAAATCAGTAGTTTCGACTATTGAATTAAGCTTAAAAACATGGCTATAGAACAAACGTGGCGTTGGTACGGTCCTAATGATCGTATCACGTTAAATGATATAAAACAGACTGGTGCAACGGGAATTGTAACAGCTCTTCACCATATTAAAAATGGTGAGATATGGACAAAAGAAGAGATTCTTGCCAGAAAAAAAATGATCGAAGAAGCAGGGCTTAGCTGGTCGGTTGTTGAAAGTGTACCTGTGCACGAAGACATAAAGAAACAGACTGGCGACTGGCAATTGTATATTGAAAACTATAAAGAATCAATTAAAAACCTTGGTGAGCTAGGCATTAAAACCATATGCTACAATTTTATGCCTGTCTTAGATTGGTCACGTACCAACCTTAATCATAGCACCCAGGACGGATCACTTGCCTTAATATATCAACAGAAAGTATTTGCTGCCTTTGATATCTATTTATTAAAAAGACCAAATGCAGCAAACGACTACACAGAAAAAATCCAAAAAGAAGCAAAAGAATACTTTGAGAACCTTGATGATGCAGGCAAAGAAGTATTAACAAATAATGTTATCAAAGGTCTTCCTGGCGCAGAAGAAAGCTACACTCTAGAACAATTTCAATCGGTTTTGGATGCATATGCTGATATTGATGATGCAAAGTTAAAAAAACACCTGGAAGATTTTCTTAAAGCAATTATTCCTGTTGCAGAGGAGGCTGGAGTTAGAATGGCGATCCATCCTGATGATCCACCATGGGGATTATTAGGTTTACCTCGTGTAGTTAGTACTTTAGACGATGCAAAAAATATTATCAACACGGTTGACTCTATTTCAAATGGAGTTACTCTTTGTACTGGTTCATGGGGTGCCGGATATTTTAATGATTTATCGGTTATGGCAAAAGAACTGGCTCCCAGAATAAATTTTGCCCACCTGCGTAACGTTAGCCGTGATACAGACCATAATTTTAACGAAGACCTTTTATTTGATGGTGATGTTGATATTTATGAAGTATTAAAAACAATTGTACTCGAAGAAGACAGAAGGAAAGCTGAAGGCAGAGGAGATTTCTCTATCCCTGTTCGTCCTGACCATGGTAACCAAATGTTAGGGGATATTGGTCAGCAAAACAATCCAGGATACTCCTTATACGGAAGGATGAAAGGGTTGGCGGAGATCAGAGGTTTGGAATTAGGAATTAGAAGAAGCTTAAAATAACAATCTGAATTAATTATTAATTTAACAAAACACAAATTGATGTCTACAAAACAAATTAAGGAGAATATGACGAAGTACAGATGGGCTATCTGTTCGTTATTATTCTTTGCAACAACTGTAAACTACATGGATCGCCAGGTGCTTTCGCTGACCTGGAAGGATTTTATAGCCCCTGAGTTTCATTGGACAAACAGTGACTATGGAAACATCACAGCTCTTTTTTCTGTATTTTATGCCATCGGCCTTCTGGTAGCAGGTAGGTTCGTTGACTGGTTGGATACAAAAAAAGGATTTATGTGGGCCATTGGCGTATGGTCAGTTGGTGCTGTATTACATGCCTTTTGTGGTATTGCCACTTCCGGAATTGTTGCAGGACAATGGTTCGTTGGATTTGAAGGAGCAAAAGAAGCCATTGAACACGTTGGCAACATATCCAAAGTAATAAACGTAAGTGTTGTGTTGTTTATATTCGCTCGTTTGGTATTAGCCATTGGTGAGGCAGGTAACTTCCCAGCAGCAATTAAAACAACAGCAGAATACTTCCCAAAGAAGGACAGGGCATATGCTACAAGTATCTTTAATGCGGGGGCAACTGTAGGTGCATTAGCCGCACCCATAACAATCCCGTTAATTGCATCAAAATTTGGATGGGAAATGGCATTTATCATCATAGGTGCATTGGGCTTCATCTGGATGGGATTTTGGCAGTTTATGTATAAAAAGCCACACGAACATCCAAAAGTAAATAAGGCAGAGCTTGATTATATTAATCAGGATCAAGCAGAAGAAAACAGCCATGTTGAATCAGCAAACGAAGATCTAAAATTATCTTTCCTTGACAATTTTAAATACAAACAAACCTGGTCATTTATCATGGGTAAATTTATGACTGATGGAGTTTGGTGGTTCTTCTTATTTTGGACACCTGCATACTTAAGTGATGTGTACGGTTTAACATCTGATAGTGGCATGGCTCAGCTTTTGTTATTTGCCCTTTATGCCATTACATTATTATCCATAATTGGAGGCTGGTTGCCAACATATTTTGTAGAGAAAAAGGGTATGAATCCTTATGCTGGTAGGATGAAAGCTATGCTTATATTTGCTTTCTTCCCATTATTGGCATTATTAGCACAACCTCTTGGTTCATATTCATACTGGTTCCCAATCATTATTATTGGTATTGCCGGAGCTGCTCACCAGGCATGGTCTGCAAATATTTTCTCCACAACAGGAGATATGTTCCCAAGATCATCCATTGCTACAATTACTGGTATTGGTGGTATGGCAGGAGGTTTAGGGTCATTCTGTATCAATAAGGGCTCGGGTGTTTTATTTGATTTTGCTGCAAATACCAATATGAAATTCATGGGTTTCCAAGGAATTGAAGCCGGTTATTTCATTATTTTCTCAATTTGTGCCGTTGCATATTTAATTGGGTGGGCTATAATGAAAGCTTTGGTTCCTCATTATAAACCTATCACAGCATAAAACATTATTTTTGCACGCCTGGCAAGAAAAATCTTGCCAGGCAATTATATTTCTTTACAAAAGTCACCAACAGAAAATGCCGACAAAAAAAACCAGGATAAAGGATATAGCAGAAAAAGCAGGTGTTTCAATTGGCACAATTGATCGCGTACTCCATAACAGAGGAGAGGTTAAAGCTGAAACAAGAGAAAAGGTGCTGAAAATTGCCAAGCAAATGAACTATCAGCCCAATATAGCTGCCCGTGCTTTAAAATCTCCAACCTCATATAAAATTGCCGTGATGATTCCTCAAAGCTCCGGAAATAACCATTTCTGGAATATGCATCCTCTTGGCATTGAACAGGCTCTTGAAACTGTAGCTCCTTTTATAGTTAAGGTAAACTATTTCAACTACGAGATGCACAGTGCTATGGATTTTATGAAGAATGCATCTCAATTGGTAGAATGGAAGCCTGATGGCGTTATATTGGCACCAATATTAAAAAACGAAACATTGGAATTGTGTCACAAACTAGACGACATGAATATCCCCTATGCATTTATTGATACGAATATTCAAAACACAAATGCACTTACTTTTATTGGTGAGGACGGCAGAAAAGGAGGTCGTGTTGCTGCAAGCATTATGGATGTTGGCGTAGATACGGAAAAGGATATTTTGATTGTTAACATTGCAAAAGACCTTGATAACGTAATCCACCTTAACCTAAGAAACCAGGGTTTTATGAGTTACTTCATGGATTCTGGTAAAAACAAAGGGCTAAAGATATCGGTTGAAGTACCCAGTGGCGATAAAAAAGGGATTTACAGCAAGCTTGACACCGTTTTCAACAACAACAAAAACATAGGTGGAATAATGGTTTCCAGTGCCCGAACTTTTGTTATTGCTGAATACTTAAAAGACAGAAAGCTTGAAGATAAATTTTTAATTGGATACGAAGTATTCGAAAAAAACGCACAGTATTTAGAAGATGGGATTATTGATTTCTTAATTAGCCAGCGCCCTATTGATCAAGCTGAGAAAACCTTTAAGAGATTATTCAGTTATCTGGTTCACCACACTGTTCCCGAAAAAATGGAATTTCAACCCATTGATATTATTAATAGGGAAAATCTTTTTATATAGTATTAACCATGTCAATATTTTTTTTTGCAGGGCGACCAATACTTTTTACCTAACCTTCATTCTATTTTAAGAAGTTTTCATCCAAGAATTTTTGAAAAGTATCTTTATACTGATCACTAATTGGTATATAAACTTTATCATCAAATATAATCCGGGCTCTTTCAATTGTGGTGATCTTTTTAAGGTTGACAATATAGGAACGGTGAACCCTCATAAAATCATCGGCAGGCAAAAACTTTTCCATTTTTTTCATTCCCATTAAAGCCATTACAGGACTTTGATTTTCAAGGTGGATCCTCACATAATCCCTCATCCCTTCGATGTACTTAATTAAGCGAAACTCTATTTTAACTATTTTGTACTCTGATTTTATAAAAAGGAACTGATCATTATTTTCAATGGTTTCCACCGCTTTCTTCGATGTAAAATACCTATCGCGAGTTTTATCTACCGATTTTAAGAAATCAGAATAACTAATAGGCTTTACCAGATAGTCAGCTGCGTCTACCTTAAAACCCTCGAATGCATATTCTCGATAGGCTGTAGTAAAAATCACCTTTGGAGGATTGGATAAGGACTCAACAAATTCCAGCCCGGTTAAATCAGGCATGTTAATATCCACAAACATCAAATCCACCGAATTATCCTGAAGAAATTCTAATGCTTTAATGGCGTTCGAAAACTTATCTACTAACTGCAGATAAGGAGTTTTTTCTATATATCCTTCTATTTGTCTTAAAGCCAATGGCTCATCATCAATGGCAATACATGTAATCATAATGGTACATTTAAATTAACCGCAAATAAGTTTTCATCAGGCAATTTACCTATTTCCAGTTTGTAGTTATTTCCATATATCAAATCCAACCTGTTTTTTGTATTTTCCACTCCTACACCTGAGTTGCCGACGTTTCCTTTACGCTCATATATTTTATTAATAATATCAAAAACCATCCTCCCTTTGTCAAACGAAAAGGAAATGCGTATAAAACAATTTTCATTATAACTAATTCCATGCTTAAATGCATTTTCAATATATGAAATGGTTAACAATGGTGGTATATTAACTGCAGGAAGTTTATCAGGAACATCTAATATAATTTCAACAGTATCTGTAAAACGGATTTTCATTAACTCAATATAGCTTTTTATAAAATCCATTTCCTTTTGCAAAGGTATTTTTTCAGTTTTTGATTCATAAAGCATATACCCCATCATCCTGGAAAGCTTAATTATGGACTCCTTAGCTTCTTCTGTATCTATATCTACCAATGCATGAATATTATTAAGGGTATTCATAAAAAAATGTGGACTAATCTGATTTTGCAGAAACGCCATTTTATTTTCTATGTTTTCTTTTTCGAGCAAGGCTTTGTTTTTTTCTGATATGATCCATTTTTGAGAAAAAACCAGTCCGGTATCAAAACCCAAAATAAGAATTGACAATATCAGAATGTTAGCAAATGGAAAGGCAAAATTCCTATGCCCATCTTTTTCATGATGTAAAGGTGGCATAATTGATTTACCGTCAAAAACAGGTGGTTCCCTGTATTCAAGAGGGGGTCCTTGTTGCGGGATTTCCCTGCGCACTTCTTTAAAATGCTTAAAGTTTGAAGAACTAACCAAATATAACGTATAGCTCCCACAAAGAAAAACAAGTGCCAATGCCAATGCATAAAAAAGTCTTTTACCTTTAAACAACAGTTTTGGCAACAGCAAAAAACGGTTAACTAAAAACATGACAAAAACCAATGCATGCTCTTTCCACATTTTAAATATAAGATCCCAGTTTGTTTTGTCCTCAAAATCACCTGCTAACACAGGAACCAGTATTACAAGTAGCCACATGCATACCACAATAACTAGTTGTACATTCCATGAGCGGTTTTTGATTTTCTTTTTTATTTTAAATATCATAACTGAATCTTATAGTCTAAACTTTGTTTGATGTATAAAAACCAACACAATGCATTAAAAATGCATTGTGAAGTATAATTTATAAAAACTCCGAAATATATTAATGAAAATTGGATTAATAAATACTGGTTACAATATTTGATATTGTAAATTCTGTATAAACCGATCCCGGAGTATAGTTTCCACCCTCGTACAAGCCATCTGTCTCTGTTCCGGTTGAACTTCCACCTGTATAAAGTTTATACTGTACTCCTTTTTCGAGTTTGGGTGATGAAAATACAATAGATTGAAACGACTTGGCTGATTTATATGTAAAGATACCTTCGCCAGACTCATCCTCTATATGAAATACAGTTCTGGCTGACTGCGTATTCCTGAAATTGACTTTTACACTATACTGCGACGATGACGAACCAGGTGCTTGAGCCATACCTGATGAACCAATAGCCAAAAGTGTACCACCACTAACCTCACAGGTACGGTCATAATCCAATGCCCCATTTCCATTTGAAGTTGGTCCATTAACCAAAACTGTACCACCTGTAATATAAATATTTCCGTTTGAATCCAATCCATCTCCACTAGCATTTACATAAACATAGGCCTCATTATTTATATTTAAAGCATACTCACTTTCTGTAACACTTGTACTTTTGCGTCCTCCAAAGCCCGAATCGCCTCCTGCCGAAACATTGATACCATCATCACTGGATACCACGTTAATATTACCTCCATTTAAAGTGATACTACCAAGGGAACTTTCAAGTCCTTCATACGATTTTGTAATAAATATATCGCCATCCTCAATATCCAAATCATAATCAGAATGAATACCATCATCACCGGAGGCTATTTCAAATACGCCGGCATATATTTTATGGAAACCATTAGAATGCATACCATCATCGGCAGCATTTATTGATAAAACGCCATCATAAACCAATGTGCTTACTCCTGATTTTATCCCTTTAGCAGATTCATCATATCCAAGAGAAGCACTGCTCCCTCCACCTGTGGTTATATTAATTTCTCCTCCAAAAACCAAAACATCTGTTTGGGCCTGGATACCATCCCCACCAGCTTCTATTTCAACCGTTCCACTTTCGATTGAAATATAACCTTTGGCCAGGCTGTTTTCATTATCTGACTTTATTCCATCTCCCTGCGAATTAATATTTATATCCCCTCCTTTTATTATAAGATAATCCTTTCCCCGAATCCCATCATCAACTGAATTAACCGTTATATTACCATTACCAATAATCAACCCATCTTTACTTGTAATACCATCATTATACTTCCCATTTACCACAAGGGCACCATTCCCATAAATAGATAAGTCACTCTTACTAAAAACTGCTGCATTAGCATCTTCTTCCGCAGAACTATAAGAACTGCCATCTGTAATATAGTTTGTCGTTTCTTCAGCCAGAATTATTACAGTTTTTTCTGATTTTTGCACATAAAGCGCTGCATTGTTTGAACAAGTTATGTCAACGCTGTTTAGTATTAAACGAACAGTAGATTCATCCTCTGTATTTACTATAACCTGTCCGTTATCCAGATCTCCGGAAATATCATATGTACCTGCAGAAATAATAGTTACCACACTACCATTAACTTCAGCTCCTTCCCCGGTTACTGTAATGGTACTCCCATTTAACACAATAGAATTTACATCGTTGATATCCCAGGTATAATCCGCCTCATCTTCATGCCCCTCCATATTTCCAAGATCATCCAATACCAGATTGCTATCATCTTCATCCTCGTCATCGTCATTATCAATATCATCATCATCGTCAATTGATTCAATATTACCGCTTATTGAATCGGCATCTCTATGGCAACTATTTAAAACCAGGGCCAAAGCAATAATAAGGCCTATTAAAAAATTATACTGTTTCATAATTGTAGATTTTATTTTTTTAAAACTTTAGTTTATATCCTATACTAACTATGTGTTTGTTCAGATATTCATTGTTGTAATAATCAAACTTATAATCAATTCCCACAGAGTTCTTTTTAAATAACTTATAATCAAACCCTAAAGCAAAGCGATTTTTATACATTTCAGAATTTGAAAGCTGCTGAAATACCTCCCAGGCTACAAAAGGAGTTACCTTACATTTTGGAATATCATATTTCAAGGAAAGTTTGTATCTCATAAAATCATTTTCCTCCCCATCATCATCCGAATAGTTGCTATAGCGCAAACGAAATGACGTCTCAAACTTTTTGATTTTCTTCTCCAGAGAAGCACCCAATGCATACCTGTTAAGATACTCGGTATCTTTAGTTTCGCGCTGATTGGCTATAAACCGGTAAGAACCGGAAAAAGTAAGCATTTTCATAGCTTTGTAACTTGCTTCTCCTTCAATCAACGATTTATCTAAGGCATAATTCTCGTCAAAACGAAATTCGGGAGTTATACTAAGCTTTACTCTCTTTACAGGTTTAAATGCAAGTTCAAACGCAGTACGTGTTTGATATTCATTCTCTACATCCTGTGCAAAAGCAATCACATTAATGAATAGAATAGCTATTAAAAATAGCATCCTTATTTTTTTATGAACTTTATCCATTTGTTTCTATAATTTAGTCTTAATACCCTGTTCTACTCAGATAACTTCTTATCTTTTCCATTTACATTAAAATACAGTATGATTTCGGCCACATCCTTTAAGAAGTCAATCTTTTGTATTTCGTAACGCTTAATATTAATTCCGGTTCTTTCTTTAAGGTCAAAAAGCAGCTCTTCACTTTTTAGTGCATGGATGTTTTCAATCTTTTCATAGATCAACCGTATAGAGCCTTCTTGTTTTAACATCAACCGTTTTTCAAGAATCCATAAGCCAAAAATGATTACCGAATTGGTTATTATTAATTCGGCATAACTAACTTTTTTATTTGCCAGTGCGTTAATTACAGAAATACCAATAACAATAAACAAATAGGTCATTTCCTTTATAGGAATAGCATCTGTTCGGTAACGAATAATGCCGAAAATGGCAAAAAGGCCTAATGCAAAACCCAATTCAAGTTTTACACTATTGAGCAGGAAACTGAGCAAAAATACAATAACACCAATTGATAGATAACTAAAATAAAAGTCCTTTCTTCTACTATTTTTGGCATACATAAAGTGCACCACTACAAATATCAATAGGGTATTGAATACAAAACGCACCAACAATTCTGTAAAATCTACCACATTAATAACTTTTATGTCTAAAAACCGGAAGCCATCTTCCCAAAGTTCTAGTCTGGTTGGCACTGGCTGGTTTACAATGCTATCTTGCAAACTACTTGTTATCAAATTAAATCCCTTCATTTCTTATGGTTTTAAAGTTTAGAAATGCCTGGTTATTATTATTACCATTGGTATAAAACACGACACTCCCAAATACTCCTGTTAATTATATAGATTATTAGCATTTAACACTTTCTCGATCTGCCTTACCTTTCCTTTAAAGGCATTCCTCTTTAAATCGTTATCTGTAACTGTTCTACCAATACAGTATTTGCTGAAACCTGACGTTTTTATTCGCTGCGAACGTAAAGCCTTTTGCAAAGGAGAGAGTTTTGACCGGCCATCTGACTTAATTTCTACAATAACTAAGTTATTTAATACCACATTTGTGTCTTCACTTTTAAAACTCAGGTTCACATCTATAGTACACCGCTCTTTAAAGTTTTTATTAACCAGGGTAAGCCGGTAAAAATTGTTGGCAAGAGAACTTTGCAGATCGTGATGAGAGTATGGGGTACTTTCGTTTATAAAATCCTTGTCGCGATCAGAAAAACTATTGACCCCGAATTCTGAGGACACACGCTTTTTTATAGTCCGCCCTTTATTATTTTTGAATTTTACTTCAAAAAAACTTTTACCTGATGAAACATAACTACGCCTTCTGATTTTATATCGATTTAACTTACCATTATGATGTGCTGTGTACATCTCGTTTTCTATAGTATCATAATACACAGTGGAATATGGCAGTAAACTTTTACCATTAATATTTAGCAAATAATATTTATTGGCAACAGATTCAATTGTAGAGGAAAGCTGTTTCGAATGAAACCAGTATTTTTTGTCTATGCGGTTCATAAGCTTTACCTGATCCATATCTTCCAGGCCAATCGACTCAAATAAGTTAGTATTAAACGCTCCCATGTATTTATAAATTGATTATTAAAAGGCTAAGCATAACTTGCCTATACTATTTTTCCTGTATATTATCTGTAACCCATCGTTTGTTTACATGTTAAAAATATATGTATTGCTTGCGGTAAATAAACAGAATCGACAAATGAGAAGGTTTTATAGACAAACCCAAATATTTTACATATTTGGTTCAATTGGTAAAAATGCTCAGCGCATAAAAAAAGGTAGCTATAAAGCAAAAAACTACTATAGCTACCTTTTACAACATATTTAATTTAAACCTCTGTCCATATATTCTATTCAAAAAAAGGAGTTTTGCCTTATATATAAAGCTTTCTATCTCCTTGGAGGACCTTTTCTTTGGTGCTCTTTTAAAAATACATCATATTTAGCCATTTGTTCTTCTGACAAAACAGATTTAACTTTCTTTTCAAAATCTGATTTTTGTTGCTCCATATCCTCCCTTGATGGTCGCTCTCCTTCTTCCATTTGAGTTTTTACATCCTCAAAATGCGCCAAATATAATTCCTCTACCCTACTTGTCTGTTCTTCGTTTAAACCAACCTCTTCAGCAAGTTTACTAACCATTTCTTTAATTTCCTTTTGATCCGGAAATCGGGGTGGCCCATGCTGTTCTCTATGCTGATCATCCCCTAATGGCTGCGCTTTTATATTTATACCAAATGCAGTAACAACTGCTAACATCAATAAATTCAATAATGTTTGTCTTGTTAATTTTATCATAATGACGAATTTAAAATTAGATTTTAATATTGTACAAATGCGTAATTGACTACATTAAAATATTGTTTTATTATTACGCTATACAAACATAGGGTTGTACAAACTATTATTTAAATCCAATCGACAAACGGAATAAATCTATCGACAAAAACCTGATTAAACAATCATTCCCGACAGGTAAGAAAACAACACGATCACCAAATAAACTGTAAGAACCAAAACTGTGGTTAATCTCTTTCCTAAAAACTTAAACAGCATAATAATCGATGTGGTGCAAATAGCAGTAGCAGAAAGGGAAAACCCAATAGACACGCCTAAACCTAAATCAGTAAACCTGAGAAGTGGAGCCAGAAATAAAACATCTGCCCCATTGCACATATAAATAAATGTGCCTATCAGTGTAAAAATAAGCAGCGATACAAAATGATCATTAAGTGGCAATTGCTCTATCACTTTTAAAGGCCCGGAAATTTCAAGTATTAAACCTAAAAAGCCGGCAATAAAAACATACGGTGCAATTTCAAAAACCATTTTCCATGTTTTCATATACACATCCTCTCCCCTTATAGCACTACACACTTTTGGGCGACAACTGTTATATACACCAATTGCATTATTTCCCATTTTCTTATGGGCAATCTCCATAACAATACCTGTAATTATAGAAACAACAAAGGCGCCCAAAATCCTTAATACACCATATTTAAATCCTATAACTGAAAATGACAGATAGATTACATATGGATTTAAGATAGGCGCTGACATAACAAAACTTATAATAGTGCGCATTTTCAAACGCCGTTTCATCGACTCTATTAATGGGATGGCACTACAAGAGCAAACAGGTATTAACGAAGCATAAAAAAAGGCCGTCACCTGATTTTGGGGAATAAGCTTTTTATATCGTTTAAAATATTTTTCTGTAACACTACCCGCAAAGGCTCCTGCTATTACAACCATAAACAATTCAAATAGATATTCATAAGTCATAAACAACCACCTGGGCATAAATTTATAAATAACACACTTTTCCCTGGTTTGGAGGTTTATACCATACCAGGTAGAATAGATTGTATCAGCCACCAAAACCAATAATACAAACCAAATAGCCAATTTACCTATATTGATATCACTATTTTGTTTCTTTGAAACACTTGCTATATTACCACTTATCATTCTATAAGTATTTAAAAAATCACTTTGCAGGCTTTAATCATTTGCTTTTAAAAACCGCTGTTTCAACAACTTCACCTTTATCTGTTTTGCGATAAGCAGTAAGCTGAACAGAGCCGCTCTTCTTCGCTTTTAAACCAAGGCAAACTTGTCTATGCCATTCCGAAGCCGATGTTTGTTTCCAGAGTCCTTTTTCCAGGATATTTAAACCTTTTACATAGAGTTTAACCTTATGAACACCCTCTGCACAATACTTTCCTTTTTGAATTACAATCAATGTGCATTTTAATACATCACCTACCACATAACCATCCTTTACACCTTCCGAAAACTCAAATTTCAGTGTAATATTATCGGGAGTCACAGCATAGCAATTCAACTCATTAACAAATACAAATGCCATCAACAAGCTCAAAACAATCCGCCACATTCTATTCTTTATAACAGTTATATCACCCTCTACTTATAGCTCCATAAGTACATACCTCTTCACATTTACCACATAACATACAATTAGTAGTATTAATATTTGCAGGCTCAAAATCTACATTTATAGCTGCCTGAACATCGCATTCCACAACACAATCGCCACAAGAAGTACAAACACTATTATCAATGCTTGGATTTATAGCTGTTTCTTCATTCACTATTATTGCATCATCATTACAAACATTAAAACAATCACCACATTCGGTACACTTATCCTGGGATATATAGGCTACCAATTCACTAGTAGTGCCTGATGACGATTTTAATACGGCATTCTCAGTACATACGCTATAGCATTCTCCACAACTTGTACATGATGCTGCATCAATTTTTACATAGGCATTAGATATGGCATTATGCCTGCATGCTGATAAACATTTACCACACTTTTTACATTTACTCGTATTAATACTGGCCTTACCATTTACAGAAGAAATTGCTCCATAACTACAAACTGAAGAACAATGAGAAGTACAACCATGACATCTTGAAGTATTCACGCTATAGCTGGAAACAACATATGAAATAGCCTTACCTTCATTTTCACATTGACTGATACAATCACCACATCCAACACAATTGCTTGCCGAAATAGAATATGAATTTGTTTGTATTGATGAAGGCGTGATGGTTATTGCTTGCTCAGGACAAGCCGTTTCGCACTCTTCACAGGCAGAACAATTATCTTTGTCAATGGTATATGATATTCCGGGAATGGTTATTGCGTTTACATCGCAAACATTTAAGCACGATTTACATTCATCACATTTATCAATATCGATGCTGTATTCAGCTAAACTATCCAGCTCTATAGCAGAATAATAACAAACATCAAGACAATCTCCACAAGCTGTGCAACGAGATCGGTCGACTGAAAACTGATGATTGGAGATATCTGAGCATGATTGAAAAACATGTGTACTTAAACCATATCCTGCAACAAACAATAATGTTTTTTTTATAAACTTTCTTCTGTTCGATTTATCCATCTTGTATATTTTTTAAAAGAAAACCCTCAACTCCAAACGGGCAAGTTTGGCATATTCTTCCATATTATCAGACTTCATTAACCCAGATAAAACAGTTGTTCGCAGCTTCTTATTAAAAAAGTATTTCCCAACAGACATATCAAATTCGTGCATATGTTTGCCTTTTATCTGGCGTGAATATTGTATTTTAAGACTTAACTTCTTATCTACAATTTGATGTTTAGCTATTAGATTCACCAAGGGCATGTCTACTACATCCATTCTAAAAACCTCACCTAAAAACAAATTTGAAAAACGAGGACTAGCCAGTGCGCCATCATCCAGATCAAGTTTTCCAATATACCCCAAATGAAGTGTGGATAAATTTCCTGTTTGCCACTCTATCACTTTTTCTGCATCAACTGAATACAAAACCGCACTATTCTCTTTAACTCCCTGGTACACTGTCTGTACAGACAAGAGGGCATTATTGAACAGTAAGAAATTGGCATGAAGTCCCAGATATATATCCGGGTTATCATAATACCCCCCAAATTCTGAATAAATTACCCCACCATATGATTCGAGAGAAGGATAGGTAGCTTGAGAGACACTTTCAAAATCGTTAAACTCATCATATTCATTATCACTTGCTGATTCCTTTTCTCCTTTAGCCTTTTCAAAAGAAACAAATGCAAAATTGGTATCTCCAAAACTATTGCCTAAAGGTTGATTCCGAACAGGGGTTATATCATAAAGAAAACAATTTGCACAAAAACTGCCATTTCTGGCAACATCTTTTGTTACTGAAGCCATAGCCCCTGAAAACCGATATAATCCGGACTCCTTGTTAAAACTTACCCCCCAGCCTCTCTCATTCAACAAAAAGGAATTTGGCAACTTAACCTGTTGTAATCCAATGCCAAGACTAAAATCCGGGGTAAAATAATTATAAGATACTTCACGAAGGCCTGTTTTCCATTTTGAAAAGTTTATATTAAGATCGTAATCATATTTATTCCAGGCCTTTATTCCCCCTTCAAAATAAAACTGATGGTTGTTATGCGAGTAATCCAATCCCAAAAATGCCATTCCATTTGAAATATTAGTATTTGATAAGTAGCCGGATGAACCAACTATTTCTCCAGCCCAGTTTATTGCTGACGTAGCGTATACTGGTTTCAGATGTCCTGACAAATTACTTCTACACTCCCATTGTGCAAAAACCATCATATTGAGTAATAACATGACTCCAAGCAATACAATTCTTAACCTTATAGTTGTCATTACCTTTGATAAAAGACCTTTCTTTTTTGCCATATTTATTAAATCTACTTTCATTTGTTGATTGCCTTAAATGAGCATACATCCAAACAGTCGCCGCACTGAATACACTCCTCATTAATCACAAAGCGTTTATTAACATTCGACACAGCCCCGTAAGCACAGTCTTTTTCGCAGCGGCTGCAAGACTTGCAATTTTGATTCACAGTTAGTTTATATGCACCTGGAATTCTTGAAACCCATCCAAGGATCAACCCTACCGGACATAAGGTTTTACAAAATGGACGATAAATAAATAGCGAACTCAACAGTAAAATGCCGAGAAGTATATAACCTGTAACATTGGAAGAAAACAAGTTAAACACTACCCTAAATGGATCAATTTTTATATACAAATTGGTTCTGGTAAACACTATTTGCATTACCAATGCAATGATTGCTACCACCCTTATAACTTTTAAAACCTTTTGCACTTGAGGTTTCAAGCCTTTCTTTGCTCTTTTACTCCTATATATGAATTCCTGAAGTGCCCCAAGGTGACATACCCAGCCACACCATATTTTTCCAAAAAAATAAGTAAGAAGCAAAAGCCCAAATATCCAAATTAAGTTTAGCCTATTTACACTATCACCTAACAGCAACAATATGAGGTTTTGAAAGCTGGATATCATACAAGGACACCCTCCACTAATAAACCCCAAATAAACTAATGAACTTAAAAGCAATAAAGAACGAATGGCATATATTCTTTTATAGCGGAACAGCAAACCGGCGAAAAAGGTGGCCATCAATGCTATGCATGTTCTCAATAAATTATGTTTATCCCCTTCTGAAAAACCTCCTTCAACTGTAGGGCTAACTCCTTCATCAAAGGTTTCAAATTCTTCCAGCTCTGAAAAATCATCAATTTCTGAAGCGTTTTTTAATGATAAATCTGTATCCACTTCATATAAAGAAGTTACTATGCTATCATTGTCACGAATGGTTACATAGTTAGAATCACTTGTAGTAACAAACTCACCAGTACCATAAAAATCCTCACCTCTATAATCAGATTCCTGTGCTACTTTGAATATTATTCCTGCAAACAACAATACGCCCAGAACCCAAAAAAGAATAATCTTCCTCTTTCTTTTAAATACCAATAAAATAATTATAGCTATAGAAATTAATACAAAAGGGAATTCATTAAATGGTAAAGAAAACAACATTCCTTCTCCGGAACATTCATTGCAGTTACTACACATATAACTTGACTCAGCATCACCCACTGCATCATTAATTATCAACTCTTCAGTCAAGGGTTCAAACACATCTTTTTGCCCAAAAGAAATTATACTCACGAACAATATCCCAAGTATAACCCATAACCGTATTATCCATCCCATGTTTATCACCCTTTTTTCAGAGTTATTTTAGCTACCCCTCCTTCTTTTTCACAAACCCGCTGACAAATAATTTCTATGTCATTTTTATTATCATTCGTAACCTCAATTTTCAATTTTCTACTGTAAGTATTAGGTTGTTTTTTCTCCCATTTTGTTGCACCCACAATTTTTGCCCCAATTGCTTTAAACTTTGTTTTTGTTATGTCAACATGACAATTTCTATGATTTAAAATAACAGAAACTTCAACAACAAGCTCATCTCCTATACGATAGCTTTCTTTCTTAAATTGATCACTAACTTTTAGATCAATCTCACAAGCCATACCTAGGGTGGTAAACAAAAATAAAAACGTAAGGAGTCCGGATCTAACAACAGATTTTTTATTCATCACAAAATATTATTGTATTTATTATATGTTTTTACAGTTTAACGAAACTAATTACAATCCACATTAACCATAAATCCAATCGACAAACAATCCTATTTTATCGGCAAATGGCAATAAAAGCATATACAAGTTCTCAAAGCTGACAACAACAACCTGTTTCTACATACCATACCCATAATCAAAACACCTGGAAACCTCTTTTTCTGAACGTTAACAACAGTAAACAAAGACGCAACAATTATACATTCCTGTTTGCAGACAAAAAACTGAGGTTTGTCGAAATAAGTTTATCAACAAAACTTAATACGTCAATTTTGAACCAGAAATTACAGGAAAAACACCTTCCCGACTATGCTCACACATTATTAATAATTACTAACAATTAAAAAACGGACCATGAAGAAACTATTACTAATTGCATTGGCTTTACTGCTGTACCAGCAGGTTCCTGCTCAGAACTACAAATTCCAGGCACTGTTCATTTTTAACATTGCACAGCGCATTGAATGGCCTTCAATTGCAAATGAATTCATTATTGGTGTTGCTGGATCCAATGAAATAATGCAAGAGCTGGAAAATATCTCAACAAAACGCCAGCTGTTTGGGCATAAAATTAAAATTGTGCAATTATCAACATCTAACCCCAAAGTGGACCATTGTCACCTGGTATACCTTGGCAGATCATCCTCGTCTAAAATTGATAACATGATCCCAGTCATTAAAAACCGGCCTATATTATTAGTGGGTGATAAAAAAGGCCTAAAGGGTGCCCATATCAACTTTCTTGACACGCCGGGCAAAATTGAGTTTGAGGTATATCCTAACTCCATTAAATCACAAAAATTAAAAGTTGCCAATTCGTTGTACGAACTCGGAATTGTAAGACACTAAAAAACACTAAAACATAAAAAAGAACTAATGAAAAACGTATTATTCAAGTATATGGTAGCAGTTATGGCGCTTGGAATATTTTCAAACCACATAAATGCACAACAAGAAAAACCAATCATTAATATAAACGAACTCACACTGGAACAAATGAAGAATTATACGCAAGATGATTTACTTCAGTTGCCGTTTGAGGATTTGATAGCTTTGGTTAAGAAATTCAAATTATCATCTGTACAGGAATTATATAATTTATTGCTAAATCCAACGCAGTCAACCGCATCAAAAATGGAAGAAGATGTATTCCAATCTCCCTTAGCAACAACTGTGATAACTGCTGATGAATTAAAAAAATCAGGGGCCCGTTCAATTCCAGAAGCACTTAAATTGGCTCCAGGCTTTATTGTAAGGGAAAAAACAAATGGGAATTACGATGTTCATATCAGAGGAAATGATTTTATTGCTCCAGGATCTGACTTGTCAAACTCTGTAAATTCTACCACATTAGTAATGATAGATAACAGACCCGTATATAACAGTTTTTTGGGGGCTACATTTTGGGAAAACCTTCCAATTTCGGTTAATGACATTGATAAGATAGAAATTATATATGGCCCCTCCGCTGCATTATACGGTCCTAACGCAGTTTCAGGTGTGATACACCTGATCACAAAAAAAGCAGATAAGGATGGTTTCCAAACCGATTTTGATATACAGGCAGGAAATAACAATACGAAAATTGCCAGTGGAGCTTTTAACTACAAAAATGAAAATTGGGCCTTTAACCTTTCTGGTAATTACACCAATTCAGATCGTTTTCAAGATACTTATTATATTCCCCAGCTTAATGAAGAGGTTAGCGGAGAAGAAGTAGGTGCTCAAAACGCCATAAAGGACACCAATTATATTGCATCAGAGTTTACAAATGACTATTCCCTTGCCAAGGATCAGGGAGCTTTTAATATTGGTATAAGCTACCACCCTTCCGATAATATAGAGTTAACTTATAGGGGATCATATCAGGCTTCAACAATTCAAACTGCCTATATGGATGTAGGTTCAGTTATTTCAACACGAAAATCGTCTTCATTCAGCAACAGTTTGAACCTTAACATTGGAAATTTCGATGGTCATTTCTCGTTACTTTCAGGAAATCTTAATGCTATAAAAGGAATGCCTGGATATGAGTACGACTACAAAGAAGCAATAGGTAAAATGGGTTATAACTTCAAATACAAGAACCTTGTGGTAAGGCCTGGAGTTACAGCGAACTATGCGTATTACTCTGATGAAGATTACGTTGATGTAGAAGCCAACACTGGTTTATTGAATGGTTCAGCAGAGCTGGGAACAATACAAGGTAGCCTTCGCCTTGATTATACTGCCTTTGAAAGACTAAGGATTGTGGGAGCCTGGTTACAGGGATATTTTTATAAGCCGGAACGCAGCTACAACTCATACCAGTTTGCATCTTCTTATAAGGCAAGTGACAAAACTTTAATACGTATGGTTGCTTCTAAATCAAATTCAAGTCCTTTCGTGCTGAATACTTATATGGATAAGTCAATACAAATGTTTATGCCAGCAAATGAAACCAATGAAGAGGGCACAAGCCTATCATTAAACATGGTTGGAAATGAAAATCTAAAACCACAGGAAATGAACATGTTGGAATTAGGGGTGCGTCATAACTTCATGAAAAACCTTCATGCAGATGTTTCAGTATTCTACAACAAATCTAAAAACTATTCACAACTGGTTTCTGAGCAAAGAAATCCCGGGGAACAAGAAACTGGAAGTGCACCTGAAGAAGAAATAAATCAGGAACCAGGCAGCTCAATTACAATAACAGAATCGATGCAGAACATGGATCTGAAATCATCGCAGTTTGGGGTTACAGCCAGCTTGAAGTATGTTATGAGCCATAAATTTAACGCAGCTATTTTTGCCACATACCAAAAAACCGACCTTGACGATTTTAAAATCAGCGATGCAACCGTTTACCAGGAATTAACAGGAGAAGCCATTGATCCTATGACCTTAAACCAGGATCCGGCATATATTTCCATGGAACACCAATATACGCCAAGTTTTTTTGGAGGAGCATCTTTTAATTATGCCCCCTCTAAGAAATGGAATATTAATACTTCTGTGTATGGTTATAGCAAACAAAAATCGTTTTACACCGAAGGAAGGTCATTTATGAATGTAGAGATTGATCCAAAAATTTCTTTTAACTTAAAAACATCATACCAGGTAAACAATTGGATGCAGATATATGTCAATGCCCGTAATTTAACAAACAATACCAACCGGGAATTTATGTTTACTGATAAAACAGGTGGAATATATATGGGAGGTGTTAATATAAAACTATAATACGTTTTTTAATTTAGATAAAGAGTCCGGCAAGTTAATGGCCGGGCTCTTTTGATTTTAATTCTTAAATAAATACTAACAATAGTTCGTTAGTTTTTAGTCATTGGTCATTAGTTTATTTGTCAATAGCTTGGATTCCAATATCTTATATAAAATTCTTTATTAATATTAAAATCCTAAAGATTAAACACTTACAAAAACTTAACGCATTAATGTACTAAATAACCCCTACCCTATTACAATTTAATCTCAAATAAAACCCTGATCCCAAAATCTGGAACTCCCTGAATGGATTTAGGAGTAACCCTCCATACACCTTCTACCCTGAAGAAACGAAAAACATTTTCTAAGCCCGCCCCTACTTCTAAATAAGTACCGTCTGCAGACCCGGCTCCAAGGGGTAAGGCAATCCCTTTTAATTGTTCACTGCTTAATGTCCCAAACATTCCTTTAGCAGAAACCACTTCTCTTAGTCCTAAACGTTTTAATAATGGCAAGCGATTAAAAAAGAAACCATTCATATGATAATCCAAATACGTATGAACATAGGAATCGTGGATAAATTCAAGATAATTGATTAAGTTAAAATCATATCGGTAATAGCCATAAGTTTCATTACCCCTAGGTATTTCAAGCATGGTATAAGGTAGCTTGCCAAATATCTTACCGGCCTCAACCGCATAATTAAAATAAGTCATACCAAAATACTTGCGGGCTTTAATGGTTGCATGAATCTTAGCATACCAATCACTAACATTTCCGTACTCTACCCTGCCCACATTGGCTGCCATATTAATTATCGGATAATCTGTTGACACATAGAACCTCATAAAACCATCATCAATAAACGATTCCTTCCATGATAATCTCAAGTTAAGACCAGCTTCATATGCTTTTACAGAACTTACAGGTTCACCATCCATAACAAATGGATAAAACTCCGGTGAGTGTTGTTTTTTGTAATCCAAATTGAATCCGGTACTAATTCCGGTACGCCACTCATGATCATATGACAAATGAATCCCTTGCTGGCGATATAGTTCATCAAACTTGTCCCTGGACAAAATACTGGATACCAGATTCGTTTCCGAAGGGCTAAGCATATTTTCGTACAGATACAGAATTTTCCTGTTTTCTCCCATACGAATATACCTATCGTCATATTCTACTTTAAAAACCCGTCTATTGGCTGTTTTAAACCTATAGCCAACGCCACCTCTTCCCGATATCTGTTTGGTTTTTGTACCATACCCCATACCCCCAAACAACATCCAGTTTTCACTAATTTCAGAACTTGTCCTTCCTCCAAAATAAAAACGATACCCCTCAATTTCATTCGACTGAACAAAGTCAGTATAAGGGCCTATTTCATATTTACCAATATCCAGATAACCATTCAAACCCATCTCAACCAAATCATTTGCTAATTTAACCTGGGGTATCTGATTCACTGAATCAATTATCGCATATTTATTCAGATCTTCTTCCGAAAGTTTATTATGCCTGTATTTATCCCAATAAGATGCATCGCGCTTACGGTAATCCATCTGTTTTACAGATTCATAATTGATACTCTTAGTTGTTAATACGATCTCTTCCTTTGGCTCTATAGTAACCTTATCATATGACGAAGACTCACTAAAAATCAATTCAAGGCGCTGCTTTGTGGAATCCCCCTGAACCGGTAAATAATCGAACTCAGCCTGTAGTTTATTGCTTTTATAAAACACTATGGTATCATTAATTACCTGATAATCGCTGACAACACTCATATTCTTGATGAAGTTAAGCTGGTTCCCTCCCGACAACCTGGCCTCAACCCTTTGAATAGCAAATCTTTTGTCGTCAACAACCATATATCCTTCAAAAACATTTTCACCCTTTCTACGTGGATAAAACAACACTTTGTAGTGTTTTATTCCATTAACCAAGGTGCTATCACCTAAATAGTAGCGGTAATAAAACCAACCATTGTTTGCTGCGGGACTTACAAAATTTTGCTCGTAATACTTAATATAATTATCGTAAAAATTATGGCTTACATTTAATCCACTGGTGTATCCACTAAACTCATAACTGTTTAAAACTCCTAAACCTGAAGTTTTGTCGGCCAATACGGTAGATTTTTGCTTTTCTGGTTTTCTCTGAAATTCATTATAAACTAATTGCTCAGAGAAATATACAGGCAAATACAAACTTCCATCGCCAGCTTTCTGGAATAAATGTTGATGATTTTTAAAAACGTTTGAATTAAGCAAACCCTTTTGGACATTGTTTAACACATAATCCCACTTGGTATATTTTTCATATGAGTAGCGGTTGTATTTCTCTGGGTTATTGCGCTCTTTATTTGCCGTTAAGTTTTTAAGCAACCAACGAACACGCTCATCAGATGGCTTTACATTTACCTCATTAAGTTCCACTGTTTCAGGCGCAAGACCGATATTAAAACCGCGCTTGTTTCCATCTATTCTAAGTGTTTGTTTTACATACCCTACAGCAGATACTGTAATTGAATCACCAATAAAGGCAAACATAAACAAACCCGTAGTATCAGTCATGGTACCCTGAGTTGTCCCCTTTACATATATGTTAGCAAAAGGAATTGGTTCCTTTGTTTCTATATCTTTAACAGTACCTCCGATGGATTTCTCCTGAGCTACAGCGAGACTGGTAAAAACAAAGAAATATATAACAATTAATAAATTTCTCATATATTTTATAAGGTATAAAACCCTGGCACAATTAATAAAAGCAATCAATTATTAATACCACGGTATAACACCTGTTAGTTCAAATTTGTTTCACTTTCTTTCATGACAAAGAAAACACATTCAACACTTACTTTTATTTTTATTTTGCTGAAGAATGAATTATTATTATTCAATTAGCAAAAATAAAGTATTAACATGATGTTCTGTTATTTTTTTGATCCCCACTAAAAAACGAACTGTTGTAAGCACTAAAACGCCTTCAATAAACAAATATTGACAAATATCATATTTTACCCCTAGTTTTATAGGGGCATTTATGATTTTAATATATATTTGCAACCGCATTACCATAATATTTACCACCTATGTTGCAATTTTTATACACTATTTCATTGGGATTAGTATGTTTTGTTATATGGTTAGTTTTAAAAAACAAAAAACTAAAAGAGCAAAACAATGTACTTGAGAATTCAAAAGAAAATGATGAAAAAGAAGATCTGAATCCCACATTTGTACAGCAAAATACCAAACAAGCTGAAATGGAACGCCTATCCATTGTGGCAAAACAAACTGACAACGCCATTATGATAATGGACCCGGAAGGGAACATACAATGGCTCAATGATGGTTTTACCCGTATGTATGAGTATACATTTGACCAGTTTATTAAGATAAGGGGAAACAACATTCTTCAAACAAGCTTTAACCCTTTGGTTCAAAAGTGTATTGAACAATGCCTGGAGACCAAAAAACCTTCTTCCTATGAGGCCATTAACGTTACACCTTCAGGCAGGGAAATATGGACACACACTTCATTGTCACCTGTTTTAGACGAGAATGGAGAAATTATCCATCTTGTTACTGTCGACTCAGATATCAGCAGGAGAAAAGAAGCTGGTGATGCTTTGATACAACGTGTTGATAAATTAACCAGAAAAATATCTGATCTTTCGCAACAGCAGATGGATCTTACTAATTTTACCAACAGATTAATGCATGAAGTAGGCCGGTCCAACGAAAAAATTGGAGAAACAGACCAAATTGTAAACTTCATTCAGGAAATGTCGGACAAGATTAAGATAATGGGTATCAATGCATCTATCGAAGCCCAATATGTTGGTGAAAAAGGGAGTGGCTTTAAAGTAATATCAAGCGAGATTGTGCAGATGTCGGATGAAACGAAAAGATACTCAAAGGAAATTTCCAATATCGTAAGGCATATCCAAAATTCATCGGAACAGTTAAATTCAGGTAAAGAATTAGTAGAGGAAGCTTCGGTAAAATACCAGCAGGCAGTTGATGCCCTAAAACTTGAGGTCAGACTAGTTGAAGATGTTGTTGAACGGCTAAATTAGCATTAGAGTTTCAATGTTTAAAGCATAAAGCAGGATAAACCCAGGTTAATACTACATAAAAAAGAGATTACCCGTATGGATAATCTCTTTTTTATGCAGTAAACTCAAATTTTAGAAAGCACCTCGTTGCACCCCTAAAAATCTGCAGGTTAATATCTCCTGTATATGGGTTCCGTTCCTTTTTTTGTTTCAACTACAAGAACCCCATTTTGTGCCTCATCACCATATAACTCAACTGCTTTCGAGCCCTTTATTACCCTGATAGATTTTATATTAAAGTATTCCAAAGTAGTAACCCCTGTCACTTTTTTCTTATCAATAACAAATAAGGGTGCCCTATCATTTAAATAAAAAGGCTTAATCTGTTGTGCTATCAACCGGCTTTCGTCAGAGATATAAAAATGTACAGGTAAAGTAACTTTTGTATGAACCACTTCTCCATTAACCACTCCAGGCTTCCATTTATCTAAAGAATGTATTACCCTCAGCGCTTCCTTATCAATGCTTTCATAAAGTCCCTTAACCAATTCTACATTAGCTAACTCTCCATCCTTGGTAACCACAAACGAAACCAATACTTTTCCTTCAATTTCTTTCGCCAAGGCATCCACCGGATACTTCAACTGTTTTGCAAGATATTTCTGTATATTTCCGCGGCTCTTTTTATAAACCGGCACTTTATCAACGGTTTCATAGATACTATCGTTCTCAAACAATAAGTTATTAGTATCAGAACTATTTACTTTATTATTTGCACAAATATTTATTGCAATTAATAAAGTAAATACTGCTAAAAATGATTGAATTCTTGTTTTCATAGTCAGACAATTTACAGGTATACAACCACATACCCAACAAATACCATGCCCAATCAACAAATTATCAGCTCCTACCCCTTAACTTATCAATTTTCTCCATTGCCTTCCTGATATCTTCTAATGATTTCCTTCTGTTTTCTACTGAATTAATCTTCTCTTCCATAGCTTTTGAAGAACTCATTCCCCTTCTGGATCTTGCTCCTATAAAAGGAGGTTCTTCTTCAAAGCTTTTCACTTCTTTAAATTCAACAAACTCAAGACTATTGAGCAATTCTTTAAAAAACCTGGCTTTTTCCTTAGCAACCTTTACCTTAAAATACTTCATTTTTAATTAATTAATTACAACATAGAATGTAGCTCATATTTTTTGTGTTCATAAGGTTTTGTTTCAATTGATATACCTATGATTCTATAATATTAAATAGGTCAGAATCCAAATATACTGGAAATTCATCTTTAAATGAATTTTTCTTGTTTATGTCGATAGAAATTTTTTCGGAGATCATCATGCTCTCATCCATATCCAAACACACATCACCCTTGAAATCAATCAATTTAGACCCTCCTGAATAAAAGATCCCTCCACCAGTACCGATCCGGTTAACTCCTATAACATAACTCTGGTTTTCTATAGCCCTGGCCCTTAACAGAACATCCCACACTTCATGCCGTGATCTGGGCCAGTTAGCCATATAAATAATCACATCATAATCATTCTGATTACGGCTCCAAACCGGGAATCTTAAATCATAACATATCAAAGGTAATATTTTTACGCCTTTATATTCAATAACCACACGTTTATCTCCTTTTGAAAATCTTTTGGATTCACCCCCCATCCTGAACAGGTGCCGCTTATTATAGGTAAAAACTTCTCCCAGAGGATTCACAAACAATGCGCTGTTATATACTTCATCTCCTGTTTTAACAGCCAGACTACCCATTATGGCCACACCTTTTTTTCGGGCACATTTCTTAAGCCACCTTACCTCATCTCCATCTTCTTTTACGGCAATACGGTTTACATCCATTGAAAAACCACTCAAAAACATTTCGGGTAATAAAACCAGATCCACACCCTCTTCACAATCGTTTATTAGTGATTCAACTTTTCGCTGGTTAGCATCAAAATCTTCCCAATCAATGTCTAACTGAATAATGACTATATCAAGTTTCATCTCATTGTAATTTATAACTCCAAAGGTATTCTATGTTTAAAAAGTAGTATCAAGGCAAACTTACCTGGTTTGATGAATTAAATTTTGAACAAATAAGCTTTTATAATATAATCTAAAATTAATTATTGTGCTAATATAAATTCAGCAGTACCCATTCCTGTCCACCGACCAATTCCCCCATTAATATTTGAACTGGTACTTTTATTTATAAACGAAAATGGGTTAGATGAATTTTGTTGGTCCATATAAATATCCGACAATACGTTAAATGAAGCCTGATCCAAAGCTGATATCCTCAACCCTATTGTATCTGTATCATAAAACTCATATACAGGAAGGTTTCTGGAAGAATCAGAGCTATTAAGCCCTAAAGGATCCGGCTCTACACTCCGGTATATATTTTTAGTAAATACTTCCCCGTTTTTCCCAACATCATTAAACAAAGGAAATGCAGAAGAATGGAAATTTCTATCCACACCAATAATTTTTATTTGCGAATAATAATAATCCACTCCACCACCATCATCTTCCAGGTCGGCTGATATGTACATAGTTGTATCTGAACTCTGGTGCATATTAACCTTTAATATTTTTGGCGGATCGGGTATTGAAGTGTTGCTCTCTATCCTGTTACCTTCCACCTCAATGGTTAATTGATATTCTAATCCTGCTTCACCTTTCATTTGAACAGACCTATAAACAAAAGGAGGAAAAAATTCTTCCCTTCTGAACAAAGTCAAAATTTCTGACTCCCCTTTAGAAGAAGTTAAGGTAACCTTGGCATAATTTAAAAACGTATTTCTAATGGCAGCAGAATCGTAATTCGTTAAAAATGGAGAACTCTTAGTCAGTATAACATAGGCATAATTATCACTGGATATCCATCCATCAACCACAACTTTAGACTCATACCCGGGTTGTTCAATACTAATTTCCTTTGAGCAGGATATTAACAAAAGCAAAAAACCAAATACTATAATACTTCTACCCATTGCTAAAATTTAAATTTCCAACTTATTGAAGGTAAGATAGGGAATAACGACACCTGACGGGCACTGATATCAAGATCATAACTCCCTTCGCCAGCTAAAACATCATAATATATAAAATAAGGATTACTCCTGTTAAACACATTAATTACAGAAAAATTTAACACTGACTCCTTAAACACATCTGATTTAAGCTTATAATTTACAGACAAATCAAATCTTTGATATCCAGGCATCCTATAATTGTTGATACCTTCATAATCATTGGCAATATCCCCCATCATCCAATATCTACCAACCGGTAAGGTTGTTTTATTACCTGAAGCATAAACAAACACGCCGCCTAAATCAATCCGGTCATTTATCCTGTAACTACACAGCACATTCAGGTCGTGCCTCCTGTCATACTTAGCATCATGCCACTTCCCGTCATTAAGTTCATCAAACCGCTGCTGCACCCAGCCCAGGGTATATGATATATTTGAATTAAATTTACCGTATGATTTTTTTGCATAAACCTCGATCCCATATGCCTTACTTTCCCCTTTAAAGAAATTATCCTCAAAGTCCACTATTTCATCGCCCTGAAAATTCACGTTCAACATCAATTGGTTCTCCTGCCACCTTGAATAACCCTCTATTCCCATTTCAACATCCCACTTATCTATTTCTTTAAAATATCCTAAAGTCAGTTGTTTCCCGTTTTCCTCAGGCACTTTACCTGTAGCCGGCATCCAAACATCAGATGGCAACGGTATAGAAGCAATTGAAGTTAAATGAATGTTTTGGGGCACATACCCTACAGATCCTTTAATTGACGAATGTGATGTAAGCAGGTAAGTAAAGTTAACTATGCCTTTAAACATAAACCTTGCTTTATCCAAAGCCTGACTATAGGCCTTGTCATCAGAAAAGCCATTGGTCAATTTATCTGCATGTTGATACAACTGCACTCCTCCACCAAAATACACATCTAACCGAGGTAAAACACGATATTCGTCGCCCGCATAAACCTCAAAAATACGATGCAGGTACTCAATACGGGCATCATCAACACCGCTCCCCAAAGACAGATCCAGACTATGCGGCATTATTTGCCGGCACTGGGCAGCTAATCCAAATCTCACTACATGCTTATCAGCATCGTAAACAAAACCGGTTTGTGCTTTAACATGACTATATCTATTATTAAAAGAAAGCTTTTGTTCGAGTATACCCAAATTCAAGTCACTTTTATAACCAGAGTAGGCCAGACTAGAATTCATTGAAAACCGGGATCCAAACAAATGCTTAATTAGAACCACAGCACCCTGGTTTCCCCATTTATTATCCAAAGCAATTTTGTTTCTATTTTGGGCAAATTCAAAAACATCACCACCCGAATACCATGCCAATGTAACACTACTCTGTTTTCCCTGATACTTTATCTTTCCATTAAAATCGTAGAAATTAAATTTATTACTGGTGAAATAATTTTCTTCATCCTCAATAAACTGTTCTGCCACAAATCGGATGCCTTCAAGGTAACTCCTCCTGAAACCCGCATGAAAAAACCACTTATTATTCCGGGTTTTACCCTGATAACAAATATTCGATGTCAGATTACCTATGTTTGCAACCCAATTATAATCGCCTTTTTTATTATCAATAGAATTAACAACAATGGAAGATGCCAGCCTATTATTATAATCAACCGGGGCATTACCCTTATAAAAGGCAACATTATCGACTAAATAAGGGTTAAATACCGAGTAAATCCCCATCAGGTGAGATGGGTTCATTAACTCAATCCCATCAAATAAAATATAATTCTGGCCTGGAGACCCACCTCGCACATAAATACCAGAATTGCCTTCATTAACTGACTGGATACCTGGAAGCAATTGCAATGATCTGACTATATCCGGTTCTCCCAGCAAAGCAGGGGTTATTAGTATTTCTTTTTGCTTAAGCACCATTTTTCCGGGAACACTTCCCCGCACCAACGATTCATTAGTGGCACGGATCACAATTTCCTGTGTTTGATACTGTTTCTCTTGTAAAAACACCTTGATCAAGTCTCTGTCAGCTGCATCCAAACCCATTTCCAGCATTTCAAAGGCTGTATGAAAAAAACGCAACCTCACTCCTTCCCTATCGATAAGATCTATCTCAAATTTCCCTTCCGCATCCGTAATAGTTCCAATATTTGTACCCACAACCAAAACATGTACATTCACTACAGGCTCAAGCAACTCTTTATCAAGCACCTGACCAAACAAACGATAGGAACGATCCTGCCCAAACACAGCAATATGAACAATCGACAAAAGAAGTAAAATATTGATTTTTATATAGCTCATCAAAGTATTTTCCCTAAAAAACACAAATAACAGAATAATAAACTTCTTATACAATCCCCTGTAAATAAATTACTCCGCCTTACAAACAAACATTCCTCTCTATTATTTAAAAAATATTATCTACATCCACCCTATAACCTTTACAAACCTCTTCCGTAACAAAGCACTAAAACACAATTTAAATAGTATTAGGCCACTATTTACACACAATTAAATTTACTAACAAATGAAAAATTTTTTGAATTTAAACATTTGGGTTGCTGCATTTGCAGTACTATTTTTTGCCAGTTGTGAAGATGAAACCACAACTGATGAGCTGCAAGATGTTTTTGAATCAGAGTATTCGGAGCTAACTGCTGAAGATTCGAAACAAGATGTTGAAGATGCAGGTATTGCCCTGGTTCAAAACATTGACCAGCTTGAAGACGAAGAAGCTATTGATGTTTTAATGGAAATGGCTAACCTTTTTGGCGGATCAGCGGACGCTCCTGCCGGTACTTACAATGTACCTTTAAAGGCTGCATCTATTATTGCCAACGACTCAAAAAGCTCAGCTGAAGTATTTGGTTTATTAAAAGCTACTACAGAACAAGGGTTAGCGCTTAGTGATTCTTTTGCAGCTCAATGTGCTACTTACGCATATGATTTGACTTCCGGGGAATTTATTAAAAGCGAAAATGCAGATGCCATTGTTATCCAATTCCCAGGAAAAGAAGGTGATTTATCAAACACTGCTGAAATTACCATTGGTAGTTTTACCGTTAAAGAAATTACTTCACCAAGAGAAGAATTTTCAATGTTTACTTCTATAGAAGTTCCTACTGGTTTAAAAGCTACATTAAAGTATGAGGGCAGCGAGATAATGGCCTATACTTTAACAGCCGACTATGCCGCTGACGGGACTCCTACTTTGCTTGAAAACGTATTAGAAATTGGAAGCTTTTCTTTTAACCAATCTCTTACTCATTCTATTAACAAGAGTGCAAGTTTTGATTACAGCTTTAAAAATGGCAGCACTATCCTAATTGCTTTCGGAGCAGAAGCCAATGGCGACTGGTCATCGGAAAATATTGCTGACAATACTTATGTAAATGAATACTTAGATAACGAAACAGACGTTGAAGAGATTATCAACAACTCAAATGCTTATATTCAGTTTATGAATTTAAAAGCTGTTGGTGAAGTTGATATCAAGGCCATTGTGGATGCAGAACAAGCGTTTGAGAAAGCTCATGAAGCTGACGAAGATGAGTGGGGTAATTATCCTGATGAAATCAATAAATTAGAAACAGAAACCCTTGTTGAAGCAGTAAAAGAAAACGCCAGGTTTGTTCTTGTTTACACAGCAGACAACACAATGATTGCATCTCTTGAACCATACACTGTTGAAGATCCTTACAGCTATACAAGGGATGGAGTTACTTATACAGAAAATGACTACTATCTTGATTTCAGGATGATTTTTAAAGATGGCTCACCTGTTTCTATGGAAACATTTGTTGAAGATGAGTTAACAGGTTTCTTTGATGCCTTAAATGACTTCATTATAACAATCAATGGAAATTACAACACCACTATTGAACCAATAGATCTTTCTGACGAGGAACCTGTTCTGTAAATTAACATTTCAAGACATTAATAATATCAAGAGGCTGTTCATTTGAGCAGCCTTTTTTTATGACTAAACCCTCCTCGCTACAAATATTTTAGTCAATAATTTTTTAGTGTTTGTAACACAAGCTGGCAGAAAGTAATGACATCGCTACAACAACAGCAAAAACTCACTCATCACATACCCAAGATAGGTACCAATAGCATAACCAATAACCCCAACTGTTATTCCGTGCACAACAATCTCTTTATTTTTGATTGCCCCGGCTACTACCGGCACAAAAGGAGGACTACAAATTAATGACACCGAAGTAACCATAACTGTATCAACATCTACATGAAATAATTTAGAAAATGCTATATGTAAGAGGGTTGAACCAAAAACAGCAAACCCCACATAGGAAAACAAAGTTAAATCAATATTGCTCAGTTCCGAAATATTAAGCTTTGATGCTACAACAACACTAAAAACCAAAATAAAATACATGCCCAAATCATAGGTTTTAGGAATGTCACGCACCTTATTATTAAAAGACAGCATTATGGCCAATGTAGTAATTGTAAGTATAAAAACAGCCATTTGCGACTTTTCTGCAACCAGCATCATTAAAACGCCCCCAATTGCAACAATAACAAAAGTAAAGCCAAGGGCCATCAGCAGTCTCTTTCTATATTCATTTTTTAAAATACCCCCAAATAATTCTTTTCGCTCTTCTATTTGATGAGCCACTGGTACATTTAAGCCAGATTTAAAAGCCGGTAAAACATAACCCAACATCTTTTTTCCAACAGCAATAATAAATAACAAGTGCAAAGTAGAAAACAACATATCATAAGTGTGTACCGATATATAGGTTGGGGCATCAATATCCAAAGCCATCTTTAAGGCAGCCAGATTCGGAGTTCCACCTGTATATACACCACATAACAAACCAGCTACTTTATGCAAAGATTCCACTCTACTGCCACCAAACAAAAAATAGCCACCAACAATAACAATCAACAAAGCCAATAGGGCAGCCACCAATGAATAGAATGTATTACGCGCCAGCAAAAGTGATTTTTTAAAATCATTTGAAAACAATAACAAAGGTATTGCCAATGGAATACATAAGGACATCATAAATTCCTGAAGCCGCTCAATTTCTTCTCCTACCAACAAACCTGAAGAAGCCATTAAAATACCCAACACATAGGCTATCAGAACCGATCCTGCCTTATTTACCGATTTATATTTAAAACACAGCCACAGTATCCCCAATGGTGCAAAAAAATATACTAATCCCAACACAATAATCCACATCATCTTTTTTCTCTATCTAAATACTACGTTCTTCCTTTATTTTATCAATATCCTTGTAACCAGGTCATCCAATTCTCCCCTTATAATTTTTGTTTCAACCAGATAATTATTTGCTAATACACAAAAGGAACATACTTCGTCGGAAGCCAATGTTGCGTAGCCACAATACCCCAATACACCTTCCATCGAACCACTCTTTCCAATGATTTTACCTTGTAAATCAGGGTGTTTAAATACACTTTTTAAAGTGCCATTTACACCACCTACGGCAAGGGATGCTTTAAACACTTCAAAACAAACACTTTCCCTTTTCATCCAGGAAAGCAATTGTACCATGCCCTTTGGTGAAATTAAATTTTTCGGAGTCAGACCACTACCATCGCGTAATCTAAAATACTGATCGAACTCTATTTTATCTTTCCAAAACCCACGGATGGCAAGAATCCCGTTATCCCAACTTGCTTTGCCGGTATACTCTTTTGCCAGGACTAAAAACAAGGCATCTGCAAACAGGTTATTACTTTTTTGATTTGTAATTCGAATGATTTCAGAAAGATCTGGTGAGAAATAACTGAATAAGTCAGTTTCCTCTTCCTGGGCTTTAAAATCCACCAACATCTCATTTGCTATTTCAATTCCATGATGAATTAAGTATTCCGAGAATTCCCGGGCAAATACCCTTTGCGGATCGGGCATCGCTGCCTTAATTTTAAAGGCTGATCTATGGGACGGGATAGATCCTTCTATCCACCATTTATTGATTTCCGGAACTCCATAAACATAGGCACTATCTTTACTATGAGAGGCTGCAACAACATCACATTGCAAGGCATAAGGATAAATATCCGGATCAACAGATTTAACCACGCAAGTTTCTCCAACTGCGGATGAACTTAATACCACATTCACCGTATTGTCGCGCCAGTTAAAACCATGAGGAAAACCACCATAGTAATTACCAATATCTTCCCAAAGCCTTGGCGAAGAATACCCGGGCGAACTGGATTCAACCCTTATGATTCCTTCAATTCTGGTTATCCCTTCCTTTTGGAGCCCTTTACTCAGGGCTTCAAAAAAGCATGAAGGCTTTGTTTCTTCAAAATATTTAGAACCCAAAGTAGGGTCTCCACAAGCTTTTATTACAATATCTCCGTATAAAACATGATTAGATACGGTTCCTGAATAACACACCTTTGTTTCAAACTGAAAATCAGCTCCAAGAACTTCAAGAGCCGTAGCTGTAGTTACAATTTTAGTTAAAGAGGCTGGGATCAACTTCTTTTCTTCATGATATGCAAAAACGGTATCTGTATTTGACAGATTATATACTAAACCGGAAAACAAAGCCCCTGAATCAGAGATGTATTGGGCTTTTATATATGTACTAAAAAGAATAATAGAGAACGTAAAGATATATCTCATACCACAATGTTTTAACCTAACCAGGACCAGTCCATTTCATCTGTTCATTTTTTTGTTTTTTAAAAAAAATAAAATCTCTACTAACCCCAAACAATCAACAAATAACTAATGAATAATAACTAGTTCCTGTAAGAAAACTCATGATTCCTACGCTCACCCTTTGATTCCCTAAAGGGGAAAACTCCAACGCACTGTGCGGAAGCAACTTCCCCCTTAGAGCCTGTTCCGAACTTGTATTCGGGAGACTGAGGGGTGTGGGTGGGCTAACAAAAATTTCAGCAGTTTTCTTGCAAGCACTAACTAATGACTATTGACTAATATTTACTCACCATCCCCAACTTGAATTTTTAGTTCATCCAATACTTTTAATCTTTGGGTCATATAAACAGAATATAGCTTCAGCCGTTTTTTCTCTACATTAACCTGTCCACCAGACGAACCCGACAAAGAACCAAGACCTTCATTTATCCAGTAATTAGCCGATTCATAATCACCAAGTATTTCAGAGGCCAAAGCTAAATTATATGCAGCACGGGATTTAACCTTTGTTTTGGCATGGTCGAATACATATTTCCATACTTTAATGGCTTCCCCCCAATTTTCTGAACGAACATATTCTGTCGCCTGCATAAACTGAATATTTCCGGAATTGTAGAATCCCCTCTTTTGTTCCTGCCAGTATGGTGCAATATCATCAGCAGCCTTTTCGCCCATATAATTTGCCAGATCAGCCAAAGCGCTTTTAAGAGGCGGCAACTGGGCCGCAATATAGGCCATTGAGCCACCGTAAGCATCCCACGAAATAGTATCCCTGTGAATCTCTTTATATTCCACCGTACGGTTCAAACTATTATAAGTCCTTAAAAGCACTGCGGCGCTGGCATCCATCAATGCAAAGAGGTTACCATCATGTACTTTTTTTACTTCAATTTTTGTATGGTACAAATAATCGTCAACAGACACAACTGCTTCGGCATTGTATTTTTTACAGATGGCATCAATAATTTCCCAGGTAATATGCCCCTTAACCAAACCACTCCTTTTTAACGGATCCGGATGAACATATACAGAATCGAAAAAACTCCTCTGTTCCAGCTCATATTTCAAACCATCCAACGCTATCTGAGCAAAGTCATCTTTCCAAATGGTATCTACTTCATACGATTCTGATGGTAATATGATTTCATGGATTTTCTCCCCCCTGAACAAAAGCGAATTATCTATCAGCACCACCGATTTTATTTCCGGTTGAAGGGAATGTTTTGCCGGAATCAACACATCAATACTCAGAGGTTCATATGTTGAACAGGACACAAAAACTGCCACTGCTGAAATTATAAATAGATACGCTCGTTTCATCAATAAAAGTTTGAAAGTAGCAGCTTAAAGGAAAAACATAACAGTAATTCCCTTTAAGCCATAGTATTTTATGATATTTTTAACAACAAAAATCCTGCCTAAGGCTATTTTGCCATTTTCAAAATTTGAGTCACCATTTCGTGGTTCAACCTTTTAAAATAACCTATCGGCCCAAACTTACAGGCTTTTTCTCCCATTACCTTAAAATGTTCATCTGAAATATCAACTTGCGACAAAGAGGAAGGCATATCCAGAGAATTAAAAAATGACCTGATGGCATCAATTGTTGCTTTGGCAATTTCCAAATCATCAGAACCCTCAATTCCAAAAACATTTTTTCCTAAACGGGCAAATTTAAAGGCAGTTTTATCATTTAAAACAAACTGCATCCAATAAGGGAACAAAATTGCCAGTCCAGCCCCGTGTGTCAAATCATATATGGCACTTACCTCATGCTCTATCATATGGGTAGCCCAATCGCCCATCATTTTACCGGTACCTGTTAAACCGTTCAGTGCCAAACTGGATGCCCACATTAAATTAGCACGGGCTTCATAGTTTTCCGGATCCTGGAGAACCACCGGACCATATTTAATACATGTTTTTAAAATGGATTCAGCAATACCATCCTGAATATCCGTTCCCGGGTCAGGTGTAAAATACTGCTCAAAAATGTGGCTCATTATGTCGACCGTACCTGCTGCCGATTGCCATTTGTTAACCGTAAAAGTATAGGTAGGATCAAGCATTGAAACTTTAGGGCGCAAACAATCATTACCCGTAGCCAATTTTTCCTGTGTTTCATCATTTGAAACCACCGTACTCCCGTTCATTTCCGAACCGGTAGCTGCTAATGTAAGCGCACAACCTAGTGGCAAAGCTTTATCCGGCGCTGCTTTTCGCAAATAAAAATCCCAGGGATCACCCTCATATAACACACCCGCTGCCATGGCCTTTGACGCATCTATAACACTCCCCCCTCCTAAAGCCAGGATAAAACCTAAATCATTCTCACGGCATATCTTTATTCCTTCTTTTACACTTGACAAGCGTGGATTGGGCAAGATGCCACTTAATTCCTTGTAAAATGCGCCTTTTTCGTTTAAAGCTGTTTTTACCTTATCCAATAATCCGCTTTTTATAACAGAACCCTTTCCGTAAGTAATTAAAATCCTGTCTGAGAAGCACAATACTTCATCAATAAGGTTATTGACCTGGTTTTTACCAAAAATAATTTTGGTTCCTGCCTGATATGTAAAATTTTTCATTAGTTATATATGTATTAAGATAGAACACCAATATTACAAAATAGATTATTGACTAACAAAAAAAGGGTACCCAAACGGATACCCTTTTATATGTTTTGTATGTAAAATATTACATATTCATACCACCACAAACATTAATTACTTGTCCTGATACGTAAGCTGAAAGATCAGACCCTAAGTATACACATGTATTAGCTACATCCTCAGGAGTACCACCTCTTCTCAATGGAATCTTTTGTTCCCACTCTTTTTTAACGTTTTCTGGTAATACACCTGTCATTTCAGTAATAATAAAACCAGGAGCAATTGCATTATGACGAATACCTCTTGTACCCATTTCTTTTGCTGCTGATTTTGTAAAACCGATAATACCTGCTTTAGAAGCAGAATAGTTACATTGGTTTGCATTTCCCGAAACACCAACCACTGAGCTCATATTGATAACACTACCGCCTGCCTGTTTCCACATAATAGGCTGAACTGCTTGTGTAAAGTTGAAAACAGATTTCAGGTTTACAGCAATTACCATATCCCACTGTTGTTCTGTCATTCTTTTTAAAGCACCATCTTTGGTAATTCCTGCATTGTTCACCAAAATATCTACACGCCCAAACTCTGCAACAATTTCTTTTACTACACGTTGAGTATCTTCATAATTACTTGCATCAGAAGCATAAGCTTTAGCTTTTACTCCAAAGGCAGCTAACTCTTTTTCAGTTTCCTGAGCCGCTTCATTTATTACTAAGTCAGTAAATGCAACGTTACATCCGTGTTTTGCATAGGTTAAAGCAATTTCTTTACCGATACCTCTTGCAGCACCAGTTACAATTGCTGTTTTTCCTTCTAATAATTTCATTTTAAAAGTTTTTATATTAGAACTTAAAATCTGCGCAAATGTAATAATTTATGTGGATATTTTACTAACAAAGGTGTAATAGTAGGTTTTTGGTAGTGGATAGCGAGTAGGTTATAGCGGATAGCGAGTACCAAATAGCGGATGACTGATAGCGAGTAGCGGATAGCTGGTGGCGGATGGCTGATAGCTAACAATGCTGCAATGATAAATGTCTAATAACTAATGACCAATAACTAATGACTAATGTCTATTGACTAATATCTAATGACCAATAACCAATTCTCCAATACACCTCATAGCTTCACCCGCATTCATCTTAATATGTACATCTGTAATTTGATGGGTAAAGTTGGATTCTCCTGGGTTTACTTCAATAATAACAGCTCCATTTCTTTTCGCTTCAAAAGGAACATTACAGGCAGGCATCACCTCCCCTGTTGAACCAATTACTATAACTACATCTGCTTTTCTTGCAGCATCAAAACTTTTTGAATAAGCAACAGGAGGTATCTCCTCTCCAAAAAATATAAAATCAGGTTTTAGCACCCCTCCACACTTTTTACATTTGGGAGGAATCATTTTCAGATTTACTTCTTTTGCAGGATACATACTCCCACATTTTATACACTTTAATTGCTGAGAGTTTCCATGAAATTCGTAAACCTCCTTACTGCCTGCCTCAAAATGAAGGTTGTCGATATTTTGAGTAACCACAGCCTTTAAAACCCCTTTCTCTTCCAGTTTTGCCAATACCAAATGGGCATCATTAGGTCTGGCCTCCGTAAAAAAGTCGTAAAATATTTCACGTATTGCTTCCCACGATTTGGCTGGCCGGCTATGAAAATATCCCAAATCCAACAACTCAGGATCGTACCTGTTCCAGATACCCGACTCTCCCCTAAACGGCGGTATCCCAGATTCAACTGAAATCCCAGCCCCTGTAAAAGCAATACAATTGCTTGAATTCTTTATTATATCTGCAGCTTTTTTTATCATCTGTTTATACTACTTAATAGATCGTTAGGATTTTTTTATAAGTGTAAGATTATGAGATATTTAATAAATCAACTTAAGTTAGATAAAAATCTGATTTTAAGAATCTTGCAAATAAGTCTCTTATCTAAAGTCTAACGATCTGTTAGTATTATTGTATGGTAAAATTAAAAAAACTTATAATGCGCAACTCCACTGAGTTGAATAAAATTCCCCAACCACAAGATAAAGCATTGTAAAATACATCCCAGGTGATACCTTGGACCAGGGTGAACGGTGCTTTCTGTACGATTTGATTCCGGTCTGTTCTGCTACTATCACAACAAAAATATCTTTTCGAACACTTGAGGATTTCATACTAAGATGATGATAATTCCCATCTCGCTTTGGTTCACCATGTATAGAGCCTATGTCTCTACAATAGGTATTATAAAACCTTAGCCTGACGGCTATGCCCTAAAGAAGTAAGCAAAAACGCTATTAAAACGCTTTACCAACAATATCCGTTACTTGGTAATTGATCATTGTTTATTATCTTCACACCTGATCTAAACTCATCATAAAAAATGAATTTGTTATTAATTGCTATTGCCCCTGTCTTTATTATCCTGATATATGTTTACTATCGAGACAAATATGAAAAAGAACCTGTTTCATTATTGATAAAAGGATTAATTGGAGGGATGGTTATTGTTATACCAATCATCTTTGCTGAAGAATTTATAAGTGCTCATCTCCCCCTTATCTTTCACGAAAGAATCGGAATAGCTTTTGGTAATGCGTTTTTGGTTGCTGCTTTATGCGAGGAAGCCTTTAAACTCCTTGCTGTTTATATACTCATATGGAAAAACCCTAATTTTAACGAGCGCTTTGACGGTATTGTATACGCTGTATTTGTTTCCCTTGGCTTTGCTTTGGTAGAAAACATTATGTATGTATTCTCTAATGGCATGGGGACGGGTATATCACGTGCTTTTACTGCAGTACCGGCACACGCCATGTTTGGTATTATGATGGGCTATTATCTGGGTATGGCAAGGTTTATCGTTGCTAAACGTATGCCTTATTTAGCTTTGTCATTTTTTGTCCCTTTCTTTTTCCATGGGCTGTATGATTTTATTTTAATGGTAAAAATTAACTGGGTATTGTTTTTCTTTTTCCCATTATTAATATTAATGATGTACCGTACCAACATGAGAATGAAGCAACACAGCGCCAATTCTGTATTTAAAGCATAAACATATGCAAGACTTTAGTTCCGAAATAAAATTTTCAACTGCAAGGAGTTCAGGACCGGGAGGACAAAATGTAAATAAGGTAAATACCAAAGTTATCCTGCATTTTGATATTATGAACTCTGCCTTGTTAACCCTGCCCCAAAAAATACATCTTTCAGAAAAACTGGCATCGAAAATAAACAATGATGGCATCCTGATTTTAAGTTGCGAACAAACCCGTTCGCAACTTAAAAACAAAGAGATTGCTATTTCTTTATTGAACAACATGGTGCATCAGGCTCTTATACCACCCAAAAAACGCAAAGCAACAAAACCCACTAAAAGTTCAAAACTAAAAAGATTGCAAAACAAAAAGCTACACTCTTTGAAAAAAGCCAACAGAAAGGGTCCAGTGTTATAGGTAGTAATGAGCTTGTAAAGTGAACAGTTCTTAAAGTTCTTAAAGTTTGTAAAGTATAAAGTTGAATCGCTATTAAAGTAGTGCGTTCAAAGGAATAAGAATTTCAGAACTATTACGATGTTCATTGATATCAAAAAACACAAAGAGCAATAATGGAACAGATTGTATTATAAAACAAGCATACTTTTTTAACTAAAATTTTAACAACCAAATATATAAAAAACATATATTTGTTCGTTAAATCAATTAGTTACAGAGGTTATCGACCTGAAATATAATATATATAAAACCAATGTGTTTAGCGATTTGTTGTGTTTCATGGTAAAACCGTAGTGTAAAATAATACCTTTGAAAATTTAGAATTCAAATATTTTTATACAGAAATGCTGACTCAATGCCAAGACTAGATAAAGAAACAAAGGAAAGAATTAGGAAACTAGATTACAAAGAACTCCAAGACATTGTAATTAAAATTGCGTCGAAAGAGAAATCAGTATATGATTTTATTTTAGTTAACTACCTTGATAAAAAAATTGGAGAAAAAGAATTATATGAGGCAACTAAAGTTGATTTAGAAATTTTATTACAAAAAAGGTATAAAGGATTTTCAGAACAACTACGAAATGCAAATATGTTAGCTGCATGTATAAAAAGAATAAATGAATTTACAAAAATTTCAAAAAATAAATTATACGAAGCAGACCTATTATTATATATTCTTAGTATCCCTTTTTCATTGAATGCTAATATGTTTGGAACTTGTTTTACTCAATATGATACGAAAGTTGCTATAATTGTGAAACGATTAGTTAACGTTGTTACAAAGAAACTTCATGAAGATTATAAAATAGAATATGAGGAAACCATAAATGATTATCTTAAGAAACTTCATCAGATGTCGAATCATATTGATACTGTATATAATTTACCTGAAACTATTTAAAGAAAAAATAAAAAGAAGCACGAAAACACAATCGTAGATCTCCGATAAGCTAAAAGCCTACCGGAGGACCTCTCACACCTACGTACACACGGGTCTTCCCGACAATATCGGGACAGGCAGTATCTTGCGGTTCCATACATCATAACAAACAGCGAATTAGTATTTGAAGTTAAAGATGAGTGCAGCTGATTATACATATCAGCTAAAGGATCTTCACTGCTACCGTCACCGACAACCACTACGTTTTTGCAGTAGCAAAAGCATCACCTGCTAATGGCTCGAAGCCTTACCTCCGCCCATTCGGGACTTCCTGCCTATGGATAAAAATGACCCAACAGTTTCACATAGCGCAAAACCACTATGGGCAAGTAACTTCAAATAAAGGAACAGCTCATTTAAAGTTAAATATTACAATAAGTTCTGAAATTACCCGAACAATATTTCGTATCTTTGATGAGAAATAAATGTATTGATTTGGAAATAGTAAACAAGAACATTTTAATAAAACTCATTCGGAAGAATAAGGGGAATACCAAGTTAGTAAAAGCAATCCTGCAATTAATTGATGATATTGAAGAAAATGCTTGGGAAACTCCTCTTGCTCTTATTGCAAGCCGTCCAGATGCAGATTGTATTTATGGAGGCGAATTTTACTTTTTTAATATCAATATACATCGTACAATGATTATGATTGAATTTGAAGAAGATGGTGAAGCTACTATCGTGTGGGCCGGAAATCATCATGAATACGACCAGACGTTTAAGAATAATAAAAATGTCATTAAGAAATGGCTAAAAGATAATAGTTGGATTTAATTAATTTCGTTATGAAGGATATTGTAAATATAAAAGAGATAGCAGGGATTGAAAGTCTTGAGAATGAATATGATTTGCAAAAAGCTTCAATGATGGAGCGAAAGTTGCGCCTCATGATCAAAGAGAGTCCAGAATTAAAACCTTTAAGAAAAAAGCTTAGAGATCTAATAAAAGAATATGAATCAAGAGAATGGTCTGATTTTGAAAAAGTAGATGATGTCCAAATTGCATCATCTGATAAAGCAGAAGAGATTGTAAATCATGAGGAAAAATTTATAAAGAAGCGCAAAGAAAGCATAAAAAAGAAATTAAAAGAGTTTGATATGACTCAGCAAGATTTAGGAATTCTTCTGGGGCATCCTAAATCATATATGAGTGAATTAATAAATGGAATATCTCAATTTACGATGAAGGATTTGGTGATAATCCATAGGGTTTTTGGGATTACTCTAAAAACCTTAATTCCAACCTATTTACAAAGCGAGACAAGGGACAAAGTGCGTGATTCTATTAGACTTTTGAATAAACCAAAGCTAAAGCTAAGAAAGACAGAACCAGCTTAATATAGAAGAAAATAACAGTAATTTTACTGTAACTTTTTTCAACTGTAATATATTGGTAATTAATAGTTAGTGATTTGCGGGTGTTTTGGTTTTGATTTCTTTATACCCCCATAATGGCTTAGAATTCCACTTTTTGCTAAAAATGACCATTTTGGATTCCAACTTTAGTGCTTTTTGCACTTTTTGTGTGTTTTCTTCGCACCCTCTTCGCATTTCCTCGCATGTTCTTCGCATTTCTTCGCATAACCTATGCAAATGCTATGCACTTTCAATGCATCAACAATAGGAATGCTACGGACTACGTTCGCCCTTTTACACGGGAGTAACACAGATTCATCGCAGGCTCTTTGCCATAAGGGTGCGAAGAACCTGCATTAAACCTGTGATAAAAATGTGGCGAATGGCAGACGTGTATCAGAGTTGAATAGGAGAAGGGTAGGTAAAGGGTGCTAGAATATGCTTTAAAAATCCCACCCCCAAAAAAAGTACGTTGTCATACGCTTGTTATACCATACCATAGCAAGACAGAGCAAACAGAAATAATTACATAACAGACTATGTACAGGCAGTTCTATGCATACATTATTTATAAAATCAATTTAAGAAAACCCAAATAATCTATTCTTAATAATTAAACCCAATTAAATTATAATACTGTAACCAGGGAATAAAAAGCACAACCGCAATAGTTATAAGTGATTGATAAACCAAGTTCAAAGTCCTCAGTTCTTTATATCTAATAACTTTTATCAAAGAATAAATGGTAACACACTCCAATGGGATAATGATAAAAGGTATTACCAAGGTCATTTTAAGGAGCAAAGGGACACCAAAGAAAAACTCGTTAAGCTCTGTTTTTGTTAAAGTATAAGCAAGTAGTGCCATAAAAAGAACAATGAGTAAGGACAAAGAGACGTTAAGTTTTTTAATAAGATGACTTTTTTTGTTGCGATTAAATAGTTTACGTACAGCACTCGCAATAATGTATATCAATAAAATATGTATAATACTTCCCATCCAATACATCTGAAATGTAACGGATTCGTACCATTTTAATTTTTCGTACGAATAGATTTGAGTAAAGAAATAAAAAACATCTCCTTTAGCATCTCTATCAAAAGCAAAGTGGCCGTATTTTGTATGGAAGGTTAAATCGGATACAGGTTGCAATTCAAGGTTCCATTCCGGTATTTTAAGTATGCTATCTTGTGAAGCAATGGTAATTTCATTAGCCAACCCAATTAAAGTAGCTAATTTACCTAAAGTTTTATGTGAATAGTCTGTTGATCTATACCTACCTTTAAACTTCCCCAATGGTTCATCAACAGAACCCTGCTTAGGGGTAACTTCTGCCTTTTGTTTTTCAATAATGCTTTGGGGCATCATTCTTTCTACAAAGCTATCCGTAAAATTTTGAATAAACTTTCGACTGTTACCAATGGTACTCTCAGAATTAACATCAATAAAAAAACCGATGTTTTTATCGGGAAACAGTGCCAGCCTGCTTTGAAACCCCTGCCATGAGCCGTCATGTCCATAATATTTAATTTTTTGGGATTGAAATTCGTAAAAGCCAAGCAACCATCCGTATTCAGCCATTTCGTATTGCTTAACTGGAGAGTAGAACATTTTATCCACAGATGTCGGGTCTAAAATTTGCCTACCTTTAAAACTACCATTATTTAAAAACATAGAAATATAGTTTCCCATATCTGAAGCTGTTGCACCTAATCCACCTGCCGGGTAACCAAGTATGAAATCCGGCTTGAACGGAGTAAACTGTTCGCCTTTCAGCTCGTAACTTGTAGCGTAGTTTTCTTCGAACTTAGTTTCTCGTTTATAACTACTGGAATTCATTTCCAATGGATTCAAAATATTTTGTCTCACATAATCATAAAATGTTAAGCCTGATACTTCTTCAACAATAAGCCCCAATAAAGCATACCCCTGATTGGAATACGTTATCACCTTTCCGGAAGGTCTTATTTGCGGTGGTAATTGTGTTTGTAAGTATTGGGTCAGAGGAATGATATCACTTTTGGACGGAACTGACATACCAATAATATTATAATCAAAACCAGCTGTGTGCGTTAAAAGATTCCTTATAGTTATAGAATCATTGAATTTATACTCCAATTGAAAACTTGTGAGGTAATTATTTACATCCCGATCAAGCTCTAACTTACCTTTTTCATATAATTGCATAACAGCTGTACCTACAAATGTTTTGGAAATAGAAGCTATTCCAAAAATTGAAGTATTAGCATTCACCGGCGTATTGGATTCGACATTAGCCATGCCATATCCGTTCATATGAAGAACAGAATCACCTTGCATGACTATTATGGTAGCTCCTGCAATACTGTACGTATCAAGGTCTTTTGTAAATGATGAATCTATCCAGGCTGATAAATCCGGATTTAAGGAATCCGTGTTTTGCGAATACATTATATTCCTGGGTAAGAAAATAAATGATAGAAATATAAATATGGTGATTTTGGGTTTCATACTATTTGATTTTAGACAATACAATTTTTGAACCACTGTAACAACAGAAGTACTTTTTAAAAATAATGAGGTTACACCCTGTTGTTACAGAGAAGGAGAGTAAATGTAAACTGAATTATTATTGCTAATAATAGCCTCTTAATGATTTTTAAACTCTGTTTTGGAGGGGTATTTTTTTAAATTACGGAGAACAAACCAGGTAATAGCAGATAATATCAGAAATGTGATACCAAAAAGCGGGGCAATAAAAGTTACTTTTAAACCACCAGCCAGCATTCCCGGTTTAATACTGGCAGCTTCCATACATTGAACAGCATCAAAAGCTGCTATAAGACCCATCATTTGTCCGGTTATCCCAAATAGAAACGATAAACTGCCAAAAAACAAAATACTATCGCTGGTTCTTTTAAGTTTTTGAGGTTTTTTATTACCTCGGTACATTATTATAAAACGGACTGTCTGTACAATGGCAAGTATCCACATAGAGTACACAAGAGACATAAAAAATGCTCCACCTTCAAAAAATAATCTAATTATCATGATTTAAATTTTTAAATTAATAATGGAACAATTGTAAATATTCATGATAATATTTAAAAACATCTTATAGCAACAACAGAATTACCACCCCAAACAACAAATTTAAAACAATAAATAGCAATTATGTCATTCGGGGTGAGATTCGTGTTATTGACATAAAATAAGAGTGATATTTAATATCCAAGCTATTTTCCTTTTATATTTGTTAGCTATGGCTAACAACAAAAACATAAAATCCATCGGCCGCCAAATGCTTGCAGACGGCATTGCCGTTTTAAGTGCCTTTCCTATCTGGGAAATTATTTATTGGATCATAGCATCTTTATTTATGTTTTTTGTTTTTAGTAACAGGCATTATGATATTCAGATACGCACTAATGTATCCATATTGCTATTACTGATTAGTTTTGCAAGCGCCAGAATCATCAATAAAGTCTTAATTCCAAAGTTCTTATTTAAAGGTAAAACAGGGTTATTTATATACTCTATCTTTTTTTTAATTATTATTTCGTCATGGCTCATAAGCATTGCGCTCTTTTTAATTACTTTTTATAGCAACATTGCTTTTGAAAATACCATTTTACCTTCCAGGGAAGATGTTATCATTCTTTTAACCGGTACCTATATCATTGCACTAGTATCATCAATGTTTTATTTTACAAGAGAATCTTATCAATCAAAAGAAGAAAAACTAATTATTGAGAAGGAAAAGAATCAGCTTGAATTAAAATTCAAAGAAGTACAGTTACAATTACTTAAAGAACAAATTCACCCGCATTTTATCTTTAACATGATGAATAACCTTTATGCTCTGGTAAATGTAAGCACTGCACTTTCAAGAGAAGTTATTGTACGCTTATCGGACTTACTGGAATATATGCTTTATAAATGCAACACGGAAAAGGTAGCATTAAGCAAAGAAATAGAATTCATCAACAACTATATTGAACTTGAAAAAATACGGCACGATGATAGTTTTAACGTAAGAACCGATTTCCCCGAGGATTTAACCGGGATTAAAATTGCTCCATTGGTGTTATTCCCGTTTGTTGAAAATGCTTTTAAGCACGGACTAAAACAAACCAATAACGATTTTATTACAATGCAACTAATGGTTACTGCAACCAAAATACAATTTAATATAAATAACTACATACATAATATTAAAGTTTCTGAGGCTAAAACTAAAAAGAGTAATGGTTTAGGACTTAAAAATGTACGCGAAAGACTTGAGCTATTGTATTTGAACAGATATGATTTGCAAATATCAACAAACAACAACATTTTTGACGTTAAATTAAAGATTATACGATAATGCCCCATAAAAACAAATATACGTGCCTGATTATTGACGATGAACCATTGGCTATAAAAGTAATAAAAGAACATCTTGATAATTTCAGTGATCAGTTTGAGTGTGTTGGAATGTATACAAAGCCTATTGAGGCTATGTCTGTTTTAAACAAAGGAGGTGTTGATCTATTATTTTTAGATATTAATATGCCATCCATATCTGGAATTGAATTTTTAAAAGCCCTCCCCCATCAGCCTTACGTAATATTCACTACTGCCTACAGGGAATTTGCTGTTGATGCTTTTGACCTTAATGCGCTTGATTACCTTGTTAAACCTATTTCAACCGGAAGGTTTTTAAAGGGTATCAATAAGTTTCTTGCATTGGAACAATCACAACAGACCAGGACAAAAGATATTATTCACATTAAAGCAGATAAAAAGCATTATAACATTCCTGCGGAAACCATACTTTATATCGAAGGTTTAGATAATTACATTAAAGTTAAAACAACAACGAGCAATCTCATTTGCTACGAATCACTATCAGGTATGGAGAAGGAATTATCATCAGATATATTTTTACGCATCCACCGTTCTTTCATTATTAATATCAATCAAATTGAACACTACACATCGTCATATATTAAAATAGATGAGCGACAATTTACTATAGGCAGAAATTACAAAGAACAAGTACTAAACTATCTTGAAAGACAATAATTAGTACTTGACCCCGAATAATGCACCGCACAACAATCTGGTAAATCGCCGATAGCCCAGAAACCTACCGAAAAACCTCTCGCCTCCTAGTGCAGTACTCTACACGTTCATAATCATGGGACAGACTTTATGCAACAACTCCTTAGATCAGGTTGAGGAACAGCGGATTAGAACATCAAGCATAAAAAAGTTCTATTTGCAGTGAGTAATATTACTCTTGTTGTTGTATATAATTAATTATGTAGGGAATGATGAACATAAACTTTCTGTAATAACTACCCTACTTTAACAATTATACTTTAATACAAAACAAAAACATTATGAAATTTAAACTGTCCGCCACAGTAATTTTATTAATTGTTTCGCTAGGAACAATAAATGCTCAAGGAGCAAAAGACTTCAGCACCACTTATTATGAGGGTGAAAACTACACCAATAAATCATCCGACTGTACAGTTGGTACAGCAAATTTCCCATACGTTGGATCAGGATATCTTGATATGGGAGGAAACGAATCATTTGTTGAATGGAACAATATATATAGTGAAACCGCAGGAAATCATACTCTATTGATTAAATATGCGAATGCAAGCGGAGCTAACCGTCAGTGCGAATTAACAGTAAACGGTGTTGTGATTAAGGACATGATGTTTCCATCCCATTTTGGGGATTGGCATTATTACTGGATTGGCAGAGTTACTGTTCATCTAAATGCAGGATATAATACCATTAGACTCAAGGCAAATACTTCAAGCGGTGGCCCAAATATTGATAACATTGCAGTTTCGAGTGATGATGGGCTTTGCAGTGCTACGGGAACTCAATATAATGTAAAAGATTATGGAGCTAAAGGAGATGGAATAACAAATGATACCAAGGCAATACAAGCGGCCATAGACGCGTGTTCTGATGGTGGCTCTGTAGTTTTATCGGAAGGAACATTTATGTCGGGTCAGATAAAACTGAAATCCAATATGACCTTATGGATTGATCACACCGCAGTATTGAAGGGAATACAGGATAATTCTTTGTATCCTGCAATCACTCAACATGCGGATAATGCAAATGTATGGTTGGAAGGTGTTCTTGGCGGTGGAGGCTGGGAACTCAAAGAAGCCTTTGTTTATGCAGAGGAAGCACACAACTTAACGATTGCAGGTGGTGGTGTAATTGACGGCAATGGAGATTGCGCGATATGGGATCATACCAAAGATGAAATTCTTAGGCCAATGGCTTTGTATGTAGCTTATTCAGAAAATGTAAGGGTTGCCAACGTTGATATTGTAAACAGCGCCATGTGGGACTTTGTTATTTTGGAATGTGATGTAGTAATAGTGGATGGAATTAACATTAACACTTCTACTTTTGGAGTAAATAAAGATGGAATTGATATTTGTGATACCCGGGATATAACAATTACTAACAGCACAATTTTATGTCAGGACGACGCCATTTGTCCCAAAAGCGGTTCAACAAGAGGTATAAATAATATGACCATTCAAAATGTAACAGTAAATGGTACAACAGGCAATAAAATAAAATTCGGTACTTTAACTTATGGAGCTTTTACAAACTGTTTGCTTCAGGATATTGCAATTAATGGATCTGGAAGAGGTGGTTTATGCGCCATTTCACTGCAAGGATTGGATGGTGCAGACTTTTCTAACATTACCTTCGACAGGATAAACTTACACACCTCTGCAAACGCTTTTTTCCTACTACATTCTGCAGGAAAACGTGGTCATAGACCTGCCGGTGCTCCGGCAAAAACGGGAAGTATGACCGGTATTACATTTTCAAATTTAGATTTTAGAAATATTTATGACAATATAGGCAGTTGTATCAGCGGAATTAATGCAGATGGTACTATTTATAAAGTAAATGATGTAACATTTAATAATGTTAGTGTTAATTCGTTTAAAGGAGGTGCAACCATGATTCCAGGAAGACCTGGTGAATATATGGGGAATTATCCCGAATTCAACGTCTTTGGCATGCTACCGGCCTGGGGATATTACATCAGGTATGCAGAGAATATTAATTTTGAAAATTGCAGCCAGACGGTATCTCCTGCAGATGTAAGACAGCCAATTGTAATAGAAGAAGACGTTCCAACACAATCACCTTACAATGGTGTTATTGCAATACCTGGTACCGTTCAAATTGAAAATTACGACAAAGGAGGTGAAGGTGTTGCATATCACGATGCCGATGTTAGCAATCGGACTGGAGAATATCGTTTAGATGGTGTAGATATTGAAGCATGTGATGAAGGCGGGTATAACATTGACTGGTCAGTTACCGGCGAATGGCTTGAGTATACAGTGGATGTGTCCACTTCGGGCACTTATGAAATGACTGCCCGGGTTGCTTCTCCTGTCGGTGGTTCTTTTCATATTGAGATGGACGGAACTGACATTTCCGGTATACAAACGGTACCCAACACAGGTGGCTGGCAAGCATGGCAGAATGTAACTGTTAATGTAAATTTATCTGCAGGCCAACATATTATGCGATTCTATATCGATTCACAGGAATTCAATACAAATTACATCTCATTTTCAATAGCAGAAGACGTTACAGCTTTAAGTGTTACTCCAACTTCGGATATAGGGTTATATCCTAACCCGATTACCAATGAACTGTTTGTAACAGGTGTATCAGTTGATGCAAACTTAATTGTATATAGTATGTCTGGGACTAAACTGTTACAAACCAAAGGTCAATCAATCACTATTAAAAACATACCTAACGGTATGTTTTTAATAAAGATACAAGACCATAAAATATCAAAATCATTAAAATTTATTAAAGCATAAAAAATACATAACCAGGCGAACCAAGCGTTTTTTACGCACAGACCACATTCTGTATTGTGATCAGTTCTCCTGGCTACGTGCTACCAGTATATTCCCTATTTATCTTACCTGCAACTCATGAAGTTTGCTATAGGTACCGCCATTTTTTATAAGTTCATCATGAGTACCTTGCTCAACGATTTCTCCTTCATTAAAAACACAGATCACATCAGCATTTCTAACGGTTGACAGCCTATGTGCTATCACTATAGAAGTCCGGGAACTCATTAAATTCTCCAATGCCTCCTGAACCAGCTTTTCTGATTCTGTATCAAGTGCAGAAGTAGCTTCATCCAGGATCAAAATATCAGGATTTTTAAGAATCGCTCTAGCGATACTAATACGTTGGCGCTGACCACCGGAAAGTTTTCCTCCCCTATCTCCTACTTTTGATTGATATCCATCTTCAGTAGCCATAATAAACTCATGGGCATTGGCAACTTTAGCTGCATTTTCAACTTCTTCAGGAGTAGCATTCCCAACACCAAAAGCTATATTATTATAAAATGTATCATTAAAAAGAATGGCTTCCTGATTTACATTCCCCATTAAACCACGCAAATCATGCACTTTTATATCTCTTATATCCTTTCCATCCACTAAAATACTCCCCTCCTGAATATCATGAAAGCGAGGCAAAAGATCTACAAAAGTAGTTTTACCGGAGCCTGATTGCCCCACCAAGGCCACCATCTTGCCTTTTTCAATAGTCATGGAAACATTCTTAAGCACTTTCTTTTCGTTGTATCCGAATGTTACATTTTTATACTCAATACACTTTTCAAAACTATTAACCCTGATGGCTCCATCCTGCTCCAATATCTTATTGTCGGCCAACAGAATTTTATCTATACGCTCCATGGCAGCCAACCCTTTCTGTATATTAAAGAAACCGGTTGAAAACTGCTTAGCAGGATTAATAATCTGATAAAAAATACCTATATAAGCAAGAAAGATAGCACCCGTTAATGTTGGGTTGTCGCCTGTTATAAGATATGCACCAAACCAAACCAACACAACAATTACAATGGTACCCAAAAACTCACTCATGGGATGGGCCAACACATACCTTCTGCGTACTTTATTCATGATTAAGCGGTAATCCTCTGCTTCCTTTTCAAAGCGTTTAGCCATACGGTTTTCTGCATTAAAGGCTTTGATTATCCTTAACCCCCCAACAGATTCCTCTATTACTCCAAGAATGGACCCCATCAAATTTTGAGATTTCCTTGACTTATGCTTTAACGATTTTCCTGTTTTACCAATTATCCAGCCAGCAATGGGGAGCATTATAAAAACAAAAATAGTTAACTGATAACTCATGGCTAACATAAAGCCCACCGACACTAATATTATAATCGGATTTTTAAACATCATATCAATTGACGACATGATAGAGTTTTCTACCTCAGTAACATCTCCGGTAGCCCTTGCAATAACATCCCCTTTTTTTTCTTCGGAATAAAAAGCCAAAGGCAAAGCCATTAGCTTAGCAAATATCTGAGTTCGAATATCTTTTACCACATTATTTCGAATACCAACCATTTGATGCGAAGCAAAATAGGCAAACCCCACCTTTAAAAAGGTTGTTAAAAGCATCAACAAACCAATAAAAGGCATTACAACAACCACCCCGTATTCATGCTTAACCGCGGTAACATAATAATATAAATTATTCTGAAGAACATCCTTTGAAAATTCCCAGGGCATCAAAGATGTAATTTCATTTGCAGTATCAAACAGCACCTCCAGAATAGGAATCATAAAAAGCATCTGAACACCCGAAAAAATGGCATGCAAGAGATTGGATATGATACTAATAATTAATTGACGCTTATAAGGAGGAACAAAACGTCTGAGAATTTTTATAAAATCTTTCATTGTAAATACACTTTATCCTAAAAAACATCATTCGATTCAGGACATAAAAAAAGTCAGCTGCAAAAGTAGTTTTATGCACGCTGACTTCAAAAATTTTTATGCTGAAATGATTACATTCCTGTATAAGAGTGAGGAGATACAGAACGAAGTTCTTCCTTCACTTCCTCAGAAACATCCAAACCATTAATAAACTCTGCAATTGTTTTTGCATTAATTCCCTCATTAGTACGCGTCAAAGCTTTTAATGCTTCATATGGATTTGGATATGCTTCTCTGCGCAAAATAGTTTGGATAGCTTCTGCCACCACTGCCCAGTTAGCTTCCAGGTCTCTGTCAATTGCTTCTTTGTTCAACAATAATTTGCCTAAACCTTTTTGTAATGATTTAATTGCAATTACCGTATGAGCAAGAGGTACACCTATATTTCTTAATACAGTTGAATCTGTTAAATCTCGCTGCAACCTTGAAACAGGTAGTTTGGCCGACAAATGTTCAAAAATTGAATTGGCGATACCCAGGTTACCTTCTGCATTTTCAAAGTCGATAGGATTAACTTTATGTGGCATAGCACTTGAACCAACCTCACCCTTTTTAATCTTTTGTTTGAAGTACTCCATCATTATGTAGGTCCAGAAGTCCCTTGATAAATCAAGCATAATGGTATTCAAGCGCTTCAGGTTATCAAAGATAGCACCTAAATTGTCATAATTTGATATCTGTGTAGTATACTGCTCTCTATCTAATTTCAGTACATCATTCACAAAATGATTACCAAAATCAATCCAGTTAATTTCAGGATAGGCTACTTTATGAGCATTAAAGTTTCCTGTGGCACCACCAAACTTAGCAGAACAAGGTATTCCTTTAAGCAACGACAACTGTGTTTTTAATCGTTCAATAAACACCATCATTTCTTTTCCCAAACGAGTTGGAGAAGCTGGTTGTCCATGGGTTTTTGCCAACATAGAAATTTCTTTCCAGTCATCAGCAAGTTCCTGCAACTGGTCAATCAATTCATCTAATAAAGGATAATACATATCGTTAACTGCATCTCTTAACGAATATGGAATAGCAGTATTGTTAATATCCTGGGAAGTTAATCCGAAATGGATAAACTCCTTATATTTTTCAAGCTTTAAAGCATCAAATTTCTCTTTGATAAAATACTCAACAGCCTTTACATCATGATTGGTAACACCTTCAATTTCTTTAATCCTGTCAGCATCTTCCAATTCAAACTCTTTATATATTTTTCGCAAATCTGCATATAAAGACTTATCAAAATCTGCCAACTGTGGCAATGGCTGCTCACAAAGTGTAATAAAATACTCAATTTCAACAAGTACCCTATATCTGATTAAGGCATATTCTGAAAAATAAAGCGCTAATCCATCAACTTTATTTCTATATCTTCCATCAACCGGAGAAATGGCTGTTAATAATTGTATATCCATCATTAATTTTTGTTTTTTAAAGAATTGCAAAATTAACACTTTTTTTTGTCACTGCAGGAATTATCTGTTAACTGTTTTTTTAATATTATTGTATTTAAATAGTGTCAGCAAGAAAACTCCTGTTTTATGGGGAGACCCTATCGCTCAACTCTCGTCCCTTAGCGGGGAAGTCCTTTGCTCCATGAGGGTGGGCTGTTCTCACTTAAGAGCGTGGCCTGCGAAACTACGTGAGAGCCAGAGGGTATACGGAGGAGAAAACGGACTTTTCTTGCAGAGACTCGAGTAAGATAGAACGACAATTAAAATTCATCATTATATTTATTTTACAAATGACATTTTTTCAAGGGTTGCAACTGGGTTTTAATAGCTATTCAAAGGCCATTAACTTTATAAAAAAACACAAACTCGGGTGTTTTTTTATATTCCCGTTACTTTTAAATATCATTTTATTTTCTTTAGGATATGCTTCCACTGTTTCATTAAGCACCAAGTGCTTTGTGTATTTAACAGATTGGGTTAATATGGATTCATGGGATTTCTGGGGATCAAATTTTATATCTTCAGTCCTGTTTGTTTTTATGAATATTGTAATCCGGCTCCTGTTCGTCATCATTTTCGCATATATTGGTGGCTACATCGTTATCATGCTTTTATCTCCTGTTTTCGCTTACCTGTCTGAAACAGTAGAAAAAATAATTACAGGAAATGAATTCCCCTTTGATTTTAAACAATTTTTAAAAGATATATGGCGTGGTATCAGACTGGCCACGCGAAACTTTTTAATTGAGATGATGTTCACAATTTTATTCCTGATAATAGGCTTTATTCCTATTGTTGGCCTGTTTTCCAGTCTGGCATTATTTGCCATATCATCATACTTTTATGGATTTTCATTTATCGACTTTTCTTTAGAAAGAAAAAAAGCAGACATAAAAGAGAGTATTGCCTTTGTTAAAACCCATAAGGGGTTAGCAATTGGAACAGGCTCGGTATTCGGCATTGTTCTAATGATCCCATATATTGGTGTACTCCTATCCGGATTTATCTCAATCATATCAATTGTGGCTTCCACAATAGCCACAACCGAATCAATAAATCATGAAAAAACAATTAATTTAAACTGAAATAAATTGCATTTTATTCTCTATTAAGTAAATTTATACTAACAAGATAAATCATAAATCTAATGAATAAATACTTATTTTTTTCACTACTGCTTTTCTTCATTCCACTCGGATTGTTCGCCCAATCTGATAGTGTAGTGCAACAGGCTGTTATTTACAAATATGATATTAAACGGGAAATAGGAAGCACCTCCTGGATCCATACACAGAATGCTTTTGAAGAAGCCAATGAAATAAATGCAGATGTGATCCTTCTTCATTTAAACACATACGGCGGACAGGTTATTTTTGCTGATTCAATCAGAACAAAAATCTTAAACTCAGATATACCGGTTCATGTATTTATCGATAACAATGCAGCATCAGCCGGCGCCTTAATTTCCATTGCCTGCGATAGCATATACATGCGTCCCGGGGCTAACATTGGGGCCGCAACAGTGGTAAACCAATCCGGAGAGAAGATGCCCGATAAATACCAAAGCTACATGCGCTCCACCATAAGGGCCACAGCAGAAGCTCATGGCCACGATACCATCATTAACGGAAAAGACACAACCTATATCTGGAAGCGCGATCCTCATATTGCAGAAGCCATGGTAGATGAAAGTATATATATTGCCGGAATTATTGATACGGGAAAAATCTTAACATTTACAACAAACGAAGCCATTAAAAATGGTTTTTGCGAAGGAAAAGCAGAAAGCATAAAGGAAGTAATCGATATCCTTGGATATAAAGAATATCAGTTAATAACCTACAAACCCACCTTTTATAGCGGGTTAAAAGGATTTTTAACTAATCCTATATTTCATGGCATTCTTATTTTAATCATTATAGGAGGATTATACTTCGAACTTCAATCACCGGGTGTTGGTTTTCCATTACTGGCATCCGGAATTGCTGCAGTACTATACTTTGCCCCCCTCTATATTGACGGACTGGCTGCTAACTGGGAAATAATCCTGTTTGTTATTGGAATTGTTCTTATAGCCCTTGAAATATTTGTTGTTCCCGGATTTGGAATCACTGGCATTTCAGGTATTATACTGGTTTTTACAGGACTAACACTAAGTCTGGTTGATAATGTAATATTTGATTTTTCAGGTGTACCTGCCGTAGAATTATTGATGGCACTCATTATTGTTTCAGCCGGAACTTTTCTATCGTTTCTAATTGGAATTCCGCTCAGTCAAAAGCTATTTTCTTCGGGCCCTCTTGCAAAAGTTGCCTTACAAACAACACAGGATATCAATGAGGGTTATATTAGTGTAGACTCAGAACCTGCACATTTAGTCGACGCAACCGGCATTGCGCAAACTAAATTACGCCCTTCGGGAAAAGTAATAATAAACGAAGAAAGTTATGATGCTGTTGCCGAAATCGGCATGATAGATAAAGGTGAAAATATCAAAGTAACCAGATATGCCTCAGGGCAATTATATGTAGTTAAAATTTAAAATTTGCTTATTTAAAAAATATTGTTAAAATTTGATAAAAATCATCTAAAAAAGTAAACTTTTTCATCAATATTGAAGTAGAAATTAATTAAGATTGATATATAAATCAGTAATACAAATTGATATTATCAGGTATATAGGAGGACAGTGTTATGAAAGAGAAGAAAGCAAAAACTACAAATCCAAACATTCCTTCATACGAAGATCTTGAAGGAAAAAGTGGCAACCGCCCAAATGTGGCAAACAGAAACAAGAATAGTAAAATCCAGGATGAATTAGCTGACGATTTTGGAGAAGTACTTGGTGATGGCTTTCATGGTTTGGATGACGATTATTACTATGATGAGGATGACATGTATTAAATGTATTGCATTTAATAAACTAAATGAAGCTAGAAACAATTAACAATTGTTTTGTAAGATTAAATTTTTAAATGACAGTATAAAGCTGAAAACATTTTCTTCGGCCTTATTAAAAATTGTCATTTTTTTTAACATTAAATTGACTTACAAATAAGAGATCAACATTATTATTAACCTAGGTTTATTGCATGGCCTACAAAGTATTAAACAGGCATTAAAGTGAAATTTTAGTTTTATTTATTATGAAATCAAAACATAACCAAATTAAGAAGAATGGCAAATCTTCTTATAATGAATTTGATGAAAGAAATGGACTTAAACCCGTTAAATCAAAATCTGGTAAATCGAAGAGAATATCTATATACGATGACCTGGATGAAGAAATAGACTTTAATAACGATGATTATTTTATTAAAGATCTGGAATTAGAAGAAGATGACCTGGATGAAGAGGAAAGTTATTGAACAGGCACTTTAAAATGTTAAAACAATACAAGAAAGGCTTTGCTTCTAACCTATGAACCAAGGCCTTTTTAAAACGCATCCATATTTATGAACCATAACACATGCGACTGGGGAACTGTAAATCCACTGATGCAAAAATATCATGATGAAGAATGGGGCATCCCCGTTCATGATGACCAAAAGCTTTTTGAATTTTTAGTTCTTGACGCATTCCAGGCAGGTTTGTCATGGAATACCATATTAAACAAAAGAGAAAATTTCAGAAATGCCTTTGATAACTTTAATTGGAAAATCATTGCAAAATATGGAGACAAAGATGAACAGCGCCTTCTACACGACGAAGGTATAATTCGCAACAGACTTAAAATCAAAGCCACAATAACCAATGCCGGTTGTTATCAAAAAGTAATTGATGAATTTGGTAGTTTTGACAGCTATTTATGGGGATTTATCAATAACAAAACAATCATTAACCACTTTAAATCTATGAAAGAAATACCCACTGCATCGGAAGAAGCACATACTATAAGTAAGGATTTGAAGAAAAGAGGATTTAAGTTCGTGGGGCCTACAATCATATACGCCTTTATGCAAGCGGCAGGATTGGTTAATGATCATATAATTATATGCAAAAGACACAAAGAGGTAATGAAACACTAGGTTAAACTTTGTGGTTACAGGTGGTTATTTAATCAGGAAATCCATCATCTTTTCATTTTCCAAAAACACTTCAAAATGATCTCCAATTTTTACCGACCCTACACCAGCAGGCGTACCTGTATATATTAAATCACCTATTTTCAAGGTAAAAAACTTCGAAACATATGAAATAATTTCATCTACCTTAAAAAGCATATCTCCTGTATAGCCAACCTGTCGTTCCTCTCCATTAACCAACAAGGTAAATTTCAGGTTTTGCACATCCTTAAACCTGTTCTTATTCAAAAAGCCTTTAGAGATTGCTGCCGAACTATCAAACGCCTTGGCTCTCTCCCAAGGCAATCCCTTTTCTTTTAGTTTTAATTGAAGATCTCTTGCCGTAAAATCAATTCCCATTCCAATTTCCTCATAGTATCTATGAGCAAATTGCTTTCCTATATTTTTTCCTAACCTGTTTATTTTAACTACCAATTCCGTTTCATAGTGAAAATCCTCCGCAAAATCAGGAACAAAAAAAGGCTGATTGTTCCTTAACAATGCGGTATCCGGTTTTAAAAATATTACAGGTTCATCAGGCACAGCATTATTTAATTCCCGGGCATGTTTTGCATAATTTCTACCTATACAAATTATCTTCATCTTTAACTCTACTTATTATTAAAACCACGAAGTTTGATAGTAGTGAAAACCTTTTTCGTATATAATGGAAAATCGCCTTGCATTATCCATCCATAGTATCCAGGATCAGTCACTAATACATCTTTTACTTTACGACCTTTATGCTTTCCAAAATTAATACACTCATCTCCATCTCCATCAAAAACCAACCTCCCTGCAAAATCGGCATGTTTTGTATGAGCTGAATATTCTGACAAATAATCGATATCATTTTTTAGATCCGGATACCGGTCCAGTTGCGCCAACAAAACCTCGTAAGTAGCTCTTGTATCAGCTTCAGCACTATGCGCATCTTTCAATTCTTTATTGCAGTAAAACTGATATGCTGCTTCAAGTGTTCTTTTTTCCTTTTTATGAAAGATAGTTTGCACATCGATAAATTTTCTTTTCTTCATATCAATATCCACATCAGCCCTCATGAATTCCTCAGCCAATAAAGGGATATCAAATTTATTAGAATTATACCCACCTAAATCACACCCTTCAATAAACCTGGCAAACTTTTTAGCCACTTCTTTAAAAGTTGGACAATCCTTTACATCCTCATCATAAATACCATGTATTTCCGATGTCTTTTTAGGAATATGTACTTCAGGATTTATCCTGAATTTTTGAGTCTCCTCCGAACCATCAAGATTAATTTTAATAGCTGCAAGTTCTACAATTCTATCTGTAGCTACATTAATGCCTGTTGTTTCTAAATCAAGAAATACTATCGGGTTCTTTAAATTTAACTTCATGCTTTTCTTTTTTCACAAAAAATGACCATTGAAGCCAACAGTTATGCGAATAAACAATGGCTCTATGATCGTACTAAAAATTTGAACCACAAACATAGCAGGAAAATAGAAATCTACATAGATTATTAGGAATTTTATACGCTTTATTTTTCACTCTTACTCTTCTTCATTTTTATATGGAATAATAAATTCCTGATTGAAAGCTTCATTAGAATACCACATTTCAGGCACTTCATAATATAATGAGTAAAGATCTTTTACTCCATTTTTAAATATCAACCGATATTTACCTGGCATTATTGCCATCACAAAACGAGCAGAGTCACCTGAAACCCTATATGAGCCCACTAATTTATTATCAACCGAATCTCTGAGTTCTGCACGGATTACAAATGGAGGCAGTACCTTTCCGGAATCAGTATCCAAAAAAGTATTGCAACGCAGGATCAAACTATTAGGCTCCTCCTCTTTAAACAATACTTTATAAATATCCCTCTCTCCGTAACCACCGTCTTTTAATGCAGAAACATACGCATATCTTTTTCCCCGGGGTTTAGAAATAGAATAATTGTCATACACATCGTTTACCGGATAGCCAAGGTTCACGGGTCTCCTCCATTCTTTAGTCTCTTCATCCCAATCAGAATAAAATAAATCAAATCCGCCCATTGAAAACTCACCATTAGAGGAAAAATACAACCTTTTACCCCCATTGCACAACACTGGAAAATTCTCATCATAAGAAGTATTAATATAACCCGACATTGGCCTTGCCTCTCCATAACTCCCGTCAGGCAGTTTTAATGAATAAAATAAGTCTGTATTTCCTTTATCATTCTCACCCGCAAAAATTAAGGTGTCGGAGCTTTCAGAAGACCAGATCCCAAACTCCCCCCCCTTACGATCAATAGGGTAACCAAAATCTTCCAATAATGAATACTTCATTTTTCCGGCAGGACTTGCATAAGCGATTTTCTCATTCCCTTCCCGGTTATGAAATACAAACAACCTATCGGCATCTTTTGCATATCCCCCAACAATTTCATCATATCCTGAATTCACATAATAATTAAGGGTTTTAGCTTTTTGCCAGGTATTTTTCAACCGGTTACTCTTGCATACATTGTAGCAGTTTGCACCAATTTTTGACAAATATCGTTTATTACTTGAATAAACAAGATTATCGTCGTTAACAGAAACAAATGGATTTAACTCGCTTTTATTGGTATTGATACTCTTTCCCAGGTTAATAAATGTGACATCAACGGGTGAAACCATATACGCATTAGCATTTAAAATCCACTGAATGTAAATACCGGATTGTCTATACAGCTCATCTTCGTGAGTCACATGCATTTTAACCCATTCAAATTCAGAAATAGCTTCAGGGAACTTATATGCATAAAATAACACTTTGGCATGAAGATAAACGGTTTCAGGGGATCGGTCCTTTTCTACTAATTGCTTAACAAAAGGAAGTGCTTCTGCCCGATTAAGATTAGAATTCAGATAGCTATCAACTATTTTGTATAAAATCTGACTATCATTATTCTTTTTACGCAATTCTCTCTTATAAGCTTTAATGGCCCTATCATAAGTACTTACCTTATAATAATAGTCACCGGATTTAGCATTGTTTTGAGCAGATAGGTTACTATAAAAAAAACCAATAAAGGTAACAAATAGAGAAAGAAAAATAAATTTCATGGCATGTTGTGAAAATACGAAGTTAAAACATGCAACCTAAAATAATACAGTAGATTTGATTATCAATTTAAACTGAACATTTCTGTTGTTTTTTTTGATAGACAACACCTTTTACAGGACAAAAAAAAGAGGTTACCTACCACAGTAACCTCTCTTACTCTAAAACCAAAAAACTACCTGTGCTTATAATGAACCTTTGAAAGGTCACGAAGCCTTTGTGCGCTCGTTTCGGCAGTAATGTCACGTTGAGGGTTGCCCAACATCTCATAACCTACCATAAACTTCTTCACTGTTGCTGAACGCAACAATGGTGGGTAAAAATGCATATGCAAATGCCATTCCGGGTGTTCCTCTCCATCTGTTGGTGCCTGATGAATACCAGCAGAATAAGGGAAAGAAACTTCAAACAAGTTATCATACATCACTGTCAATTCCTTGTATGCAGCTGCAAATGACATTTTTTCCTCTTCTGTTAATTCCAACAAGTTTGTGACATGACGTTTACTAACAATCATTGCTTCAAACGGCCACACTGCCCAGTATGGAACCAACCCTACAAAATGATCATTTTCAAATAGTATACGATCCTTCTTCTCCAATTCAGCAGAAACATAATCTGCTAAAATACTCCTTCCGTTCTTTTCAAAATACTCTTTCATCCTCACCTGCTCTTTTGCAGGTTCGTTTGGTATTGTACTATTTGACCATATCTGACCGTGCGGATGAGGATTACTACACCCCATCACACTTCCTTTATTCTCAAAAATCTGTACGTAATTTACAAATTCATTCTCCCCGATTGATTTATATTCCGAAGCCCATAAATCAACTACTTTTTTAATCTCTGATACTTCCATTTCCGGAACTGTCAGATCATGACGAGGAGAAAAGCAAATTACTTTACAAATTCCACTTTCACTTTTAGCTTGAAATAACCCTTCATTCACCTCCCCTTCCGGAGTGTCTTTTAAAAGTGCAGAAAAATCATTAACGAACACATATGGCTCAGTATATTTAGGATTTAAATGTCCTCCAATTCTTTCATTACCTGGACATAAATAACATTTTGGGTCGTATTCTGGTCTTTTTTCTTCAGAAACCTTTTCAACCTGACCTTGCCATGGACGTTTTGCCCTGTGTGGAGAAACCAACACCCACTCTCCTGTTAGTACATTTAATCTGCGATGAGGATGATCCTCCATGTTAAATTGCGCCATTTCTTCTGTAATTAAAAATTAATAGTCTCCTGCTATAAAGTTTATATTGTTATATGCTTTCTATCTATATTTCGATAAACTCACCTTATCACACTGGTGGGTACTGGTAGGCAAATTTACATATTTTTTTTATTCTAAAAATTTATTCGAATAAAAATTTTACATTTTTTATAGCCCCTGCCAAATAGAAAGCTATCACATCTTCAAATACGAAAAGTTATTGATTACAAAGAGCTACGTTTTGTAAACCTCGAAACATTCTTAACCTCTCCTGTTTTTTTGTTTTCTACGAATTCTGCCAATGTTTGGCCCATTAATTTAAAATCTGTAGATATTGTAGAAATCCCATTTGCCACTACTTCTTTCAATGCAGAATCGTTAATGGAAATTATCCCTACATCCTTTCCTATTTCATACTTTTTCTCCCAACACCTTTTTACCAGATTAATCAACATTCTATCATTGGGAAGAATATATACTTCTTCTTTTTTTATGGGCCTTGTTTTTATTTGGTCAAATACCGAAGATTTAAAGTTGAAATCTTCACAGAACCTTTTAAATCCATTTAAAAAGCCTTTAGGTTCTTTACCTCCAGGGTAAACAAGGTTTATTCTTTTATATTTTCTAAGCAGGTCAACAGCAGAGTTTAAACCATTATACATATCTTCATCAAAAGATTGATACACAACCGGATAACCCTCCAATTCATCAATTTTTCTATCAATTATATAAACTTTATCGGAAGGTAATAAACTGATTACGGGTGATATATCGTTTAAATTTGCAGGCATTATTACATAGGCAGAATATTTTCCTACCCTTTCTTTTATTAATGAGGTAAATACATTAATATCAAAATGATGAAAGTAAATATCCACCTGGGTATCATCCGGGAGGTTTTCAATAAAAGAATTATACAGTTCTTCCTTAAAAGTATTAAGTTCATCAAACAGTAACAACACCTTGGATGAAACCCCAATATTATCGCTCTCTACAAAATACCCTTTTCCCGGAACAGCCCCTAAAATACCCCGGGCCTTCAACTCATTAAAGGCCAACATAACAGTATCCCTTGAAAGGTTATACTCATTGGCAATTTCATTAATAGAGGGTACTTTGTCACCTTTTTTTAAAATTCCTCCTGAAATAGAGTTTATAACAGATTGTATAATTTGCCTATACTTAGCCTGAGAGTGTTCTGATGTTATTTTAATTATTCTTCTTACTGTCATATTATATCCTACCAGTATCTACCAGTTTGCAAAACTATTAAAAAAAATCGTATTACAGGTTATCTCGACAAACGCTTATTTTAAAATTCATTACACTATTTTAAAGCTAACTATCGTTACTCTCTCATACTATTTATATATTTTTGCGGACTTGTTATGAAACCACAAGAGTAGCTATTTATCACATTTAGCTTACTATTTAAACTTTAGTATATGAAATACAAAATGCTTGTGTTGGATTTAGACGACACACTTTTAACCGACGATTATCGAATCTCGGAAAGAAATAAACAAAGACTAATTGAAGCACAAGAAAATGGCGTTTTTGTTATTCTTGCATCAGGAAGGCCAACTGAAGCCATGATGCAATATGCTAATGAATTAAAACTTGCAAAATATGGTTCTTTTATCATTTCGTACAATGGTGCCATAATTACGGATATAAAAAACAATATAGTTGTATTCGAACAAACACTTTCACAAAACGAAATTCATGAGCTTCATGATTTTAGTAAAGAAAACAACCTGCACATTCTTACGTACAAAAACAACCAAATTATTAGCGACACTGAATCTGAATATATTGATATAGAAAAAGAACTTACCGGCTTACACATTAACAAGGTAGATTGCTTTAAAACAGAAATGAACCAAGCGGCAGTAAAATGTATTTTATTAGATGATCCGGTAAGATTAAAAAATTTCGAACCAAAACTAAAAGAAACTAAAAAACACCTTAGTGTTGCCATCTCAAAACCTTTCTTTTTAGAAGTTATGCCTAAAGGAATTGACAAAGCTGCTAGCATTAAACGCTTAGCGCATAAATTAAACATTCATCAAGAAGAAATAATAGCAGTTGGAAATGCAGGAAACGACCTTACAATGGTTGAATATGCCGGCCTTGGTGTATGGGTGGACAATGTGGCACCAGAATTAAGAGACAAAGCCGATATAATTGTTTCTTCTAACAATAATGATGGAGTAGCCGAAGTGGTGGAGAAATATATTTTGTAAAAATATAAAAATCTTAATCTATTAGGGGATTGCAAGGTTTTTTACGGGTTACCGAAACAATTCCCTAATATATTTTAGACGTTCTAAAAATAAAATCACCATCCTCTTTTCTTGGATAAAAGGTTTCGCCATTATACATCATCTTACCCTTTACAAAAACAAAATCAGCCCTACCTTTTAACTTTACATTCTGCTCCTCCACTGTAGATGAGTTGGGTATTGAACAATATAAATTACGATCAAAAGTTGGATTCCAAATCACAATATCAGCATCAGCTCCAGGACTCAACACGCCCTTAACCGGCCACAGCCCCATTAATTTAGAAGGTCTTATAGAAACCAATTCAACCAAATCAAGCATTGATATTTTACGTTTCATTACCCCTATAGTGTACAGTAAACTTAAAAAATTTCTAATGTAAAAATATGCATCCGGTCTGTTATATACCAAATCTTCGGAAGTAGAATTGTCAATTGTTAAATTGTACAATGGAGGGTTAATTAAAAAGCGGGTTTCTTTAATTAAGGACCATACTTCATTTTCAAAAATAGGATGCAAACCAAATTCATTAGCTATCCCTGAAATCAGTTCTTGCTCATTATATCTAACGTTACTTAAATTCCCTAAGTTAAACCACAAGCGTAAACTAGAATAAAAATCCCCGCCTTTTTCAATTCCATCCTGAATTAAATCCAATTCTTCTTTAAACTTCATGTTCAAGAATAAAAGCGGACAGCCATATTTTAATCCCAGATCAATTAAACATGTCAAAACCCTGAAATGATGTTCCAGCATATTTGGATTTTCAAAGGGGCTATCTTCTTCTTCATTACCTATACAATCATCTCTAAGATTCAAATCACATATAACCAGTAAATTATGAACTGAAGCTTTTTTAAATATGGAATCAAGCAGGTTTAAATTTTCATCCTTAAGTAATGAAACACTAATTAAAAACGATGACACGCCCTCATGCACATAACTATAGTCAAAGGCTTCTGCCGAATTTTTTCTAAGCTCAGAAAATGATAGGTGAAAACCATAGTCAATCATGTTCGATTTTGACTTTTCTTTCGCCTTAAAAATATTATATATATAATTCTTCTGGTAACAATCTTCAACCGTATCAATCATGGTTGTGGTTCCATTAAAGATTTGAGCCTGGTTTAACTTCCTCAATTCATCATTGTCAGTCCCCTTATTTACTAAATCTAAATAGTGACGGTTGAAATCAATTGCTCCGGGAATAACATATTTTCCGGAAGCATCAATAACAGGAGTTTCACTTGTTGGGGTATTCAGGTTTATTCCCATCTGGAGAATCTTGCTACCACCCACAAGAATATCTTCAGCTATAATTGCTGTTCCTTTAACTACGAAACCATTTTTTATTAACACGTAATTCATTGCAAACAACCAATCAGTAAAACTAATTTCCAAACAGAGTATATTCTCAGATTCCCAAACAGTTATAAACCATATACCTTACTTAAATTTAAGTTTTTATGCCTTCATAACAAAACTTTTGACAAATAACTTTACCATAACCCACCCAATTATTCTAATTTTGCAGCTTCATTAAAAAAAAGAAACAAAATGTGGTGGTTATTAGCTGTTATTTCAGCGTTATTTTTGGGTATATATGATGTAGTAAAAAAAGTTTCTGTAAATAATAATGCAGTATTGCCGGTTTTACTCGTTAGCTCAATAAGTAGCGCAATAATTTATATACCAATATGGGTAGTTTCACATTTCAACATCATACCAACAACGCATGATTTTTACATTCCTTCTATAACACTAGCAGAACATGGGAAACTGTTCTTAAAATCGATGATTGTTGTAACATCATGGATATTTTCGTTTTTCGCACTAAAGCATCTTCCCTTAACCATTGTGAGTCCAATCAGGGCAACAGGTCCTTTATGGACTCTTGTTGGAGCCATCATCATCTTTCAGGAACAACTTTCAACCTATCAGTGGATAGGTATTGTTATAACCCTTGCATTTTTTTACATGTTCTCTATTGCAGGTAAAACAGAAGGGATTTCTTTCAGAAACAACAAATGGATCTGGTTTATCATATTAGGAACATTATTTGGTGCAGTAAGTGGGTTGTATGATAAATACCTGTTACGCCACATAAACAGGATGGCTGTGCAGTGTTATTTCACATTTTATCAGGTAATTTTATTTGTTCCTATTGTGCTTACGCTTTGGTGGCCTAAAAGGAAAGAAAACTCTCCATTTATATGGAGATGGAGTATTCCTTTAATCGGAATTTTTCTGTTAATTGCCGACTTCTTTTACTTCTATGCACTACAAAACCCTGACAGCATGATTTCTATTGTATCCGCCTTGCGCAGAGGAAGTGTTATTGTAGCTTTTGCATTTGGAGCCTATCTGTTTAAAGAGAAGAATATTAAAACAAAAAGCATATATTTAGGAGGAATATTAGTTGGAATAGCATTATTAATTTTCGGCACCACTACTTAGTACATAAAAACACCATGAATTCAGTTGATTTATCACAATACGACAACAGTTGGTATAATCCAGGAGGGTTCTTTAAAAGGACATTATGGTATTTTACCAATATAATATTTTTTATTAATCCCTTAAATCCTTCTTCTGGCATTAAAAAGAAGTTGCTGAAACTTTTTGGTGCAAAAATAGAAAAGGGAGTGGTCATAAAACCCGGTGTCAATATCAAATACCCATGGAAATTATCCATTGGCGAAAATACGTGGATAGGTGAAAATGTCTGGATCGACAACCTTGACAATGTAAGAATTGGAAAAAATTGTTGCTTGTCGCAAGGGGTTTTAATACTCTGCGGAAACCATGACTATAAAAAACCAACTTTCGATTTAATAATTGGCACTATAATTTTTGAAGACGGGGTTTGGATCGGAGCTCAATCTACGGTAACACTGAATTCAATATGCAAAAGCCATTCTGTGCTAGCAACACAGTCTGTATTATCTGGCACAATGGATGCCTATTCCATTTACAGGGGTAACCCTGCCACCAAAACCAGAGACAGGGTTATTAATTGATATATCAAAAGTTGATTATATAAGCTTACACATCTTCTATCACAAGGCTATTTTTTTTAAAACATTATATTTTAGTAAAACAACCATTTTTTCTTCATAACACACCCCACTCCGTAACAGATACACCAGCAATACCGCTTCGCGGTTAAAAAGCGGTTAAATTCAGTTAAGGAAAGGTTAAAGTAAAAATATACTTCTGAATTTGATATATATTTACATCATTAACAAGAAGTACGACAGCATCGATGAAAAAAAAGTCATTAACAGGATTAGTAGCCTTAATGGGAATTTCATTACTTGGAATTATTCTTGTTCAATTTTTATGGATGAACAATGCAATACAAGTTCAAAATGAAAGATTTGCAGTAACCATCTACGACGCCTTGAATGCTACAGTCCAAAGGGTTCAAAAAGAACAAGATGCCAACTTCTTCATCCAACAGTTTTTCCCGGGCTCAGGCACACCAATCACAGAACCTGATACCAAATCCAATTCTTCACAAATTCCATATTTTCCACAACCGGGATTAGAGAATAAGGATATTCTGGACAACATCATCCAAAACCAGGAAAGAAAAAGAACTAATTTACAAAACGGAACGTTTGAGGCTCATATCGAATTTAAAACTAATGGTGAACCCAAACAAGTAGTAATTACCCAGGAAAATATAGACATAAACAATGCCGATGATGTAAAAGTAGTTGAACGGGTTATTTCAAATATGGAGGATTCCATCAAAAGGATTATGGGCAATTCTGGCAGCAATGATATGCTAAGCATGTTTAACCAGCTAAGTTACGAATTCAATATGCGTAGCTCAAATCCTTTTAATCGGATAGATACCGAGAACTTAACCCGAATTTTGGATTATGAACTAAACGCCAGAGGAATTGATATTCAATATGAATATGGGATTTTGAATAGAAACAACGGCAAATTAACAAACATATATTCAAAAGAATATTATAAAGATAATAGTGATTTTAAATATGTTGCAAACCTGTTTCCTAATGACATTATGAGAAGCTGGTCCCCTTTGGCATTAGATATATACTTTCCCCATCAGAGTCAGTTTATTTTTAAATCATTGGGATTACTATTTGGATCATCATTACTTTTCACGCTTTTTATTTTAGTTACTTTCTTTTTCACCATACGAATCATCCTTAACCAAAAGAAATTATCTGAAATAAAATCGGATTTCATCAATAATATGACACATGAATTTAAAACTCCAATAGCTACAATCAACCTGGCAACTGATAATATTGCAAATCCTATGATCTTAAACAAACCGGAACATATTTCGCCTTTTTTGAAAATAATAAAGGAAGAGAACAAAAGGATGAACAACCAGGTTGAAAGGGTTTTACAGATGTCTCTTATTGAGAAAAGAGATTTTCAGCTTATGCCAACAAAAATTGATCTTCATCTTTTAATCAACGACGCCGTTACTAAAATGCAACTATTGGCAGAACAAAAATCTGCAGTTATTTCAAGTCACTTAAAGGCAGACTTTACCATATTCAATGTCGACGAGGTCCACTTTACCAATGTAATTGTTAATTTACTGGAGAATGCTTTAAAGTACTCCAAAGAGAATCCCGTCATTGATATCATCACCCAAAACACCAAAACAGGTATTGAGATAAAGGTGAGAGATAATGGAATTGGGATGACTAAAGAACAGCAGGCCAAAGCTTTTGAAAAGTTTTTTAGAGCTACTAAAGGCAACATCCACAATATAAAAGGTTTTGGACTGGGTTTAAGCTATGTAAAGGCAATTATGACACAGCACAATGGTAATATATTTGTAAAAAGCAAATTAGGAGAAGGTTCAGAATTTAAACTATATTTACCTTTTGACAACCATTAATTAGTATTACATACAGTTCAAATAACATCATTATAAATTCTAAACATAAATTTAAACTATCATGAACAACAAGAAAAAAGTTTTTATGGTTGAGGACGACCAAAATTTTGGCACTGTCATGAAGTCTTATCTGGAGATTAACGGTTTTGATGTTACCTGGATAAAAGATGGAATTAACGCCATGAAAACTTTTGTTGTAGGCCATTTTGACATTTGCATTCTGGACGTGATGCTGCCCAACGTTGATGGATTTACCATTGGGAAACAAATTAAGGAAAAGGAAGATACAATTCCTTTAATATTTTTGACAGCAAAAACATTAAAAGAAGATGTTTTACAAGGCTTTGGCATAGGTGCCGATGATTATGTTACCAAACCCTTTGATTCAGAAATTTTAATTGCAAAGATCAACGCCATTTTAAACAGGAGCTCATATAAGGACGCAGATGAAACTCCCAGCTCATTCACCCTGGGTTGTATTGAGTTTAATTTTGAATTACGAACTCTAACATCTCCGAAAGGTGTGCACCAGCTATCACCCAAAGAAGCAGAGTTGCTCAAACTATTATGCATAGATATGAACAAAGTAATGCCCCGGGAAAAAGCATTAAATTCTATCTGGGGTGAAAACAGTTATTTTACAACAAGGAGTATGGATGTTTATATTACAAAACTCAGGAAATATCTAAAAGCAGAACCTAAAATAGAGATTGTGAACATTCATGGAAGTGGTTATTTACTGAGACTTAAAGAAGAATAATTCAATCTTCAGAATAGGCAACATCTTCAACACACCCTTTTATATCGGACGATATACCCATGATTTTTAACAACTTAAAAGAACTCAACTCAGGGCAATATAACGGTATACGATATTTGGGATTCAGAATATACACCATATTATCCTGTATTAATATTTCAATTGGTAAAGATGGAAGACATTCTACACCAACCATTTCAAGAATATCTTTTTCTAACCCGACATCTGAGCCAAAAGATATTCCGAGTACAGCAATTTCTTTATCTTCAAAACTCAATTCATATACCAATTTTAAATTTGCAGCTCCATTCATTATGTTTTGCCTTACTACAGTATAGGCCTCAAGGTACTCATCAAATCCTTCAAATTTCACCACATCTGAAAACCTGGCCATTGTAGGTAAAAATCGATAATCGCTTAGTTCACCAACTGACATATCGTGTCCATACATAACCGGCGATTCTGAAAACCCTGACAGGGCATCCAGTGCCATTGAATCTATTTTAGAAGTCATAAATTCAACTTCTTCAGTATTAACTTTACTATTAAAAAAAGCCTTAATAAAATAATCAGGATTCAACATTGTAATTGATGAACCGTGACCATTACCTATAATTCCAATTCTCATTGTTGATCCAAAAGCAGTTTTATCTCCAATACCCGTAGCCATACTCGTAAGCTCATCACAGGTAAAAACAATAACTTTTAACGAATCACTATTGGCAGGGTTATACATACCCAATATTTGAAAGTTGTTTGCCAACAGGGCTTTAGTTATATCAGAAGTTAGTTCGGTTACTGTTTTATTATAATAACCAAACCTATAAAAGGGTTTAATACCATAAACCAATACTTGAAATGCTATAAAGAACAAGATTATTAGAACCCTATATTTAATATTACTTTTTTTCACTGCCCCAAGTATTTATTCTGTTACAAGTTAGTAAAGAAATTTAAAATTAACACTCTTTAACATTATAAAATAGTGAAGAATTTTCTAATCCACGCAACCTGTACTTTTCCTTTTACCTTCGCTTATTAAGTTTTTGTCGCACCTGATAAATTAACACACCTTGCTTTTTACCCTTTAGTTTGATAGTACCTACTTCCTTAAAAGCAAATTCTTTTCTGTCCTCAAACGACTCATATAAAACGCCAGATATTAGTAAATCCTGCTTATACTCATTACACATGGATTCTATGCGGGCTGCCGTATTAATCGTATCCCCATTATAAGAAATATCCCTGCGTATAGTTCCCACCTGTAGCACCATTACTTTACCTACATGCAAACCTGCTTTAAACTTAGGAACATCACCATACCTTCTTTTGTAATATCGCCCCCTGCGTTCAACAACCCGCAAAAAGGAATAAAACGCTTTAATACAATTTAAATTTTTCACCCCCTGCCTGACATTCCAGGAAATAATAGCCCCATCCCCTAAATACTGATACACTTCACCATGATAATTATATATCATCGACATATCATTAAAAACATCCTGAACAAGACGACTGAATTTTTCATGTCCCAGGCGTTCAGCTATAGTAGTAGAAGATTTCATATCGATAAACATAAAAATCTTCTTTTCTTCATAAGGTTTATTCAACATGCCAAAAAACCAGCTGAAAAAATTGGTCACCCCAATCTTTTTTCTCATTTCTTTAAAAGAATTGTTTGCGATGCATGCCAAATAAAAGTAAGCCAGAAACCGAAGATGTTCAAGCTGCAGTTCTGGCATTTTAGCTAATACTGCTTTATAATCCCCAAACACCGCAATATCTACCGTTTTGTTTGCCGCCAAAAATAATATTACAAAGGCCAGAATAAAGTACAACAGGGATTTAAGAAATATCATTGACCTTATTGGAGAGAACCGCATCATCCTATCCGAGAACAACATATCTAAAACAGTAAACAAAACCGTAACAGATACAGCAAGAAATATGGTATTTGAGTATATAGAATCTACAGAAAGCAGATTAAAATAGTTTACAAAAATAGATTGGTTACCTGTCAAAAACACATAAAAGAACAATGCAAAATTCCAAAACAATAAATGATACCTGAAGGAACCAAATATTTTGCTAAACCATATCTTTATTTTCTCTTTTAAAAACATACTAATTATAGATACACAGACCCAAAACAACCGCTATAAAGATTACTAAAAACACTGGTTTTGGTTACAAAAAAACACTAGTTTTTATCAACAAAAAAAGCCGTCCAAATTTAATTGAACGGCTAATAAATATGATAACATCTGAAAATCTATATCAGATCAATGCTTCTCTTTACAAACTTTGTCAGGGCTTCACCCTTTAGCATATTATTTGAAAGAAGAGCTAAATCAATAAGCTGAGATACTAATTTATTATCGGTACTGAAACCACTTAATATTTCAGTTTTCTTAGTGTTCAATTCACTAATCTTCTTATCTACATCTGCTAATTCATCTTTCTGTACCTGTGGAACTTCTTCATCCTTTTTACCTTCTTTAGCTTTTTCAAGTTCCTGACGTTTCCCGTTCAAGCTTTCTATTTTGCTACGAACCGAATTCACCTGCTCCCCTACTTTTTCATTTTTATCAGACAAGATGCGCTCAACCAAAGGATGATTTTCATTTACCACTAACTGGTAACTATCAGGCATTTCACCGTAGAAGTTCATTCCACCTCCCTGCATAGCACTCATCTCTTTCATTCGACGCATAAACTCTTGCTGAGTGATAATTGCCGGATTAGCATCTGCTCCCATAGCTTCAAAAGTAACAATAAAGTTCATTTTGTCGGTACTTGGTACCTGTGCCGAGAAAACAGAAGTAAGGTCGTCCTTATCGCCAGATGAAAGCTTTGACTCAAGCGTATTTTCTTTAGGTATCAGTTTTTCAGCCACATCACCATCAACACGAACAAAACGAGATTTTTCAAACTTCTGCTCCAATTGGTTTATAAAATGGGAATCTAACTGACCATCCATTTCCAATACATCATAGCCTTTTGCTTTAGCGCCTTCGATAAAACTATGTTGTTCTTCTACATTTGTAGTATATAAATAAACCAACTGCTTATCCTTATCTGTTTGGTTTTCTTTTATAATATCTTTATACTCATCAAATGTAAAATACTTTCCATCCGTATTTTTAAACAGATAAAACTTCTGAGCTTTATCATAGAACTTCTCTTCTGTAAGCATTCCATACTCAATGAACAACTTTAAAGAATCCCATTTTTCTTCAAATCCTTTTCTGTCATTCTTAAAAATTTCAGCTAAACGATCCGCCACTTTTTTTGTAATGTGGTTCGAAATCTTTTTCACGTTACCATCAGCCTGAAGATAAGACCTGGAAACATTCAACGGAATATCCGGCGAATCCAATACTCCATGCAACAAAGTAAGAAATTCAGGTACAATATTCTCTACAGAATCAGTAATGAATACCTGATTGCTGTATAACTGAATCTTATTCTTTTGAACCTCAACGTTGTTTTTGATTTTTGGGAAATATAAAATCCCAGTAAGATTGAAGGGATAATCAACATTCAAGTGAATATTAAAAATCGGATCTTCGCTCATTGGATACAAATCCCTATAGAACTTATTGTAGTCCTCGTCTTTTAAGTCTGCCGGTTTTTTAGTCCAAAGAGGGTTTGTTTCATTAACCACATTATCCTCTTCCAACTCTACTTCCTTACCATCTTTCCATTCTGTTTTTTTACCAAAAGCTACCTCAACAGGTAAGAAACGACAGTATTTATTCAACAAGCGAGTAATCTCTGCTTTTTCAAGAAACTGTTTATTCTCGTCATCTATATAAAGCACAATATCAGTACCTCTATCGTCCTTTTTAATATCCTCAAGAGTATACTCAGGACTACCATCGCACGACCATTTTACAGCCTGAGCACCTTCCTGGTGAGATAAAGTTTGAATCTCAACTTTTTTTGCCACCATAAAAGAAGAATAGAATCCAAGACCAAAATGACCAATGATTGCATTGGCATCATTTTTATATTTATCAAGAAATTCTTCAGCTCCGGAAAAAGCAATTTGGTTAATATACTTATCAATTTCCTCGGCTGTCATACCAACACCTCTATCAGAGATTGTTAAAGTTTTTTTCTTTTCGTCAATTGTAACTTTAACTTTTAACTCTCCCATTTCACCTTTAAACTCACCAACACTGGCAAGTGTCTTTAATTTTTGGGAAGCATCTACGGCATTGGAAACCAACTCTCGCAGGAATATTTCATGATCTGAATAAAGGAATTTTTTAATGATGGGGAAAATGTTTTCGGATGTAACCCCAATATGACCCTTTGACATAGTATAATTGTTTTTTATGATTAAACTAAATTATCGCCCGCAACTTTTCAAACCCTGTGCCAAATACTATTTGATGCCAGAAAGACAGAAATTGTGACAAAGCCATGTCAATACTACATTTTAAATGACACAATAACATTGAAAAGAATATCGCTAATATTTCAAACCACAACTCAACAAAATAAAAAAGCCCAATTGCATATAATATGCAACTGGGCTTTTGGTTTAGATTAGAGTATAAATCTCTACTTTATATAGCTGAGCTTCCTCGTTCTTCGGTGCGGATACGGATACATTGTTCAAGGGGTGTTACAAATATCTTTCCGTCACCTACCTCACCTTCATGTCCATTATGTGATTTAGCTCCAGTTATAATAGCATTTACTGTTGTGTCAACATACTTTTCGTTAACCGCAATTTCGAGACGCATTTTAGGCGTAAGGTTTGGAATAACCTCTTTACCACGATACACCTCTTTACGAATTTGATTTCCATGCCCCGATACACGGCTTACTGTTAAGCGGGTAATACCTGCCTGAATCAAGGATTCCCTAACCTGGTCAAGCTGATATTCTCTTATAATTGCTGTTATTAATTTCATTATTTTCACTTTTAGTATCAAGTATCAAGCATCAAATATTAAGATAAAAATACATAATACATTCAACTATCACCTGATAATTTAATACTTAAAATAACATTCACTAATTGGGGTTCATCATACCATAACCACGTTCTCCATGATATGCATGGTCCATACCCATCATTTCTTCTTCGTCGGTAGATTTTAGTCCAATAACTTTTTCCACAACCCAAATAATTGCAATTGTTGTTACAATAGAATAACCAATAGCAATAACTACAGTAACAGCCTGTACCCAAAACTGATCCCAGGAAGTCCAGATTCCGTCAGCTGTATTTGCAGCAGCATCAGCCATCCATGCATCACGGATAAAGAAAGACAATAAAACAGCTCCTACAATCCCTCCTACTCCATGAATACCAAAAGCATCCAAAGAATCATCAAAACCAATTTTATCTTTCATAATTAGCGCACCATAACATACCACTGATGAGATAGCTCCCAAAATCATTGCTCCCATAGGCTGCACAACTCCCGCAGCAGGTGTAACAGCTACAAGACCCGCAAGAATACCAGATGCAAAACCCAGAGCAGTACCCTTTCCATGATGTACTAATTCAATAACAACCCACATTAATGCGCCAGCAGCTCCGGCAACCTGAGTAGCAGTTAGAGCCTGAGCCGTATCCAAACCACTGTTGATACTACTTCCGGCATTGAAACCAAACCAGCCTACCCAAAGCAAACCAACTCCCATCATAGTCATAACAAGGTTGTTTGGACGTTGCTGACGATGAGGATACCCCCTTCGGGCGCCTAAATAAATTGCAGCTACTAAACCACTAACCCCCGCAGAAATATGCACTACTGTACCCCCTGCAAAATCAATAGCTCCGGCTGCACCCCAATGATGCAAGAATCCTTCAGCAGACCAAACCCAGTGACATAATGGATTATAAACTATAATACCCCATAAAGCAATAAATACCAGGTAACCTTTAAACTTAACACGTTCAGCAAAAGCTCCGGCTATAAGTGCTGGTGTAATGATTGCAAATTTTCCCTGGAACATTGAAAATACCAATTCTGGTACTCCACCCTCCATAATTACATCATCAATACCATTTAACAATACATAATCACTGTTCCATCCAAACAGGCCTCCAAGTATACTATCTCCAAAACACATCGAGTAACCAACAATTACCCACAACACACTCATTACCCCCATTGCGGCAAAACTGTGCATCATAGTACCCAATACGTTTTTAGATCTAACCAAACCGCCATAGAACATGGCCAATCCCGGTACCATTAAAAGTACCAATGCAGTAGATGTAAGCATCCATGCCGTGGATCCGGCATCAATTTCGGGCCCGGTATTGGCCCATGTGTTCACACAAAACCCCAGCAACGCAGTTGCTAAAAGCATAACTTTCTTCATACAAATTTTTCTTAATAGGTGGTAATAATCATTTCTCTGGCAGCAAACTTATAAATTTATAGGCTACTTGCCAAATTTTTATTCATTTTATAAGCACCAACCCTCTTTTTTATATCATTTCTAATTAATTTAGGTGTTTTATTTACACACACCCCATTTGAAACACCCCAAACCCAACAAAACACCATAAAACAAAAAAAGCTAAAATCCATTGTGGGTTTTAGCTTTCTCAAGTCTTTACAAACAAACTTGTATCAATTCAATTTATTAAATACTACATCACTGTATATATTATTGTAAGTATTTAGCAAATACCTCCTTCATCCGATCTCTGTTTAAAGGTTTTTGAAAATATCCATTTAAAACATTTGATTCCAAAGCCTCATTAATTTCATCATTTAACCCATAGCCGGACAAAAGGAAATATGGTATAGCTGCATTTAATTCCTTCGCTTTTTTCACAAACTCCACACCATTCATGACCGGCATTTTCATATCGGTAACCACAATACTCAAATCCTTATTCTCCGCAACAATACCCAGTGCCTCATCAGGCGACTGAGATAACACAACATCATACACCCCTTTAAACATCAACTCAAACAGTTTTAAGTTTATTGGTTCATCATCAAGATACAATATCATACAAATACCCCCTAACTATATATTATATATAGGCAACTGAATTTTAACCTGTGTTCCTTCGCCTAGTTTAGAATCAACATTAATACTACCTCTATGCTCTTTAATAACATTGTATACTATTGTCATTCCCAAACCAGTTCCTTCTCCCAGCGTTTTTTTTGTATAAAACGGGTCGAACATCTTGCTAACAGTATGTTTTGACATACCTATGCCATTATCTTTTATATATACTATTACTTTATCGTTTTTTACTTCTATATCCACCCCAATCTGCCCATCATTTTTTATGGCCTGAACTGCATTATGCAAAACATTAATAAAAACCTGATGTAATCCATTTTCATCGCCATAAACCCATATTTTTTCTTCTGTGAAATTTTTAACTACCTGTATCCTGTCTATTATTTTATGGTTCAATACAGTAAGGCAATTATTTACAACTTCAACCACATCACTCTTTTTAAATTTTACTGATGCATTACTATTAAAACTACCCAAACTATTAACAATATTAGATATTCTCCTTACCCCCTCTTCCATATACCCTAAAACTTCCTGATTTTTTTCAAACACACTATCAGGACTGGAGCTATCGACTTGGTTTTGTAAAGAATACAACCCTGTTTGAATAAAATTAAGAGGATTATTGATTTCGTGTGCTACACCAGCTGTTAACAAACCAATAGAAGCCATTTTTTCTGCTTCAATCAATTTTTTTTGCATAGATTTTAAATCCGCATACGACTTCCTAAGTTTTTTATGCTGTTCAGTAAGCTCATTGTTTGAGTTTTGCAACTTTTCATTTACCGTGTTAAGTTCAGAGGTTCTATCTTCCACCAGTCTCTCCAGGTGCTCTCTATACTTCCCAATTTCTTTTTGTTGCTTTTTACGATGGGTAACATCCTTTAATACTGCCTGATAATGGAATCCATCTTCAATTTGCAAAACAGCTATCTTCACATCAGCGTCAAACAAAGTACCATCCATTCTTTTGTGCTGCATCTCAAAACTAACCACCTTCTTTTTTGATAACTGGTCGGTAACATAAGCCATCAAATCCTCCGAATCAGAACCGTCTGATTGAAGCTCCGGTAAAAAATCCACAATTCTCTTCCCTACAAGCTCATCTGTTTTAGCCTTAAACATTTCCTGGGCAGAAGAATTTACATCTACAACCACACCATCCCTAAGCAGAACTATTGCGTCAATTGAATTTTCAAAAAGCAGTTGGTATTTTCTTTGCTTTGATTCCAACTCTTCATTCTTACTTTTAATAGTACTTAGATTATTTACTATAGTATCAGAATACAACCGACCTACAATTAACAAGGCAAGGGCGGTCAGGCTTATTATTGATATATCCATTCCCCAGGCAACCGGAGACAGGGCATACACATTAGCATCAACATTGAGAGGCAGTACTTTTGACATATACAATATCCCAAAAAACATATAACAGCCACTAAATACAAGCAGCATTACAAAAGCCTTTCTATAACCAATAACAAACGATAAAAAAATTGGAATAAGGATAATGTAGGCTTTAGAAGAAACCATATATCCAAAATGCGACAAACCTGTAACCAAAGCTGCCAAAATTACAATGGCAATTGAAAATATCTTAAGGTTTAAATTAATTCTCTTACGGTAGAAAGTAAGAATTCCAAGATACAAAACAACTAACGAAATGCATGCAAAGGCCCAATTGAACCCATATTCCAAAGCCCTGATAAATGTTATTACATAAGACAACATCCCAAAACTATAACCAACCACTATAGCCTTATTAACAATTTTATCCCTCAGCTCTTGTAACTCCTGCAGCGCTTCCATTTTACCAAATAAAAACCAGATTTTTTTTGAATACCATACAAATATAACATTCCTATGGTATTTATAAAGTATATTATCAACTATATATTATTATAACATAACAATAAATTAAACACTAGAATAAAGCCATGAGATTGTATATTTAAACAAATATTTAATACCAGATGCAACCAACACAAAACAACCTTGTCATTAGCATAAACAATATTTTTTTTGAAAACAATAAACGTCGACATACATAAATCCATAATTGAAAAAGCTAAAAAGGGCAATTATAAAGCCCAGAAAAAGCTATATGAGCTATACGCAAAAGCCATGTTTAATATTTGCTACCGGATGATGAATAACATTCCGGAAGCAGAAGACCTATTACAAGAATCTTTTTGTGACGCGTTCAGGAGGCTAGATTCTTTCAGGTATGAATCAACATTTGGAGCATGGTTAAAAAGAATAGTAATTAACCGCTGCATCAATGAACTAAAAAGAAAGAAAATTGAACTGGAATACAGCGATAAGGTTTTTAAGATGGAAGTTTATGAAGAAAACGCAGAAACAGACATTCAGCCCAATATTGAAAAAATAAAAAAAGCAATGGGCTTATTACCGGAAGGCTACAGGATAGTTTTCTCCCTCTACCTGATTGAAGGGTACGACCATCAGGAAATTGCTGATATCCTGGGAATTTCCGAATCTACATCAAAATCGCAACTGGCGAGGGCAAAAAAGAAAGTAGTTGAGATTATAAATGCAGGAAGTTTTGAATACAGCATCAATTAAAACACAAGGAGATGGAAAACAACTTTAACAAATATATCAAAAACAACAGGGAATCTTTTAATGATTTAACTCCCCCTGCAAATATGTGGGAAAGAATATCCGACAACATCCCTGCCAAGAAAGATCATTCGCATAAAAAGTTAATTTTTAGTATTTCAAGTGCTGCCGCCTTTTTAACAGTTACTTTACTGGCTTATCATTTTCTGGTTCGAGCTCCATATAGTAAACCCCAAAGCTTTTATAGCGAAATACAAGAAACAGAGAGGTACTACAACAACATTTTGGCAAACAAAAAAGAAACCATATACAAATTGACGGGTAACACACCAGAAATTAAACAGGACATAGAAACAGAACTGGCCTTATTGGACAGTGCTATGGTAGAATTAAAAAACGACCTGAAAGATGGCATTTCAAATACGGAAGTTGTAGAAGCCATGGTTCAAAATTACAGGATGAAACTGAAGATATTAGAAGACATATTAAAATACCTCAAGCCCAAAGAGGAAAAACATTCTTATGATATCAGCAATATTTAAACCTTGAATACAAAATAAACGCTTTATAATGCAATACATAAAAATCATATTACTTTTAATATCCATTATCCATTTTACCCCAAACAGTTTTTGCCAAAACTTTCGGGAAGAAATAAAAATGACACGGACATTTAAAATTGCAGCCTCAGGGACTTTAGAAATCACCAATAAATATGGCTCAGTTTTTATTGACACATGGGATAAGGATTCTGTTAAAATAAATCTCGAATTTATCATTTCAGAAAAAAACGAGAACCGGTTTAAGAAAACTAAGAGCAGTGTTAGTTTTGATTTTTCAGGAAACTCATTTTACCGATCAGCAAAAACGCTGTACGGCAACAATTACTCTTCTTTATTCAAAGATTTAAAGGAAGCTACCAACCTTTTATCTTCTAACGAAGAACAAACCCATGTAAATTATTATGTCACCATACCCGATTACATTAATTTAAAAATTGACAATAAGTATGGCAATATAATTTTACCGTCACTCAATGGCGACATTAATATAAAACTTGCTAACGGAGACCTTCAGGCACGTGAACTAAACGGCAATAGCAATCTTCAACTCTCCTTTGGTAGTACCATAATAAAAAAGGTAGAACAAGGTAACCTTTCCCTCAATTTTATGGAGACTTCAATTGAAAACACAAGCAACATCACCCTGGAATCAAAATCGTCAGATGTTGCCATCAACAAATGCAATCTTTTAAAACTAGATGCCAGACGTGGGAAAATTATTATTGAAGAATGCAACTACATATTTGGAGACTCAGAGTTTTGTGAATTATATTTTAACAAACTAAAAAAAGAGATTGGCCTGAATATAAAATATGGGGTTCTTAAAAATATTTTATGCTCTGACAGCTACGAAAAAGTCTCCATTAAAAGCACAAGTGCAGATATTAACATAAAAATTCCGGACAGTAAGGCCTTTAATATAACCACATATGATTCGAAAGCGACTCTCAATTTTGCAAAAGATATCAAATGGAAAGATCCTGTTATTGATGATACAAAGGAAATGCAAAAGCGAACAGGGGATTATAAAACAGGCTCTACACGCAGCAACATTATTATTGAAATATCAAATGCCGAATTAAACTTTGAGTAAGAAATAAATCATGAAGCACAAACTCAAACATCTATATATATTTTTGGTTTTTATATTTACTCTGGCCCAACACTCCCATGTAAAGGCTCAGGATTATAAAACTTTGATTGCGTATAAGAACGGAGCCGGGCCTGGTTTCATGGCAAAAAAACTATTACCAAATGAATCAGCCTTTAGTGCTCAGATAATTTTTAAACAAGGGGGATTTACTCTCGGTGCCTTCAGAACTTTTCATGAAGTTGCCTTCCCCAAAAAAAATTCACAGTATTTTTTCTATTACGGATACGGAACTCACTTTAGATACTATAGGGAATATACCAGTAAAAATATATTTAAACCTTTCCGCCCGGGTATGAAACGTAGAGGAAATTACGTTGCACTTGGATTGGATGGTATTTTGGGTATTGAATATAGGTTTTTAAAGTACCCATTTGTATTATCAACAGAATTTAACCCAAATTTTGAATTAGGTGGCGCCAATTATTTCAAAGTTAACCTTAATATGTTTACCGCGGGAATAGCATATACTTTTTGATAAAAATCACAAACACAAACAATAAAAAAATGAAAAAATTAATATTTACTTTAACAATGGTTCTATTATCAACATCCGTATGGTCGCAAGAATCAGAACCAAACAATGAAATAAAAACAATTTTCAAAAGCAAGGGAACCCAAAGCAACGGTGGATATGGCGGCATAATGATTAATTACAGCCAAATTGACAATAGGGATGCCATTTTACTGGGGGCAAAAGGCGGTTGGCTAATTAACCACTCATTCACCATTGGTTTAGGCGGTTATGGATTTATTACAGAACCTGAAAGCGACCTCGTTTTAGAGGAAAAATACGAATATGCCGGAGGTTATGGTGGTTTATTGATTGAACCTATTATTGCAGGCATTCAGCCAATTCATGTTTCCTTTCCCATTTTAATTGGTGCAGGAGGAATAGCATACAACAACCACTACGGCTATGAAGACGACAATGACGAATGGGATGACGAATATTACGAGGACAGCGATGCATTTTTTGTTATAGAACCTGGTATTGAAATTGAATTCAATGTAATTAAATTTATGCGACTTGCTATATTAGGGAGTTACAGATATACAAGCAATATAAATTTGGAATACCGATCAACAGGCAACCAAATCGGAACAAACAGCATGCTTCGGGGATGGAACGTTGGTCTTTGTATGAAATTTGGCAAGTTTTAATAGTCTGTACATAGCAATTACAAACTATACATTTTTGAACACACATTATAAACTTAGTTGTTTTATCAATAAGTCATTGGTTGAAGTTTCTTTTTTATCAAATATTACACACTTACTTTCAACCAATGACTTTTCTTTATAAAAGTAGTGTTTTTATCAACCTGAATCCAAGGCTATTATATCTGAGCTTGATTTTTAAGATGATTTTTTCTTAAATATATTTTTGCAGTTTAAAAAAATACTCTACATTTGCAGCCGTTATCAAAAGAGATACACACTGAAACACTACTAAAAATAATGGTTTCAGATTAGATATAAAGATTTTGGAGAGATGGCAGAGTGGTCGAATGCGGTGGTCTTGAAAACCATTGTGCGGCAACGTACCGGGGGTTCGAATCCCTCTCTCTCCGCTGAAAGCGAAAGCAATTTAAAGCAAAACCCTGTAAGTCAACACTTACAGGGTTTTTTAATGCGCAATATTTTGCAAAAAGAAGCAAAAAAACGCAGTTTTTCGGTGGATTTCTGGTGGACTAAAAAAGTCCTCATTTTAGTCCACCAGAAACGGTTAAAAAAGCTCTGTATTACGCTGTATTGCTCGGTTTTAGATTACAACAAAATGAACTCATAAAAATAATTTTAACATCAAAAATTTATTATTATGAGTGGACTTGAGACCATCAAAATCAACTTCTTCATCAAGAAGACAAAATTGCTTAAAAACGGAGAAGCTCCAATCTTCGTTCGAATCATTATCAACAAGGAAAGAGACGAGTATGGCTTAAAGCAAAGTATTCTGCCTAAACAGTGGAATGAATCCAAACAATTCGTAAAAGGCAATTCAGATCAGGCTGAGAAAATCAATCAGCTCATTGAACTTCACAGAACAAAAATCCAATCATATTTTAATTTTATGACTATGGATAACCAACCTATTAATCCAAGAATTCTCAAAGAAAAGATGGTTGGTAAAAAAGAAACCAGACGTACTATTCTGAAAGTTTTCCAGGAACACAATGATAATGCAAGAAAACTTATTGGTATTGACTTCGCCCCTGATACTGTTCAACGATACGAAACTTGTTATATGCACACCAAAGACTTTATACGTTGGCAATATAAACGTGAAGATATTGCATTGGAAGATCTGAACCATCAATTCGTGCGTAATTATGAGCTATACTTAAAAACCGAACGTAAATGCGCTCATAACACAGCCATTAAGTATTTGAAGAACTTTAAGAAGATAGTCAGAATTGCCTTGGCTAACGGCTGGATGAAAAAAGATCCTTTTGCAACCATCAAATTTAAATTAAAACCTGTTGATGCTGTTTACTTGACAAAAGAGGAACTGGATACCTTAATAAATAAGGATATTAGTATGGAGCGATTAAGACAAGTACGTGATGTTTTTGTTTTCTGCTGCTTTACAGGATTAGCTTTCTCTGATGTCAAATCCTTAAAAAGACAGCACATCACAACAGATAGTAACAGAATTACCTGGATTCATAAAAAACGTACTAAAACAGATCAGATGAGTACAATTTTCGTAATTGAAGCTGCTAAAAAACTAATGGCGAAATATAAAAACGAACCGGAACTCATTGAAAAGGATGCAGTCCTACCTGTTTTGAGCAATCAAAAAATGAATGCATATTTGAAAGAAATCGGAACTATATGCGGTATAGATAAACCTATATCAACACATACAGCCAGACATACCTTTGCGACTACAGTTGCTTTAGAAAACAATATGCCTCTTGAAGTTGTATCAAAGACTTTAGGTCATTCCAGCACAAAAATGACTCAGCGCTATGCCAGAACGACAGAGGCTTTGATTAGTAAGAATATGGAGAAGATAGCGAATTTGTATTAAAAACAAATAGGCTTAGAGCAAATATCGCGATATGCGATATTTGCTCAAGACTTATAATTAAATTTCATGCTAATAAAGGTCGTTAATTAATTTTATTCACTCCATTAATTGCCTTTTGAATCGTTATAATAGCATTTTGTGACACGCCACACTCTTTAGCTATTGAGTCCCAATGAGAAACTGCATCTTGCACTTCTTCCAATATCAGCTCCGGTTTCTTTATTCCAAAATGTAAGCCTAACTCCAATAAATGTTTCCTTCCCGGATTTTTACTCTCTCCTGCAACCATTGTGCTATGAAAACCATATGCTGAATTTGAAAAAGTGAGATCATATACAGGTGCAAAACTCCAATTACCTTTGACATCCATTAAAAAAGAGAAGTTCTTACTATGATCATCCCTGTTATGAGCAAACACATTAAAAGCTGCCAGACGTAATACTTTTTCGTATGCTTTCACATGTTTTTCAAGTTGAAAGGCACAATCCATTAAATGACCATAATCCATGGTGCTCATTCTAAAATTATCATGCATCAATCCACTTGCAGTATGCATGTGAATTCTTTTCTCTTTTATTCTGTCAAAGCGTTTTGTACCAAAGTA
>NZ_JAPDPI010000070.1 GCF_026013615.1 Plebeiibacterium marinum
AGTCAAATCAAATCAAAAAATCAAAGAACGTTTATATTGTATTGAAATATAATTGTTTGCAAAATATTTTTAAAAGTTAACGCATCACTAGTATTTTAAAATAAATGGTTAAAGCCATTCTCTATAAGTAATCGAATTATAAACCAGCTGAAATCCAAGTCCAACCTGATACATCAACTTTAGTACCTGAATTGTATGCGGCATCAGTAGTTGCTGCAACACCATCAATTACAACATTAGCTAATGGGCCACCATCTTTCATATCGATGTTTTTTGTATAACCTTCAAGGTATAGGTTAGTAATGGTTGCACCTGATTCAGCTTTAAATTGTAACCCGGTACCACCGTTAGGAGCAGTACAAATAGCAGTTACATTTTCGAATTTAGGATTGTTGTTTACTTTGTCACCTTCAAAAGCAGTTGAGAAACCATCTACTTCGTGTTTGATGTAGGTGTTAACAACAGTACCATTCCATCCTTCAGTCCAGTCTACTGCATCATCTTCGTTATCCTCTAAATAAATATTAGTAACATTTGCAGATCCACCGAAGAATTCGATACCATCATCAGAACCATTAATTACAGCAATATTGTTGATAGTAGTACTTGATCCAACAGCGTATAAAGAAACACCATTATATTGTGAATCGTCGTTAATTTGGGCTCCAGTTCCTTTGATTACAAGATATTGGATTTCTCCTGAGTTATCGTTGTCATCATCCCCACCATAAATGAATCCACCAACTTCGGCAGTGGCATTTGCACCTGCAGTTGTAGTGGCTTTTCCACAAATAGTTAATCCACCCCAGTCTCCTGGTTCAGCATTTACCGAAGACATTACAACAGGTGCATCTGCAGTACCATTGATGTAAATTTTTCCACCCATCAATACAGCTATATATACATCTGTACCTTCAGCTTCAGAAGTGATTTTAGTTCCGGCAGGAATCATTAAAGAAGCACCATCCTTTACAATTAAAGATGAAGTGAGGTTGTAAGCTACTGTAGGATCCAGAGTTACCAAACCAGTTACTTCACCAGATAAAGTACTTCCAGACCAGGTTGATACCTGTTGTACTACAGCAGAAGTCCATGTCCATGCTGAAGGATCAACCGTAGCAGGAGCGTTATAACTTTTTGAAGGATCCGCATCAACACCATCAATTTTTACATTTGATAACGCACCGTTATCTTTCATATCGATAGTTTTGTCATAACCGCTTAAAGATAAACCTGTAATTGTAGCACCAGATTCTACTTTAAACTGCAGCGCAGTACCACCAACAGTAGAAACAGCTGTCAGGTTAATGATTTTTGGGTTGTTATTTACTTTATCACCTTCAACTACAGTTGAAAAACCAGCAATTGTATGTTCAACATAAGCATTCTCTACTGTTCCGTTCCAACCTTCAGTCCAGTCAATAGCATCATCCTCGTTGTTTTGTAAGAAAAGATTCTTAACTGAAACAGTTCCACCAAAGAACTCAACACCATCATCAGAACCGTTGATTACAGCAACATTTTCTACAACTGTTTTAGAACCTACAGCGTAGAAAGAAACACCATTATACTGTGAATCATCATTAATCTGAGCTCCTGTTCCTTTAATAACCAGGTTTTTAATAGAACCTGAGCTATCCTCATCTTCAGAACCTCCATAAATAAAACCTCCAACTTCAGCAGTTGAGTTTGCTCCTGCATTTGTAGTGGCTTTACCGCAAAGTGTTAATCCACCCCAATCGCCTGGTTCTCCATTTGACGATGACATTACAACCGGGCTGGAGGCAGTACCCTGGATGTCAATTTTACCACCCATCATTACTGCGATATAAACATCAGTACCTCCATTATCGGCTAAGATACTGGTACCGGCAGGGATAGTTAAAGTAGCGCCATCTTCTACAATGAAAGCACCATTTAGTCTATATGATTGCGAAGCATCAAGAGTGTAATCTTCTGAAAGTTTACCTTCCATTACACCTGTTTCTAGGTTATCCAAAACTGCTTTTAATTCTGGACTGATGTCATCATCGTCATCACAACTTGTAAAAACTGGCATTGCCATAATTGCAAGACCTAAAACTTTTAATACTAACTTTTTCATTTTCGTGTTAATTTAAAAATATAACGTTATTCAAAATTTTAATTCAAATTTATACTTACACCTATACTTAGGTTTATTCCTTTTTTATATGAGCTGACAACTTCGTTAGAGGACTCACCTGATACAGGTTCAATTTTTTGAGTTTGTTCAATCTTGGGATTCAGTAAATTTTTACCTGATAGTTTCATCGAAATCCTATCAGATAGTTTTTTGCTCAACACTAAATCAAGTGTAACAAATCCTTTTTCAACAATTTCATTATTAAATAATGTATTGCTATAAGTAAATGATTCCGGGGCGCCTAATGCATAAATCTTGTCCGATGAGTAGTTTCCGGTAAGTGTAGCCACAAATTTTTTCTCTTTGTTGTTTGAGAAACTAAGGCTACCATTGCATATGAAACCGGCAGCTCCTTGTAAATCTGTTTCTGTTTTACTGTTGTATTGAAATTCTTCCAGCAGATCCTGATTAAACCACATCTTAGTTGCATTTACAACCATATTTAAACTTGGGGTACCTGTGGTTTCGGCCTTGATAATGCTAAATCTGGTTTCAAACTCTAATCCATAAACGTCCGCCTGTTCGCCGGTATTTGCAAAGTAAAAGTAACCTGATGAACCTCTGGTTTGAGCCCTGTTTATAGGATCTTTAATCATTTTATAGAATCCTGTTAATGAAACCAGGTTTTTGGCGTTAGGATACAACTCCCATTTTAGATCAAAATTGTAATTTTCTGAATTCTTTAAATCCGGATTACCTTTTGTTACGCGACCTGTAGGTGATACATACTCAAAAGGAGCTAGTTCTTTAAACTCAGGAAGTGTGATTGTTTTACTTGCTGCAAAGCGCAAAGCACCTTTTTCAGATAATTGATATTTAAGATTTAGTGCCGGTAAAATATTATCATAACTATTAGATATGCTACCAATTCTTCCTACATAATTTGTTACATCCCAATTTACATCAAGCTCATCTTTCTCATATCTTACTCCAAGACTACCTGAAAGTTTATTCATTTGAAATGTAGCATTCAAAAATCCGGCATACACATCTAAGTTTGCACTATAATTATCAAGTTTTCCTTCTCTAATCCTTAGGTCAGTGCTGCTTGTTCCATATAATGACTTATCCAGTAAAATAGCATCTAAATCATCTATAGAAGGAGCTGTGAATACTTCACCTTTAGCTCTCACCCCGAAGTACTGTGCGTCAAAATCTCTTTCCTTCATTCTGAAGTTTGCACCAAACGACAGTTTTAATTTTTTATTCCCCTCATCTACAAAATTCAATTCATCTTTCAGGTATCCATTCAGCTCTTTATCTTTAATGTTTTGAAATGATCTTCTTTGTTGAAAATCCCCCACATATGCAAACTGAACACCATTATCGAAAATATTTACTTCGTTTCTTATTCTGTTAGGTTCGTCTGCGCTAACTGTGTTATAGCCCAGGGCCCACTTTACTTTATTTTTTCCAATTAAATGACTGCCCACTAATTGATTTATAAACATCTTTGTTTCCTTTAGATTCTGATCTCTGGAAAAAGCCTCTGTTTCTTTCGGGTCCTGGTCGCGCACAAAACCTTCTCCATTTCTACCGCGCTCATATAATTCATCAACCGTTTTTAACACCAATAAGCTATTAAAGTTGATATTACTGCTGGCACTAAAATCATAGGCAAGGTTCAATAGTGCAGTAGTGTTAATTTTCGACTTAAAATTCTCCACATCAGTAAAAGAATTCGATTTTGAATTCATCCTATATTTCTGGAAAGAACCTTCTCTGTATTCGGCTCCACTCTCATGTGAAGCGGTAACAAATACAGATAAATCTTTCTCAAAAAACTTAAACTTTTTACCGGCTGATAAGGACATTTCATAACCTAATGGGAGACTCCTTTTATCAGTTCCCCAGCTTTGGTTCTGTATAGCATCACTCGTTTTATAAGGCTGATCATATGATCCAAACTTTAAATCCTGGTAGTTTTGTGTTGTTTTAAAATTATCCCAAACACCACTTTGTAATACGTTAGTGCTAGATCCTGTTTTTAAACCAAGTGTAATTTTTTCAGAAAAAGTTTTTGAAGTGACATCTACATTACCTGACGATTGATCAGCATAAGTTCCTACTGAATATGTTTTACTGATACCTACATTTTTAATAACATCAGTAGAAAACATATTTAAATCAATGTTCTTTTTTTCTACGTCATCAGAAGGAATTGGTAAGCCGTTCATTGTAGTAGATAAATATCTGTCTCCCAGCCCACGGATGTATATATCTCCTGATCCTTCATTTTTGGTGACTCCTGAAATTTTTGTTGTTGCACCGGCTGCATCAGAAACCCCCATGGTTGAAAGCTGCTTTGCCCCGATGCTTTCTTTAATAACTTCCGCCTTCTTTTGGTCCATTAATAGTATTGTTTCCGATTCGCGGTTAACCTTTGCCACCACCTGAACCTCTTCAATATCCATGGTGGCAGACTTTAGCTGGATATCCAATTGAGTTTCCTCGCCTGCTTTAATAATAACCTCGTTAAATACCTGAGGGTCGTATGAAATATATTGAACCCTGATGGTGTAAGTCCCCGCATCTAAAGGAGGCATCATATATTCTCCCATAAAATTGGTAATAGTTCCTAAAGTAGTTCCATCCACTACAACAGCTGCACCAACTAATTCTTCTCCCGTAGTTTTGTCGGTGATCTTCCCCTTTAAAAATCCTTGTTGCGCAATGCCGGCTCCCACGCCTACAAACAAAAACATTAATACAACAAAAAACCTCTGTCTCATTTGATCCATTTTATTTAAAATCCAATTCAATTTTCACTCTAGCTTCATTAAATTCTTCCTGTGTGTGTTCAGACCTTAATGAGCTGTGTTTTTATTTTTCCACTAAAATTTCTGAAACAAAAATAGGTTGCAATATTGGCCTGTTCGATAAGTAAATATTAAGGGTATATGAAGTATTATAATCTATAGTATGGAGCTTTGTGTGCTGTAATACAGATATATATAAATGCAGTGGTGTGAAGTTGAAATGTTAATTAACAGACCAGTTAATGATTGGTTAACGTGCTTTTAACAATTTGTATAGAGAAGTGAGGAAAGCATACTCAATTTATCTTTTAATCTTATAAAGTTGATGATTCTTTTCCTGCATTTCCTGATGAGCAGCACTACGTATTTAGTTCCTGCAAGAAAACTCATGATTCCTACGCTCACCCGTTTGATACCTCCCGTTTGATCTGGACAAGCTCTAAAGGGGAAAATTCCAACGCACAGTGCGGAAGCAACTTTGTCTTTAGAGCCTGTCCCGAACTTGTATTCGGGAGAACTGAGGGGTGTTGGTGGGCTAATAAAAAAATCAGCAGTTTTCTTTATAAAATGATTATCCACCAGATACAATAGCCCTGGGACTGCTTGAGTTACTAAACACTATCCGAGCCTTGAATTTTTGTAGAAATCGCGGTGCGACTTTAAAAGGTTGATGGTGTACAGTACCAGATTTTTTGATTCGGCATAGCATTCCAACAGTAAAATGCTCGAACGTTGCCGGCTTTTGCCATTCATAATACGTTTGATCTGCTTTTTACGTAGATCCTCAATCAGGTTGATAATGTATTTTTGCTTGTCAATGATCTCGGGAACAGCTTCAAACTTATTTTCCTTTTCAATGTGCACCTGAAAATTAAAGAAACCTGTCATTTCTTCCAGTAGCAGCAATGCATCTTCCTTTTGGGAGTTGCTCAATCCTTTGTGTTGATTGTCTAAATGGTTGCATATGGGTACCGACATCTGGTTTAATGTAGCCGACAGTTCACCCAGATAATCCAGGGCCTGTATAAAGTAATGGCCCGAATCGAAAGATCCCACACCCACATTGGTGAAATTGTCGAACAATTCTTCCTTGGTTTTACGGGATGTTTTGGTTAACTCTTTTGTTTTTTCACAGGTCTCCTTCAATTGCTTCAGGTTTTCATCAACAAAGCCCTGTATAATCAGCATATAAATTTTTGATGTTTCTAAAATATGCTTTCGGATACGTTCACTTCCTAAATCAATTACCGTATTAATGTTTTTATGATGTGCATTGTTGTTTTTAAGATTTATCTCCTGTCGTTGAGAATATATCTTTTTATGGTATTTTGCCGAGCGGAACATTACAAACACAGTAAGTACCAACAAAACAGCCACTGCATAAATTTCGGCCCACCAAATAAAAATAGCCAACACAAAAGCCCCTATAAAAGCCATGGTCGCAGTAATAAACCAGCCCCCCAAAATAGTTAGTACCCCGGTAATCCTATACACTGCACTCTCACGCCCCCATGCCTGGTCGGCCAATGAGGTACCCATTACCACCATAAAAACCACAAAAGTTGTAGACAAGGGAATGGTGAAATATGTGCCGACCCCTATCAACAAACTGGCTACTGCCAAGTTTACACTGGCCCGAACGGTATCAAAATAAACAGCCTTTTCAATATCGGTATCAGCATCCTCTTCTGAGCGCTCATATCTGTTGGTAATTCTGTTTGTAAAAGCAGCAGGCAACCATTTGTTTAGCTTATTGTAAATATTAAAAAAAGCGTAAACTATATAGCGCGACATGTTGGTTGGTTCAAATGTTTCATAGCCCGAATCCTGTCGCCCGAGATACATCACGGTTTCTGTTACTGTGCGCAATTTCCTTGATGCAAAAATGGTGATCACCATCACAATGCCCGATAACAAGTATATTATATTATATACTTTAGGGCTCCATACATTGTTTAAAACCCCACCTTGCCAAATATCCATTAAAAACATAGAGGGTGATGCATGAACATTGCTAATAAACTCATTGGCACCTTCTAAGCTTGAAAGCGGGATGCTGATAAAGTTTGCCAGGTCGTTTGATGCAAATGACAAAGCAATGGTAAAAGTTCCGGCAAATACAACAATTTTTGGAATATCAACCTTAAAGAAATATGACAACAACAAGAATACAATGGTTGACAATCCGAAAATGAGCGATAAAACCAAAGGCAGGTTGTTTAATACGCCATCAGCAACCGAGCCATATATAATATTGGCAAAAGCTTCGTCTTTTTTTAATATCAAGAAACAAATAGCCGTTATAGCAATAGCCCCGGCCACAGAAAAAAGGAACTTAAACCGTCCCTTATGCCTGAAGGTAAAAACCATACGGGAAACAAACTGAATAATGGCACCCGATAGAAAAGCAATCACAATAGATAAAACAATTCCGGCAAGTATAATCAGCGCATTTTGTGTATTGATCAGCTGCTCTATTTTTAATCCATCCGGATTATCTCCTCCTATCACGATCAGGCCCAGGGCCAACGCACCACCCAGTAGTTCAAAAACAATGGCTACAGTAGTAGATGTGGGAAAGCCAAAAGTATTAAACAGGTCGATCAATATTATATCGGTAAACATTACGGCCAGGAATATAATCAGTAGCTGATCCAGGTAAAAAAACTGGGGATTAAAAATCCCTTTTCTGGCCACTTCCATCATCCCACCTGAAAACAGGCACCCAAGGATAATTCCGGCCCCTGCAACAAGGTAAATATATTTGCGTCTGGCCACTTTTGAACCGATGGCAGAAATCAGAAAGTTAACCGCGTCATTTGTAACGCCAACAACCAGGTCAACAATTCCCAACACTACCAATACAAAAACAATTATATATAAATGGTCCATTAACAAATATTTTACTAATAACATTCTTCAAAATAAAACAGACCCAAGTGCAAAGCCAAGGTTATCTTATTATGAAATTTTCTCATTTTAAAGGTATCCACATAAATATTACCGTTCAAAAACTATACATTTGAACCTTTGTTATGTAATAAACCACATAAAATATTTGTTGTGCGTACCTAAAAAATAACGGCCGAAATATAGCACATTGAAAAACCCACACCAAATGTTTAATGCTATTATAATATTAAATAATCAGACAAATCGATGAAAGGGCATGACAAAAGATTTATCAATTACTGATTTTTGGATGCGAGTTTTATTCGACCACTATAAACAAAATACTAACGTATGAATAACATCACTTCAAAAAGGATTATTCTTTTATCAACCTGTATATACTTTTTTCTTACCATATTATTTTTCCTGGTGAACTATTTTTCGCCTAATATTATGGTGTCACTTTTAGTATCTATCCCTGTTGTTGTGGCAATATATGGCTTGTATGCTGGTCATTTTATTAACAGTTTTATCAAATCAAAAGTTAAACCCATATACAAAACTATTCACCATTTCAAACCTTCTGCTAATGAAGGGAATATTGCGCGTGAGAAGGATCCTTTTTCGGAAGTTAACAAAGAAGTGGCTGACTGGATGCAAGGAAAAACAAAAGAGATACAACAACTAAAGCAAATGGAAAAATACCGTAAGGAGTTTCTCGGCAATGTATCGCACGAGCTTAAAACCCCGGTTTTTAACATTCAGGGCTATATACTTACCTTGCTTGATGGAGGTATTGATGATCCGGATATCAACATGCTGTACCTTAACCGTACCGAAAAAAGTATCGACAGAATGATCTCAATCATTGAAGACCTGGAATCAATTTCAAAACTGGAGTCGGGCGAATTGGAACTCCATGTGGAAGAGTTTAACCTTTTTCAATTGATCGAGGATGTATTTGATTTGCAGGATATCCGGGCAAAAGAAAAAAATATTGAATTGAAATTAAACAAAGCCGGCGGAAAGCAATTGATGATTAAAGGAGACAAGCAGAAGCTCTTTCAGGTTTTTAGCAATCTTGTGGTAAACTCAATTAATTATGGAAACAAGGGTGGGAGGACCACTATCAATTATTATGATATGGACAAACGCTTCCTGATTGAGATCAAAGACAATGGTGTAGGAATAAAAGAAAGTGACCTGCCCCGTATTTTTGAGCGTTTTTACAGGGCCGACAAAAGCAGGTCGCGCGAACAAGGGGGGACTGGGCTCGGGTTGGCCATTGTGAAGCACCTGATTGAAGCCCACAATCAAACCATTAACGTAACCAGCACCTATGGTAAAGGAACCAGCTTTACCTTAACGTTTGATAAAGCTAAAAATTAGTGTACCTTTAAAAATTAACAAATTCTTTACGTAAGCTTAAAGATATATATACAGTTAATAGTGCCATTTGCGTACCTTCACAGCAGTAAAATATCTTCATAATTCTTTAGCACACAGGGAAAATTTATGAGTTATGAAGTAAAATAATTCAAACGCTTTAATCATGATAGAAGCAAACAATTTTAAGATTTTATTAGTTGATGACGAACCCGATATTGTTGAATTTGTTGGGTACAACTTGAAAAAGGAAGGATTTCAGGTTTTAACTTCAAGTAACGGAAGTGAGGCTATTGCCATTGCAAAAAAAGAACTCCCTCATTTAATTGTACTGGATGTAATGATGCCCGAAATGGATGGCATAGAAACTTGCGAAGAGATCAAGCGAATCCCGGAACTTAAAAATACTATTGTGGCGTTTTTAACTGCCCGTGGTGAGGATTATTCTCAAATAGCAGGGTTTGATGCTGGTGCTGATGACTATATATCCAAGCCTATAAAGCCCAAAGTGTTAATTTCAAGGGTAAAGGCTTTGCTAAAAAGATATAAGTCTGACAGTATTTCCGGATCAGAAAAAAAATCGGATGTAATCCAAATTGGCGATTTAACTATTGACAGGGAAAAATATATTATTATAAACAAAGGCTCTGAATTGGTGTTGCCTAAAAAAGAATTTGAACTACTAATGCTTTTGGCTTCAAAACCCGACAAAGTATTTACCAGGGATGAAATATACAATGCCGTATGGGGCGACAGTATCATTGTTGGCGATAGGACGATAGATGTACATATCAGGAAAGTGCGTGAAAAGATTGGCCAGGAACATATTAAAACCATTAAAGGGGTAGGGTATAAGTTTGTGGAATAATTACTTTACAATAAATAAATTGGTTAAGAGGGATTTTTTTATAAGTTCCTCTTTTTTTATCTCATCAACACCAATGGTATATTGGCCTTAAAAAAACGCCATTGAATGTAAATTCAACCAGTCTGGACTATTTATTAAAATATTATTTTTATTTTTAGCAGCGAAATATCTGAATAATATGATTAGAAACATTCTACTATTGATAATTATAGCCGTATTTACATTTTCTTGCGGCAATAAAAAGGAAGCCCCTAAAAAGCAGGTTAAGCGTGAAGTGATTAAAGCTCCGGAAGTTACTAAGGATACTATTACTCCTCCTCCGCCACCACCGGCTCCAAAAGTGGTTGAAAAGCCTGATAACAAGTATTTCCTGATTGCAGGTAGTTTTTCAAGCCAAAAGAATGCTGAAACATTTAAAGCAGAATTAATAGAACAAGGTTTTGACTCAGAGGTTATCATCCGGAAAACTGGTAAGAACAAAGATTTTTACAAGGTATCGTACAAGGGATTTGCCGACAGGGACGAAGCTTTTAACGAATTAGCTATGGAAAGAAAGCAACCCAACAACGATGATGTTTGGTTGTTGATTAAAAGATAAGAAAAAAGAGATCCGGTTCGGGTCTCTTTTTTTTGCTTTTTACCTTTCCTTAATTAAAGCTTTCATTCTGGGCACCCATTGATCAGGGTATTCTACCAGCCAGGATTCTATCCCAAGTTTCCTCGCTGCTTCTACATTGGCCTTCGAATCATCTAAAAACAAGGTTTCTTCAGCTTTAATGCCGGCATCCTTTAAAAGAGCCTCAAAGATATTCCTGTTGGGCTTACTCATTCCCATTTCGTGACTATAATAAGTCTTATTAAAAAGCTTGTTAAGGCTACCAACTAAAGGCACCTTGTTTTCACATACCTCAACATGCAGTTCGTTTGTATTGCTAAGCAGATATACACCATGCGTTTCTTTAAGCTTTAAAATAGTTTCTATCCGATCTTCTTTATAATCGCCAATAATTACGTTCCAGGCTTCTATTATTTCTTCATCGGTTACTCCAGCTTTCATGTAAGCTTTTAAACCCTCAACAAACTCCCCGGCCGAAACCCTGCCTTCCTCAAAATCGTTAAAAATCCCAATCTGCTGGTATTTATTTAAAAAATCTCCTTCTTTTTTAAATCCAAGTTTCCTAAAGCGTTCCATGGTGATATTCAGATCAATATCTACTACAACATTCCCCAGGTCAAAGATTATATTCTTCTTTTCATGTAAAATCATGTAAAATTTTTTAGCTGTATATTTGATTAATTGAGATAACTTATTAATTTTGCATCCGCAATATACAAAACGATTTTTGTATTCCAATGCAGGGCCTATAGCTCAGTTGGTTAGAGCACCTGACTCATAATCAGGTGGTCCCTGGTTCGAGCCCAGGTGGGCCCACTGATTTTAAACCACTTACATTAATTTGTAAGTGGTTTTTTATTTAGTACCAAATATCTTATTACCTGATTTTGTTTTGCTGTATATATTGCGATGGCTTAACATGAAACTCTTCGAAAAAGCATTTGCTAAAATAACTCAAGCCCCCAAAGCCAACCATTTCTGCAGCATCACTGACTGCTATTCCCTCATTCAGAAACTGTGCGGATTTTTTTAGGCGTATGGATTTTAGAAATGAACTTGGTGATTGTCCTACCAGCACTTTTAGTTTTCGAAACAAACCTGTCCTGTCCATATGCATATCCCTACTAAAATCCACAACGGAATAGGAAGGATTACTCATGTTTTTTTCTACACATTCCAGGGCCTTTTTTATAAACTCTTCATCCATATTAGAAGATGCCACATGTTTTGGCTGGACTACAATAGTATTTTTGTACAAGTTGAGACGTTGCTTTTTTTGCTCAATCAGCTTCTCTATCCGCAATAGCAAAATCTCCATATTAAAAGGTTTGGTAATAAAGGCGTCAGCGCCGGCGTTAAAGCTCATAAGCTGGTCTTTATCCGAAGTGTGGGCTGTTAGCATTATAAATGGAATATGAGAAGTATTAAGGTCATTTTTAATTTTCTTACAAAATTCATAACCATTCATCTCTGGCATACTATAATCACTAATTATTATATCAGGGTTAAATTCCTGCACTTTTAAAATAGCATCAAGCCCATTTGTAGAGGAAATTACAGTATAATTTTCAGACAGTTCAGCTTTCAGAAATTCTCTGAAGTCTTTATTGTCCTCAACTACCAATAACTTTAAATTTCCAGCATCAACAACCTCTTCATTTTCCTCTGTTGTATTTTCAGGATGCAGTTGAGCTGGTATATAAATTATAAAACTAGTTCCTTCACCAGGTTCACTGTTCACCTCAATAATACCATGATGCAACAATGCGTATTCTCTTGCCATATGCAGTCCGATTCCACTCCCGGAGTGCGATTTTTCGTGCTTTTTAATCTGATAGAAACGATCAAATATGTGGTTTAATTCATCTTTAGGAATCCCAATGCCATTATCTGTAACTGTAATACAAATGGCTGGGGTTTCGCTATCCGGAATGTGCCCCAGTTTAGCACTTAAACTTATATTTCCATATTCGGATGTGAATTTAAATGCATTAGACAAAAGGTTGTTAATTACTTTGCGAAGCTTGACGCTGTCTACATAAGCGTCAATTTGTTCCTTTGCATACCAGGTAAAATTGATGCCCTTACTTTCTGCCATTTCCTCATATGATTGTCCAATTACATTTATAAAGTCATTAATATTGCAATAGCTCAGTTGAAGGTATTCGCCTCTCATTTCTAACTTTCTAAAATCCAGCAATTGATTCACTATATCTAACAAATTATTGGCATTCTTTGTAATGTTTATAAGCTGCTTTTTTAGTGGACTTTCATCTATTTTTTGTATGATGGAGTTTAGTGGTGTTATAATTAATGTCAGCGGAGTTCTTAATTCATGGCTTACATTTGTAAAGAAGCTAAACTTCATTTGATCTAAAGCTTCTTTTTGTTTTCTTTCATTCCTCCTTTTGCCTTGTTTTAAGGCATAGGATAATCCTGCGTATATAGAAACAACTCCTATTATAAAGTATAGCACATAAAAATAAGGTGTTTTCCATAGCGGTGGATGTATAACAATGGCTAATTCACGATAGTTATTTCCCCATAGTTTTAAAGAATTTGAAGACAGAATCTTTAATTTATAGTTTCCTGGTGATAAATTGGTATATGTTGCGTTTCCAATGCCATTAGTAGAATTAAAAGTATGCCAACCCTCATCAAAGCCTTCTAATTTATATTTGTAGAAGGTTCTGAATTCATTAATGTAGTTTAAAGCTGAAAACTCAACAGTGAAAAAATTCTGGTTATATCTAAGTTCAATTTCATCGGTAGAGGCTAATGATTTTGATAGTATAGCACGACCTTTTAATTGGGTTCCCTGGTTTACTTTGATTCCATTGATATAGAGGTTTGATAATATGGGCTGTTGCAAAAGAGTGTGATCTTTTGATAACTGAATTGTATTAATCTGATTGTATCCATCCAATCCACCCCAATAAATGTTTTTATCTTTTGAAAGAAACACAGATCTTGGCAAAAAACCGGATCCTATAACACCATCATAATGATTGTAGTTAGTTATTGAAGTAGAATATTCACCCACCTTATCAACTAATAGATCTATTTTTGAGATACCGCTTGATGTTGAAACCCATATTCTGCTTTCATGATCTTCTATAATCGATTGAATATAATTGTTTACTAATCCATTTTCTGTATGAAATGATGTAAGTTTGCCAGTGCCTCTGTTAATCATATATAATCCATCGTGGGTGCCTAACCATATCATTCCCCTGCTATCTAGTGAAATGCAGTTGTATTTGTGATTAGACAACTTGCCCATGTTGTCAGAGAATATACTGTCGATAGGAAGTTGTATTGAGGGGTTCTTCTTAATATCCAGGTAGAAAATGTCATTATCCGAGATACATATAAGAAGATCTGATTTTATCTCCAAAACCTGTTTGATATTATATGATTTATTATCATTCGCTATAAGAATAAAATTGTCATTTTTTTCGGAATAGTTGTAAACTCCATGGTTAGTGAATAATAATATTTTTCCATTGTAGGCTTCATACATATAATTACACGATGCATTCATTTTGTAATGATGTATTGTTTGGTTTTTAGCACAAAATATGCCTGACTGTTCAGAGCCAATCCATGTTCTCATTTTACTATCGGTTAGCATGGTATTACAAATCATGTTTGAGGGAAACCGATTGTCCTTGACTAGTTTATTTTGATTACTGGGTTTTTTATATATCCCATTATTAGTGCCAATTAATGTGTGAATTGAGTTTTCGGTAAAACTATTCACCATTAAATTTTTTGTTGATAATTTTTCAAATAGGGTGGTTCCGTTATTCCTGAATAAAAACCGGTCCGGGTGATAATAAAGCATCCCTCGGTTAAATGACCCGATCCACAGTCCTCCTGTTTCATCATTGTATTGAGTACTTATTTCTGTATCAAAAATTCTTCCATCTTCTAATGATAATTCAGGAATATATTGTTTTTGGGAAAGGTCGTGAGATATCCACCAAAACCCTCTTGTTGTACTAACGTAACAATTACCACTATTATCAATGCTTAAGGTATTGAGCCGGTAATTTTCTTCAAGTATTTTTAACCATTTTTTATTCTTAACATTATACCTAAGCATAATGCTATTCCCCCTGTCACCATTTCTTATTTGATAAAGATACTTGTCAAAACAAACAACCATCAGGGTCTGTTGATAATCCAAAGTTGCTTCGTTGTTTAAGGGGTTGTATTCGTATAAGAGGTCGTGCGAGATAAGGTCGTAACAGCTCATTAAACCTGATTTGTAAAACAAAAAAAGTTGATTATTAACAACTTCTATATCATATAGCTGGTCTTTTAATGTTCCTTTATTAATTATCTGTTTTTTAAAAAGGATGTTTTCTTTGGTTGTTAAATCATTCTGATAAAGAGAGAAATCATTTGATAAATACCAGAAGTGTTTTTGTGAATCAACAAAAACGTCAGCTAATTGAACATCTATGTTCTGTAACTTTAAAATGCTGTCCAGGTTTGCAACAAACTCTTCATGTTCAATATCAAAATATACTAATGTATGCTTGTTTTTAATCCATAGTCCATTGCTATTGTCTACATACATTCTATGATGTCCATCATATTCACTTAATGGATATGTTTTATCATCTTTAATATGCAGGTACTTAAAATTTTTGCCGTCGTATAAATTTACCAATCCCTCAGTTACAATAATCAACCTTCCATCAGGCAACTGACCCATGCTCCGAACCCTATTGCCGGATAATCCATCTTTACTATCAATAGGAAAGAATACAAAATGATTTTGCCCGGTTAGCAAAAGCATCTGATACAGGAAAATAAATATTAGCAGACAGAATCTTTTTATTGTAGTATTTACTTGCATTTGCGATAAAGAAAAAGCTTTGGTTTTAAAAAACACTAGCACATCACTATCAACAAAATTATGATTTTTTATCAATGATTTTATCATTTTGCTGACAACTGTGTTTTTCTTAAAGTGTGCTTTTGTGTGGTTAGGTGTTGATTAATAGGGTTGTATGTTGGTTGTTGCAACTTATGTTGCAATCAGATTTCAACGTACCTTCTAAAGCCCGCAACATGTGTGTTAACAAATATTAACAATGGACGATACCTTTGCTATACAAATTAGTTTACTGAAGAATCCAATTGTCAATTAATAAAAATGAGCATGAGAAGAACTTTTATCACGTTATCCGTTTTAATCTTATCAATAGCAGCCTCTTGTAAGAGTGATCGCTTTAAAGAGACAGGCACGGGAATTACGGCTGTTGTACAATCTAAACAAGTTACTATTGAATTTTTAACTCCTTCAATTGTGAGGGTTAATAAACACTTAATAGAAGCTCAACCTGAAAAAGAATCACTTTCTGTAGTAAAGAGTCCGGACAAAAATACAAAGGTCAATATCAATGAAGAAGGAGATGATGTTATCTTATCTACAAAAAAGCTAACTGTAAAAATGGATTTAGCAACCGGAAAGATAAGTTTCTTTAAACAAGATGGAAGCATTCTGTCGCAAGAAAAACTTAATGGAAGTACATTTAAAAGTTTTGATGATGCCGGTAAAGATAGCTATATGGTTAAGCAAGGTTTTGTTTTGGCTAAAGATGAAGTTATTTATGGTTTGGGACAGGTTCAAAACAGCTCTTTGCAGCAACGCAACAGGACTATCGAGCTAAAAAATAGTAATCATGATATTACTATACCCTACATTTGTTCTTTAAAAGGTTATAGTATTTTCTGGGATAACTATGCGTCAACTTCATATTCTGATAATGAATCAGAAACCTCTTTTGAATCCATTGGTGATTGTATCGATTATTATTTTATGTATGGTGGCTCCGGAGAAGGAACCATACGGCAGATGAGGGAGCTGTCCGGTCAGGCTCCGATGTTTCCGTTGTGGACACTGGGTTACTGGCAAAGTAAGGAACGATACAAAACACAGTTTGAAGTTGTGGATGTATTAAAAAAGTATCGTGAATTGCAGGTTCCTATTGATGGAATGATTCAAGATTGGAGATATTGGGGCGAAGATTCAGTTTGGAATGCAATGAAATGGGACTCGAAACGATATCCGGACCCTAAACAATTTGCGAAAGAAATTCATGATCTGGATGCTCATCTGATGGTTGTGGCATGGCCAGGTTTTGGACCATTAACTGACCAATATGGCGAGTTTGAATCAAAAAACATGTTAATCAATTTTGATACCTGGCCTCCCAATAGCGGCACCAAACCATATGATGTTTATAATCCCAAAGCCCGTGATATATACTGGGATTATCTAAATAGAGGTGTTTTCTCAGAAGGAGTAGATGCCTGGTGGTTAGACTCCACAGAACCAGATCATATTAATGTTAAACCAGAAGATTTTATACAGCCTACTCACTTAGGTTCATATCAATCTGTTTCTAATGCGTTTTCGTTAATGCATACAACCGGTATATACGAGCATCAACGTCAAACAACATCAGAAAAAAGAGTGTTTATTTTAACACGATCGTCTTTTGCCGGCCAACAGCGGAATGCTGCTACATCCTGGTCGGGAGATGTAGTTAGTGACTGGAATGTATTGCATGATCAGATTCCTGCTGCATTAAATCTTTCGGTATGCGGAATTCCTTATTGGAATAGTGACATTGGAGGATTCTTTGTATGGAACTTCCCCGGGGGTAAAGATAATTTGGCCTACAGGGAATTGTATGTTCGTTGGTTGCAGTTTGGTACATTTTGCCCCATGATGCGTTCGCATGGTACAGATACCCCCAGGGAGATATGGCAATTTGGGGAAAAGGGGGATTGGTCCTATGATGCCATAAAAAAGTTTATTCATCTAAGATATCGTTTATTGCCTTATTTATATTCTACATCATGGCAGGTGACTTCAGAAGGAAAAACATTTATGAAACCATTGGCATTTGATTTTGAGGAAGATAAAAAGGTTTTTGATTTGGAACATGAATATTTGTTTGGAGAATCATTTTTAGTTTGCCCTGTAACAGAATCAATGTATACAAATTATGAAAAGAAAGACAAAAAGTATGTTAATGCTTGTGAGAACTTTAACGGTGTTAAGAATTCTACCGTTTACTTACCTAATGGATGTAGCTGGTATGACTTCTGGACAGGGGAGAAAATAAACGGAGGTCAGTTAATTGAAAAAAATACACCAATTGATGTTATGCCATTGTATGTTAAAGCCGGATCAATTGTTCCATGGGGGCCGGATGTGCAATTTGCAGAGGAGAAAGGATGGGATAATTTGGAGATCAGAATATATCCTGGAGCCAATGGAAAGTTTACGCTTTATGAAGATGAGTTTGATAATTACAACTATGAAAAGGGTAAGTATTCAACTATTGAATTTGTTTATGACGATCAAAAGCGGGAGGTAATAATTAAAAAACGGAATGGAACGTATAATGGAATGTTGAAGGAGAGAGTGTTTAATATTATGGTAGTGTCAGATTCAAATGCGCAAGGGATTGAAAATGGCCAAAATAGTATTGCAGTTAAATACACAGGAAATGAAAAGGTTGTGAAATTATAGAGCAGGAGTAAATAATCCTATTATATACTTTACAATTTTACAAATGTTCCTTGGGGTGGTGTATGTGCTATTCCTCAGTTTATAAAATCTTTTGATCCGGAGGATGCCCGATTGAAGGAGAACTTTATTTATGGACAGCAATATACAGCATCCGGTGATATACTTAATCGTAGTGACAATGGAGAACCATTGATATACACTGTTGATGTACCTAGTATAGATGAGTCATCAATGTATGATGGTTACAGATGGGGTAAATTTGAATATGCAGTGGGAAGTACCAATAGGCTAAGCAACGACTGGCCATTATTCCGTTACGCAGACATTTTATTAATGAAAGCAGAATCTTTAATGAGAAGCGGTGCATCTGGTGCAGGAGCGCTTGTTACAAAAGTTCGCGAAAGGGCATTTAAAGAAAATCCCGACAAAGCTGTAGTTACAGACGAAGAACTGTTACTAGGCAGTAATTACGATTATGGTAGAAGGGATACTTATAGCACTACCGATGATGGAGGTGATGATATTTTATATGGTAGGTTTTTGGATGAACTGGGATGGGAGTTTACGCAAGAGGGGCGTAGAAGGCAGGACCTAATACGTTTTGGTGTTTTTACAACCAAATCATGGTTTTCGCATGACGCCAGTGCCAGTTATAGAAATTTATATCCTATTCCTCAGCAGGCACTGTTAACCAATTCAAACCTTCAGCAAAATGCGGGTTATTAAAAATGTTGGTTGAATTTATAGCCAGTAAAATGTCAACTGAATAAAAAAAGAGCTGCATCTATTATTAAATGCAGCTCTTTATATTTTATGTCCATAACTTCAAATGACTGAAGATCATTCTGAAACCGGAAATTGTAA
>NZ_JAPDPI010000071.1 GCF_026013615.1 Plebeiibacterium marinum
TATCATGTCGCCAAAATTGATACTTACTAACATTGGACGATTTTAATCCTGCTTTCTCAAACTGTTCTAATAACCATTCTCTTCTGCTTTCTCTTCGATTCTCTTTTATTGTTGATATTATTGCTTTACTTGTATACCTTTTGAAATTACCCAATAGTATTGACGGTTTTATGCCTTTAATACTCTTAAAAACCAGATGGACATGGTTGGTCATTAAACACCATGCATATATCTCCATCCCTTTTTCTTTTTGATTAAATTGCAAGTTGTCAATAACAATGTCTTTATATTCATTGCGGGTAAATACATCTATCCATTCAACAACTGCAAAACTCACAAAGTAAAGACCTTCCGGATTGTAAAATTTATAATTTCTACTCATTAGCATTTGGATTATTTAGTTGGTATTTTCTTATAGGAAAGTCCTCTTTGCTTTATTGAACCACGCGTGAGGACACGCGCGGTAGCGGGGGGCCCAATGGCTAGGTACACAAAACACAAAAGGAGGTTAAAACCTCCTTTGCTTATCTTATTCTATCTAAAATACGTTGCGGTATTTTACTTTCCTTGCCGTCAGCTTTCATAAGTCCGATATATTTTTGATAAGCTTGCTTTGCATTGTCAATTTGTTTCAATCCCCAATATGCATCCCCAAGATTGATATAGGCTACAGTGCGGTTAGGGAATTTTTCAATTATTTTTTTTAGGATATATAATGATTCTTTAAACGATTCTCCTTGTTCTAAATAATAAGCTATATCATTATATTGCCTTAAAGTATTTAAAGATAATCTATACTCATTCAAATAATAAGCAAGTCTATCATATGTAGGATATTCTATTGTTTTTTTAATTTTTACTCTATCATATATTTCTTCAAATGATCTTTTTATTAAAAACCTATTTGTACATTTTTTTTCATCTTGGAATATACTATTTATTAACTTATAATCAAACAACTCTATTCTAATTGGATCAATAGGAACATATTGACATTTCTGAGAAAACCCATCAAAATCATTTTTATTTATTGAACTTGATTCAATTTTTATAAGATTTATATTATTAACATTACAAATAAAACAAAACGATTCATAATACTCCCCTCTTCCCGTCATTTCTATTTCAAAAGTGATTTCATTTTCCTCATCAATATTCACATCAACAAAAGTATTTTCAATATCTAGGTTATTAAAATCATGGATATTCTTTATGAAATCACTAGTAATAACATTCTCTGATTTATTGATATTACTTATGGAAAATACAGAGACTCCCGAACTTGGATCATAAACTAAACTATCTACCAATGAATCATTATTAAAATCCTTTGATATAACGATATTATCAGCTCCTTTCGCTAGTAAAGAAAAAACGAATGTCCAAAAAAGAACAACTAAATATACAACCCTCATTTATTCTGATTTATTAGTTTATTATATTCTGATTCCATCTTTGTATGGTAATTATTAGCAGCATAATTTGGTCCATTATATAATCTAGCTATTTTTTCCCAATCTTTGTCTCGCATAGCCTTAATCATTGATGTTCCCCCAATTTTTTCAAGATAAATTTTAAAATAATAATACTGTTGCAATTCACATTGATTCATTGCTTTCTCAAAATCCTCAATACTTCCATAACCTTTATTAAAATACTTACCCATAACCTGAAACTTACCCCAAGAACAACTTTGAACAGCTGCACAATAATTTATCTCTTTCGCTCTTTCTAATTTAGGATATTGCTCTAATTCTGTTCCATATGACGCCCCATTATCTTTTAACACTGAAAGATCATTAAAAATATCAGGAGATTGATTTTTATACTGATTTAATTCTCCTGTTGTCATCTCAAAATCATTTTTACAAATACTATACATATAATGTCGTTCGAATAAAATCTTTGCATAATTATCACCTCCGACAACATTAAAAGAATTTCTTCCCCCTGATTCAATTATTGCAATAGCTTGAAAAACTTCTTTCTCAACATCCAGTTCTGATGATAATTTTTCGTAATGAAATTCTTCAATTAAACTGCCATGTCCACTACAAGGTTTATCTACCAATCCTTTTTCATAACAATAACAGCGGTTATTTATTTTCCTCATCTGCTCCACAAAAGCCACAGGATGAAAATGATAAACAACTGGCTTTTCTATAGGAAACGGACTCAATGGTATTTCTTGTTCGGGTTCATCACTATTGGTAATTTTTTCGTATATCCACTTTCCAAACTTATATGACAAGTATCCTCCTGTTATAATAGATTTTGTCACCAAGTCTCCATTAACCCATCTGGTTAAATAACTACTCTTCCGGGATTCAATGCCTTCCCAAATTGCCAATTGGTTTACTTTGGCTTCGAAAGCATCGAGGCGCTCTTCTTTTAAGGTTTCAAGATCTTTTTTTAACCCCTCATCTTCTTCCAACTCAATACCTTTGTCTAAAACCGCTGTTACTTCATCAAGTAAAGGACTAAGGTATTTTCCACTATAAGCCCACTCGTTATGGTGTTTACAAACCAAATGTGATAGTTTATTGGCTGTATAGTGGTTGTTCAATGCACTTTGTAATTCGTGAGGTTCTAAAATGCCATTGTTGTCTTCGTCTACTATATTACAAATCTCAGAAAAAAAGGCACTTTTATTTTCGAAATCGTAAATATAATTATTGTCAGCATCTTCTTTTACTTCAAAACCAAATTTACTCCAGTTATAGGCTGAGAATGTTTCTCCTAAATCATCTTCACTAATTAGGCCTTTATATTTTATGGCTACCCCGTTTTTTTGAAGACCGGTTGGTTCTACCAGATACCATTTTTTATCATTTTTATCGGCAAATTGCTTGCCCTCTTTGGTGTTCACAATTACATCGGCCCCAATTTTGGTGTTGACATTATCTTCTTCGGGGCTGATGATATATACCTCGGATAATTCCTTATTGAGCCTGAGATATTTTTTTGTTTCGGCAATGATAGTTGCTACTGTTGTTGCCGGGGCTGTAGCTGCCTGTGCAGGCGGTGCGGCTACTGTGGCTGGGGTGGTAGTTTGAGTATTAGCATTGGTTGGTGTTGTTGCAATGGTAAAAGTGAGTACCTTCTCTTCCAGATCTTCATTTTTTACCCAAAAGGTTTGTCCTTTGTTGGGAGTTTGGTATTCTACCTTTCGGTTGTCACTTGTTTGATTATTTGCATTGTAATTCGTTACGAGTTTGACTTCATCACCCATTTGGGCAATATCACCCACAATTTTATTAAACTCTACTAATGCTGCTGCATTTGATGCTTGTTTATTACCCGAATCTATAAACGTATACTTGCCATCATGATGTTCAGGAAGTTCTGTATCCCTATCATTCACTACCACCTCCAAATTATCTACCTCAACCTCGATATAATTTTCTGTAGTATTTCCTGTTTTTTTGACCGGAAGATTTTTAATCATTTCTAAAGGTAGTTTTCTCTTTAGCTCGGTACCTTCGGTAATTTTTGCAAAGTTTTTGTTTTTATCACCATCCTCCTTGGCATTGTTTAAAAAATCATTCACTTCTTCATGGGTAAAGACTTCAACATGACACCCCCGGTATTTTTCTTTCTTCTCAAATCCGTTAAGTCCTGCATAACCAATAATATCACCAGCTTTTACCTCATAACATTGGTCACTTATAACCTGATTTAAATCCTCATTTTTTAAGGTTACAACATCAACAATATTTAATCCAGCAGTATGACAATAACCATCAACACTTTCTCCACCAGCTTTTTTAACTTTTAGCCAACCTGTCTTCCCCTGATCTTCTTCATCAATTTCAAGAGATACCACCCTCGTAAGAAGTTTCACAACCTCAGATGTTGAATTTGCTTCTTCTCGAAGATTAGCACCCAAATCTCCATTTGAACCAGAAAAAGGTTCTGCTAGAACTTCTCCTGTTTCCGTGTCAACAAGTTGAACGTTATTATATTTTTTAATCCATGTATAACCAATAATCTCTTTCCCATTCGGGGTTAAGTATTTAACCTTTCTCCTATCATTATTATTTGCTTCTTCTAAAAAAGATAACACCGTACCCTTTGCTGCAACTGCTAAAGTTGTGCCACCACTACTACTTGATTTAATAGTTACCCCTTTAATCTGGATCGTATCGTTGGCATTATCTGCCACCATATATGAATCAATAGTAAGAAAACCAGGAAACTCACCTTTTTCCATTTCTAAATAACTTGCCAGATGATTATATAGGGAGTAAAAATTTAACTCTAAACCATTGGGACTTTTATAATTATGCTCTATCAGAACAAAACCATTGGAATATTCGCTGGTTTTATTGTCAATAGTTTCTGTATGATATTCCTTGGGCACTCTATAAGCAATTATTTTACCATCAGCAATGGCTTTAATTGGATTATTTCCCTCGTAATGAATCCCTCCATGCCAGGTATTCATCCTTCCAATAGGATAATAGCCAGTTAAATTAGAGGCACCTTTTAAATAAAATGGGTATTTATCATTCCCATTTTTGGGATCTACAGGATATACAAACTTCATAGTTTAAAATATCAGTTTAATGACTAAATGTAATGTCCGGCAAATACCCATGTTTCTTTGCCTCTTCTTTTACTCTTTCTTGTGTTGCCTGGGCTTGCTTTAACTGTTGAGCATTGTTGCTGCCGGTTACGGCATCTTTAAGCTGGTTGGCAAGCACTTGTATTTTTTTTATTTCCGGGAAGGGAATCTCTTTCAAAGGCATAGATGCATTGGGGGTAGGAACTGCCGGACCAATTGTTACTCCGGGAATCCCCTGAGTTATCTGCCCTGCGTGAGCAGTCATACAACCTACCGTGGCCACTGGTGTTCCATTTATGGTTACTCCCGGACTTCCTTGAGCTATCATATCAGGAGGGCCTACACAGATACACATATCACCCATTACTGCTACTACCTGTCCGTTTACGGTTACACCCGGCATACCAGGTCCATTAACCGGTCCACCAACGTGTGGTACTGTACCACTACATAGAGGGCAGATGTGCATGCTACCTACTGTTGCTATTGGTTGTCCTGCCATAATTTTTAATTTTAAGTAAGAAGTCTGGAACTGGAAGTATGAAGACTATTTTCTTCATTGACAAAATTCTGACTGTTCGTTACTAGTTTTTATATTTGAAAAGATATTGTTTATTATGCCGGACACACTTGTTATTACAGTGCGGACGCATAAGGTAACAATATCATTTGCTCAGATAAATTATTGGTTACTATTTTGTCGGGTTTTATTCTTGAATTATCTGCTTAATTAATTAAAAAAGTACCTACACTTTCATGATCACCTTCAACCTTAATTTTTGCCATTTTAGATTTAATTAACTTTACCTCACTTCAACAGCAAAAGCAGCACCTTTAACCGCTGTCATGGTACCGGTAACATTTGTTTGTACTCCTCCTTTTAAATCTGCATTTTTAGTTCCTTCCACTACCAAATTCATTCCTTTTACTGTTGCATCTTTTGTAGCTTCTAACGTTGTAGCCCCCATCGATTTAACCATAGTATCCCCATCACTTTGCAAGGCAATATTTCCTTTTGCTTGCTCATTCAGGTCACCTTTGGCAGCTATATCAATATTACCTTTGGCTCCCATCACAATATTTTCTTCGGCACTTATATTTATGTTTTTAGCTGCTATATCAATGTTTTCGGCAGAATTGATGATTAATGATTTACTGGCTGTATCAAAGGTAATGATGCTACCTTCGTTATCATAGATATTAATCTTTTCCTCTCCATCAGTATCATTCAGCTCAATGGTATGACCGCTGCGCGTACGGATGACTTTGACATCGTTGGTATCGGTAGTAAACTCCTCTGCTTTGGCATTGCCATTATATAAGCTTCCCATTACAAATGGCAGTTCGGCATTACCGGCTTCAAAACCTACCATTACTTCTTCACCTGTTTCGGGAATAAAATAAAAGCCTTTATTGCTACCACCATGAGGCTGTGCCACTCGTAACCATGGCGACGACACATCTTGTTGCCATACAAACTGAACACGGATGCGTCCCATTTTTTGGGGGTCGTTGTTATCAACCACCTTAGCCCTTTGTGGTTCACTCTGCGGAAATTTTGTAGTATCGGTATAAGGTGGATAAACAGCTCCTTCCGGAATGGCCTCAAATATATTGGAGTAATCGCGGCCATTTTCGAGCTTGTGGATTACTTTGGTTACAATATAAACACCATACTCTGTTTCAAGGTTTAGCGTTTTATGCAATATGGATATTTTGCCTCCCGGTTTCAATCCTGTATTACGACTATGACCAGACAACACCACCATCTTACTTACACGGCCTTCACTCTGAACATTAACCAAAGCATCCAAATTACCCTGCTGGCCACCTTCGGCTGCACTTTGGTGAATACTCACCAAACCTTCCTGAGCAAAAACTGTTTCTGATTTTTCGGCAGTAAAGCCATAATAACCGGGCATTGTTGTCCCCCCCGGGAAATTAGCACTGGCATCCTGGCTATTAAAATAATCATGAGCCACATAGCCTGCTTTTTTAGGTTTGGTTTGCAATGTAAAATTAAAGTCAACCAAATCGAGCCCCAGCTTTAGCTCTTCACTCCCGGTTTGTACATTACCAAAAACCAACTGCGTACCATCGTGGTAAAACCACTCCCCTTTACGAACAGCCAGTTGTTGAATAAATTTAAAATCACTTTGATTATACTGAACCGTATAGGGTAACACCCCAGTATTAACCGGCTCAACAACAGCTGTAATGCCCGAACCGTATTTACCAACAATATCATTAACTATATCGGCTGTTGTTTTTTCTTCGTAACACTTACAACATGCCACATGATCCATACAAATTGTAGGACTACTACCGCTAATAACCAACCGGTCGTTCGACTGACCTTCGCGTGATTTGGTAGATGAAACCCCTGTGATTATTCCTTCAAAAAACCCTTGACTCATTGGGAGTCCATCATTTTCATTAATAAAGGTCACTTCTATTTTTTGGCCAATAACCTCCTGCGATTTTTCAATAATAGCCTGTCCACCTTCTAAAAATTTTTCCCAGTGGAGTACAACCTCAAAGTGGTTGTGACTGTTTACCTCCTGCGAAATACAAAAACTATCCAGTCCTTGCTGCTTTTCGCCTGCAATAAATATTTCGTTTTTTACATTTAGTGCCATGATGATTATTTGATTGACAAAAACCAGTGTTTTACTACACTGCCCATTCGTTCTCTACAGGAATATCTTCCATTTGAATTTTCCGGGCTGATATGCTTACTTTTGTAGTCATGGCATTGTTGCCTTCCGACATAAAGTTCTCATCATATTTATAACATACAGCATCAAAAAAATCCAAACGCTTCATTTGCCCCATTACATCACGCCTAAAAAAAGTAATACTGCCATCCTTCCGTTTACCGGGAGCTACCATCCAGTCAAACAAATCAGTTGAAGAGGAAGACTCCACTTCAAATGTTAGTTTTCCACCAACTGGTTCCTGCACCGGAGCACCATTAATTCCTAACTTTTGTTCTAACCCCATATGAAAGGTCAACACCATATATTCAGCATCATCAATGCTAAGTTTTGCTAAAAAAGCCATACTGTTAATTATTAGATTTTAATATCCTGTCTATAACTCCTGCTCTATTCACCAAAGGCAAGCCACGGTCAGGCACAACAAAACATCCCGAACCACGCAACAATGGTACTTTATATAACAAACAGCCTCTGCTCTGAGACACGAACAGGATCATAAACAAAAAAACAATCGGTTTCCATTATCAATCCACTTAACAATAGTTCGTTAGTTTTTTTATAAGTGTAAGATTATTAGATATTTAATAAAACCAACTTAAGTTAGGTAAAAATCTTATTTTAAGCATCTTGCAAATAAGTCTCTTATCTCTTATCTAAAATCTAACGATCTGTTAATTTAAAGGATCGGTATGATAACGACAAAAAAACTACAGCCACCAGGAAAATTTAAAGCAAAAAGGAGTTGCACAGGGCAACTCCTGAAAAGCCAGGAGAATTGTTTCTAACAAATGAAAGTACTATCTTTACACCGTTAGAATACTATGACGGGTATCCTGACTTTTTCTTAGGGCGACATGCTTTTATGTCGTCCTTTTTTAAGCCTTAAAAAATCTACGCTGCAGGCTTAAACCCACTCATTAACGTGCTCACCATTACCCATTTTAATTTCCCGGGCCGAAATTGTAAAAGATTCAGCCATTGGCCTATTGTCAATAGCATTAAACTTCTCTTCATACTTCACCAAATAACCTTCCGTAAAAGCCAATTCTTTTTGTTTTGAAAAAAATAGAACTCATTTATTTTTTAACCCGAACAACCTATCACAAAAGATCAAAAAGGGAGTTTCTATCAATAAAAAAAGCTCTTTGTTTAATTTTTAATAATAAAATTCGAAAAATTAATAGTAATAACATTATGCACATTACCCGAATTTTAACTGCGAATATTAAATTCGTTTAATCAGTTAATCATTTTATATTATTAATAAAACAATTTGTTATGAATAAAAATCACATCTTTATTTCAATCTTAATCGTTTTCCTTGCGATTTCTACATTTGCATACAGTCAAACACCTACTACAGCACAAAAAAATAAAGCGTCAAAATATACGCAGCAATATGATCAATTACTTTCTTTAACTCAAAATCAAAAACAAGAAATTCAGACTCTTGTATTAAAACAAGTGATATACATCGACAATCAAAAAAAATTGACACCTACCGATGCGCAATGGCTAACCTTGAACCAGGAAATTATTAGTATAAAAGAACAGATTAAACAACTGTTAAGCGAGGAACAAAGAGCAACTTTACAAGAGTCTATTAACAGAAAGTTTATAAACAAAAAGACAGGAAAAGACCTAAATCAGGAACAAACATCTAATACGAGCAATTCCAATTTATAATTCCTTGTCCTAAAATCAAAACACTATATATTACAACTACAACCTTTTACACTTCTGGCTCCATCGGAGTTACAGAATACTTTTTTTAACCTGAAAACATTATTACACAATGAATAAATATATCTTACTTCTTATTATATTTTCCTATAGTTTCTTCAAAACATCTAATGCTCAATTAACTGTAGATTTTACATTAGGATCCGGAGTTATACAAGGAGAATATACGGCTACTCCTTATTATACTGGAGAAGCAATTACCTATTATATAACTTTAGATTTTAACGAAACTCCTGTAAATGAAGTTTATTTTCAATTAACACAATCTGGTTCATCTTCTCCTTCTGCAACATTTTGGCATGGACCTTCAAAAGGCTATCCAACTAAATGGGACTTTGCAGTTGGCGAACAATATGTTCTTGATGTTAGTAGCGGTTTATCTTACTTACAAATTGATATTGAACCAAGTACAAAGGCAACAATTTCATGGTCCGCTGCTAAAAATATCGTACCTAGCAATGGAGGCCCTGTTTCATTTATTAACAGTAATACTGGTAATGACTTAAACATACAGGATTATTCAAACAAGTCTATGGGATCAGTTAGTAGTCAAACTTCCGACTACACCAAAGCCATGATGTTATTGGAGCAAAAAAACGGACATAAGCTTGGCCTTGCCCCTGACAAATTAAGTTCCAATACTTCTTTTGGAATAAGCTCAACAGATAATATTTATCAAACTGCTAACAGGCATTATTTTAAAACAGGAACAGTTGATGCTTTAACTCTTTATGATGAAGGGAAAGTTGGAATTGGAATTACTGAACCTGATTCAGAATTACACGTTAATGGAAATACTCATATCACAGAAAACCTCTCTGTTGATAATTTAATATACGCCAATGAAATTGAAGTTAAAGACATGTCGGCCAACAACCTAAACCTTAACGGCAACCTGGCCGCCAACAACATCACCGTTAAAGCCAACGGCCAAACAGCCGATTTCGTCTTCTCAGATACTTACAACCTCAAAGACCTTTCAGAAGTTGAAGACTATATTAAAACCCACAAACATTTACCGGATATCCCCAGCGCTACACAAATGGAAGAGCAAGGTGTGAATTTGGCTGAGATGAATAAGTTACTATTGCAGAAGGTGGAGGAGATGATGCTGTATTTGATTAAAAAGGAGAAAGAGATAAATAAACTAAAGATGCAAATTGACGATTTAGCAAGATCAAGAAAGTAAAAATTCAGAAAAACAAAGAAAGCGCATTATGTTATTTAGATTATTTAAAATAGTTATTTTTATCGTTTTTTGCATAACAAAAGGCACAGGGATTTATGCACAGATAATTGAAAAACCAGACATTGTGCCACCTTCGCCTCAAGCTCAACAATTTGCTAAATATATTGATTATCCTGTTGATTATTCCACTGGTATACCCAAAACCGAGATACCAATATATACTATAAATTGTGGAAAATTAACTATACCATTAAGTATTAGCTATCACTCTTCAGGATTAAAACTTAGAGATAAAACTGGCATTATTGGCTTGGGTTGGACTCTAAACTATGGAGGAATGATATCCAGATCAATGCATGGATCTGCAGATGAGTTGCACTATGATGAAACCATACCAATGGATTCTGAAATCCTATCTACATCTAGTCCTAATGCCCCTGATTCCGACCCATATTATGGTGTATTATCTGCAACAGAAAATGGAGATTTTGATCCGGAATATGATGTTTTTCATTATACAATACCTAATCAGGCTGGAGGCAAATTCATATTTGAAAAAACTGGCGATATTTCATCTTTCAGCAATCCAATCCAGCTACCAGCAAAACCTACAATTAAAATAACTCCGTATTTAGAATCATCAAGCGGTATTTATTCTATCACTCATTTCGATGTGTATGATGAAAATGGAAATTATTATCGATATGGTAGAGGAATAGATTCAAACGAGGATGAATTAGAGTATATACGAAATCATACAGGAACAACAGCCTTTTGGGCAACATCCGGTTGGTTATTGACTGATATAGTTTCTTCAGATGGATCAGATCACATAACATTTGAATACGAAGACATTTTAAATTCAGGTTCAATTTGGAAAGTTGAATCCCATAACATATATACAAAGTATTATACCGATTTTATCAAAGGTAGCCCACTGAATTCTTGTGGTTGGCCTACTACTGATTCCTATGGAGAGAATGTTATAAATCAAGCATACTCTTATACACAAAAAAGAATTAAAACCATAAGGTTTAATAATAACGAGGTTCGTTTTTCCTACAAAGGAGATTCTTTTTCAAACTCATTGTTGTCAAAAGTTCAAGTCTACGATGCTGAAAATACAACCCTTATCAAGACCATAGGATTTGAACAATCGCCATACCATAGTCAGAGCAATCGTTTAAATTGGGATAAGTTGGATGCTGTTAAATATTACGATGGTAGTGGTATTTATTTAGAAAAGAAATATGTATTCAACTACAACACTTCAAAAGAATTCCCATTAGATAGCAGGAATGCATTTGATCATTGGGGATATTATAATGGAGCAAATGGAATTAGTAGCAGGATACCTAATAACATCCCTGAACCATTTTCAAATATTCTTAGAGGAAATGCCAATAGAGACCCCAATCCAGAATATACACAAACAGGTATTTTGGAAACCATTATTTATCCAACAGGAGGTACTGCTGTTTTTACATATGAAGGAAATAAAATTGATAACGTAACAGTTGGAGGTATCCGAGTTAAACAAATAAAGTTACAAGATGGTGGGAATATACTTGTAAAAACATTTGACTATAATAATGGAATAGGAGTAAAAGACATTAGCCCTTTATATTATTTAAAAAGAAGCATGACTCGTTATAATAATGATATAAATTGCTTAACTGTAATAACAGCAACACATCGTTCATCATCTGATGTTAATGTTAATATAAATCTTAATGGTGCCCCGGTAAAATACCTTAAAGTAGCAGAGTATTATGGTGATCTAATAAATAACAATGGAAGTATCGAACACACATATAATCCAGAAGCTTTAAATCCATCTCTATTTCCCTATTATAGTTATACTTCATCTTCATATCCAACCTGGATGAACTTTGCCAATTTGTCAGCGATGCAGCCAGTAGATTATTACATTAAATACCCTTATTGCATATATTTAAATGAAACAAAAACTATTTGGAAGAACTCTAAGAGTGAGGTATTAAAGGAAGTAAATAAATACTATACGAATTCATTGAAAAAATCATATAACGGATTGCATTTACGTAGGCATGCAACAGATTATTGGGGTTACAAGACTGCTTATTTCGCATATTCAACATATAGTATGCAGCAATATGCACAACTACTCGATAGTGTTGTAACTAAATTATACCATCCAAAATCAGAAGGCATTATTGTCTCAAAAGAGGAATTCCTATACAATGAATTTCTATTACCATCCTGTAAAAGTAAAACGGATAGTAAAGGAAGAACAAATAGGGTATATTTACGTTATCCGTTTGACATTTCTGCTTCTCCATATAAAGAAATGACTTCGGCAAACATCCTTAATAGACCTATAGAACAAACTAAAGTATTGAACAATTTAGTGACCGATGGCGTATTAACAACTTACAAAGAAGACAATACCAAATATGTTCCATCATCAGAATACAGATTAAATATTATCGACCCATTTGCTTACTCATCTTATAGCTCTTTTTCTGGAGAAAACAAAGACTCTCATTACAATAATATTGAAGAAATCTCTTTTGATAAATATGATATCAACGGTAACATTTGCCAGAAAACTAATATAGATGGTATTGTTACTTCCTATATATGGGACAAAAGTGGGCAATATTTAATGGCGCAACTTACTGGGACCGCTATAAACTATAACGAGTCGATAAATTGCTCTCAAAGCTCTATAGATTTTTACGATAATTTAAGTATCCAATATCCGAACGCTTTAATATCTACATATTCTTATAATCATTTAATAGGAATTAAATCTCAGACGAAGCCTGATGGAACCACTGTATATTATGACTACGATAATTTTGACAGATTAGATTGTGTCAGGAATAATGATCAAAATATCGTATCCAAATACGATTACTATTACACTACTACAGAATTTTTAACACCACACCCAACAGGCTTGGTTCGGACATCAAGTAGCCCAGGGAATAGTATTCTTTCCCTATCAAGTAATTGTAGCTGGAGTGTATATAGGTACCCCAGTTGGATTTACATTGGAACAACCACTGGAACTAATAATGGTGAAATAACTGTAGGATTTACTGCTAATACGAGCGGACAAATAAGGGAAGGTGAAATTTTGATATATTATGGAAGTGGTAGTTCTGTTTTAAGCATCCCTGTGTTACAGGTTGGAAATAATTAGATAACATCATCAAAACATGAATACAAGTACACCTCTCAAACAGAATAACCATATGAGAAAAAAGATAAAAAACATTACTTGCTCTGCCTTTAGGGAAAGACAAAAGATGCTTGGGATGTGGCTGTGCATGCTTATAATGGCAAGCTCCACACTTACCAATGCTCAAAACAACCAAAAAATATACCACTGGATGCAGCAGCTTGGCGGCCCTGGTTGGGATGTGCCCACCAGTATAGTTACCGACAGCAAAAACAATGTGTATGTGGCCGGTAATTTTACCCAGTCGCTGCAGAGCAATAAAAAAGAAATCCTGAGCGAGGGAAACCACGATATTTATGTGGCTCGCTTTAACGAAGAAGGCAAGCTGCAATGGCTATGGCAGGCAGGTGGTTTGTATATGGACCAAATTACTGCCATAAAGCAGGCTCCCGACAATGATCTGTATATAACCGGTATTATCAGGGGCGAGATGAAGTTTGGCAAAAAGAAAATTGAGGGTGAAAGCAGGAAACTTTTCCTTGCACGCATTAACAAACGAGGAAAGGCCAACTGGGTGAATACCATCCCGTTTTATAATGCAGCATCGGGCTATCTGCTTGATACCGATAAAAAAGGAAATATCATCCTGGGGGGTGTATTTGCCGATACCCTTATTTGCGAAACCGGCAACCTGGTCAGCCATGGGCATAACGATATGTTTATAGCACAGTTTACACCGGATGGGGCAATGGAACAGGTAATCCAATTAGGCAACAAAGGAAAGGAAAAACTATCGGCCATGGCCATTGACAGCTTAAACAACATTTATTTGGCAGGAAACCATGAAAGAAGTTTTTCTGCCAGAAATGTTGAGATAGCAGCAATGGGTGAAAAACAAAAAGGCAATGCCTTTTTGCTCCAGCTCGACAGTACGCTAGCTGCAACATGGGCAAAACCTTTAAGCAGCCCCTCGTATGTAAACATAAGCGGGTTGGCCTGCAACCAGCAAAACCAATTGTTAATGTCAGGTAATTTTGACTTCACCCTTAATATTGACAGCCTACAATACCAAACCAACGGGTATACGGATTTTTTTGTATGCAAAGCCGACACAGCAGGAAACCTGAACTGGTTGAAAACCTTCGGGGGTAAATACACAGACCGCTCAAAAAATCTAAAGTTAAACAAACTTGGCGGTGCCATGGTTACCGGAAGCTTTAATGACACGATATATATGGACTCGTTGATGCTCAACACCCATAGCTTAAATTCAGAGGCCTTTATTGCCCAGCTTGATACCACAGGCTTTGTAACCTGGGCGGAGGCCATGCATGGCAAAGGCGGCAGCACAAGCAATGGAGGCGCCTTGGACAACAAAGGGAACCTATACCTGATGGGCAGCTTTAATGGCAGCCTACAAGCTGGTGGAACGGAACTAGCAACCTTAGGCGAAGAGGACATTTTTGTGGCAAAATACTACAACTGCCCCCCTGTTGCCAATGCCATTAACAGCCCGGGATATCTTTGCCAGGGCAGCATGGTTGACCTTTCGGTAAACAGGGGCTATACAAACATAGTGTGGAACGACACCCTGAAAAATGCAGAAGAAATTGTGATAGACCAACCGGGGCTTTACCATGTTACCATGGTTGACAAAAGGGGCTGCGTGGTTTCGGATACGGTAGAAATAAAAGAGGTGATGGCGCAGGAATTTACCCTTGGCAACGATACTACCATGCTGGTTACCGATGAACTGGAAATTGCAGGTCCGGATAATGCCTTTGCCTACCTATGGAACAACAATACCAACCTGCAAAACCTGATAGCTTATTGCGAAGATGAAACACCTGGCTTATGTGAGTACAAACTCACCATAACCGATAGCCTGGGTTGCCAATGGGCAGATAGCATAAAGATTGACTTTTATGTTGAACCTGATTATGCAGATTTAAGTAAAGGGGAACGGTTGGTTACCATTTATCCAAACCCGGTTAAGGAATCGTTTAACTGGACACTGGAAACCAACAAAGAGGCAAAAATGGCCATAGAGATATTGGATGGTGCAGGAAACGTGCACTTTTACCAAAAAATTGAAAGGTATCAGCCCGGCCAGCAAATGAAAGCTGAAGTAAGTAATCTGGCTCCAGGAATCTATTATTTCTGTGTGATTAGTAATGGAGATAGGATAACTAAAAAGTTTGTAAAACAATAATGCCCCTAAATCCCCGAAGGGGACTTTGATTTACAGCTTGTAAAATTTAAGTCTTGGCAATCAAAATTTTCCCCTTTTCCAGGGAGAAGTGCCATGTCGAAAGCATGGTGATAGGGGTAATCCAAACATTTTATACTAAAAAAGAAACATGAAAAATATAATATATCTCGCACTCATATTCCTGGCAGGCTGGCTTGGTGCCTTGCAGGCCCAGGATAATATTACTGTAGATGATGTAATTACCGGGAAGGCCACGGTAAAGGCCAAAACAAGCATTACCTTAAAGGCCGGATTCCATGCCGTGGCAGGATCCGATTTCCATGCCTATATTGATCCTAACATTACCACTACCACAGCTAATCCTACGGCAGATGTGGTAAGTGTTAAAACAGTAAGTGGCACACCCACACCAACCGGGCAAAATTATGTGCGTAGCATTTCTTTTAGGGAAGCTCACAGCTCCATGCCTACAGGAAGCTATGCCCACACAGAAGAAATTCAATATTTCGATGGATTGGGAAGACCAAGCCAGGTTATACAGGTGAATGCTTCCCCCCTTGGACATGACATGGTACAGCCCATTGTTTATGACGGCTTTGGGAGGGAGGAGAAAAAATACCTTCCCTATGTTCAGGGGGACAACAATGGCGCTTTTGTTGGTGATGCAATAGCGCAATGCGAAACTTTTTATTCAGGTACTATTGAAGGTAAAGACCCCGATTCAAAACCATATGCCTTTACCGATTTTGAAGACTCACCCTTAAACAGAATAAACAGCCAGTTTGGGGCAGGTAATACGTGGCATGAAATAAATGCAACAGATGGCACTAAGGGTAAAACAAGTTATAATTATACAACCAATCAAAATGAAATTGCCTCTTGGGATGAAAAAGGGGATGGAGTTCCCTACCCTGCTTACTCACTTTATATAACAGAAATTACAGATGAAAACGGTCATGTAACCAAAGAATATAAAGACAAACTGGGACAGGTGGTTTTAAAAGAAAGCATCAATGGTTCTGAAACATTGCAAACCCACTATATTTACGATGATTTTGGCCTGTTACGCACCGTTGTTCCACCATTGGCATCCTCACCTGATGACAAAGACCTTTGTTACTTCTATACTTATGATGGCCGAAAAAGAATGATCTCAAAAGACATCCCGGGGGCTGGCATTGTATATATGGTTTATGATAAAAGGGACCGCTTGGTATTGACTCAGGATGCAAACATGCGTGAAGTAAATCCAAACAAATACATATTTACTAAATACGATCAGTTGAATCGCCCGGTAATGACAGGTAAAATTACCATAGCTGAAAGTTTGAGTACGATCCGTAGCAATTTTGCCAATTACAGTAGCAGTATGTACGAAACTTATGATGGTTCCACTACTTGTTATGGATATTCCAAAGACAATAGCTACCCGGATGGGTATGATATTAGTAAAGACGATATATTAACCGTAACCTGGTACGATGATAAAGATTATGGGTTTATCACAAACCTTAGTTTAAATACAGCCCTGAATTTTAATACTGCCGATATGCCAACAGGCTATGTTCAAAACAAATCAACAAAAACAAAAGGGGCTGCCATTGGCACTTTAGTAAAAGCACTTCCGGTTGCTGGATCAGGTTTAACCATGGCCAATACAAATCTGGTTACTGTATCTTATTTTGATGATTATGGCAATGTAATTATGAGCACCAGTACCAACCATAG
>NZ_JAPDPI010000072.1 GCF_026013615.1 Plebeiibacterium marinum
CTAAGAACTTTCAAATTACTCCGAATGTTTTGGAAGTAATTTGAAAGCAACACTTATTTTTGTCGCATCAAGACGGGGTTTACCGAATGCTTACTCCCTAATAAACTTCAATCTCATCTCTTACTTGCTTATAGGGTTTTCCCTATGATAAAAATGGTGTTTTCCCAATAACAAAACTGGTAGAATCCTTGGTTCCACACCTGCCTTCATAAGGTACATTTGTTATGTATATAATGGCACAAAAAAATATTAAACCCATTAATAAAACACTATACATATTAAATGAATTTCGGATAAAGATAAGTCAATGAAGAGACGCATTTTTATTAGCCTATACAACTACAGCATGAATAACGCAAAAAAAATTTCCAGATCACGATTATTGTACTTAGGACTCATCTTAGCTTCCTGTTTTCAAAATATAAAAGCCCAGAAATCTAATATGTCCATTGACGCCAGAGCTGATATCGTTTCCCGCTACATCTGGAGGGGAATGAATTTAAGCACTTCTCCTGCTATACAACCAAATATTGAATTTAATATTGGAAACTTTTGTTTAGGCTCTTGGGGCTCGTATACTTTCTCTTCAGAACCATATCAGGAAGTAGATCTATACCTTAGTTATTCTTTTAATTCCATTACGTTAACTATAAACAACTATTTTGTACCAGTTGATTCCATATCATTTAATAACAATTACTTTAACTGGAATAAAAACACAACTCCTCATGCACTGGAAGCAATGGTAAGTATTGATAATATTTTTAATTCCTCCTTATCTTTTTCATCTGCTACAATCCTTTATGGAAATGATCTAGATGGCGATGGAAACAAATACTTTTCTACATACTTTGAATTAAATCATGCTTTGAATATAGGAGATAACGAAGTATCATCTTTTTTAGGCTTAACCCCATTTGAAAGTTTATATGCTGAAGGATTTAGCGTTACAAACATTGGATTATCTGTATCCAGAAAGGTTCAACTTTCTGATCACGTCTCATTGCCTTTTTACGGATCTTTTATTATAAATCCGAATTCAGAAAATGCATACTTAGTATTTGGTTTATCTTTTTAATCATTAAAAATTAATAAAATGAAGTTAGGCTTAAACACAAAAATTAATTTATACATACTATCAACTTTTTCTGTTGTATTCGGAATTACACTTCTTATTATATTAATCAACACTTCAAAAAAATCAAAAAATGATGCTTATGAGTTAGCCGAGGTATTGGGCAAAGAAGTAGCTTTTGAAGTAAAAAATTATTTAGGAGAATCAATGCAGTCGACCTCTACTTTGGCACAATCAATGCTTACTCTGATTGACAATCACCCATCCAGGGAGCTAGCTGCCTTAATGTTGAAGAATGTACTGAACAACAATATGGATGGCTATGCTTGCTGGACCATGTTCGAGAAAAATGTCTTTGATGGGAAAGATAAGGAATATGCAAAAAAGTTTAATCAGGAATATGGCTTTTTTGGAGCATCATATTTTAGAGATGGAGACTTGCTATTACCACAAAACTATAACGCCGAGGCAATGATTCCTGCGTATTTAAGTAGCGATATAGTAAGCGAATATGAAGAAGATTATTACAGAGTAGCGGCTGACAGCAAACTACAGGCTGTATTAGATCCATATTTTTATAGTTTCACGGGAAATAAGAAAGATGAGAAATTTATGACTTCAGTAGTAACACCCGTACTTAAGAACAATGAAGTATTGGGGGTTGTGGGAACTGATATTGGTATGGATATGATATTAGCACTAAACTCAAAGACAAAAGTTTTTGAAACAGGCTTCTCCTCAATAATCACCAACAACCATATCGTTTGCGCTCATCCGGATAAAAGCTACCTCGAACTGTCAATCGATACGCTATTTAGCGGATATTCAACTGAATTAGGAAAATGCATTACTGAAGGGAAAGGATATTCTTATGAAACAACTTCTGAATACTCCGATAAAAAAGTAATCAGAATTTTTACTCCCATACAAATTGGAAATTCAAATACACCATGGTCTGTGATGGTTGAAATCCCTATTGAAAAAGTAATGGCGGAAACAAAAAAAGAATCTTTGATTATTCTATTTATTGGTGTCATTAGTTTATTAATCCTATTTGTAGTTGTATATATCATATCAAAAAACATTACCAACCCAATCTTTAAAATTGTTCACAAAATGGAAGATATTGCAAAAGGAAACATTAAAACATCCATTCGATTATCTGGTAGGAATGATGAAATAGGTTCTTTGGAAAACTCCATGAATGATATGATTATTAAGCTTCAAGAGGTTGTTCAAAGCATTATGAAAGGAGCCAATTATATCAGTGCAGCAAGTCAACAATTTAGCGGAACAGCTGAACAACTTTCCGAGGGAGCAACCAGGCAGGCAGCTTCTGTTGAAGAGGTTTCATCAACTACCGAAGAGATTTCTGCTAACATTGATCAAAATACAGAAAACTCAAAACAAACAGAAAGCATCTCCATCCAAGCTCAGTCAAAAATTGTAGAGGTTGCAGGTGAAACAAATAAGACTGTAGATGCTACCAGAGTGATAACCGAAAAAATTCAAGTGATTAACGATATTGCTTTTCAAACTAATATATTGGCATTAAATGCAGCTGTTGAAGCTGCCAGAGCAGGAGATGCAGGAAAAGGCTTTGCCGTAGTGGCAACAGAAGTGAGAAAATTGGCTGAAAACAGTAGAAAAGCAGCTGATGAAATCGTATTACATGCACAAAACACACTGGGAATGGCAGAAAGCATGGGAGAAAAAATGCAACTCATGATACCGGAAATAGAAAAAACAACCTCCTTAGTTCAGGAAATAGCATCTTCCAGCATCGAACAAAGTTCTGCTACCAGCCAGGTAAACATAGCCATTCAGGAACTCAACACTATATCACAGGAAAACTCATCTGCCTCTGAAGAGTTGGCATCCAGTGCCGAAGAATTATCCTCACAAGCGGAAAACCTAAAGGAGCTAATAGAATTCTTTAAAATTAATAATGAGGAATAATCTAATACCATGGAAAGAAGTATTAAGGTAATAATTGTTGACGACAGCCCCATGGCCATTGAAGGCGTTAAAGTATTATTGGAACCTTATAAAAACTTTAATGTAATTGATGTTTTTTGCAACGGGAAAGAAGTCATTGACTCAGATAATTTAGTAAATGCAGATTTGATAATAATGGATATCGAGATGCCGGTGCTTGGTGGTATTGAGACAGCTAAGCACATTAATTACATGTATCCCAACATCAAGTTACTTGCCTTAACTATGTATCAACACAAACTGTATCTAAAAGACATCATTGGTTCTGGTTTTAATGGTTTTGTAAACAAAGGATCTATGACTGAAGATTTAATAAATGTCATTTTTGAAGTTTTAAGTAATAAACGATCATACCCAAAGGATATAAAAATTTAATATAATGAACGGTTTAATAATAGATTTAATCAAAAGTGCTGCTACTATACCTGTAGCAATCATAATACTAAGGCTGATTTTTAAAAAGTCAATTATGTTTCAGTTTAGTATGATAACAGTCTCCTTTACAATCTTAGTTTCTTTTACAAAATCTTTAGAGTTTTATGGAGCATCTTATATGCAATATATTATTACTCCAATTAATGTAATTGTAGGAACTATAGTATTTATTTACATAAACCACTTATTAAAAAAACCCCTAGAGCAAGCCATTAACAAATTACAATTATTATCAGATGGGGATTTAAATATTGAAATTAGTGAATCTAAGTCTAAAAATGAACTTGGTATTTTAACCAACTCAATTATAAAACTATGCAACATACTTAATCTTGTTATTGCAGAAATTAATAGTGGCGCAGCAAATTTAGTTACTGCAAGTCATCAACTGAACAGTACGGCAGAGGAATTATCTCAAGCCGCATCTGAGCAAGCATCTTCTTTAGAAGAGATTTCTTCAACTATGGAAGAAATAGCCAGTAACGTGGCCAACAACAACCATAATGCAAATGAAACTTCTTCTATTGCTTCAGGTTCTTCAAAAGACATTGATAATGTTGCAAAGGTTTCAGACCGGAGTTACTCTGCAGTAAATAATATCTCAGATAAAATTGGGGTAATAAATGATATTGCCACCCAAACAAATATTTTAGCACTAAACGCTGCCGTAGAAGCAGCTCGCGCAGGGGACGCTGGTAAAGGCTTTGCAGTTGTGGCTGCCGAAGTTAGGAAATTAGCAGAAAACAGTAAGAAAGCCGCTGATGAAATAATAGTTATGACAGATTCTACCAAGTCACAAACAGAACAAGCTAATTTATTGCTCAATGAAATAAAACCTAATATAAACAAGACCTCTGATTTAGTGCAAGAAATAGCTACTGCCAGTATGGAACAAAATAATGGTGTAAACCAGATAAACAATGCCATTCAACAATTAAACTCATTAACTCAACAAAATGCAGCTGCTGCCGAAGAAATGACATCCAGCTCAGAGGAAATGACAACACAAGCTGAAAACTTAAAAGAGTTGGTTTCGTTTTTCAAGCTATGATCAAGGTACCCTTAAAATATTCTTTATAAATAAGCACACACAGGGCTATTTTGCCATGTTTGCAAATACAAATTCTTCAATTTGCATTACTTAGCACTATATTTTTATTTCAATCCTGAATTTTGTCGTTTCATTTTCTTTAAGAAAAATACCAGGTTGTATCACTATACTTTTGTACCTGTTAAAATACAATGTTGAAGAAGATAATAACCAATAAGAAAATGAGACGAGCAAACTTTTTGATGCTGGCATTAATGCTGGCCGCGGGAATATTTACCTCTTGCGGTAGTAATGAATCCCAAGACAAGGAAAAGGCACGATATGTAAAATCAACAGAAATTCTTCCTGCCGACAATAACAACAAATTAATTTACAACGGAATTGTCAAAGAGCGCAGACAGGTAACCTTATCGTTCAAGGTAGGTGGCCCTGTGCAGGAATTGCTGGTAGACGCCGGAGACTATGTACAGCAGGGACAAGTTCTTGCCAGAATTGATAAAAGAGATTACAACATACAGGTACAGGCCACAGAAGCCCGCTACACACAAACCAAAGCGGAATATGAACGCTACCAAAAATTATATGAGAGAAAAAAACTCCCAAAAAACACACTGGATCAATTAAAGGCCGGATACCTGATGGCTAAAAGTCAATACGATGCAGCCATTAACGCATTGGCCGACACAGATCTGAAAGCTCCTTTTTCAGGATATGTGGATAAAAAGATGATCGAAAATTTTGAGACCGTGGGTGCCGGGCAACCTATTGTTGAATTACTTGATTTTAGCGACCTGGAAATAGTGGTTAGTATACCCGAAGGACATATTAACGAAATGAACGACATTGCGCAAATAACCTGCGACATCCGCAATGCCAACCAGTTTGATGTTCCTGCAAAGGTTAAATCGCTAAGCAAAAAAACAGGGGACGATCATATGTTTGAAGCTAAAATATTGTTAGAAACAGAGAACCTGGAACACATCAAACCCGGAATGGTAGCCAAAGTAAAAGTGTTACAGGATAGTTCCTGCAAAGAAAGCATGTTGGTTCCGGTTGAATCTGTATTTGCAGAAGCAGGAAAAAAATACATTTGGCTCATAACATCAAACGCTACAGTTAAAAAACAAGAAGTTTCTGTATTGAAAGTACAAGGCAATGGTTTAATCGAAATTAAATCAAACATCAAAGCAGGCCAGCAAGTAGTAACTGCCGGAGTGCATACACTGATTGAAAACCAGGAAGTAAAAGTATTGCCTAAAAAATCGGAAACAAACATCGGAGGTTTACTATGAGCAAAGGAATATTGGAAAAGGTATTGAACCAAAAAGCTTTTATTACCGCCCTGTTGTTTGCAGTATTTTTTGGCGGCATAATAGCGTTCGATGGCTTAGGAAAACTAGAGGATGCTGAAATCCCCATCAAATCAGCAGTTATTATCACTCCATATCCAGGTGCATCTGCCGATGAAGTTGAACTGGAGGTAACAGATGTATTGGAAAAAGCCGTTCAAAAACTTGAAAACATTGACTTTATTGAATCCAGGTCTATTGGTGGCATGTCTGAAATCACAGTCAACGTTTCAGATAACGTACGAACTCCGCAAATGCCGCAGATATATGACCACCTACGCAGGAAAATCAATGACATAAAAGGAGATTTACCGGAAGGCGCCAGCGAGCCTGTTGTAGTTGATGACTTTGGTGATGTATACGGAATTTTTATTTCGGTTAGTGCCGATGGCTATTCTTACCAGGAATTAAATGAATACGTAGAGTACATCAAACGTGAGCTTTTATTGGTTGACAAGATCAAGAGAATTGAGATCTTCGGACAACAGACCGAAACGATAGACATCCGTTTCTCAAACGAGAAATTTGCACAACTGGGTATCAACCCCATGCTGATTGTTCAGGCTATTAACGACCAGGCAAGCATTGTAAACCCAGGCAATGTAGTGGTTGGCACTGAACGGATCCGATTAAGCTTAGGTGCTAAATTTAAGGATATTGATGATATCAAAAACTTATTGGTACAAGTACCTAAAGGAGGTTCATTCTTACTGGGTGAAATAGCCAATGTAGAACACAGCTTTTATTCACCCAAAAGAAACGACTTTAAATACAACGGCAAAAAAGCCATGTCTTTAGCTATCTCAATGGAGAGCAAAGTAAACGTGATCAAAGTCGGAGAAGTATTTGATGCCAAAATCAATGAACTTCAGCAAAATTTACCGGTAGGCATCGAGATCAATAAAATATTTTATCAACCGGAAAGGGTTCAGCTGGCGATCCGTGGTTTTATGGTTAACCTGATCGAATCTGTTCTGATTGTAATTGTAGTACTGCTTTTTGCCATGGGGCTACGATCCGGTTTGTTGATTTCAAGTGGATTGGTTTTTACAATTTTGGCCACCTTTATTGTTATGCTGGCAGTTGGCATTGAACTGCAACGCGTATCGTTAGCTGCCATTATTGTAGCAATGGGTATGCTGGTTGACAACTCGATTGTTGTTGCGGATGGTATACTAATTGACCTGAAAAAAGGGGTAGAAAGGAAAAAAGCATTTATCAATACAGCCCAAAAAACAGCCATGCCATTGTTAGGGGCAACCATTGTTGCAATTTTAGCCTTTATGCCGTTAGGGTTTTCGCCTGGTGGTGCTGGTGAATTTTTAAAGTCATTATTTTATGTATTGGCCATTTCTCTGTTCCTAAGCTGGATTTTTGCCATGGTTCAAACCCCTTTTATGGCTAACTGGTTTTACCGCGGCAAAATTGCACAAAGCAAAGGCGATGAAGAACTGTTTAACAATGGCTTGTACCGTTGGTTCCGCAGGGTATTAAAACAAATGCTGTGGCATAAAACCGTTTTCTCAATTGTTACACTAATCGTGTTGTTAGTTTCTATCTGGTCCTTTAAGTTTGTCCGCCAGGAGTTTTTCCCTGCTTTGGACTATCCTCAATACGTTATAGAGTATTGGCTACCTCAGGGAAGTGATATTTACCAGGTAGAAAAAGACCTGGAAGAAGCCCAAAAAGCAATTAGCAAGTGGGATGGTGTTAAAAACGTTACAACTTCATTAGGCCAGACACCGGCACGTTATACCTTGCTAAGGCCTATGACCACAATCAACAGCAATTATGGCGAATTGATTATTAGTGCTGTAGATTTCCCTACTGCACAAAAAACCTCATCCGAGATAGTGGAGTTTTTGAAAAAGGAATTTCCTCAGGCTACAGCAAGGGCCAGAACCTATAGCCCCATGTTCAGCGAGTATTTGGTAGAGGCTAAATTCTCCGGGCCGGATCCTGCCGTATTAAGGAAGCTGGCCGAAGAAGCCAAGGCCATAATGCGTGCCAATCCAATGACTGAGGTTACTACCGACAACTGGAAAAACCAGGCTAAAGTTTTAACCCCTGAATATTCAGTTGAACAGGCACGCTTATTGGGAATTTCGAGAAGCGATGTTGCCAACTCCCTTGCCATTGCATCAAATGGCTTACCGGTTGGGGCGATATACCGGGGCGTTGACGTTCTTCCGGTAATGCTAAAAATGGAAGAGCCCATCGGACAAAGCGTTGAGAATATTGAATCGGTTCCTGTATGGAGCAATACAATGTCGAGCGTACCATTAGGCCAGGTAATTGATTCGGTAAAAGTAAGCTGGGAAAACCAGACCATACGCCGGTATGATGGAATCAGGGCCATAAAAGCTCAGTGTAATCCCAAGAGCCAATATACAGCTCCGGAATTATGGAATGCTTTACATCAGGAAATTGAAGCAATTGAATTACCTCATGGGTATAAAATGCAATGGCTGGGCGACCATAAAGACAGCCAGGAAGCCAACGAGCACCTGTTTGCACTACTGCCTCTGGCTTTAGGACTTATGGTACTTATTATCATTTTATTGTTTAACAACCTGAAACAACCCATAATTATCATGGGAGTGGTTCCAATGGCATTAATGGGTGTCGCCATTGGTCATCATGTGATGCAGGCCACTTTTGGTTTTATCGGAATTATAGGTTCATTGGGATTGATAGGTATGATGATTAAAAATGCCATCGTATTGCTGGATGAAATTAATGATGAAATAAGCCGGGGAGTTGATCAGGTAAATGCAATTATAAATTCTGCCATATCCAGGATGCGTCCGGTAATGATGGCATCTTTAACAACAATTTTAGGAATGATTCCATTGCTGGTTGATGTGATGTTTAAAGGAATGGCTGTAGCAATTATGTTTGGATTATTGGTAGGCTCTATTGTTACCTTATTGGTTGTTCCGGTAATGTATGCCATCCTTTACAAGGTTAACACTAAAGTTCTACATGATTAATTAAGTACAATGAAGAAATATATTTATTCAATTATATTGGTTCTTGTAGCGATTTTGTTGCCCATGAATGCATGGGCACAAAAATCGCTCAGTATTCAGGAATCACGGGATTTGGCTTTAGAGTTTAACAAATCTCTCAAAATTGCAGCGCAACAAAAAAAGGAAGCTGTTGCTGAAAAAAAGGAAGCTTTCACCAACTATTTACCAAACATTGATGCAAGTGCAACCGCTTCGTATATGCCTACTATGGAAGATATAGTTATCCCGGGCTTTCGGTTGCCTACAGATGCAGAAGGAACAGCAGAAAGTGACGCCTACTTTCCCGGACTGACGGTGAATACCGACAAACTTTCCATGTTACAGGGATCTATATCGGCTCAACAAGCCATATACGCAGGGGGTCAGGTGCGCCTGGCTAACAAAATGGCCCAAACAGGCGTTGAAATAAGAGAACAGGCATTTCAGCTTGAGAAAGCTGAGGTAATATTAAATACCGACCAGGCATATTGGAACCTGGCAGCAATGGGCGAAACTGTAAAGCTGGCTGAAGCCTATGTGCATATGCTTGATAGCCTGGAACAGCAAATGAATGATATGTATGAACTTGGCTTAACTCCTAAAAGCGAAAAGCTAAGGGTTACTGTTCAGAAAAATGATGCTGAATTAAACTTATTACGTGCCCGTAACGGCTTTCGCCTGATGCAAATGAATTTATGCCAGGTTATCGGCTTGCCACTAAATACCGAGATCAGCATCACCGATACTGCAGAAGAAAACCCAACGCTGCCTGACATTACCAATAGTACATCACAGGCACTATCGCAACGTCAGGAATTAAAAATGCTTGAAGGACAGGCAAATGTTTATGGCTATCAAAAAAAGATGGTAAACGCAGAATACCTTCCTCAGCTTGGTGCCCAGGTATCGTACGACAAATATAAGGTAAGTAATGATTTGTACGATGATGCTACTATTACCGTAGGTGGCCAGTTATCTATTCCTGTATTTCACTGGTTTGAGAAGAAACATAAAAAATCGGCTGCCCAGGCCAGGATAGAACAAGCTAACTTAAACCTGAGCAACACTCAGGAACTGGTACAGCTTGAAGTGCAACAGGTAATTATCCAGCTACAGGAAGGATATGAATATATATTACTGTCGAAAAAAAATAAGGCTGAGGCACAGGAAAGTCTGGAAGAAACTGAAGCCAGTTTTGAAGTGGGCTTAAATACCACCACCGATTTATTGAATGCCCAGGCTGCATGGCAGGATGCCGTTGCCCAGGAAATTGAGGCACTAACCGAATTTGAAGTATTAAAAACCAGATATCAAAAAGCTTTAGGTTTATTGTAAGTAGTAAATTGTGTTTATCCCGGCTCCGAGCTGTTTTTTCTTCAACATTTTTAACTTTTCATTCGGAGACGGGATTTTTTATAACACCAACATCTATCATACAAGCATAGCAACAACTATCGCTCAATAAATCTTATTTTTACACCTGTTCAGGAAAAGAATCTAATTTTGCATAAAGATGTTAAAGAGTAACAGATACGATGAGAAGTGCACGCACTGGCGAAAATTGCACAAAGAAAAATTCCAGCTTTTTCGCAAACGCTTGTATTTTGCCCTTATCATGAGTACCGCATTTTACTTCACTTGCTATAAACTTATCCTCCACCTTAAGACTTTTCATTATCAGAGCTTCCTCTTTTCCATTTTTGTTTTCCTTGTGTTTTCAGAAGGGATTTTATTTTTTGACAAATTAATTGCCCGGAAATTTCCATGGCACGAAGCTGTGAAAAAAAGAATTTTTTCATTGTTTTTAATCGCTCTTTTATTCTTTTTGTTTGCAAGCAAATTTCTGCCCTACATAGAAAGGGTTTTTTATGATGTGATTATTTTTGATAAGATAGAGGATAACCTGGTGCGGATGGTTGGCTTTTTGTACATGATTATTTATGTGGTATTGGTAATAGCCGGCAATTATCAAAAAACGCTCAACTATTTTTTAATTGAGAACGAAAAGCTGAAACAAGAAAAAATACTTAGCGATTATAAAGCTCTGCAAGACCAGTTAAATCCACATTTTTTATTTAACAACCTGAGTACTTTAATTGCCATAATCCATACAGACAAAGACAAGGCTGTTGATTTTGCAGAGAATTTTACCGATGTTTACCGATACGTTTTAACCAAGGAAGGGCAAGTGGCCGTAACCGTTGAGGATGAATTGAATTTCCTGAATTCATATACCACCCTCCACATGGCACGGATTGGGCACGGACTAAAAGTGGACATTGATGTTAAGGAACCTTATACCAGGAAAAAAGTGCCGCATCTGAGTTTGCAGATCCTGGTTGAAAATGCCATAAAACACAACATCACCTCTAAAACAAAACCTTTAATAATACGAATTGGGATTAACGAAGGCAAATTGTATGTAGCCAACAACAAACAACTAAAGCAATCAACCTACTCAACCAAAACCGGTCTTTCAAACCTTAGCAAGAGGTTGAAGATTTTAACCGACGAAGAACTCAGAGTAATAGAGGATGAATCTACCTACAGGGTAGAAATCCCTTTAATTGATTAATATAAACTCCGGTGATATGGCCTATAAATATATAATAGTTGAAGACGAAATTCACAGTGCACAAATGCTTGCCAGCATGGTTTCTGAACTACGCCCCGATTGGAGTAACGAGGGCATGTTTGAAACAGTTGAAGAAACAGTTATCTGGCTTAATGAAAACGAGCATCCTAACATTATTTTCCTCGACATCCAGCTTGCCGACGGAATTAGCTTCTCTATTTTTGAACAAGTAAAAATTGACAGCGCAGTAATATTTACAACCGCCTACGATGAATATGCCGTTAATGCCTTTAAACTTAACAGCATTGATTATATATTAAAACCGGTAAAAAAAGAACTACTGGAAGCTGCCATTGAAAAGTATGAAAATGTACTTACTCTAATTGAAGGTGAAGCAAACGCAAGCATTGATTACAAAAATCTTTTAGCAGGTCTTCAAAATGGAGAGGGAACTTACCGCAAGCGGTTTTTGGTATCAAAGCGTGATGCGTATTTCTCCATCCCGGTTCAGGATATTGCCTACATATATTTTGAATCGAAACTTACTTATGCCGTAACTTTCGATAAAAAAGAATATATCATCAACTTTACCCTCGACAAACTGGAAGAGGAACTTGATCCCTCCTTGTTTATTAGGGCAAACCGTCAGGCCATAGTGAGCTTAAATGCAATCCACTCCCTTGAAAACTATTTTGGAGGAAAGCTAATTGTTAAACTCCTTCCTCAATTCGATCAAAAATATGTTATAAGCCGGGCAAAAGCATCTGTATTTAAAAACTGGCTTGATAGTTAGGGTTAGTTGAAAGTGAAAAGTTGAAAGTAAAAAGTGGAAAGTTGAAAGTGGAACGTGGGGGATTGGAGTTGTGATATAAACTAATTTTATTGCTATGGCATTAAAGACAAATATATCTTCGTATATTGCGAATAACTATTTAAAAATTAAAAACTATGGCAAGTCGAAGAGACCTTAAAAAGGATATAAATTATCTGGCAACAGAAATCCTTTCGCAAGGCTACATGAAGTTAGCTTTGATGGAAACTGTTAAAGAAGAGGATTTACAGCCTATTATGGCTGAGGCTATTGAAATGAGGAATGAATATGTTTCGAGAGCTAACCACCCCAACGGCAGACATAATAAAAAAGTAACCAAAGACTATTTTCAGGCTTTAAGAAAAGGGTTAATGGAAAAAGCAGTTGAATTGTTAAACAAGATTCAGGCTTTAAACTAATCAAATTTGATGGTAAGCTGATAGGGTTTCGGGGATTCTTCTCCCGTATCAAGGTTTGAAACGGAAAGTCCCATTAACCGCAAAGGCTTATCTATAACTGCATCACTTAAAAGCGTGCTTGCCAATTGGGCAAGCATTTCTTTTTTATCAATATTATACAATACTGTTTTACTGTGGGTACTCTGCCTGAAATCATTAAACTTAACCTTCAGAGTCAACGTTCGGCCGTTTCTTTTAGCCTTTTCCATCCGTTTCCACAAGCCATCTATCAATATATCCAGTTCATGCTTTAACTCAGCCCCTGTACTTTTATCCTTCAAAAAAGTATTTTCTATACCAATGGATTTCCTGATTCGGTTTGGCACAACTTCACGGTTATCAATACCACGGCAAATAGAATAAAAGAAATGTCCGGCCTTTCCAAAATGTTTTACCAATCCATTTAAACTCCACTCCTGCAAATCCCGGCCAAAGTAAATCCCAAGCTGGTTCATTCTTTCAGCCGTTTTCTTTCCTACCCCGTAAAAATCCTTTACTGCCAGGTTTTCAATAAACGGCAGTACACCATCCGGTTTTATAACAAACAATCCATTGGGTTTATCCTGGTCGGATGCAATTTTTGCCAAAAACTTGTTTACGCTAATCCCTGCCGATGCAGTCAGTTGGGTTTGGTCCCATATCCTTTGCCTGATCTCCTGCGCAATCAGTGTTGCCGAATTAAGTTTCTTTTTATTTCGGGTAACATCCACAAAAGCCTCATCAATGCTCAATGGTTCAACCAAATCACTATAATCATAAAGGATATTCATCACTTGCGAAGAAACCGATTTATAAACTTCAAAACGGTGTGGCTGAAATATAAGGTGCGGACATTTTTTCAGGGCAACCTGAGACGCCATGGCCGAACGCACTCCATACTTCCGGGCTTCGTAACTTGCTGCAGCAATTACTCCCCGTTGCGACGATGAACCTACTACAACAGGCTTCCCCCTGAGCTCTGGAAAATCCCTCTGCTCAACGGATGCAAAGAAAGCATCCATATCAATGTGAATTATTTTTCTAACAACTGCTTCTGCCATTTTCTTCTTCCAAAAATACAGTTTTTATCCGACAAACTATTTCCCTTCTCTCCCCTTCCTATCGTACCACTCACTTTTCATGGCTCATACATCCAATAACCAAATCCTGTCAAAAGTCCTTTAAACAACCATATTATTCTATTAATTTTATGGTATTGAAAAATATTATAAAGGAACAACACATGAGAACGTCAATTGGGATAATGATTGCCTGTTTGCTTTTTGCTGCGTGCAGCAAGCAACCTGACCAAAACAAAGAACTCCATATGGAAACTGCAAACATCACAAAAGAAACCATTAAAAATACAATTAACAGCATTGAAAAGATTTTCCCGGATTCTGAAGCTGAATTAATCACTAAAGGCGTGGAACACGCTGCCTCTTTATGGAGAAATACAGATGGTTCTGAAGCTGAATTTAAAAACTTTTGCGAAAAGCAGTTTATTGGCAACAGCCAGCAAAAAAGCCTTGTGTTCGAAAAAATAAGCCGTAACCTGGAAGTGTTGTATGGCCATTTTAACAAAATAAGTCTCGACCTGCAAAAGCCCCTGCACCAACCCATGGGTGAAATATTGGAAGTGGACAAGGCCTTTGGTGCTTATAACCCTAATGCACATTTAAATGCAGACTTATACAGAAACAAACTGGCATTTACCATCGCCCTAAACTTTCCTTATTATTCGCTAGAGGAAAAGGACGAAATGGCACAGGATTGGAGTAGACTTGACTGGGCGTATGCACGTTTAGGCGACAGGTTTGCTTCTCGCATCCCATCCCATATCCTGCAAAAAGTTTCTGAAATAGAATCAGCTTCTGATATTTACATTTCGGACTATAATATTTATATGGGCAACCTCACCGATGCTACCCAAACATCATTCTTTCCTAAGGATATGGTATTGCTATCACACTGGAACCTAAGGGATGAAATTAAATCGCAATACAGCAAGGGAGAAAAAGGATTGGCATCGCAGGCTATGATTTACCAAGTAATGAAAAGGATTATAGACCAGTCAATACCCCAAAAGGTAATCAACAACGATGAGTTTAAATGGGATCCTTATACCAATGTGGTTTACAAAGATGGTAAAGGGATTGAAGCTACACCTGAAAACAACCAGCGCTACCAGCAAATACTAAATAATTTCCATGTTTCAAGAGAGATGGATCAGTACGCCACCTTAAATACTGCTATCCGAAGGGCTTTTGAGGGACAAATGGAAATTACCCAAAAAGACGCTGAAAAACTTTTTGTAAAGTTCTTATCATCAAAAGAATTGAAAAATGTTGCAGAACTCATAAAGCAACGTCTGGGACGTGATTTAAAACCCTGGGATATATGGTACGACGGTTTCAAGTCAAGAAGTTCAATTGATGAAGATGCCCTAAACACCATAACACAAAAGCGCTACCCAAATGCCAAAGCCTTTGATGCAGACCTGCCCAACATGCTTGTTAAATTAGGTTTCTCAGAGAAAAAGGCCCATTATCTGGCAGAAAAGATTGATGTTGATCCGGCCAGGGGTTCCGGTCATGCCTGGGGAGCCGGCATGAAAGGTGAAACAGCTCACCTGCGAACCCGGATACCTGAAACAGGCATGAACTACAAAGGCTACAATATTGCCATCCATGAATTTGGCCATAATGTAGAACAAACCATATCGCTGTACGATGTGGATCATTACTTACTGAACGGTGTTCCCAACACTGCTTTCACCGAAGCCCTGGCATTTATTTTTCAGTCGCGCGACCTGGAACTGTTGGGCATAAAAAATAAAGATTCGCAACAACAATATTTAAAAACACTGGATTCATTTTGGTCTACTTATGAAATCATGGGCGTATCATTGCTCGACCAACGTATGTGGAAGTGGCTTTATGCCAATACAAACGCTACTGCCGGCGAATTAAAAGATGCAGTAGAAAAAATTGCCAAAGAAATATGGAATGATTTCTACGCTCCGGTTTTCGGTATGAAAGATGAACCAATTTTGGCTGTTTACTCCCATATGATCAGCAATCCATTATATTTATCCAATTACGCCTTTGGACAGCTTATCCAGTTTCAGGTAGAACAGCATCTTGACAATTCTGATTTTGCAGCTGAAGTTCAGCGTTTATACCGCATAGGGTGCATTACGCCTGGTGCCTGGATGCAAGAAGGAGTTGGCAAAGATATTTCTATTGATCCGTTGGTAGACATGACGCATAAAGCTGTTAAGAAGGTTAGTGAAAATTTGTAACTTGATGAATTTTGATTTATCTGTTTCTCCCGGCATAACCTTTGAAGATGAACACCCTTCAGAATTGCATCCTGCTATACACCTGGAATGTGCCTATAGTTTCCCTCTTGGAAATTTTCATATCGGCCCTGTTGTTTCACTGGGAGCACATGATGAAAAACAACATTGGCATAGGTTTACATTTGGGCTATGGTTTTTAACCTAAGTCACTGATATAGGCATTGCTGCAACTTGCAGCAAAGTTTCCCCAACTGGGGAAAGTCTCCTGCAACTTGCAGCAAGGTTTCCCCAACCGGGGAAAGTCTCCTGCAATCTGCAGCAAGGTTTCCCCAACCAGGGAAAGTCCCCTGCAACCTGCAGCAAGGTTTCCCTAACCGGGGAAAGTCTCCTGCAATCTGCGACAAGGTTTCCCTGGCATTAATTATTTGTTTCAGACTTACAGCCTGATATTTACAGCTTGGTATTTTCAAGGGGCGATGCCC
>NZ_JAPDPI010000073.1 GCF_026013615.1 Plebeiibacterium marinum
AAGCATTTTGTATATCGTGCTGAAAGCACAGCTTATCCTAGCCCCATGCAACGCATGGGGTTATGTAAGGAGGTAATCAACGTCCTGTAGGGACAACTCATTCGTTTTTGAACACTTGAGGATTTCACACTAAGATTATGATAGTTCTCATGTCGTTTTGGTGCAACATATATTGAGCTTATTTCTCTACAATATGCATTATACGTTATTAACCAGATGGCTATGCCCTGAAGGGGAAGCCTCTCTCACTGGGCGGGTTGGGATAAAATCGAATTATTTTGCAAGCACTACATAATAATTACCTTACGAATTTCTTTATTGTTAATTTTTACGATCTTAATTCCGGGATTTAATTCTATATCAAAATTCTCTTGTTGAAGGCTTTTGTTTAAAATTAATCTACCACAAATGTCATAAATACAAATAGTTGAATTTAGAGGTAAGTTTTCTATGTATAAATGATTATTGACTGAATATGTATTAATTAAAGCATTACTTGTTTCACCACCGATGCTTATATCTGAAGAAACAGATATATTAAAAACAAATACAACCCGTTTTCTCTCCCCTCCTGAAGGTGTGTATGTTAGTGCCTGCATAATTTTATAACTATCGCCATTATTGCATACATCCGGATACTGGCCAACAAAGAATTGAAAATCATTTAACTTGAGCTCCGAAAATATATAAGAGTTGTTACTCCAGGTTGTAATATTCCCACTATTATCAAACCAATGGCCCGGGTGAACTGCAGTTGAATTGCTGTCGGCAGTTCCATTACTGTTTATTGCGGCATATTGAATGGACGAACCAAACAGAGAAGTAAGTTCTTCCCGGCTGATACCAAAAAAGTCTGATATATGTGCTACATCAGCCTCAACAACAGTATATGGATAAACAGAACTCGTTCCTCCAGCAAATGGTTTCTGAATAAGTTTATAGGTAATTGTATCACAATTTTCTATATCAGCAGGTAATGGACTCGCATAATCTTTAGTCCGTGGAATCCAAACAGCCATTTCTCCAATACCGCGATTATCCCATGAATAATATGGAATTGCTTTTAAAGCTGCATCCTTAAGAACTATTTGCTTAGCCGAGTCCTGAGCTATTTTTCCGTTAATATTCAGACTTAGTACCCCATTAAGAAGATCTGGCTCATTAACTGTCGTGATTGTTGCTGCGTCGTCTATTACAGAACTAAATACAGCATCATTATCCGGCCATTCCAAACAATATAATATCGGCCCCCGTTCAAGAGCAACTTTACCAACATCCTCTGTCACTTTACTGTTTGCAACTGTTTTGTGCACACTCATCGGAAAATGTATATTCACCCTGTCTCCTGCATTCCACTCCCTTGACAAAACAATATAGCCTTTGTCGTTTGTATATCCTTTGATTTCATTATCATTTAATTTAACAACTACATCTTCACCTGATGTTTCCAGATAAGAATATAAATCTCCGGGAACAGGTTTTCCTTTTGCCCATCCTGGAACACGAACCAAAACATTGAAATTCTCGGTTTTGGATGGATCAATATTTATTTGCACATCACCATCCCATGGGTAATTAGTAATCTGTGAAATTTGAACAGAATCTGTACCTATTTTAAGTTTTGTATTTCCTTCAACAAACAAGTTTATATAAACACTATCATTCTTTTGGGCATATATATAACCTGGCATCGAAGGTATAAACCGACATAAATTACTTGGACAACAGGCACAACCAAACCATTCCTGACGGGTATTTGATCCATGATTAAAAAGATATTGCGCATCGGATGCCAACGGATTTGGATAAAAGAAATGATCTCCGGAGAGGCTAATGCCAGATATTACACCATTATAAAGAGTGCGCTCTATAATATCGTAGTATTTTGAATCACCATGTTGCAAAAACATTCGGTGGTTCCAATAAACATTACCAATAGATGCACAAGTTTCACAGTATGCAGTATGATTTGGAAGCTCATAATTCACACCAAAAGCTTCACCTCCATGACTTGCTCCAATGCCTCCATTGATATAATATTTTTTATCCACAACATTATGCCATATAGTCTCAATTGCCTGCATATATGCACTATTTCCGGTTAAAGCAGCCACATCAGCCATTCCCGAGTACATATAAACAGCTCTAACCGCATGACCAACTGCTTCTTCCTGATAAATGACAGGCTTATGAGATTGACTGTATTCCTTACGCATAACACCCTTATTACCCCTTAGATCAAGGAAATATTTTGCCAGTTTTAAATAATCCTCATTCCCGGTAGCCCTGCTCATTTTCACCAATCCCATTTCAACAATCTGATGTCCGGGTTCATAAGTCAGTCCCCCTTTTAAGAATACATCAACTAACAAATCGGCACTTTTTACCGCAATATCCAGAAGGTTACTTTTCCCCGTAGCCTGATAATGAGCAACAGCTGCTTCATACAAATGACCACAATTATAAAGCTCATGGCTCAAGTCGGGTACATTTACCCAACGGTTTATCCCTACCCAGGAATGAAGATTCCCGGGCTCTCCTGCAGTACGTGCAGTATATAAGTATCCATCTGTTTCCTGAGCACTTCCAATAATATCGATTAAATAATCCATTTCAGCCTCTAATTCAGTATTGGGGAACATTTGTACAGAATAGGACATTCCCTCCAGAATTTTATAAATGTCAGTATCATCAAAAGTATACTCGGTGCTAAAATAGCCTTCCTTTAAACCAGCTGCCTTTAAAAAGTTATCTACCCTGCCGGTACTATAACACTGATCAAGCGCAATGGGAATGGTTACATCCTGATTTTGTTGAATACGTGGTGCCCAAAACTGATCGGACAAGTTGACTTTATTGAAGGTTACAGGTTGAATTACATAATCACTCTTACCATTAATCTCTGATGTTATAATTGCTGCATCATATACCTGCCAGTTGTCAAGATAAATTTCTGTAGCAGTTTTATTTCTATCGTTATTAATCCAACAACCACCAAAAGCAGATGTACCTACTGTAAAGTTAAACTCAAAATATTCCCAAACTCCTCCTGTATTTGGCAGTAAAAAATTAATGGCATCACCACCTTTCAATTCATCCAATGCAGTTATATCGACACTACTTAGGTTTGCACCATTTGCATATATACCGGTTTCAAAGGTTCCGTTGGTTTTTATCCAACCACTAATTTTATGGTCTCCCTGTGCAAAAAACCTATCATTTACTTCTACCCCTGTTTGCTCTCCTTTAAATAGCAAACAAGTAGCTCCACATTTTATATCTGCTCCCTCCAAAATGGAAGTCACTTGCGGTGCTGTACCCCAGGTTGTCAGGCCATCTAATGAAAAACCATAGGGATCAGGAACCATATTACCTTCAGCTTCAGTAAAACATTGAGAATCACAAGATATAACAACATCCAAAGACTGGATTAGAGAGCCACATGTTAAATTTAGGCTACCTGTTGCATTGGATGCCGGAACATTTAATAATTCAACGGTTACATCAGCACCTGTTGCAGACTCTGCTTCATTTTTAGCAACAATCTGTGTTGACAACTGAAGATTTGTTAATCCACTACTAACTTCTATTGTAATATCTTCCGACAGGTTTAATCCCTTTATATTAAAAGTTACAATACTCTTCTGAACGTCTGATAATATTATAGCATTGGTATTTGTTGAAATAACCGGACCTTCAACTATAGAATAGGCTTCCCACTCAGTAACCCCAACAGCAGCATAGCTTGTGCCATTTGTTGAGGCATTCATAACCACCTGTAGTTTTGTAGTGTTTACACTGGCAAATTCAACCGTATTAGGCTTATCAATGTTAAGAGCATATGATTGACCTTCTAAAAGAGATACATCCACCCAATCCGATAATGAATTATCCCAATACTGTATTTTCCAATCTGAAGGAAGGGCCACCCCATCTCCAGCATTAGCACTTGCGTTGTCGCACCAAAAACAGATAACAGTTTTATTAATATCCATTGGATTTGACCATTCATATCTTAACCACTGTGAGGCTGGTCGATTGTCACTCCATGTACCCCAGGTTTCTGAGTTACCTAATACAGGCGTTCCTCCTCCCACAGAGCCATAACCAATATTTTTATTGTTAATGGAGTAAAGGTTATTCCAGGCAGCAGTATAGGATGCTGTAACAGCAGAGGCACTCGGCGCAATGTTTATCGAAGTTTGTGCATTTAAATATTGTCCCGAAACTAAGGACAATATTAAAAAGCAACATATAAAAATTGTAGATTTTTTCATTATTTCATTGATTTAAGAGTCCTCACTCACCAAAAAAAATAGCTCCTACCCACCTGCATGATTCTCGTTTATAAGCATTAATTATCTATATCTATATCCTTCTTAATCAAGCTCCCTTCAAACTCTATCTGGTTCATCACCGGCGCTTTTTGTTGCATTATCTTATCTACAAAATAATTACAGATTCGACGCTCTCCATATTCGCCTCCCCATTCGTGCCCCTTACCGGGCAATAACATCAAATCAAAATCCTTATTGGCTTTAATCAACGCATCTGCAACCTGGTAAGTAGAAGTAGGGTCAACATTCTGATCCATTTCACCTACAATCAAAAATAAATCACCTTTTAAACGATAGGCATTATCAACATTGGAGCAAGCTGCATATTCAGGTCCCACAGGCCAGCCCATCCATTGCTCATTCCACCATATTTTATCCATCCGGTTATCATGGCACCCACATACCGATGCTGCTACTTTATAAAATTCAGGGTAAAACAATACCGCTCCTGTGGAGTTTTGTCCTCCTGCAGACTTACCATAAATACCAACCTTGCTAATATCCATGTAAGCATATTTTTCAGCAGCACTCTTCATCCACTTTATCCGATCTGGAAAACCAGCATCTTTCAGGTTTTTCCAGCACACATCATGAAAAGCTTTGGAACGGTTTGAAGTTCCCATACCATCAATCATTACCACAACAAAGCCCAATTCGGTTAAAGACGACCGGCAACGGTTGTAATGCGCTCTGAAATCTTTAGGTACATGATTACTATGCGGACCGGCATAAATATATTCTATAACGGGATATGTTTTAGATGGATCAAAGTTTGAAGGTTTTAGTATCATTCCCCAGATATCTGTTTTATCATCCCTTCCTTTAGACACAAATACTTCAGGCATTTCCCATCCTGTCTCCTGTAATTTTGAGATATCAGATTTTTCAAGCTGCATAAGCTCATCTCCTGATTCAGCATCCCTCAACACAGTAACCGGTGGCAAGTCTACCCGCGACCAGGAATCCACAAACGAGGTATAATCGGATGAAAAACTCAACCGGTGATTACCATTGCCGGGGGTTAGGTGCTTCAGGTTATTCCCATTAAAGTCAACCGAATAATAGTGTAATAAATAAGGGTCGCCCTCTTCTTTTCCACTGGCAGCAAAGATGATTTTCCTTTCTCCCTCATCCACGTGAACTACGTTCCGAACCACCCAGTTTCCTTTTGTAATCTGGTTAACTACTTTACCCGTATTGCCATCATATAAATATAAATGATTCCACCCATCGCGCTCTGATGCCCAGATGATTTCATTCCCATCATTTACATTATACCTGTATTTTTTACTGCTGTAATCAATAAAAGTCTCCGAAGTTTCATCAATAACTACTTTCACTTCACCACTTACGGCATCCATTTTAATAACCTGATAAACCTGGTGTCCCCTTTGGTTATATTCAAAAGTAAGACTACCACCATCACTATTCCAGTCTATATTCTCAACTGAATATTGATTTGGGATATACGCCCTGCCCGAAGCAACAAGCTTTTTCTTTTCTATATTAAAAATGCATGGATAAAACTGGGGAAGTGCATCCCCGGGCTTATAGTATTCAATTGAAGAATAAACCGGCTGCTTTTGCGATAATGGAGATGACTCTATATAATTCACAAAATGCTTATCTGCAGGCTGCACCAGATAGGCCATAACGCTTTTAGAATCAGGAGACCATTGGATATAGGAAGAGTAGTACAAACCCAACCCTCCATCGTAACTAAGCTGAATTTCGTTATTTGTTTTTATATCCCTCACAAACAAATTATAATCCCTAATAAACCCCAACCATTTCCCATCAGGAGATGTCACCGGTTCATTTATGGTTTGATCAGGCTGAGCCATGGTCCAGTTAAATGGCTGAGGCTTTTGATAAACCTCTTGTTTACTGAGTTTATTTGATGACAAAGAACCTTCCCAGATATGATTTCCATATACAAACTGAAAACTTTTAAGGTCATCATTGATTTTCAGATGGTCTATTTCTTCAGCCTTAACCTGTTTATTAGTTAATCCGGAGAGATTAGCCAACAATTTATTTTCATCTAAAACCTCTTTCTTTTTATGCTGATCGGCATTAACAACGTAATATTTCTTGCCCGATTCTGTTAGAACCTCATACCAGAAAGTGTGTGTATTCTTAATCCATACGGGTTTAAAATATCCATGCAGGACTTTATTTTTGGTTAATTCCTTAAACTCATTGTACCGTTTGTATTTAGCGTCCATCCCTTGAGAACAAACAGCTTCTGTTCCTAAAATACCGGCGCAAAACAGCAACAAAAAAATACCCTTTTTTGAAAATAAAATATCCAACATATGTCCTATTCTATATTATAAACATGATCATTATTTACCAAACCCTCGAAAACGCGAATGGTATCATGACAAAAATATCATGACACCACCCACCAAACTCAATACATCATTAAATTTGTAAACAAACGGCAATTTATTTATCTGATTTCTATCTTTCAACTATTTTAATAACAAAACCTCCTCCCGAAGCACAATTCATAGGCAGTACAGACTCACTGTTCACCTCCAGATGATCCACTTTATAGTCGGCTGCTTGTTTGTGTGCATTTACACCATCTTTGTATACAACGGCCTTATACTGTTTATCTTTTTCGAGAAATGCCATATCTATCTTCAATTCCCTTTTATCCCAATTGTTTAATCCTCCAATATACCAACTATTTCCTTTTCTGCGGGCTGTTACAATATACGACCCAAGTTCGCCATCAATAATTTTGGTATCATCAAACACAACAGGTAACGAAGACAGGAATTTTGTGTATTCGGGTTCTTTTTCGTACAACACAGGAGCATCACATAACATAGTGAATGGAGAGTCGTACACTATGTAAGTTGCTAACTGATGACAACGGGTACCCTGACTTAAAGGGTTGCTATAAATGGGTTGAAAATCCTTTTTGGTGGCATTACGCATAGCTCCTGGAGTATAATCTACCGAACCCGCCATTAGTCTTATAAATGGGAAGGTTACATCATAGGCAGGCATATCTACTTCAGGCGAACTCCATTTCATTTCCTCCATACCAAAAACACCTTCAAAATTCAGGATGTTCGGATAGGTACGGTTTAACCCTGTAGGTTTATAAAAACCATGTAAATCCAATACCAATTTATGTTTTGCTGTTGCCTCGGCTATTCTGTAAACCATTTTTACTGCTTCCTGATCATCGCGATCTAAAAAGTCAACTTTAAAACCTTTGATGCCCATTTTAGCATAATAACTACAAGCCTCTTCCAGCTGCTGGTCTAACACATTAAAAACCGTCCACAGGATGACGCCTACATTTTTACTTTTAGCATAATCCACCAACTCTTCCATGTCAAGTTCTGGTATTACGCTAAGCATGTCACCCTTTTTACCATCATACCAGCCCTCGTCCAGAATAACATATTCCAATCCGTAATTGGCAGCAAAATCGATATAATATTTATAGGTATCCATGTTTATCCCTGTCTCAAAATCCACCTCGTACACGCCCCAGTCGTTCCACCATTCCCAGGCCGATTTACCGGGCTTCACCCAACTATAATCACCAATCCTGTTAGGAGAGGCCAATGCATAAACCAAATTATTAACTGGCATATCGGCATCTTTCTCTGAAACAGAAATGATACGCCATGGCAATTCTTGTTTACCGTTTAACCTAGCAATAAAAGACTCCCTTTGGGTAACATATTCCTGACTACGCCATGGATAATAATCAACCTTTGACGGATAGTGAGCAAACATCCCTTTCAGCCCATTTCCCTTGTCGCCTGTTTTTAAAAACATACCCGGATAACTTTCAAGGTCAGATTCGGTAATTGTTACCTTCCAACCATCTTCAACATCGGCAGTAATTGGCAAAAAGATCAGACTGGAATCCAATGAAGACAACTTATTAACTTCGTAAGTGTTTTGAAAAGCCATTGCATAAGGATCCTTTTTACCTGTGGTGTGGGCTGCATAAACAGTATAATCTTTATCAAAATTAAATTCCGCAATCTCACTGTTCAAGATCACGTCCGTATTTTTATCCAACACAAAACGGTAAGCCACTCCACCATTATTATAAGCCCTGAACTTCACACTTAAACCATCTTTCAACCGCAACTCAAGTTCGCTGTAACTTACATCAAAAGCTGCAAACCGATAAAACGGGGAAACAATATGCTCATCTTCAAGCTTTTTTTTCTTTGATATAATATCTGGCTGGCTTCCCAAGGTAACATCACCTTCACAAACCAATCCTATTTTTGAATCGTCAAGCACCTTCCTATCCCGATAAAAAACAGAATAAGATATTTGACCTCCACAATCAATTTCAACACGTGTCTTTTTATCCGGGGAATTCAACTTTACCTTTTTTGCTGAATATAAACTCACATAGGCAAACAGAATTACCATGCACAACAACAATCGCTTCATACTGTATTTAAATTTTTATTGAAAACAAATTTCCTTTTTTCAATTTATACGAGCATATACATATGTGTTTTTTACTAATACAGATGTTTAACCACCTAAATACACATCCCTGCAACTACCTTTATAGCCCCCTGTATTCCACCGCCATACGCAATATTTAAGACAATAACACAGCAGCAAAGGCAAAATATAAAAGCAGACTAATAGCTAACATTTTTGTATCTTAACAACCTCAAAACACAGTTATTGATTTTTGTGGGAACATACCTGGAGGAGGATTATAACAACATTTATATTTGCAGATGAGATTAACGATATTCATATTACTATTTATAACAGCACAAACCATTACTAATGCAAATATTTTGCACCCCAAATTTATCCATTATACAAATAAAGAAGGTTTATCATCTTCATACGTAAAAGGGATAAAACAAGATAAATATGGTTTTATATGGATAGCCACAAGAGAAAATATTACACGTTTTGAAGGCAACCGTTTTGTTAAATTCCCTGCATTTGATGTACTAAACAATGAGATTGAAATAGAACCTCAGTCGCTCTCCTGCATTAACGATTCTTTAATTCTGGTAGAATCGATGCAAAACTATTATTACTATTTTGACTATGAAAACGAATGCTTTAAACCATACATGCCCCTTTTTAACAGCCTAAAAAAAGAATGTATCTCCGGAATATCTGCCAATACAGCATTATTTATCCAGGACAGCAGCATACGTTCTTTAAACATAAAGGAGGAAAACGTCTCATTTTCTAATATTTTTTCAAGAAGATCCAATACTGTCCTTTCCGAGAAATTTATACGCTTAACTTCAAATAAAAACATTGTTGCTGCCTATACATCTTCAAACAAGGTACTGATATACAATCACAACACCCAAACCATCAGTCAGATACAAACAGATAATTTTCCACCGGATAACGTTGTATTTATGCATGCCGACATACATAACAATATATGGCTGGGAATTTTTTCATATGGTCTCATCAGAATTAACTATCCATCGGGTAAAAAGGAAATATTTACTACCAAAACACCCAAAAAATTACCACACGACATGGTTCACTGTGTTGCTATTGACAGGAAAAACAGGGCCTGGATTGGCACTGAGAATGGATTATGTATCTGGGATGAGTATAATGACGAATTTGAATGTTTTAAATACAACCGGAGTAATCCTGAAGGCTTAAATACCAATCCAATTTACAATGCTTTAGCAGATAAGGATGGAAATATTTGGCTGGGAACCTATTTTGGGGGCATAAACCTTTGGTGCAACAAACCATCAAAATTTACACACTGGAAAACAGGTACGGGTAAAACAAACCTTGGGGGTAAAGTTGTAAGCAGCTTTGTTGAAGACAATAACAATAATATATGGATTGGCACAGAAGATATGGGGGTCAACATGCTTGCTCCCAACACCGGAACAATCAACAAAGTTACAGAATCATTGCCCAAGAGTAACCTATCCTACGAAAACGTACACGATATATTACTTGTAAACGATAAATACCTATGGATTGCAACCTACTCCGGGGGTATTAACATATTAAACACAAAAAACAACAACATTACATGTATAAAAGTGGCCCAGGAACCCGAACTGGGTTCTGACTTTGTTTATTCCTTAACCCAAAAAGGAAATTACATTTATATTGGTACAGATGCCGGAATTTCCATCTATAACAAAACCACAAAAAAATTCAAACTTATTAACAGCAGCCTGCTCCAAAACCAGGCCTTTGTATCTTTTGCCTGGAAAAACGACACCTTATGGTTTTGTTCGTATAATACCGTTTACTCATTAAACACAACCGACCAGGTACTAATAAAGCACGACAAGCTTTCAATGAATCATATATTTGGACAAATATTTATTGATAGCAAAAGACGGATATGGATTGCTACCAACGATAAAGGACTTTTGCATTATGATGAGACAACAAAAGACATAACCTATTATAATAAAGCAACCGGATTTACAACAAACCGAATATTTGCCATTGAAGAAGCTGACGACCATACTATATGGGTAAGTACCAATCTAGGGTTAGTGAACCTGAACCCGGAAACCAATACATCTATCCATTACGATTCAAATTCCGGTATTCCTTTTAATCAATTTAATTTCAGGGCTGCATTTAAAGATTCAAAGGGCATCTTATATTTTGGCGGAAATGAAGGAATGATTTCTGTCAACCCAAAAGTTATAGAAAACAAAAAGTCTTCTGATATTCAGCTAACAGAATTATTGCTTTTTAACAAACACATATCCCCTGGTGCTAACCAACCCATTTCCTCAACCATCACCAATGCCACTGAGGTAAAATTGAAACACAATCAAAATGTACTCACAATTAACTATGCCTCTTTGGATTACTCAAACAAAGGACAGATTTCGTATGCATACCAGCTGGAGGGATTTGATAAGGATTTTAATTATGCCGGCAATAAAAACTCTGCTACCTACACTAACCTTGATCCGGGACACTATACTTTTGTTGTAAAAGCCTCAAACGATGCCTGGGTAAACGAGAGTGCTCCCAAAAAAATTAAAATACATATAAAGCCCCCTTTTTGGCAAACCCCATTAGCGTTTTTATTATACTCCATAATTTTTCTTTCGGCCATTTTGATATTGAATAAAATTATCATCAATATGCAACAGTCAAAAGCACTGATTGCACTTGAAAGGCAAAAGAGGTTGCATAATGAAGAAATCAACAACTTTAAGCTGGAGTTTTTTACAAACATATCTCACGAAATTAAAACACCCCTCTCTTTAATATTAGGGCCACTTTCTGATATTATTGAAAACTATAGCTTAGACTTAAAGGTAAAAGAGCGTTTAAACAGAATACATATCAACGTACATAGATTAAACAATTTACTGGGCGAACTGCTTGAATTCAGAAAGATTGACAAAACATCGGTCAACTTCAGGGTAAGCAAATGCTCTGACCTGCAGTTTATAAAAAACATTGAAGATGCTTTCAGGTGTATTGCCGAGCACCGGGAGATAGGCTTTAAAGCTAACTACCAAAAGAAAATTGACGATACCTGGTTGAACAAAGCTATCATTGAAAAAATTATTTTTAACCTGCTTTCCAATTCGTTTAAGTATTGCAACCCTAGCGACACGGTAGTTTTATCAATTAACACTATTACTTCTGACCAAACATCAACATTTGTAATTGTTGTTAAAGATGATGGGCCAGGTATTTCTGCTAATGAATTAGACAAAATACAAACCCGGTTCTATCAATCTTCCAAAGCTAAAAAAATAAACAACGGTACCGGAATTGGGTTATCATATGTTAATAACCTTGTAAAGATGCACCATGGTGAAATTAATATTGAAAGCGAATTAGATAAGGGTACTACTATAAAAATAACCCTACCGGGCAGCAAATCTGCGTATTCTGATATTGAAATTGCCGATAACTTCTCAAGTAAGTCAAATCTGTCGGACGTTATCATTTTGGATGAGGAAGAAACTCAAACCATAGATAACATTGAGGAGTTCGCTAAGACTCCACAACAAAATGAATCGATATTGGTTGTTGAAGACAACCTGGAACTGCAATCCTTTTTAAGAGACATATTAAGCGACTATAATATACAAACTGCATCAAATGGTAAAGAGGCACTGAACCTGATAAAAAATGAAAACCAACAGTTTGATTTTATTGTTAGTGACATTATGATGCCTGAAATGGATGGTTTGGAATTTACCAGTGTGATTAAATCAAACCTTGAAACTTCCCATATCCCTGTTATGCTCCTTACTGCAAAATCCGGAACCGACAATCAGTATGAAGGATTAAAACACGGTGCGGACGTTTATTTAGAAAAACCATTTTTGCCGCAAATACTCAAGCAAAACATTATTAACATTCTAAAAACCAGAAAAGTTTCTGTTAACAGGTTCAGTGAGAATATTGAAGTAAGTCCATCTGAACTTACTACCTCTGCAAGAGATAAGGAATTTATAGAAGAACTAACTTCAATTATTGAAGATAACATTGACAATTCTTCGATGGATGTACAGTTTTTAATTGACAAAATACACGTAAGCCGCTCCCTTTTGCATATAAAACTAAAGAGTCTTTTAAACTGTTCTACCACCGAATATATACGCATAATACGACTCAGAAAGGCAATAGAACTTATTTCCAAAGAAAAATGCAGCTTCTCTGAAGCTGCATATAAAACCGGTTTTACTTCCTTAACTTACTTTAGCAGGGCCTTCAAAAACCAATATGGAAAATCTCCACGCGATTATTTTACTAATTGATGGTATTGGTTTTATGGGCATTAAAACAGTAATACAGTCAAAACTGATTATAAAAATTCGGTGATGTTGAGTCTCTAAAAATGTTTTAACTAATTTCGAATCTCCTTTAAAATATACGTCACTTTTTCAGATAACTTTAGTTGATCTAAGGAAACATCTGCTTCGTCCCAATTGTCAAAGACATTTATAAATACACGAAACCATTTTTTATAAAAGATAAAATCTGCATGACTATATCCTCTACCATGCAGCTCTTTGACTTTTTTCAGTGCTTCTACTTCCGATTTACTATTAAAGCAGACCACATAATATAAAATGAGTTCCTGCTTATAATCGCAATCAGTTTCTGCTTTATTAAACTCATCTTTAACAATAGTTTCAATGGTATTATTATTGACTGATTCTACAACATCTTTTAGTGCAGAAGGGATATATTTTCCATTTTCTAAATGAACAGGATGAAGAACAATTGAGTCATCAGCAATTATTACCGGCATTACAATTCTACCATTGTATCCTAATTCTTTTAATTGCCTTACCATCCGGGGACCATTGTTTAAAGAATCTACCCATAAATAATTGACAGCATCTGTTTTTACATTCTGCTCTGTATATAAACAGTTCGAACAGCCTTTTTTAACATAGATATCATATTTTTTATTTTGTGAAAATAAAGAATGCGACAAGGATAAAAGAAGTAAGAAAAAACATAAACTTTTTGTCATAACCCTAAAAATCAAAAGCCTCCATATTTAATGGAGGCTACAGTTTCTATTCTTTGATAAATTTGAAATATTTAATTTCTCCTTGATCGCTGGATAATGTAATAATATAATATCCCTTTGCTAAAGAACTAAGATTTAATGAATATTCTGAATTCACATCTGAAACAATAGTAGAATAAACCTTTTGTCCTGATGTATTATAAATATTCAATAAGTTATTACTAAATCCATTTGGCGATTTAATATATAAATTATCAACAACCGGATTCGGATAAAACTTAAAATTAGAAACTTTAACATTAGAAACATCATTAGCCTCACCAGTAGCATTAACAATCATACTAACTGTAATTCCACTCACCTTGGTTTCTGCAGAAGTAGCTTTCAAAGCAGAAACCTGAGCCACTGGTGATTTACATACTGCAGATAAATATACTTTTAAGGAAGTCTCTGTTCCTGAATAATAGTAAGTTTGCTCAATCGGATATTCAATACCATTTTGATAAATAGACCAACTTAATATAAAGCCATCAACCAAATAATCTTTCACTTTAGAATTTACACTATCAATTGGAGAAGAAAAATCAAAACTACACAATTCTTGCGCTTCTGCTGACACTGTATCTTTAACAACAGTTACACTTACCTCAGAATAAGTATTAATAGGTTTTGAATAAATACATGAATTATCATTTACAGTAGCATTAGCATTATAATTTAATGCTTTAGTATCTGTACAACCTTCTATATCATCTGATACTTCGTAGATACACGATCCATCATCTGTAGTTGCAACAATATCATAATTTATAGCATCAGGATCGGTACAACCTTCAGTTCCTGTTGATACATATTCATAAATACATGATCCATTATCTGTTGTTGCATATTTATTATAATTAGATGCATATGGATCCATACAACCAAAAACATCATCTACTGTATAAACACAAGATTTATCTTCTTTATTTGCAAATGGATTATAATTCTCTGCTAAAACATCTGTACAGCCAGGCACTATGGCTTCATATTCACAATTACCTGATTCCTTATTAGCCAATACATCATAATTTATGGCATCAACATCTGTACATCCCCATATAATTGTATCATATTTACAGTCTCCGGAAGAAATATTTGCATCGCTATTATAATTAATTGCATAAGGATCTAAACATCCGGAAACTAATATATCATATTTACAAGATCCATCATCAACTGTTGCAATAGAATCGTAGTTAAGAGCCTTAAAGTCACTACAACCTAATTTAATTGTATCACTGTATATACAAGTTCCTATATCAACTGTTGCTGATGCATTATAATTATATGCTGCACTGTCCATACAGCCATATATTACAGTTGATATAGTATCTGTAGTGGAATATTCACAACTCCCATCATCTACTGTGGCTAACGAATCATAATTTAAAGCCATAACATCCATACATCCGGAAATTCCGGTTGATATAGTATCTGTAGTGGAATATTCACAACTCCCATCACTAACCGTAGCCAATGAATCGTAGTTTAAAGCAAGAACATCCATACATCCGGAAATTCCGGTTGGTATAGTATCTGTAGTGGAATATTCACAACTTCCATCACTAACCGTGGCCAATGAATCGTAGTTTAAAGCAAGAACATCCATACATCCGGGAATTCCGGTTGGTATGGTATCTGTAGTGGAATATTCACAACTCCCATCGCTAACCGTGGCTAATGAATCGTAGTTTAAAGCAAGAACATCCATACATCCGGGAATTCCGGTTGATATAGTATCTGTAGTGGAATATTCACAACTTCCATCACTAACCGTGGCCAATGAATCGTAGTTTAAAGCCAAAACATCCATACATCCGGGAATTC
>NZ_JAPDPI010000074.1 GCF_026013615.1 Plebeiibacterium marinum
GGCTTCGGGAATTGTTCGGGTAGCGCTCGGGTTTGTTCGGGTGCTGTTCGGGTTGTGTTCGGATAGGGTTCGGTTATGGTATCCGAATATGGGCCCAAACCAGTCCTAAGTGTTCTTATAGCTTTCCCTGAGCTGTTTCAGGGAAGAGGCTAATTGAACTGGCCTATAAACGGCAGTTAAGAGGTATATTGCTACTTCTTTTTCTTTTTATTGGATTTCTTCCCTTTCGTTATAAAATCATCATGATCGCTGATAAGGGTTTTCCAATCGGCATGACTTTCTGCAGAAAAGTCAATGGTATGGTTATAGTCACCTTTTTCAATCTCTAGTCGTTTAATTGGTTTGCCCAGGAATCCTTCTATTTCGGTAAGGATTGGTTTCTCTTCAGCACTACAAAAAGAAACTGCTATGCCCTTTTCTTTTCCTCTACCTGTTCTACCTACCCGGTGTACATAGTTCTCAGAAAGCTCAGGGAGGTCATAATTAACCACGTATTGTACTCCTGGTATATCAATACCCCTAGCGCTGACATCAGTTGCAATTAATACCTTTATTTCGCCCTTTCTAAATAAATCAAGAGTCTTTTTCCTTTCTGCTTGTTCTTTGCCACCATGTATAAACTGAGACGTGATATTGACCCGCTCCATGGCTTTTTGAACCCTTTCGGCCCTAACTTTAGTTCTGACAAATACCAGGATTTTTTGCTCCTGGTTTTCTTTAATCAATCGCTCCAGAAAGAATCTCTTATCATCCATCTCAATATAGGTTACTGAATGGTCAATATTCCGTGCAACAGGATCTTTGGGAGATACCTGGATTCTAATGGCATTGCTGACTAAAGAGTAAGCTAGTTTTTTAATGGTTTCATTGATCGTTGCCGAAAAGAACAACGTTTGGCGTTTCTTTGGCAGGTATTTCATTAAATCCCTGATGTCTTTTATAAAGCCAAGATCAAGCATGTGGTCAGCTTCATCTAAAATAAGGATTTCTGTTCTGTTTAGTTTAATATACCCCCTGCTGGCCAAATCGAACATACGTCCGGGGGTTGCAATTAAAATATCAATTCCCTTTTCCAGTTTAGCTATTTGTGGGCCTTCCTCAACACCGCCAAAAACGCAGAATGACTTTACTGAGGTATGCTTACCTATAGTTTCAAACACCTGGTGTATCTGAATAGCTAATTCTCTTGTTGGAACCATTACCAGGCATTTGATTCCATCAGCCCTTTTTTTTATCTTTTTAGTATGCAAAGTGTGTATTACAGGAATAGCAAAAGCTGCAGTTTTACCAGTTCCTGTTTGGGCTATGGCTAAAACATCTTCACCCTTTAATATTGGGGGGATAGATTTAAATTGTATATCAGTAGGCCTGCGATAATTTAATTTCGCTAAACTTTTCTTTATTTCATTTGATATTGAATAATCTTCAAACTTCATTTTATAGTTATTGATATTTTGAGGGATAAAGATACTTTAAATGATTTTGATAAGAAACATAGATTTATAATTGCACGATGGAAGAATGAAAAAAACTTTACTTTTTTTTATTTAGCTCTTTTTATTGATATTCAAACTTTGTAAATTGAATAGAAATTTTAAAAATATTTAAGATGGAAAAGTGGGCAAGAAATTTTCAATTGATTATAAATAAAAGAGATGCATTGTTAGAGCAACTAAACAAATCTACAGGTAATAATCATTCATTGTTGAATGTAAAGCATCTCTCTGGCAAAGATTTTAAAGGTACTGAAGCAAAAATATTATTTGCCCAGTTACAAAAGGCTATAAAAGATTATAATGATGCCCTGGAATTGCGAGATCAATTAATGTTTGGGCGGTTTTTAGACAGTATTATCCATAACCAAAAACCAACAAAGGAAAGTCAGAATTGGTGTGCCAATCAATATTAGCCTTGTGTGGGCAGGGTTACAGTAAATTTCGTTCCCTTTAAAGGGGAGCTGTTTACAGATATATCACCATTGTTTTTATCTATCATTTCCTTGCATAGGATCAAACCTAATCCGGTTCCTTTTTCATTGTTTGTACCTAATGATGAAATGGCTTTGTTAGATTTGAAAATGTTTTGAATCTGGCAACTATCCATACCTATACCTGTATCGTTTATTTCAATAATACATTTGTTGTCGGTATTAAATGCAGAGAATTTTACAACACCATGTTCCGGAGTAAACTTTATAGCGTTTGATAACAGGTTGCGTAATACAGCTTCTATCATATGATCATCGGCAAATGCAGTTACGCTTTTCTCAATATTATTTTTTATGTTGATGTTTTTTGATTTCCATGCCTCGGATTGTTGGTCGATAACATCATGGATTTTTTGTTTGATATTTACAGAAATTGCTATTGGGGCAAGGTTATTACTCTGAGATTTGCTCCAGTCAATAAGGTTTGACAGCATGTTCAGGGCATTATTGGCTGTTTTATTTATGGCATAGATGTTCTCCAGGATGTCTTCCTTGTCAAGGTTGTTGAAGTCGTGTAATAAATATTCTGTCAGGGAGCTTTGAACACAAAGGGGCGACCTTAAATCGTGGCCTATAATTGAAAAAAGTTTATCTTTTGTGGCAACAAGGTTTTCCAGGCTTTTGTTTTGATCCTGAATAACCTGTTTTTGATGATTTAACTGGTCGCTTAATTGTTGCTCCATAACAAGGTTCTGCATGGCCATTTCTCTTTTTTGTGTTTCTAAGGCCAGCTTTATTTCAATTTCTCTGCGCTCTTTGTTCACGTCATTTTGTCGTTCAACCAAGCGGTTGATCATCTTAGGTATGCTGAACATGAAATAACCCATCAATAAAAAGTATACACTTCTGTAAAATGCACCCTCAGGACCGGCCGAAGCCACTTGGGTAAACAGGTATGGATCAATGTCTGTGTACCTTGCAAAATAAATGATGTTTGAACATAGAACAACATATAGGGTGGTAAATATTACCAAACGCCCATCGTATCTTAATACCGATAACATTATCAGAATAGCATATAAAAACAAAGAGGGTGCTGTGGATACTGCTATGGGCTTGAAAAAATAGGAGTAATTGAAAATATGGGCAGATAGAATGGTTACGTCTATGGTAGATGATACATACCGGATCCATGTTGCATTATCAAATTTTTTGAGCAACAGGTTTATAATGGAATTATAAAAAATATATACTAAGGCAAGACTTAATGAAATCAAGCCCCTTTCGATTTTTCCTGATAAAAAGATATAGGCAATTAGAACTAAAATTGCAGCTATTAATATCCAACGAAAACGTATAACTTCTTGTTCTCCCCAGGCAGAATCTTCTTTAGAAAGAAATGAATGGTATCGCATTTGGTGTTTTATAGAGTTGTAAGTTTTAGAGTCTTCAAAAATAAAAATTTATTTTTTGTAAACAATTGTTGAGCATTAAATAAATAAAGAAATATGGTGATATGAATATATATTAATGAAAAAGATTTATTTTCGCATCGAAATATAACTCACGATATGGGCAATACAGATAAATCTGAAGAAAAGAGGAATAAAGAGGCTAACCTGGAGTTTTATAAAGATGGATACACAATAGCTTCAAGAGAGGTTGTTGATTTTGATAGCTTGACTCCTCTTTTTAAAGGGATGCAGGTGCAGTATACCGTTATGAGCCAGTTGACCCAGACATTTGCCATGCGTGCCCATCAGGAAGGAAAAGCTATCCAGTGTGAAAAGGGATGTAGTTGGTGTTGTTATCAGCCAGTATACATGACTACACAGGAAGCCGTTTTGATATTTGAGTTTCTGCATCAGGCAATGGATGAAGCACAAAGGAAGAAGGTGCTGAATAATGCCGTTTCTAAATATAAAAAGACTAAGGGGTTGACTGAAGAGCAGAAGCAAAGTGTTAAGGCCCCGTGTCCGTTTTTGAACCAGGGAAGTTGTTCTGTTTACCCGGTTCGTCCTATGGCCTGTCGGATTTACCTTTCATCAGATAAGCAAAGCTGTAAAAATAAATATGATGCGCCAGGCGATAGTACTATGATACCAGCTTTATATGATTTTGTATTAAGGGCCGGCAGATATATGAACGAGGGTTTTGTTGGCTTTTTAAAAGGAAAAGGCCGCAAAATGGAAGAGTATACCATTGAGGAGTTTGTGGTTAAACTCTTCAGGGAAAAAGATTTTATTCAAAATTGGATGGTCGAGGATTATTTTGGAGAGTCAGAAGGGAAAGATTCCAAGGTTGAATAAGTGGTTGGCTCCGGTTAGGGCAAATATCAATCCAAGAACAGCATAAATGATGCGGGCTGTAGTAAGACCTACAGCTTTTACCAGCATTTGGGCTTTACGTAGTTTAAAGAAATAATTCCAGTTAAAAATTGCAGCTCCCAGTATTAGGCAGCCAAACAATATAAATATCCAGCTTAAAAAGTTGTTTTGTTCCATACAAAAATAATTACCAGTTTTCCTTATTTATTAATTCTCCTGATTTGGAGTAGTATTTCCACTTGCCACTCTGTTTTCCTTTTTTGAATTCGCCTGTGGTTTTTACCTGGCCATCTCTAAAGTAATACATGGCTTCACCCCAGCGTTGTCCATCTCTGAATTCAATTGATGCTTTTATGTTTCCGTTAGTGTAGAATTCTTTATATGATCCATCAATAACATCATCGTCAAATTCAATTTCTGCTCTGATAACATGTTGGTTATTGTTATAATAAAAAATGGCTGTCCCATCAGCTTGGCCATCATTATAATTAACCACCGATTTTACATTACCTGAATAAAAATAGCTTCTCCATAACCCATCTGGCATTCCATTATCCATATTTCCTTCATGCACCAAAATGCTGTCCTGAACTTTTTCCGGGTGGGGCAGGTAGTAAGAAAGATTTCCTTCAAAGTTATCAAATTCTTTGCCTAAGTCAATTTTAAATTCCAGTTGTTCAAATTCATCTATAATTAAGTTTTCAGCCGATGATAGATCAATATCAATATGGTACTCAGTTTTCGGACTTTCAAAGGTTTGTGCATATAGTTTTGTTTTGAGCAGTTCCTGTTCCGGAGACAACTGAAAACCAACCCATCCAATGTTCTGAATCAACCTTCGGTATGGGCTTAATTCATTCCTTTCGTTTGTATTGGAATAATAATATACCCGGTCGTATAGTCTTGGCATGTTTACATAGGTGGTAAACTGGCATTTATTGTTGAAATTGCCCATAAAAGATTGAAAGTCTTTGTTGCGTGCCAGGGTGTTGCCTACAAGGTAGTTATCAATGCTGTATTCCAATAGGTCTGAAGAATTGCTGAATAATATATAGTCATCAATAATAGTGTAATAGGGTTTGGATCTGTTGTGGAAAAAACCACCCATGAATAGCTTAAAAAAGCCTCTGATATTTAGGTAGTTGATGTTGAAGTTTTTGTATTGTGATTGGTTGAATCTGAACGAGGTGCGATTTTTAATTTTCTGTGCCAATTCGGTAAGTTTTTGGTTGGCGAAATCAATATCGCTTGCTTTTACAACAGCAAGAAAATCATCTTCGTGGGCATTGGGCAGTGGTTTAAACTGTATAAAAGATATTTCTCCTGAAAGCCAGGAAAGAAAGTCTTCTTTCAGGTTGATGCCCATGTATGATTCTGTTAATTTTAGTCCCGCAGTATAAGTTTGGTAGCCAATAGGGTCGATGGAGGAGTATTGGGACAGGAATTTTTTGTAAAAGGAAGAGAAATCTGTTATGTTGAAGTTAATGTAAAGAGAAGCATCTGACGGGATCACGTTTTCGGAACTCCTGGTGTTTGCAGTTGTGTGTTTCAACGGAATAAAGGGGGAGGCAATTGAATCATATAAACTTGTATATCCCTCCATAGTGAAGGATTCTGTTGAGAAGGTGCCTCCTAATGCTGAAAATGCCAGGCTGTTAAGAAATGTTGATGGATTGTCGGAAAAGTACCGGTGAATTAAGTTGTTGTTGGTATAGATATTAAACAGGTCAGAAGTGTAATATGAATTTACATGGTTCTGTTTTGCTTGTATGTGCTCCGGGAGATGGCTTTTTTGCCTGATAGCTTGTTCAAGTAACTGATACGAGGAAGAGCATAATAGCAAATTGTTTACGGATGACAGGTGTAAGGATAGTTTGTATTCTTTGAGATAGATAGAATATAGGGTAAGAGAGTTAATTACACTTTTTTTTGCAGGAATTTTAAGCATTGAGGTTAGTTTGGGAATTATGTTGAGCTTCCCAAATTTTTTTATGTCAGAGACTATTAAATATTCAAGATCCCGGGTGTTGTTTGTGTGTAATGAAAATGTAAGTCTTTGATTTTTTAGGATGGGCTTGAGCCATTTATTTTTTTCAATTGTTTCGTCGTAGGAAAGAAGTGCTTCTTTAAATTCTTTCAAAACTTCGCTTTCGATGATTGATTTCCAGTAGTTTGTTTGTGTAATATCAACCATGGTTTCCGACAGGTTGTCTGTTTCCAGGATAAGCATGGCATCTTGGGGAACAACCGAAATTGGAGCTTGTTGGTTTTTATTGCCCAATTGCAAATACACAATACTTCCAATGATTACAATAATAATTGCCAAAAGCAGGTAGCCGAAGAACTTGAAAAATTGCTTCATCTGATCGTTATAATAAATAATGTTTTTCGTTTCGAATATTGAATTTATTTACTAAAAAACCTAATGCATACAGGAGTTTCCACTTCTGTTTTACTTATAATTGATTCAATTTTTCCGGTATTACTATTTCTTTCGTATACAGTGATGTTATTGGCATTTTTGTTGGCAACCAAAATATAATGTCCATCCGGCGATAGGGTAAAGTTTCTGGGCCAGTTTATCCCGTTGGTAAAAATTTCTACCAATTGAAGGTTTCCTTCTGTTACTTTATACACTACAATGCTATTTAATCCCCTGTTTGATGCATATATAAAACGATTGTCAGGAGAGAAATGTATGTCCGCTGCCTTGGCAAAGCCTGCAAATGTGTCGGGCAGCATTGTGGCGGTACATATTTCCTTTTTAAAGCGTCCCAGACTGTCTTTTTTGTAGGTAGTTACTGTACAGTTTAATTCATTTACAACGGCCATGATTTCTTTTGAAGGGGAAAAATCGATGTGCCTTGGGCCTGCCCCGGGTTCTGAAGCAATGGAATCTACAGTCTGAAGTTTATCACTGTTGATTTTGTATATCATTATTTTATCAGCGCCCAGATCTGTTGCGTAGGCAAATTTGTTGTCAGGGGATACCCTAATGGCATGTGCATGTGGGGCTTCTTGCCTGCTTTCGTCTGGTCCGCTTCCATGGTGTTGCTTTGAATCCTTAAAACGGACTTTGTTGTTGTAGTCATCAAACAAACAAACATTTCCAGATCCATAATTTGCTGTCAAAATCTTTTTTTGCTTCTCGTTGTATTCAATAAAACAAGGTCCGCTACCCAATGCCCTTGTTTGGGATTGAAATGAGAGTTCGCCTGACTGGGGGGTAACAGAGTATGAGGTGATACTTTTTATTGTACTGGAGTCTATGGGATTTAGAGTTGTTCCAATGCAATATAGTTTATTGTTAATAGTATCGGGATGTAAAAACATCGCTTCTGCAAGGTCGCCAGAGTAGGCGATATTTGAGATGTTGCCTGTTTCTGTGTTAAAATGAGCACTTGCAACCCCTTTCCCTGGCGTAGGAGATGCGGATCCGATATAAACCAACAGGTTGGAGTTTTCCTTGCTTTGTATTTTAGTTGTGCAAGAGTAGATTATTACAGAAACAGCAATGAAAATAAGTTTTTTAAAATGCAGCATTGGTAGAGTAATTAATTCATGTCGAAAAACAGGGTAAATATATAGATAAATTTGTTACATATATAAAATACCTTTAGATCTTTTATATGTGCGTTATCGAACGGTAGTTGTTGCTCTTCCGTACAGAAATGGGGATTTGTATTGGAGTGTGAGTGTTGTGTAATGTACAGTGCTGGAATAACATAGGAGTTTTGGCGCAGGGATTGATAATAGTTTGTCGTCAAAGAAATTGAAAATGTAAAACTAAAAAATAAGTGTCATGAAAAATTTAGGCAGTAATAGAAAAGAAAGTTTTGTTTTTGTATTAGTTACTTTTATGTTGGTATTAACCATGAACTCATTTGCAAACGGTTTTGAATTAATGGAACCAAAATCTGTTTCTATAGTATCTCCATCAAATTTTGATTTTTTGGTAAATTACGATGTTAATGAATATGTTGAGAGCGAGTTGAAAGTGGAAGAGTGGATGTTTGATGTAGCTGCTTTTGTTGGGGAAAATGAAGAGGAACTGGGTATGGAAGGTTGGATGACTGATGTAAATGCTTTTTTACCTTTTGAAGAATGTGATTTGGTTCTTGAAAGTTGGATGATGGATGTTGAGTCGTTTTTTAGCAATGACAACCAGCCTTTGGCTCTAAAATAGTTCCCATTATAAATTAAAAATATGTAGTAAACATGGTGACCAACAGTAAATGTTGAAGCAGTGATTCTTATGAAGTTGAATCACTGCTTTTTTTTATAATTGGTTTAATTTTTTTCCTTTGTGTGCACCAAATAAAAAGTTTTTGGGACTGCCGATAATCTGTTCTCCATATATTCCTGTATGTCCTGAAAATAAATAGGCCGTAGCACATGCTATTCCAATGAAAACCCCCGCCTCAGCACCAAACAACTCAATACCCATTAAGGTACATGCAATCGGTGTGTTGGTAGCTCCCGCAAATACAGCAACAAAGCCCATTCCTGCCAGTAAAGCAACCGGAAGGGGTATAAACAATGATAAGGCACTTCCTAAGGTGGCTCCTGTAAAAAACAACGGGGTAACCTCCCCGCCTTTAAATCCGGCTCCCAGTGTAAAGGATGTGAAAAGTATTTTTAGTGCAAAATCAGTAAAGGGAAGTTCTTGTTCAAAGGCTTCCACAATAACGGGGACTCCCAATCCAATCCAGCGGGTGGTTCCTATAACCCATATTGCCGCAGCAAGTACGATACCACCAATAACCGGTCGGAGGGGTGGGTATTTGATTGTTTTTTTGAAGAAATTACCCCAAAAGTGAGTGGCGTTTGAAAACAGCATACCCCCAATTCCAAAGCAAATGCCCGCTAAAATTGCCCATAACAATTCAGGAGCCCATAAATCCGGAACCGTAGCTATGGCATAGTGTGTATGGTGGATGGGCCATAAGTGAGCTGCTTCGTTTGCAAAAACAGCGGCTAAAAAGCTGGGGATTATGGCATCATATCGCATTCTGCCTACTACAAAAACTTCCAGGGCAAAAATGGCCCCGGCTAGCGGGGTACCAAAAATTGATGCAAAACCCGCACTTACTCCTGTAACCAATAAAATTTTGCGGTCTTCCGGTTTGAGTTTAAAAATTTTTGTAAACTGGTCGGCAATGGCTCCTCCCATCTGGATGGCTGTTCCTTCTCGCCCTGCTGATCCTCCAAATAGATGGGTTACTACTGTGCTTAAAAGAACGAGGGGCGCCATTTTTAATGGGATGATTTTCTTGGGGCTATGAAATTCTTCAAGTATTTGATTGTTACCTTTTACCACGTTTTGACCAAAGTAATGGTAAGTTAGTCCAATAACCAGCCCGCCAAGGGGTAGCATGGATATTATCCAGAAATTAGCTTCCCTCAGGTTGGTGGCCCATTCTAGTGAGATTAAAAATATGGCTGAAGCAGAACCTGATAGCAGTCCCACAATTGCACATAGTAAAATCCATTTGCCAAGATATAGTATGGAAGGGATAAAGCCCTGAGGGATATTTTGTTTTAACTTTTTTTGTAAGCTCATCTTTATTCATAAAAGGCCTCAACGCCCGGGTAGTTGTATTTTTCTTTTGCTATATCCTGGGGAAAGATGAAATAGGTGACAGTGCCGGTAGCACAAACTTTTCCTTCGTGGTTTTCTATGGAAGTAGTAATGGTGGCTAATCTTCTGTTTATATTTTCTACTTTGCCTCTTACCGTAATTTCTTTATCTGTAATTTCCAGCGGATTTTTATATTTTATATCCAGGTTGGCAGTTACGCCGGCAGTTTCACATTTTGCATAAATAGTCCAGCTTGCTATCTCGTCGAGGATTAAGGCTTGTATTCCTCCATGCAGGATATTTGAATAGCCTTCCATGTGTTTTTTAGGGATCCATTTGCAAATAACTTCTTCACCGGCATCCCAAAACTCCAGTTGCAGACCGTGTTCGTTTAAGGGAGAGCAACCAAAACATTTGTAATCGTGCTTTTTGCTTTCAACAAAAGGGTTGACAATTTTTCTCATTTTAAAATGTTTTTCAATACAGGCATCTGCATACATCAGAATTAAGAAATGTAATGGTGTGTGAGATGTCGTTTAATTTGGCCTCAAAAATACTACTTTCATTAAAAAAGAAAAAGCTGATGTGTATTTACATGCACATCAGCTTATATCTAATTGTCTTATGTTTTATAAAGGGACTACTGCTGGCTTCCCGGAACAGCACCTCTCATTCCCACTACATCGCGGTCAAACATATATAAGTTTTGCCCGTTTAGTAATTTTAATTTGTCAATAATGCCCGAAACAGAAGCTTCTTCTTCAATTTGCTCGGTAACAAACCATTGAATCCAGTTGTGGGTTGTAAAATCTTTTTCTTCCAAACACACACCTACAATTTCATTGATGCTTTCAGTAACAAATTGCTCATGCTCTAAAGTTTTCTCAAAAACTTCCTGAACGTTTGCAAAATCAAAAGGAGGCTGCTCAATCGCAGGGATAATAGCCTTGCCACCCCTTTCATTTACATATTTCATAAACTTCAGCATATGTATCTTTTCTTCTTCAGCCTGCGCATACATCCATTCCGAAACTCCACCAAAACCATTGGTTTCAGCCCATGAAGCCATTGCAAGATAAAGGTTTGAAGAGTATGCTTCCCTTTCAATCTGTCTTACTAAAATTTCTTCTACAGCTTTTTTTAACATGATATATTATTTTAAATTATTTTCTAAAAACTCAAATTTAAAACATTTCAGTCAAAATTGTTATGCCCGGGCGCTGTATGTGGCTATTTAGAATCCTTCTTGTTAATGAAAGTGGGTGGTTTTTGGGTTGCGTATCTCTTTGTAAAATAGGGAAATATAAGTGGGTAATTGTCAAAATAAGTTTATATCTTATAGGGAGGTTAAAACTGTATACCCATGATTAAGAAAATTCTTGTTGCCAACCGTGGTGAAATTGCGGTTAGAATCATGCGCTCGTGCCGTGAGATGGGCGTTTTGTCAGTTGCTGTATTTTCCGAAGCAGATAGAACATCAATGCATGTGCGTTATGCTGATGAAGCTTATTTTATAGGGCCTTCTCCCTCCCATGAAAGTTATCTGAATATGGATAAGATTATAGAAGTTGCCAGGAAATCAAAATCGGATGCCATTCATCCAGGGTATGGTTTCCTGTCTGAAAATGCCTTGTTTGCAGAAAAGGTGGAAAAGTCAGGGATTATTTTTATCGGGCCTTCTGCTGATGCCATTAAATCAATGGGGGATAAGGTGACTGCACGAAAACTGATGGAATCATCCGGAGTGCCGGTTGTGCCTGGGACCAAAAAGAGGTTGGAAAGCATAGCAGAGCTGCATGAGGTTGCCTTACAAATAGGATATCCCATAATGATAAAAGCTTCTGCCGGAGGAGGAGGGAAAGGGATGCGCCTGGTTAAAAACCATGACGAATTAGAGTCATCTTACAAGATGGCCAAATCCGAAGCCAAATCATCATTCGGTGACGATACCGTTTATATCGAAAAATATATAGAGTCACCCCACCATATAGAATTTCAGGTGCTGGCTGACCAGTATGGGAATACCATTCACCTTTTTGAACGGGAGTGTTCGGTTCAGCGCCGTCATCAAAAGGTGGTAGAAGAAACGCCATCCCCGTTAATGACTACGCGATTGCGCAAGAAAATGGGGCAATATGCTGTAAAGGCTGCCCAATCGGTTTGTTATGTTGGCGCCGGAACCGTTGAGTTTTTGGTAGATGAAAAGCATAATTTTTATTTTTTGGAGATGAATACCCGGTTGCAGGTTGAGCACCCTATTACCGAGCGGGTGACAGGGATAGATTTGGTGAAAGAGCAGATTAAAGTTGCTGCCGGAGAAAAGTTATCTTATAAGCAAGAGGATGTTAAGATGCATGGGCATTCTATAGAATGCCGCATATATGCCGAAGATCCTCAAAATAATTTTATGCCCAATCCTGGATTGATACGGCATATAACAGAGCCACTCGGTTTGGGGGTGCGCACGGATGGATATGTTTATGAGGGTTATGAGATTCCCATTTATTATGATCCAATGATTTCGAAATTGATTATATGGGCTAAATCCCGCCAGGAATCCATACAAAGGATGAAAAGGGCATTGTATGAATATAAGATTACCGGGGTGAAAACCTCTATCCCGTTTTTGGAGAAAATTATGGATACCCCCGATTTTGTGAATGGGACTTATAATACCCATTTTATTGAGAAAAATACTGATTATTTGCAATTGGATGAACCTTGCCAGCTTGATTGTCAGGATATAGCCATGTTTGTTACCTATGTGGATTTTTTAAAAAAGCAGGCTTCGCAGGTAAGAGATAATGTTACCAATAAGCCATCACCATGGAAGGAGTTTGGTAAAAAACGGAATCTGTTACGATTATAAACTTATTAGTTATGCCATTAGAGTTAAAGATTAAAGACAGGGTTGCCAAAATTGAAGTGCTTGAACAAAACGGCCAGCAATATAGGGTTGTTATTGGAGGTAAAGAGTATGATTTGGATGTGGTTCAGGTTGAGGCCTCGGTTTATTCGGTTTTGTACCAGGGGCAATCCATAAACCTGGAATTGATTGAAGGTAAAACGCCCAATCTATACAAGATAAACACGCGTACTGATCATTTTGAGGTTGAGGTCGTCGATCCGGTTTCGCGATATAAGCAAAGCAAAACATCCGGAAACGAGAAGCGGGAACAGTTAATTGAAGCGCCTATGCCCGGACGTATAGTAAAAATTATGGTAAAAGAGGGTGATGAGATCAGGGAAGGTGAGACTGCTATAATTGTTTCGGCAATGAAAATGGAAAGCGAATATAAAGCTCAGGTTTCGGGTTTGGTAAAAAAGGTGTTTGTAAAAGAAGGTGATACCGTAGAGGGAGGCGCAGCCTTAATTGAAATTAAACCTGTTGCAAACGATAATTGAATCATTACTGACCGAGGAAAAATATAAGAGTATGCGTATTGTTAATATTAAAAAAAAGGTTATGTAATAATGAGCGATATGTTAGGGTATCTAAACCGCCTTCATGTAAAAGCGTTAAAAAAATCAGTAAACGAAGCGTTAAGAAAGAAAAGTTGTTTGAACGCAGTGAGTTCTTTTCTTTTAGCGAAGAGCAGTGATTTTTAGCTTTTTCATGTCAGCGGCGGCTTTCTTTGTTTACTTTCTTCAGCTGAAGGAAGAAAGTAAAAGCCCGTCGGCTTGAGACAAAAG